>NZ_LMDT01000009.1:0-127992 GCF_001425885.1 Ensifer sp. Root1252 | reverse complement strand
AGCGGTTTACCGAGATGGCGCGGGGTGGAGCAGCCCGGTAGCTCGTCAGGCTCATAACCTGAAGGCCGCAGGTTCAAATCCTGCCCCCGCAACCAAATCAAACAAAAAGCCCGCGAGACCGAAAGGTCCGCGGGCTTTTTGGCGTTCTGGGACCAACTCCAAAGCGATGATCAGGCGGAAGGTATCGCCGGAACGGCAACCGGTTCAGCGTCCATTTTGACAAAACGAGAGCGGTATCTCGCCGAACTCGGTTGCAAAATTGTGACCGCTGCGATGATAGGCTTTCGATCATCGTCGCAACGAACTGGGTGTATTTTACTACTCAAGATATGTTACAGCGCCCAACGCCAGTGAGTGCGCTTAAAAAAACCGTATGTTGTCAACGGTTTGCCGGGACTGGTCCGATCGGATTAATCCCCATTTTCTCATGACATGATGCATGTTCGGGCATAGTATGCTGACCTTAGAGGTTGCAAACATCCTGGGGGTCGGCTCGTGTCCATCAGTTCAGGAACGCTGCGCCGCAAAGGGCGCAATGCACCCACCGGTATCGTCGTCGAACCGCATACTCTCGCCCGCACTGCCATTGTCACGCTGCTGGAGCGCGAACTGGCGGGGTGGACCTTCATCGACATGATCTCGACCGCGAGCCTGGACAGGGCACTCGGTATGGACATCCGTCTGATTACGCTGGATCTGGCGGGGAGGGACGTCGGAAGCAGCAGTCTGCGTTCCGATCTTGCGGCCATCTCCGAGCGTTTCTCCGATGCGCCGATCGCCTTGCTGTCGGATACGGACGATATCTCGATGGCAACGCAGGCGCTGCAGATGGGCATCCGCGGCTTCTTCACAACGTCGCTGCCAATCGAAATCGCTCTTGCGGGCCTCAGGTTGGTGCTGGCGGGCGGTGTGTTCTGTCCGCATCCGCTGGGGACCTTTGGCGATGGGACAGCGCTGCATTTGAGGCCTGAAGAGGCTGACCCCGCCAGGCGGCCGCGCCGCGACGATCTCCTTCATGCCGACTTCACGCCGCGGGAAACCGATGTTCTGGCTGAGTTGCAATGCGGCTCGTCCAACAAGGTTATCGCCGGCAAGCTGAACCTCTCGGGGCATACCGTGAAGATGCACCTCCAGCACATCATGCGGAAGCTGCAGGTTCAGAACCGCACGGAGGTCGTTGCCCGACTGGGCGGCAGGGCATCGCCGCGCAACGGATTGGCGATACCATAGTCGCTATCGTTATTTCGAGGCTTTCGCTAGCATCTCGCTCAGTGTCGCGGCCGTCAACATGGCTTCGGCCAGCAGTTTTTTCAGCTTCTGGTTTTCCAGCTCCAGCGCGCGTATGCGCCCAACGTCGAAGCCGACGGTTCGAAGCTGTGAGGATTGCCAGCGGTAGAAGGTCGGCTCGCTGATGCCATGGCGGTGGCAAACTTCCGCTACCGTCGCGCCGGTCCGATGTTCCCTCAGAATACCCATGATTTCGTCGTCGTCGAATTTTCGTTTGCCCATTATCGTATCCTTCGGCCGGATCAGGGGTGCCCGCGAGCCAAGAGTGGGGTGCGTCGGCAACAACGGAGCCGCACCTTCATTTGCACCGTGCACGGAGCCACCGGCCAAGGCTGTGTCAGTCCTCACGAAATGCTCTGTTGAAACTGTCAAGCAGTGGTCTCAATGCATAGAGCGCCACGCTGTTCGTACCCGTTTCGATCAGGGTTTGGGCCGGCATGCCCGCGACCAACTCGACCTCGCTCATCGTGGCCAATCGTTCATCAACGACATGGATCGTCGCGGCGTAGTAGGATTGGCCGGTCTGCTTGTCGACCAGACGGTCCGCCGAGACATATTCGACCTGACCTTTCAGCAGCGGGACCCGACGCTGGTTGTAGGGGAGCAGATGCACCTGCGCCGTGAGGCCGGGATGCACGAGATTGATGTCCTCTGGCCGGACGCGGGCGGTGACGATCAGGCGGCCTTTGCGTGGAACGAGATCGACAAGCGGTTCACCGGCGCCGATAACGCCGCCGGTTGTATGGACCCGCAAGTCCATGATCACGCCGTCCTCAGGCGCCCTGATCGCAGTTCGCGCAAGCTGGTCGTCGATCGCACGCAGCCTTTCGCTCAGTTGCAGGATCTGCGTTTCCGTTTCGCGCATGGTTTGCGCCACCTCGTTCAGGCGATCGCTTCGAAGCTTGACGAGATAGGCCTGGGCTTCGCTGATCACTTGATAGGCACGGGAGATCTGGGCGGCGCTTTCGCCGACCCGCCCGCTGATATCGGCCTTTTCCCGTTGCAGATTGAGGACACGGCTCTTCTTTTCCAGCCCCTTCTTGGTCAACGTCGTGACGCTCTCCAACTCCTGTCTGGAGATTTCGACACGTTCGCTCAGAGCCGCCTTCTGTGCGGTGAGACCGGCGACCTCCTGCTGCACCTGTTTCATCTTTTCTTCAGTGATCGCAATTTCGGCGCGCATGACCTGGCGGCGGGTTTCGAAAATCCGCTGCTGACCGGTGACGATCGCGTTGATCGCGGGATTGTCGACCATGGCGGCCAGCATTTCGGGCGGGTAGGTTATGCTGTCGGCATCGTCCTGCTCGGCAAGCAAACGCGCATGCCTTGCCTCCGCATCCCAGAGCTGCCCCTTCAGGCTGTCCCGCTCCGAGCGGAATTTGGTGTCGTCCAGGTCGATCAGGATCTGGCCGGAGGTAACGGTATCTCCGTTCTTGATGCGGATCTGCCTGATGATGCCGCCTTCGAGATGTTGGATGGTTTTGCGGCTGGATTCCGGTTCGACGACCCCCGAGGCGACTGCCGCGCTGGTAAGCGGTGCCAATGCCGACCAGGTGCCGAGGCCGACGACGAAAAAGCCGATGAGCAGATTGCCGGTCCTGGCGACGGAGCGAAGCCGCGACATCGGCGAGGCGGCGGCGAGTTCGATCGGCACGAGGCCGTCGGTCGGCGCATAGGTAAGCAATTTGCCGATTTGACCTTGCGCCTTTGCCAGATGATTGGCCGCGCTGCTTGCAACAGCGGATCGTGATGGAGGCCGGTCGATCTGTGCGGGGAGCATTGTGCGATCCCCCTCCTATGTTCCGGTCCGCGCCGGCGGTTGAAGATGAGTCTCAAAAATCTGTTCGCTGTCGCCGAAGGCGTCGACCGTGCCGTTGCGCAGGATGGCGATCTTGTTGGTGACAGGCAGAATTCCCATGCGATGGGTGATGACGACGACGATCATGCCGCGCGACCTCATCCGCGATATGGCGGTGAACAGCTTGCGCTCGCCGTCGTAGTCGAGGCTCGAATTGGGATCATCGAGCACCACCAGCGACGGATTGCCGTAGGCGGCGCGTGCCAAACCAAGCTGCTGGCGCTGCGCCCGCAGGAGCAGGCCGCCGCCTTCGCCGATATCGGTGTCGTAGCCCTTGGGCAGTCGCATGATCGTTTCATGCAAGCCGACGAGCTTGGCCGCCTCGATCGCCTTGCCGGGGTTGGATCCGTCCAGCCGGCCAATGACATCCTTGACGGCGCCGCCGAAGAGCTCGATGTCCTGCGGCAGGTAACCGACATGGCGCGTGCCCGCGCAAAGCCGCAGGGCGGAGATATCGACGCCGCCGAGAAGTGCACATCCGCTCGTGGCCGGCTCGACGCCTGCCATGATCCGGCCGAGCGTCGACTTTCCCGATCCCGATGGTCCGATCAGGGCGACGCAGTCGCCCGGCGCCAGGCGCAGGGTTACGCCCCGCAATATCTGGCGATCGGCATAGGGCAGGGTGTAGCCGACACTGTCGAGGATAAGGCCGCTCGGTTCCGGCACGGGAACCATGCGCGCGTCGCTGTCAGCGGCGACCGCAATCAGCATCTGATTGAGCCGTTCGAAGGCGCTGCGGGCAAAAGCAAAGGAGCGCCAGGCACCGATCGCCCCTTCGACCGGGGCAAGGCCGCGGCCGAGCAGCAGGCTGGCAACGAAGATGATGCCCGGACTGCTGTTTTCCTCGAGCACCAGCCAGGTGGCAGCACCCATCATCAGGATCTGCGTGAGCGTACGCACGGATTTTGACAGGCCAAGAATGATCTCGGTGCGCTGCATCGCGGCATCCTGTGCCTTCCTGGCCGCTTCGGCGTCGCGGTAGACGATCTGCGCGGCGCCGTCCTGCATGCCCATCGCACGGATAACCTGGATGTATTTGAGCGCGGTCGCAAAGCGCACGTAGCTGCGCGCAAGGGCGCGGTTGGCGTGGGTGAGCGGACGTCGGGTCGCCAGTTCGGTGAGGACGGCCAGGAGCAGCAGCGAGACGGCGCTCAGCACGCCGATCACGCCGAGCAGCGGATGGACGAGAAACAGCAGCAGCAGGAACACGGGCGCCCAGGGAACGTCGAAGAGCAGCGAACTTGCCGGCGAATCCAGAAACTGCCTGAGCGTCGACAGGTCCTTGTAGCAATCGGTCGCAACTGCGGTGCTGGTACGGGCGCCATATTCGAAGGAGGCCGTGAGAACCACCGGGCGCAACCGGTGATCAAGCCAACTGCCGATGCGCGACAGGGCGGCGCGGCGAACGATATCCAGGAGCGATCCGACCACCACGGCGACCGCAACGATCAGCGTCAGCATCACCAGCGTATCGGCGCTGCGGCTCGACAGCACGCGATCGTAGATCTGCAGCAGATAGATGGAGGGGGTGAGCAGAAAGAGATTGTAGCCGCAGCTATAGAGGAAGACCAGGCCAAAGGCGCTGGCGCAGGCCCTGAGGGCCATGACCAGATGCGTTGGTTCGCGCGGCGTGGGTGTCGAATTGGCTGTCATTATCAGATCTCGGTGCAATCGATTCTGACAAGGCAAGGGCTTGGCAAGACGCATGCAAGGATGAGGATCGTCGGCCGAAACCGGCGATCCTCATGAAAAATTCACGAACCGATGTCGTTGAGGTCGATCGATCCGAATGCGTTGATGAAATGGTCGAGCGCGTTCGAGACCGATGTGGTTTCGGTCGTGGTGTCTATGTCCGTTGACGTGTTGGTTTCCGTGAACGGATTGGTGTGAACCAAGGCCGAGGAGATATCGCCGCCCTGTGCAAGGTTGCCATTGCCGCCATTGCCGCCGACGCCGGCGAGAATGGTTGCATGCTGGTCGGCCAGGAACTGGGTGTTCTGCGTTGCCGTTGTGTCTGCAGCAACCGCTGCAACATTGCCACCGCTGGTGTTGCCTTGATCGCCATTGGAATAGGCGTCGCCGCCGGCGCCGCCCGAGCCGTTGTTGGTCAGCACGGCCAACAGGCCGTCCCGTGCCTGGGCAAGTCCACCGTCGCCGCCGTCACCGGTTCCCCATCCGGCGTCCTGCCAGACATGATCGCCGTTGTAGAGCTTGGTGTAGGCACCTTCTACCGTTTGTGAATTGGCGACATAGGCGACCGGATTGTAGTGAATATCACCATAGTTGAAGCCGTCGCCGCCGTTGCCGGCGCTTGCATCGCCAGCATTGGAGTCGGTGAGGTTGATCGTGTCAGATGCTTGCGGAATAGGCATAGCGTTGCTCCTCTAAGTATCGTGACCCCCGTGTTCTCTTAAGCGGTTCGGTGCCAGCGATACCGTTTGGCAGACGGGGTAACCGCGATTGAATGGTGAGCGCTATCGAGCGTGCGAACTAGCTGGATATTCGGTGACGTCCCTTTGGGCGGGGTATGGGGCGCTGGCTTGCCATGCGGGAGTGCGTGGTATCGGCGACAGACAAACGCACCCGACTGCGGGTGCGTTTTGACATTCGTGCCGGGTCAGGTTCGAAACGGACTGTGCGAGCTGTCCGACTTCAGATTCCATCGACAAGGCTGAGGATATCGTCCACGAGCGCCGAATGGGCATCCGACAGATTGCCCTCACCGCCAAGACCACCGACGCCAGCCATCTGTAGCGCGTGCTGGTCGAAGAGCACGTGATCAAGCTGCTGGGCATCGGCCGTGCCACCGGCCGGTACCGCAATGTTGATCGGGTGGAAATAACCAATGCTGACATCGACCATGCTGCCGTTCGAGTAACCGGACCCACCACCGCCAGCCATCTGGTCGCCGGTGAAGATCGTGTCGGACGACAGGTTGAAGCCACCGCCGGCACCGCCGATACCGGCGATCTGCACGCCGCCCTGATCGAAGATGGCGTTGTTGGTCTGGTGAGCCGAGGCGGCTCCGCCGGCCGCACCGATGGCGATGTTGATCGGCGAAAACACCGCCACGTTCACATCGATCATGCTGCCGATGAAGGTGCCGTCACCGCCGTGTCCGGCGAAGTTGTCGCCGGTGAAGGTGATGGATGTCCCATGGTTGGCGGATGTGCCGCCGCCGGCAATGTTGTGGTCGCCGCCCGATCCGCCGATGCCGCCGATCTGGGTGGCGCCTTGCAGCATTGCCGCGTTGTTGGCCTGATTGGCCGTCGCCGTCGATCCCGGCCCTGCCGCAACGGCGGTATTCACCGGGGCAAATACCCCCACATCCGTGCTGACCAGGCTGCCGATGAAGGTGCCGTGGCCACCGCCGCCGGCATTGCCGCCGCCGCTGCCCGCAAGATTGCCGCTGCCGCCGTCGCCTCCCATGCCGGCCATTTCGGTGGCGTGCTGGTTGATCAGGGCGTCATTGCCCTGCTGCGCATCCGCGGCCGAATGCGGGCCGGTGATAGCAGCGTTGGAGGGCATGAAAACGGCGAGCGTATTGCTGTCGAGGGTACCGATGCTGGTTCCATTACCCCCGGCACCGGCCGAATTGTGGTCCGGATCCGGAACGAGATCGAGGGGAAGCCAGGTGGGGACCAACGCGAGATGCCCGCCGGCAGCGGTCGCGACCGTGTTCTGATTGGTGTTCGCATTCGGCGCCGCTTCCGACAAGGGACGATTTTCCGTCATTGCCGTTTCTCCAATCCACGGTTCAGCCCAGGCCCTGCGATATCGCGCAGGACATGGGTCCGCATTAAACCGCTATTCTGAAGCCAGATGCTGGAAAAGAAGAGCCTGCAATTCGTCTACATCCAATTGGGCAGGACCCGGCCGTTTGGGCGTAGGGCGGCAGGCTCGTTGCGCCAACTTGGCACAACCTATGGTGTGTACCGTCGTGTGGTCATCATTTGTGCATTGAAAAAGAGAGAGCGTATGCAATAGTGTCAACCAACACTTGCGGCGGCCGATGCGCTGCCAACATATGAGACCAGCAGACAGGCAGATAGAAACCCACGCACCAGCAGGCAAGACAGGTGACGCAACAGTGCGTCCGAACGGGGAGGGGAAATGGCAGTGAAGAGTGTCATCCGTTTGCATCGATCGATCTGCTTCCTGGCGACTGCGTGTTTGTTGATACCGGAGCCCTACACTTACAACTTTAGCGCCTTTGCGCAGGAGCAGGCGGCCACCGATCCTTCGGCTGCCCAGCAGGCCGACGCGGACACGCCGGAGCCGCTCAGCGAAGAAGAGCTCGAAATCCTTGTCGCCCGCATCGCGCTTTATCCAGACGAACTGGTCGCGCTCATCGCGTCGGCTTCGCTCTTTCCGCTGCAGATCGTCGAAGCTGAGCGTTATCTTGATAACCTCAAGAAGAACAAGGACCTGAAGCCCAAGGACACGTGGGATGGCAGCGTCATTTCACTTCTGAACTATCCCGATATCGTCAAGATGATGAGCGAGGATATCGATTGGACGCAGTCCCTTTCCGATGCAATGGCCTACCAGCAAAAGGATGTGCTGATCGCCATTCAGCAGCTGCGCGACAAGGCGGTCGCTTCAGGCGTGCTCAAGACCGACGACAAGATGAAGGTCGTTCAGGAGAACGACAACGTCATCATTCAGGCGGCCAATCCGGAAAAGATCTATGTGCCGCAATACGAGCCGGAGATGCTCTACGCGCCAAACTATGCGCCCCAACCGTTGTCCTACTATCCCGAGCCCTATCCGAACTACTACTATCCAACGGCGACGTTCTTTGCCGGTGTGGTCACCGGCGCGGTGTTCGGTGCGATGGTCGATTGGGACGACTGGGGTGTTTGGGGTGGGCGCTACAATGGCGACATCGACGTCGACTGCAACAAGTGCTTCAACAACGTCGATATCAACGGCAAGGTCAAGTTCAACGACATCGACTGGAAGAATGTCGACCGCAGCAAGATCAATATCGACAAGGACCAGTTCGCCAAGTTCGACCGTTCGAACATGAAGAACAGCATCGAAGCCAACGGCAATAACAACATCCGCGACAAGGCCAAGATCACCAGAAGCGATGCGAGTGCCAACCTGCGCCAGAAGGTAGACACGGGCTCCTTCAAGGATCTGAAGGATGTTCGCAGCAACAAGATCGATGGTGCGAAGAACCGGCCGGCTAATGCAAGGCCGAACGCTGGATCCGCGGCGGCGCAGCGGCCCGGGAACATCTCGAAACCCGGCGGCGGTTCCGGCGGCAAGGCCAACCGACCGGCGAGCAAGCCGCGTCCGGCAGGAAAAGCCGACAATCGTCCGCGCAAGCCATCAGGTCTGGGCGAAGTGCGGCCGGGCAAGGTGACGCAAGTGCAATCGCGGCGCGGCGGCCAGGCGATGGGTGGCGGCGCCCGCAGTGGGGGCGTGCCGCATCGGTCCGTTGGACACGGCGGCGGCGGTGGGGCTCGCCATGGTGGTGGCGGTGGACGCGGTGGTGGCGGACGTCGTGGTTGAGCGCGAGAAACGGGAGGGTATGGTCATGACCAGGTATCATCGTCAGAGCATGATTTTCCGTTCGGGTGTCGGGCTGCTGCTGCTCGGCCTGTCGGGCTACGCCGGAGCGACGTTGGCGGCAGAGAGCCAGCCGGCCGAACTTGCAGACTATATCTCGCAGACCGATCCTCCCACCTTCGACGATTCGGACAAGGCGGCTTCAGCCTTCAAGGATGCAATGAGTTCGAGCGATTTCGGCAAACTTGCCGCGCTGCTGGGCCTTGATGCCGAAAAGCTGAAAACAGGCGAAGGTGTGATGAACACCTACGAACAGATCAAGGCGGGTGCCGCCAAAAAGGTGATCCTGACCGACGCGGGCGAAAACAAGATTGTCGAGATCGGCGATCAGCTCTGGCCCTTGCCCTTCCCGATCGTCAAGGGGGAAGACGGCAAGTGGGCGTTCGACACCTATGCCGGGATCGAAGAGATCATCAATCGCCGCGTTGGTGAGAATGAGCTTGAGGCGATCAACACGGCGCGAGCCTATGTGGACGCGCAGGAAGAATATACTCAAGAAGATCACGACGGCGATGGCGTGTTCGAATATGCCCAGAAGCTGATTTCGAGCGAAGGCAAGACCGATGGCCTCTACTGGCCGGCAGAGCAGGGGGATGGTGACAGCCCTGCAGGCGATCTTTCGCAGGCTCAATTGGACAAGGCCAAGGCCGACGAAGGCTATTATGGCTACCGCTTCAAGATCCTGACGCGGCAGGGCGGAAACATCGCCGGCGGCTCCTACGATTATGTCATCAACGGCAACATGATCGCAGGGTTTGGGCTGGTGGCCTGGCCGGTGAAATACGGTGAGACCGGCGTTCATACCTTTGTCGTCAACCGGAACGGCATCGTCTATCAGGCGGATCTCGGCGCGGACACCGCTGCGATGGCGCGCGATATCAAGCAGTTCAATCCCAACGACAACTGGACCATCACCGAGGATTGAGCGCCATTGAGTATTGAAGAAAAGGTTCGCAAGAGCGCCGAACAGGGAACGGCAACATCGCCGCGCCGCGATCTTTCGCCGGGCGAGTATCTCGCCGCGCATGGCGGGCCGTTTTTCGAATTGCAACGCCGGCTCGGGTTACTACGCGAACATGCGCTGAAGACCGGAAGGCGCGCGCTGTTGTTCGTAGCGCTTGCCTGGTTGGTGCCGTTGCTGCTTGGGCTGCCGCGCAGCTTTCTTTCCGTCGACGCGCCAGGCTCCTATCTCGGTGATCTGGGCGTCTGGGGCCGGTTTGCCATCGGCGTCGGCGCGTTTGTGCTGGCCGAACAGCAGGTCGAGCGCGGATTGCACATCAAGCTCGGGCAGTTCCTGAAGGCGCCGATCGTCGCGCCGGGCTCGGTGCAGGCATTTGGCGACGTCGTGACGGTTGCGCTTGCCCGCCGCGGCTAGCGGAGGCGGTCTGTCTTGGCTTGGCGCTTCTTGCCGCCATCTTTGCCTACCTCAACATGCGCACGTCGGGTGTCGCATCCTGGGCGGTCGACGTCTCCGCGGAGGGGCGGCGGATCACGGCGGCCGGCTGGTGGACGATCGTCGTCAGCCAGCCGCTGTTCGTGTTCCTGTTGCTGCGCGGGCTGTGGCGACACCTCGTCTGGGCGCAGCTTCTGCGCCGGATCGCTCGACTGGAACTTCGGCTTGTCGCGACGCATCCAGACGGCAATGGCGGGCTCTCTTTTCTTGCGAGCTATCCCAACGCCTATGTTCTCTTCATCTTCGGTATCAGTGCCGCGATAGGTGCTGCGATCGCCAAGCATCTGCTGCAGGAAAGCCTGACAACCACCACCTTCAGCACGATCGCAACCGGCTGGCTGGTGATCGTGCTGGCGCTCTTTGCCTACCCGCTGTCGGCTTTCTCGAAGCCGCTTGGACAGTTGAAGGAGCGCAGCCTGTTGATGCTGGGGACGCAGGCGACCCGCTATCACCGCTCAAACGAGCGGAAGATACTGGGCACCAATGTGGTGGCGGCAAGCACCGACGAGGTTCAGCAGCAGGCCGATGACATCGCCGACCCGACGAAACAGTTTGAAACGACGCGCAAGCTGTCGGCGATGCTGTTGAGCCGCACGGCAGTCGTGCCGGTGGCGGCAGCTGCCCTCCTGCCGATCGCCGCTGCCGGCGTCACCATTCTTCCCTATAAGGAAGTGTTCTCCGTCCTCAAGAAGTTGCTGTTGCTCTGAGCGGTGCAAACTTCCCGGTCATGGCGCGGCACCAAAGAAGGTGAGGCGGCTGAAGAGCACGTAGTGCGATTCCGATACCATCAGCGCGACGAAGACCAGTACCAGAAGCGGCGGCAGCAGGATCGCGTAGATCAACGCCAGACGTTCCCAGGCCATATGCATGAAGACGGCAACGATGAGCCCCGCCTTGAGCATCATGAAGATGAGGATCAGCGACCATCTGAGATAGCCCTGCAGGCCGACGTAATCGACCAGGTAAGAGAAGGTGCTGAGCACGAAAAGTAGGCCCCAGACCAGCAGATAGAGACCGATCGGGTGCTGTTGGTGCTCTTTGACCGCGATATGTGCCGGTGCGTCAGTCATGGCTGTTCCTCACCAGAGATAGAAGAATGCGAAGATGAAGACCCAGACGAGGTCCACGAAGTGCCAGTAAAGGCCGGTGATTTCGACGATCTCGTATTGCCCCTTGCGGCTGGTGAAAAAGCCGCGCTTGCCGGTTTCGAAGTCGCCGCGCCAGACCTTGCGCGCGATGATCAAGAGGAAGATGACGCCGATCGTCACGTGCGTTCCGTGGAAGCCGGTGATCATGAAGAAGGTGGAGCCGAACTGCGGCGCACCCCACGGGTTGCCCCAGGGCCGAACGCCTTCGGAGATCAGCTTGGTCCATTCGAAGGCCTGCATGCCGACGAACGTGGCGCCGAAGAGTGCCGTCAGCATCATCAGGATCGCCGTCTTGCGCCGGTCGTGGCGATAGCCGAAGTTGACCGCCATGGCCATGGTGCCGCTCGATGAAATCAGCACGAAGGTCATGATGGCGATCAGGATCAGGGGGACGTCCGAACCGCCGATATGCAGCGCGAAGACCTCGCTCGGGTTCGGCCAGGGGACCGCGGTCGACATGCGCGCCGACATGTAGGCGACGAGGAAGCAGCCGAAGACGAAGGTATCGCTCAGGAGAAAGATCCACATCATGGCCTTTCCCCAGGAGACATTCTTGAAGGCGCGCTGATCCGATGCCCAATCGGCGGCAAAGCCGGCGAGACCCGAAGGCCGGGGCAAGGGCTCTGTGACAGGTGCATGTGTCGGCGCGGACATGGGCGGCTCCTAGGTCAAGATTTGCCGGCAGAGGTCGATGAAGTCGTTGGCCCAGCCGGAAAACAGCGCAAACAGCACGAGCCAGACAGCGAGCATGAAATGCCAGTAGGTGGCGCAGAGCGTGATTGACAGGGTCGCCCTTTCATCGATCGGCCCCTTGCGCGTGGCGAGAATGGTGCGGGCAAGCGCGATCAGGCCGCCGACGATGTGCAGGCCGTGCATGCCGGTGATCATGTAGAAGAAGCTGTTGGCCGCATTGCCGGTGAGGAGGTATCCGGCATCGGTGAGCTCGCGCCAGGCGAAGACCTGGCCGACGAGGAAGCCGAGGCCCAAGGTAAGGGCGGCGATGAGCGCCGTGCGGCTTGCTTCGTCACGGTGGCGTTCGGCCGATACCTTGGCGGCATGAAGCATCAGGCTTCCGGCAGCGAGCACCGCCGTGTTCAGCCATAGGAGCGTCGGCATCGGCGTCGACCACCAGTCGGTCGATGCCATGCGCATGAAGTAGGCGCTGATGAACAGGGTGAACAGCGCGCCGACGACGGCGAGAAAGACGCCGAGGCCAATTTTGGCCGGTTCGATCGGGTGGCGGCCCTGCGGGCGCGGGTCGTGGTGGTGGCCGACCTCCAGCCAGGGCTTCGACATCATCCGCTGCTGCGACAGCCACCATCCCGCGATCGCCGCGATGACGGCGAGGAAGATCAGTGTCACGCTCATGTCGCGGTCTCCCGCGTCAGGTTGTCGGGGCCGGGCTGGTTCTGTGGGATGAAATCCTCCGGTGCGCCGGGCACGCTATAGTCATAGGCCCAGCGATAGACCACCGGCAGATCCTTGCCCCAGTTGCCATGGCGTGGCGGCGTTTCCGGCGTCTGCCATTCGAGCGTCGTTGCCCGCCATGGATTGCCGCCGGCCTCGCGGCCGTGGCGAATGCTCCAGACGAGATTGAAGAGGAAGACGATCTGCGCCGCGCCGACGATGAGCGCAACGATGGTGATGAACTCGTTGAGCGTGTGGGCCGAGGCCGGGACAAAGGCGGTTTCGCCCATCTCGTAGTAGCGCCGGGGCACGCCGATCAGGCCGAGATAGTGCATCGGGAAGAAGATGAGGTATGCGCCGACGAAGGTGACCCAGAAATGAAGCTGGCCCATCGCCTCGTTGAGCATGCGGCCGGTGACCTTCGGATACCAGTGATAGATGGCGCCGAAGATGACGAGGATCGGCGCGACACCCATGACCATGTGGAAATGGGCAACGACGAACATCGTATCGGAAAGCGGCACGTCGACGACGACGTTGCCGAGGAAGAGGCCGGTCAGCCCGCCATTGACGAAGGTAACGATGAAACCGAGCGCAAACAGCATCGGCAGGTTGAGATGGATATCGCCGCGCCACAGCGTCAGCACCCAGTTGTAGACCTTGAGCGCGGTCGGCACGGCAATGATCAGCGTGGTTGTGGCGAAGAAGAAACCGAAATAGGGGTTCATGCCGCTGACATACATGTGGTGCGCCCAGACGACGAAGGAAAGCGCGCCGATGATGACGATCGCCCAGACCATCATGCGGTAGCCGAAGATGTTCTTTCGGGCATGGGTACTGATGAGATCGGAGACGATGCCGAACGCGGGAAGGGCGACGATGTAGACTTCGGGGTGGCCGAAGAACCAGAAGAGATGCTGGAACAGGATCGGGCTGCCACCGCCATGCTGCAGCTGTTCGCCCATTTCGACGATCGCCGGCATGAAGAAGCTGGTGCCGAGCACCCGGTCGAACATCATCATGACGCAGGCGACGAAGAGGGCGGGGAAGGCGAGCAGCGCCATCACCGTCGCGGTGAAGATGCCCCAGATCGTCAGCGGCATACGCATCAGCGTCATGCCGCGTGCGCGGCCCTGGAGCACCGTCACCACATAGTTGAGCCCGCCCATGGTGAAACCGATGATGAAAAGGATGAGCGAGGAGAGCATCAGCACGATGCCCCAGTCCTTGCCTCCGGGTGTGCCTGAAAGCACGGCTTGCGGCGGATACAGCGTCCAGCCGGCGCCGGTCGGTCCGCCGGGGGCAAAGAAGCTGGCGACCAGCACGAGCACGGCGAGAAGGTAGAGCCAGTAGCTCAGCATGTTGGCGTAGGGAAACACCATGTCGCGTGCGCCGAGCATCAGCGGGATCAGGTAGTTGCCGAAGCCGCCGAGAAACAGCGCGGTCAGCAGGTAGATCACCATGATCATGCCGTGCATGGTGATGAACTGGTAGTAACGCTCCGCATCGATGAAGGCGAAGGCGCCGGGAAAGCCAAGCTGCAGGCGCATCAGCCAGGAGAGAACCAACGCAACCATGCCGATGGCGATGGCGGTCGAGGCATATTGCACGGCGATGATCTTGGCGTCCTGGCTGAAGACATAGCGCGTCCACCAACTGTGGGGATGGTAGAGTTCAACATCCTCCACCTCGGCGTGTCCGAGCGCGCCATCTGTGCCTGACCGGATGTCGACCATCTATACTCTCCCAATTGCCGTCGGGGCGCCTCCTACCGCGCCGGGGCGGCATTTTCTGCCTGTGCCGTTTCCTTCGTCTGCGCTGCTGCCATCAACTGCGAAAAGGTCTGCTGGCTCGCGAGCCAGGTCTGATAGTCCTCCGCGCTGTCGACGACGACGGTACCGCGCATCTGCGGGTGGCCGACGCCGCAGAGCTCCGCGCAGAGCACTTCGAAGGTGCCGGTGCGCGTGGGGGTCAGCCAGAAATAGGTCACCATGCCGGGCACCATGTCCATCTTGGCGCGGAACTCCGGCACGTAGAAATCATGCAGCACATCGACGGAGCGCAGCAGCACCTTGACCGGCTTGCCGATCTCGAGGTGCAGCTCGCCGCCTTCTATGACGACGTCATCCAGGGCGGCCGTGTCGTTGCGGTTGAGGCCAAGCGAATTTTCCGGCGAGACGTCGCGTGTCTCGGAGGTGCCGAGCTTGCCGTCGACGCCGGGCAGGCGGTAGCTCCACAACCATTGTTGGCCGACGATTTCGACCTCGCTAGCACCGTCGGGAACGGTGACGAACTGATGCCAGACGAACAGGCCAGGCGTCAGCATGGCGGCGACGCCGAGCGTCGTGCCGGCGGCAAGCCAGCTTTCGAGCTTCTTGTTCTCAGGTTCATAGGCCGCCTTGTTTCCCGGGCGGTGCCGAAAACGCAGGACGCAGTAGGCCATGAACAGGACGACGGCGACGAAGACGACGCCGGTGATCCAGAAGGTGATGATGAGTGTATTGTCTATGTAGTTCCAGTTGGACGCGATCGGCGTCCACCACCATGGGCTCAACAAATGGAACAACACCGATCCGGCGGCCAGCAAAACCAGAATAACCACCACGGCCATTTCTTGTCCCTCCTCGCCGCTCGCGGCTGTGGGCATGAATACGCAATCCGTAGAGTTCTAAATGCAATTATTGCACGAACGGAAAATACTCGCAATTGACCGTTCGGTTGAGCGCCTGCCGGCAACTCAACCCATTTCGTCTACTGCGAATATTGCTTGAGATAGGCGAGCAGGTTGGAGATATCGCCTTCGTCCTTCAGGCCGGGAAAGACCATCTTTGTGCCCTTCACTTTCGCCTTCGGATTGTGGAGATAATCGCGCAGCGTCGCCTCGTCCCAGACAAGCCCACCCTTGCCGGCATCGATCATCGCCGGCGAATACTTGAAGTCCGGATGCGTGCCGGCTGTTCTGCCCAGCACATGATTGAGCGAAGGACCGACCTTGTTGGTGTCGCTGTCGGCGACATGACAGATGGCGCATTTCTTGAAGACGGTCGCGCCGGCCCCCGCATCGCCCTCTTGCGCGAGGGCGGCGACGGGACAGAGCAGCGTTGTCGAAAAGGCAAGGGCAACAACAAAATTTCGCATGACACTTCCTCAATATCGCCGGGCGCGGGGCAAGGAAGGCTATCGTCAATTCATCGTATTGGCGGTACTTGCTTCTCTCAATTGGGCGCCACGGGCGGTTGATACTTGCGACGGCATGACGGTACGCCTCGTCCGGAAGATGTCAATCTCCGGTCTTGGGCGATATCGCTCGCGCCGCGTCACTTTCCGCCAGCCGCTACGGCCGGCGCGGCAATCAGACCCGATTGCCGGCGGCGTCGAAGAAATGCAGTCGCTCGGGCGGCAGTCGTACCGGGATTTCGCCGGCTGCATTGAGGAAAGTGCGGTCGTTGGTAAAGGCCTTGAAGCTGGCCTTGCCGAAGGACAAATGCAGGATGATGCCGAAGCCGGTTGGTTCGACCAGGTCGACCGTTGCCTTCAGCGCATCCGGCGCCGTGGTGCCGAGCTCGACATGTTCCGGCCGAATGCCGAGCGTCGTGCTGGCCCCGTCAATCAGTTCCGCATGCACTTGCGCCGGAATGGTTACGCCGCCCGCAGTCTCGAAACGTGGCGCTTCGCCGTTTCGGTAGGTGCCTTCGAAGAAGTTCATGCCGGGCGAGCCGATGAAGCCGGCAACGAAGAGGTTTGCCGGACGGTCGTAGAGATCGAGCGGGCTGCCGACCTGCTGCACGAAACCGCCGTTCATGGCGACGATCCGGTCGGCAAGTGTCATCGCCTCGATCTGGTCGTGGGTGACGTAGATCGAGGTGGCGCCCAGATCCTTGTGCAGCTTCTTGATCTCGGCGCGCATCTGTTCGCGCAGGCGCGCGTCGAGGTTTGACAGCGGCTCGTCGAAGAGAAAGGCCTTGGGTTCGCGCACGATGGCGCGGCCCATGGCGACGCGCTGGCGCTGGCCGCCGGAAAGGGCGCGCGGGCGACGCTCGAGCAGCGGGTCGAGACCGAGCTTCGACGCAGCACCGGAGACGACGCTGGCGATCTTTTCCTTGGCCGTCTTCCGGAGCCTTAGGCTGTAGCTCATGTTGTTGGCGACCGACATATGCGGATAGAGCGCATAGGACTGGAACACCATGGCGATGTCGCGGTCCTTCGGGGCCAGTTCGTTGACGCGTTTTCCGGCGATGCGGATTTCGCCTGACGTCACGCTTTCAAGGCCGGCGATCATGCGCAGCAGGGTGGACTTGCCGCAGCCGGACGGGCCGACCAGCACGACGAATTCGCCGTCGCCGATCTTCAGGTCCACATCGTGCAGGACCGGGTGGATGCCGTAGGATTTACGGATGTTGGCGATATCGATGGAAGCCATGGTGGTATCCTCAGCCTTTGACCGCGCCGGCCGTCAGGCCCTGGACGAGATAGCGTTGAATGAGCAGGAAGAAGAGGCAGGCCGGGATCAGCGCCAGCACGCCGGCGGCCATCATCTGGCCGAAGTCGACCGAGAATTTCGACACGAAGGACAGCAGCCCGACCGGAAAAGTCGCCTGGTCGTTGCCCGAGATCAGCATCAGCGAAAACAGAAGCTCGCTCCAGGCAGCGGTGAAGACGAAGCCGAGGGTTGCGGCAATGCCCGGAAGCGTCAGCGGCAGGATGATCTGGCGGAAGGCCACGAACTGGGTTGCGCCGTCGATCATCGCCGCCTCTTCGAGATCCTTCGGAATACCGTCGAAGAAGGACTGCATCAGGAAGGTGGCAAACGGCACGTTGAAAGCGGTGTAGACGATGACGAGGCCGGTCAGGCTGTTGGTGAGGCCGAGCGGCGACAGGATCTTGAAGATCGGTGCGACGAGCATGACGAGCGGGAACATCTGCGTCAGCAGCATCAGCGCCACCAGCCAGTACTTTCCGCGGAAGTTGAAGCGCGACAGCGCGTATCCCGAGAGCGAGGCAAGGATGGTGACGATGATCGCCGTCGAGCCCGAAACGATCAGGCTGTTTTTGAAGAACACCGGGAAGGCGCTGTGGCGCAGCACGAAATCGAAATGCTCGAGGCTGGCGCGCGAAGGCCACATCCGAATGCCTTCGGAGTAGAGCAGGTCGTTGGGCGTGACTGCGACCTTCAGCAGCCAGTAGAGCGGGAAGAGCGCGAAGGCGATATAGGCGAGGATCGCCAGTCGATGTGCGGCTACGAGAAGGATGGGTTTGGCGCGCATGGTCTCAATCCTTGCTCAGCAGCCATTGGCGCAGGATGACAATCAGCATGGAGTAGGCGAGCAGCAGTGCCAGAAGCACCAGCGCGATCGCCGAAGCGTAGCCGAAGTCGAGCCGCTTGAAGGCCTGGGTGAAGATGTAGCTGGCGACGATCTGGGTGCGATCGGCCGGACCGCCATTGGTCATGACGATGATCAGGTCGGCGAAATTCGAGATCCAAACGGTGCGCAGGAGAATGGTGATGGCGATCGTCGGCGCCAGGAAGGGCAGGGTGATCGACAGGAACCGCTGCACCGGGCCGGCGCCGTCGATGCTGGCGGCTTCATAGAGATCACGCGGGATCGCCTGGAGGGCGGCAAGCAGGGTGATGGCGAAGAACGGGATGCCCCACCAGACATTGGCGATGATCGGCCCCCACATCGCCAGATGCGGATCGGAAAGGATGTTGGACGGCTCGCTCATGATGCCGAGCGCGTAGAACCAGTGTGGCAACGGTCCGACGACCGGATTGAACAGCCAGGACCAGTTGAGACCGGCCAGGAAGCTCGGCACCGCCCAGGGCAGGAAGACGAGCGCCTGCGCCAGGCCTCGGCCGTAAAACGGCTTGTCGAGCAGCAAAGCGAGGATCAGCCCGAGGAAAAACTGCAGGAAGACCGAGGCGCCCGTCCACCACAGCGTGTTGCGCAGCGCCCGGTAGAAAGCCTGGTCCTGCGACAGCGCCCGGAAGTGGTCGAGGCCGATGAAGGCGCCGGAGAATGGATTGAGCAGCTGAATATCGCGGAAGGCGTAGGAGACGCCGAGCGCCAACGGCACCAGCATGACGGTGACGATCAGGATCAGCGCCGGCGCGCTATAGAGATAGGGCGCAGCACCATCGGTGATACGCTTCATCAGCGGCCGGCGTGCGGGCAGGCCGTCATGGCGGGCGGCATAGGCCATCGGTCGAAATTTCCCCTGTGCGGCCGCCGGTTTTTTGGCGTGCCCTGTTCTCAACATATCGAGTGACCGGCGGCGGTGAGGTCCGCCGCCGGTCGAAGGCTCACTTCTTGGCGAGGTGCTTCTGCTGCGCCTTGGTGAGGTACTCGGCCCACTGGTTGGCGAGATCCGTCGGCGTGATGTCGCCGAGTAGGGCTTCCTGCGTCGTCTTGATCGCCAGCGAATCCTTGAAGAAGGCGAATTCTTCGAGGTAGGTCGGCATGACCGTCAAAACGACGTCCTTGTCGGCAAGCTCGTCGAACCAGCCCTTGAACTGCGGGCTCGCATAGAACGGATCCTTTTCCGCCGCCTTGTGGACGGGCAAGGCACCGGTGCGCTTGTTCCACTCGATGTTGCCTTCGGGCCCTTCGAGCGTTTCGATCAGCTTCCAGGAGAGGTCCTTGTTCTGGCTCGCCGCAAGCATCGACCAGCCGGCAAAGCCGATGGTGGTGAAGGCCTTGCCGCTCGGTCCCTTCGGCATGGTGGTGACGCCGAAATCTTCCGACTTCATCCGCTCGGCAATGGCGATCAGCGCGTCCGGGTCCTGGTCGAGGAAGGCGCAGGTGCCGCTATAGAAGCCGGCGACGATTTCGTTGAAGCCCCAGTTGACGCTGTCCTTCGGCGCCAGCCCCTTCTTGTAGAGGTCGATCACCCAGGTGAGACCGTTGACCCAGCCTTCGCTGTTCATGGTCGACGTGCCGTCCTCATTGAAGAATTTGTTGCTGCCGGCCATGGTCGCGCCGAACATCACCCAGCCGTTGAGGCCACCAGGACCGCCGCGCAGGCAGTAGCCGGATTTGCCCGGCAGCTTGGAGACGGCTTCCGATGCCTTGACGAAATCGTCCATGGTCTTCGGCGGTTCGCTGACGCCGGCCTCCGACAAGAGCTTCTTGTTGTAGAACATGGCGCGCAGATAGAAGCCGTAGGGCAGCATGTAGGCGGTGTTCTTGATGTCGCGGCCGAGCTCGAGCGTACGCTCGGTCAGGCCCGGCGTGTGCTCCCACTTTTCGAGATAGGGCTCGAGGCTTTCAAGCATGCCGTTGTTGGCATAGAGCGAAAGCCAGGTGTCGGGCATTTCCATCACGTCGGGCAGCTCGCCGGCCGAAACCATGGTCGCGAACTTCTGGAAGGCTTCGCCCCAGGGCAGTGAGATGATCTCGACCGTGGTGCCCGGATTTGCGGCTTCAAACTTGGCGACGATCGATTTCAGCGTTTCGGTGCGCTCGGGGCTGGTGATGACCTCGACCAGCTTCAGCTTGGTATCGGCCAGTGCACTTCCTGCCATCAGGGTGGCAAGCAGAGTGGCGGTAATCAGTTTCCTCATTTTTGTTCCCTTTGTTTTTTGATGGTTGATCCACATGCAATGAGCGGGATGCGGCATCCCGCTCCTGTCAGCCTGACGAAGCGGCAGACATCGCCGCTTCAAGATCGCTCCAGAGGGCCTCCGTTCCCTCCAGGCCGACATGGAGCCGTACGGACCGCGGTGAGATGCCGAAGGCGGCCGCGGAATTGGGCTGGGCTTTCTGTGACAGCACGACTTCGCCCGGCACGATCAGGCTTTCGTGTCCGCCCCAGGAAACGCCGAGCTTGAACAGGTCGAGGTGGTCGGCGAAGCGTCTGACATCGACGCCGTCGCGGAAGATGAAAGAGAAGAGACCCGATGTGCCGGACAGGCCCGGCGGCAAGGTGTTGCCAAGGCCGGGATGGCAGACGGTCTCGACCAGCGGATGGGCCTGCAGGCGCTGCGCTACCGTCAGCGCCGAACGCTCGTGCGCCTTCATGCGGATCGGCAGGGTGCGAAGACCGCGGATCAGGAGCCAGGCATCGAAGGGCGAGAGCTTGCCGCCGAGATAGGGGTAGGCTTCCGAACGGATGCGGCCAATCAGGTCCTTCGAGCCGGCGACGACGCCTGCGACCACGTCGCTGTGCCCGCCGAGATATTTCGAGGCCGAATGGATGACCAGATCGACGCCGAGCGAAATCGGCTGCTGGAAGATCGGGCTCGCCCAGCTGTTGTCGATGGCGGTGAGGATGCCCTGCTGTTTTGCGAGTTTTGCCAGTGCTGCCACGTCATGGGTGTCCATGACCCAGCTTGTCGGGCTTTCCATGTAGAAGAGCTTGGCGCCGGGCAGAGCCCTGGCGACGGCCTCCTCATCGCGGCCGTCGACATAGGTCACCTCGACCTTCATGCGCTTCAGATGGGTGCCGAAGAGCCGGAAAGCGTCGGGATAGACATGGTTGACGGCGACGATGCGGTCGCCGGGCTCGACGAAGGACATCACGGTGGAGGAGATTGCCGCCATGCCGCTGGCAAAGCCGATCGCGTCCTCTGCCCCTTCCAGTTTCGCCAGCATCTCCTCGAACATGCGCACCGTCGGGTTGAGGCCGCGGGTGTAGATCGGCCGCACGCGTTCGCCCTTGTAGGTCGCGACCATGTCGTCATAGTCCTTGAAGGTGAACAGCGAGGTCTGGACGATCGGCGGCACGACGGCGTCAAAGGCATTGCCCTCGTCGTGCGCGACGATCAAAGAGGCGTGGTCGAACGGATCGAAGCCGTTGTTCATTTGGACATTTCCTTGATGTCTTCCTCGACGATTGCGAGGATTTTCAGCGTTTCTTCGCGCGCGGTATCGGGATCCTTTGCCGCGATCGCGTTGAAGAGGGTGCGGTGGAATGGGAAGGAACGGCGGGCGAAATCCGAACGGTCGAAGGGCTCTTCCCAGAAGCGTTCGAAGGCTTCCCGCATCTGTTCGAGCAACTGCCGGAACAAGGGATTGTGGGTGGCGTCGTATATCGCCAGGTGGAAGGCGAGGTCTTCCGGGCCTGAGGTGCCCTTGGCGATGTGCACCCGCTCCATCTCATTGAGCTTCACTTCGATGATCTCAAGGTCTGCGTCGGTGCGTCGGCGCGCTGCGACCATATTGGCTTCGACTTCAATGCCGCGGCGGACCTCGAGCGTCATCAAAAGCACGTCGCGAAGATGCCCGGCGTCGAGCGTCAGCGGCATATGCACGGTGCCGGCCGAGATGGCGCGCAGCAGATAGGTGCCGCTGCCCTTGCGCGCTTCGACGACGCCGAGCGCCTGGAAATGGCGGATGACTTCGCGCACGGTCGAGCGCCCGACGGCAAGCGCCATCATCAGTTCGCGCTCCGCCGGTAGGCGATCGCCGGCTTTCAGGCCAGATTGTTGGATGTAATCGGCGAGCGCGGCAATGACCTGTTGCGCCCGGTCGGCGGGCGGCAGTGGCAGAAGCGCTGCTCTTGCTTGTTCAGTCATTCAGCCTCCCCCTCGGCGCCAAATTGGTCTGACATCTGATCAATATGACCAAGGCACGGGAAGTCGTCAAGCAGGAACTTATAAACACGCGTCGGTTGACCCGGCACTCCGCACGGAGTGATATGGCGAAGCAAGGAGTTCGAAGATGAAGAAAACAGGACGTCTGCTCGTGGCCCTGGCGGCGATCGCAATCGCTGCCGGCACTGCTACGAGCGGTGCCGAGGCGCAGATGCGCACGGGCAAGGGCGAGTATTACCAGGGCATCAAGCGCGCGCCCTATGGCAGCTATCTCTGGATCTGGCCGCCAGAGTGGAGGCGGGAACCGGTCTATCAGCAACGGCCGCAGAACCAGCCTGCCAGCGGCAAATCCGACGGCCGCAAGAAGACTTACGCGCAATAGCCTACTGCATGTTTCCTTAAACCGTATTCGATTTAAGGATAAAAACATGCAGTAATTCAAAGTGCTACAGCGACCTTTGCGCGTCTAATAAGACGCGCGGCGCTGTAGCGGCCAGTGTGTGGCAGGGACAAAGAAAAGTGGCGCCCGAGGGCGCCCCAAAATTCCGTATCAGATTTGCGCGATATGGGCGTCGCGCGGCAGCGACGACAGCACTTCCGGCCCGTCCGCGCGCAGGATGACGATATCCTCGAGCCGGATGCCGAAGCGACCGGGCAGGTAGATGCCGGGTTCGATCGAGAAGACCATGCCTTCCTCCAGAACCGTTTCCGACGTTGCCGTGATGTAGGGTGGCTCGTGGCCGTCGATGCCCATGCCGTGACCTGTGCGGTGGACGAAATATTCGCCGTAGCCGGCGTCCGCGATCACCTTGCGTGCTGCATCGTCCACGGTCTTGGCGAGAACGCCTGGACGAGCCGCCTTGAGCGCTGCCTGAACGGCCCGCTCGACGATCGTGTGGATCTGGCCGTAACCTTCCGGTGCGCGGCCGACGATCGCCATGCGGGTGATGTCGCTCGGGAAGCCCTGCTTGCGGCCGCCGATGTCGATAACGACGGCGTCGCCTTCGGCAATGACCCGTTCGCTGGCGGAATGATGTGGGAAAGCGCCGTTGCCGCCGGCGCCGACAATCCAGAAGGCCGGTGCCGCACCTTCGGATAAGAAGTGCGAGCGGATTTCTGCGGCCAGTTCCTTCTCGGTCATGCCGGGGCGGATCTTGGCGAAGGCCGCCTGCATGGCGCGATCGGCGATGCCGGCATTCATCTTCAGCAGCTCGTATTCGCTCCTGTCCTTGCGCATGCGCAGGGCACCGAGCGTCTCAGGTGTAAAGTCGCGGGCAGTGTCCTCGGGCAGATTGTCGATGAGCAGCAGCGCGAAATCGGCGCGCATGGTCTCGTCGATCACCACGCGGCCGGGCTTTTCCGCGCCGATCCCGGCAAGCGCCAAAGTCAGAGCCTCAACTGGTCCTTCGGCATCGGACCAGTTGTAGAAATCGATATCCGTATGTTCGCGGGTGCCCTCGGCATTGAGCGCCGGCATCAGGAAGGCTTCCTTCTGCGGGCCGATCAGCAGCAGGCAGGGGCGTTCGTCGGGATGCGGATGATAGCCGATCAACCAATCCATGTGCGATCCGGGGGCGAGTGCCACCAGCCCGCTGCCGGTTTCGTTCATCTTGGTCCGCAGGGCGGCAAGGCGTGCTTTCGTCTGTTCTTTCATGGCGTTTCCAGTTCTGGTTCCGGCAGGGTTGTGGGTGAGGTGAGGGGCCGCGCGTCGCTCTCGTGTTCGGGCGTCGATCGACGCGCGGCGGTCGCTAGACGCAGGCGTCCAGACGAAAGGCTGGTGATCTGATGGGCGCAATTGCTGACGCGTTTGCGCATGCAGCAATTCAAAGCGCTACAGCGACCTTTACGCGTCTAATTAGACGCGCGGCGCTGTAGGGCGATCCTATCCGGCGCCCTTGCCGGGGCTTGCCGAGGCACTGCGACGGTCCTCGGCGCGTGTTACCGCGAATGCGCCTTCCGGCGTCTCCATTGCCTGCGCGTCGCCGAAGACATCCATCGTGCAGGTGTGCAGGATCACCGTCGGTTCGCTGGTGTGGTTCCAGGTGAGGTGGGTCAGACCCGACAGGAAATGTGCGGAATCGCCCGTTTCCAGCACCGTCTCTTCGCCATCAATCTCGATCGTCAGTGCGCCCTGGAGAACGAAGAACATCTCTTCGCCCTCGTGGGTCATGGCTTCGCTGCGGTGGCCGGGCGGTGTGTGCACCACGGTGCTGCGCAGAACGCTGCCGGGAAAGGAAGCCGACAGGCGTTCATAGGATATGTTGTTGTCGGGCGACCCAGCGAGCGCATAGGCGCGGCGCTGATCGTGGCGGGTAAATGGCGTTGCCACCCTCGGCGAATTGAGGAATGTCCCGACCTCGACCTTCAGCACCCGACAGACCGCGACCAGCGACGTCAGCGACGGCACGGTGATGCCGCGCTCGATCTGGGAGATGAAGCCCACAGAGAAATCGGCCCGATCGGCAACTTCCTTGAGCGTCAGCTTCAGGGCCTTGCGCCGCTCGCGCAGCCGATCGCCGAGCGAAGGAAGCTCCGATGCCGGATCACCCGGCCGAGACTGCGAATCCACTGTGAAATCCCCCTCATCCCACATCCTCCCCCAAGGGAAGATCTCCTGCGTGGGTACAGACATACACGCCCGGAAATCGCTAGGATTTCAGGGCTATGCACTTGTATTTCCTGAACTTTGCTGCGGCGATCGCGGCTTGTCAATGAAAATTTTAGCCACACTAAAATTTCAGTTGATGGCGTTGGTTTAATGTCAGGCTGCAAGCTTCAGCAGGCGCGCGACGGCCTGCTGGTCGAAGCCGCCGATACCCTCGCGAATATCGGCTGCAATGGCATCGGCAACGGCATCCTCGTCGCGGCGGCGCAAGGCGTCGATCGCCTCGCGATGGCGGTCGACGACATAGAGTTCGCTCACATGCTCCATGGCGATGCCGAGGATCGGACCCAGTTGCAGCCAGACGCTTTCGATCAGCGGCATGACGATCTGGTCCGGATTGGCGGTGTAGATCGTCCGGTGGAAGGCCTGGTTGGCGATCAGCGCCGCCACCTGGTCGCCGCGTTGGATTTCGTCCTCGATGCTGTCGTCGATCGCTGAGATTCGTTCGATCTGCCGCTCCGAAAGATGGGCGACGGCTCGGCGCGCGGCATGGCTCTCGAGCGCGATGCGAAGCGATATCAGCTCTTCGAAACGGGCGGGCGTGATGCGCGGCACGACGATGCGGCGGTTTTCAAGGAATTGCAGAGCGCCGATGGAAGTGAGCTGCCGCAGGGCCTCGCGCACCGGCGTCGGGCTGCTCTCCAGCGCTTCGGCAAGCCCCCTGATCGTGACCGAAGTGCCGGGGCGGAAGCTGCCGACCATGATCGCCTGGCGAAGCCTGGCAAAGGCATAGTCATGCGTGGTCATGCCCTCTGGCCGGTCGAGAAGAGGCAGCGATGGGGTCTTCAAATCAGCAGGCTCCTTCTGCCACGCGGGAATGATCGCGGGCTGATAACATCCGTCGAGGTTGACTCCAACTTCTAAATTATGTCAACTTTCTGCAAATGTGATCACAAAATGAGATTTGCGATATGTCCCTCGACGCGGAAGACCCGAGCGCCTTCAAGGCCTGGCTGGAGCAGAACGGCCCTATCGAAAGCATCCAGGCCGTGGTCTGCGACCTGAACGGTATCATGCGCGGCAAGCGTGTACCCGTGGAGCAGGCCTCCAAGGTGCTGGGGGGCGGCATCCGCATGCCGCTGTCGATCGTCGGCGTCGACGTCTGGGGCGAAGACATCATCAACAGCGAGCAGGTGTTTGCTAGCGGCGATAGGGACGGTATCTGCGCCGTTACCGGGCGCGGCGCGTTGCCGGTCAACTGGACCTCGCGGCCAAGTGCTCTGGTGCCGCTGTGGCTGCTGCTCGAGGACGGCAAGCCGTTCCTCGCCGATCCGCGCCAGGCGCTGGCGGCGATCGTACGCGAGTATCAGGAGTTGGGGTTGCGCCCCGTGGTCGCGACCGAAATGGAATTCTATCTGATCGACCCTGAGCCCGACAGCGCCGTGCCTCCGATTTCGCCCTATACCGGCAAGCGGCTCGATTCCGATGCGATCCTGTCGATCGACGAACTCGACGATTTCGGCGAGTTCTTCTCCGACGTCTACAAGGAATGTGCCCGCCAGAACGTGCCGGCGGATGCGGCGATCGCCGAGAATGGCATCGGCCAGTTCGAGATCAACCTGCTGCACACCGACGATCCCTTGAAGGCGGCTGATGACGCGATCTTCTTCAAGCGCATCGTCAAGGGCGTCGCCCGCAAGCACGGGCTGGCGGCGACCTTCATGGCCAAGCCCTATGGCACCCGCTCGGGCAACGGCATGCACATCCATTTCAGCCTGCTCGACGCTGATGGCAACAATGTCTTCAACGACGGCAGCGACGAAGGGTCGGCGGTCCTCAAGAATGCCGTCGCGGGCCTTTTGCGCGGCATGCCGGAAACGACGCTTATGTTTGCGCCGCATTTCAATTCCTACCGTCGACTGCGGCCGGATACGCACGCGCCGACGGCCGTGTGCTGGGGCTATGAAAACCGGACATCGGCGATCCGCATCCCCGGCGGCAATCCGGCAGCGCGCCGCATCGAGCACCGGGTGGCCGGCGCTGACGCTAACCCCTATCTCGTCATCGCCGCGATCCTCGGCGCGGCTCTCGTCGGTATCCGCAACAAATGGAAACCCTCGGCGCCGGTGACGGGCCGGGCCTATACGGCGGAGAAACTGCCCAAAATTCCCGCCGATTGGGGGCAGGCGGTCGATGCCTTCGAGGCAGGGCCGATTGCCGCCGAGATCTTCGATCCGACGCTGCGCTCGATGCTGATCGCCTGCAAGAGGCAGGAGATCGCCGGCTTTGCCGAGCAGGTGACGGACTATGAATTCAGCGCTTACCTGGAAATCGTGTGATGTCGAGAAACCAAAAATCCTATGCCGGCGACGGCAGCTATCCCACGAGCTACTACGCCTCCTCCCGCAACATCATCCGCACGCCGGTTTCGCTCAAAGGGCGCGTCGAGACGGATGTCTGTGTCGTCGGCGCCGGCTATTCCGGTCTGTCGACGGCAATCCATCTCGCCGAGAAAGGCTACAAGGTCGTCGTCGTCGAGGGCGCGCAGGTCGGCTGGGGCGCATCGGGGCGCAATGGCGGCCAGGTCGTCAACGGTCTCAACGCCAGCCTTGCGACCATCCAGCGCCGCTACGGCGAGGACGCAGCCCGCTTCGTCGGCGGGCTGGTGCAGGAGGGCGGCAAGATCATCCGCCGGCTCGTCAGCCAGTATCAGATCGACTGCAATCTGAAGCCGGGCAACATCTATGCGGCCTACACCCCGGCGCACATGAAGGAACTGGAAGCCAAGCAGGCGCTCTGGCGCAAGTACGGCATGGACGATCATCAGCTTCTCGACCGCGACGCGCTCAGCAAGCTGGTGAATTCCGACGCCTATTGCGGCGGCATGCTGGATACGACGGGCGGCCACATGCATCCGCTCAATCTGGTGCTCGGCGAAGCGCGCGCCTTGGAAAGCCTTGGCGGCACGATCTACGAACAGTCACCGGTCACGCGGGTCGACCATGAGGCGGCAAGGCCGACGGTCTATACCGCCGGTGGCGAAGTCACGGCGCGGATCGTTGTTCTCTGCGGCAATGCCTATCTCGGCGATGCGGTGCCGAAGCTCGTCTCGCGCGTGATGCCTGTTTCCACCCAGATGATCACCACCGCGCCGCTCGGCGAGGAGCTCGCCCATTCGCTGATCCCCAGCGACATGTGCGTCGAGGACGTGCGATACATCCTCGATTATTTCAGACTGTCGGCGGACAAGCGCATGATCTTCGGCGGCGGTACGGTCTATGGCGGCACCGACCCGGCGGACGTCGTGGCCAAGCTCAAGCCCAATCTGGAAAAGGTCTTCCCGAAGCTGAAAGGCGTGAAGATCGACTATGCCTGGAGCGGCAACTTCGCGCTCTCGTTTACCCGCGTGCCGCAGATGGGCCGCATCGGTGCCAATATCTATTTCGCTCACGGCTATAGCGGCCATGGCGTGACGGGATCGCATCTTTTCGGGCGCACGCTTGCCGAGGCGATCGACGGTGACGCAACGCGCTTCGACATGTTCGAGAAACTGCCCTGGTACCCGTTCCCGGGCGGGCGAATGTTCCGTGCGCAGTATTCGACGATCGGCTCCTGGTGGTATTCGTTCAAGGATGTCGTTGGCTGGTAGGGCGGGAACGCACCACTCGGGCCACCTTTCCGCACGGCAATGCGACCCGTCTGAAAAGCCGGAAAACCCGGCGGTGCCGTGTTCCTGCGGCGCCGGACGGCTCGCCGAATGCGGTTGTCGCCTGCCGCGTTCGGGCATAAAATCGACCGGGCAGGAAGACGGGCAGGAATGCCGCCAAGTGCCGTCGTTCTGGGGCGACTAAGGGGTGCGCTACGGCGCCTCGCCGTGGTTCGTGTGCCCTCCATTCGTACCCGGATCGAAGCGGCCGGGTGTTTCTCTTTGCGTGAGTTCACAATTGGCGACGGTAGCGCCATTTCACCGTCGATCCCGGGAACAAAAGGGTTCGCGAAACATTCCTGCCGAACGAGGGAGGTTGGAGATGTTCGTGCGCTTTGGCTATGAGATCGGCATCCGCTGCCCCCAGCCGACACCGATGATGACTTATCTTTCCGTCGCCAGCGAAAAGCGCCCTGACATCCGGCGCGAACGTGGCCCCGTAACCTCGCCGATCGTCAAGATGGAGGAGATTGTCGACCCGCACCGCAATGCGTGCCTGCGCATGATCGCGCCGGAAGGGGACTTCAAGCTCAGCTATGATGCCGTCATCGAAGACGACGGCCGGCCTGACGTTTCCGATCCGCAGGCGCAGGCCGTGCCCGTCGAGAAGCTTCCACCGAACACGCTGCCCTATCTGGCCGCCAGCCGCTATTGCGAAACCGATCGGCTGGGCGCGCTTGCCTGGAGGCTTTTCGGGGAGGTGGCGCCCGGTTGGCCGCGGGTGCAGGCGATCTGCGACTATGTGCATGCGCGCCTGGTGTTCAGCTACGGCTACGCCCAGGCGATGCGCACGGCGCTCGAAGCCCACGAGGATCGCCTCGGCGTCAGCCGTGACTATGCGCACCTTGCCATCGCATTTTGCCGCTGCATGAACATGCCGGCGCGCTACGTCAACGGCTACATGGCCGACCTTGAAACCGAGAACAGAGTGGCGCCGATGGACTTCAATGCCTGGTTCGATGTCTTTCTCGGCGATCGCTGGTACACGTTCGACGCCAAGAACAATGCGCGCCGTGCGGGGCGCATTGCCGTTGCCCGGGGCCGCGACGCCGCTGACATTCCGCTGATCCAGACCTTTGGAAAACACGAGCTGACGGGGTTTACGGTTTGGACCTGCGTCGAAGCCGATGGCGGTCTCACCCGCTCTCATCGCGATGCCAATGTGTCGCTTTTGACGCCATGGTTCAGCGAAAGCTGGTCGCGACATGTGCAGGAACGCGACCGTGATCGCCACTGAAGGCGCCGCCTGGCGGACGATTTTTTACTTTTGGGGTGGAATCGAGAAATTAATATCTATAAACTCAATCGAGAATATCGGAGAACATGGCTATTAACGGCCAAGTTCCCGGCCTGAACGACGGAGAGACGCGATGAACGCTGCGAAGCCGACAATCCAGTCCCGATATGCGTCCTACGCTGCAGCCCCGCCGCGCCGCTCACCCATCACCCTGTTTCCGCACGCGATCGCCTTTGTCGCTGCCTTCTGCTTCGTTTCCGCCGTCGTCATCGGTGCCCTCTAAACGCGTTTCGGGACTGCTATCCGGCGCGCGACAGATGCTCGTGGACCGCCAGCCAGGTTCCGGCCCCATCCCGTTCAAACACGATCGTTTCTCTTTCCTGCGACGTCAGTGCTTCACCGCCGATCTCAAGTTCGGTTCGAACGCCATGCGTGAAGACGGCAACGTTGCCGATCATTTGCACATGCCGATCGCTGGACTGGCAGCCTCGGACGCGGAAGCTGTCGCGGGTCTCCCACAACGCCCATTCCGCCTCATATTCTGCCCGGCTGCGCAGGGGTCGATCGAGATTGTGGAAGATGAAGGTCGCATTCGGCGCGAAGGCTGAAAAGTAGGCGGCGGCATCATGGCGGGCAAAGGCTGCGACGAGCCGATCGGCGGCGGCAAGCACCGACTGTTCCAAGTCTTGCATCGATACGCTCTTTATTGTGAGAGTTGGCTTCATTGTCCGGGTTGGATCATGGCGCCGCGATCAGCGTTGCGAGCGGCCGGTTCTGTCTGCTGACACGCGCCTTGAGCTCATCGAGCGGCATCGCCTCGTGCTTCGCGAATTCGATGAACATTAGATTGAGATTGTTGAACAGCATCTCGCCGACGGCGCGAATGTCGGTTCCGGGGGCGACGAGGCCCTTCACCTGCAGCTTGTGGATGAGCGTCGACACCTGGTCGCAAAGCCGGCGGTCGAGCTCGGTATAGCGCTTGCTGAAGGGGCTCTCCGGCTGCTGGATCGAAATCGCCATCGCAGTGCGCCACATCTCCTTGCTGAGATAGACGAGCGAGTGATCGTAATATTGACCGATCAGGGCCTCCAGCGCGCCTTCGACGGAGGAGGGGGGATTGTCGACGATGGTGCGCCCGGCGGCGAGAACTTCCTCCACTTCCATCGACACCGTGGCGACCAGGATGTCGCCCTTGTTTTCATAGTAATTGTAGAAGGTGCCGACCGACACTTCGGCCCGTTCGGCGATGTCCTCGATGCGGGCGCTGTCGTAGCCGACCTCGCGAAACAACTGAGCGGCGGCGTCCAGGATACGTCTGTTCCGGTCGGCTTTCTGCCGTGCGCGCAACCCTGTCATGTGGATTTCCTTGAATTCTGAATGTCTTCAAATTTGAGATTGACTTAAAAAATGAATTCATTCAATCTTTTTTTGAAGACGCCGAAACGAGCGTCAAACAAGAGGGCAACAGCATGATGCAGTCAGTTCATGACGGCGCGCACCTGCGCCGATTTTTCTCCTCGGTCGCTGCAGGCGCGATCGTCGCCGCTTCGCTTGTCTCGGTTCCGGCACCGGCTTTCGCGACCGAAGAACTCAATGCGCTCGTCTGGTGCGACCACACGGATCCGGCCCTGGTCGAGCCGTTCGAAAAGGCCAACGACGTCAAGGTCAACCTGAAGGTCTATGAAGGCACCGGTGCCGCGCTCTCGATCCTCGACCAGTCCCGTCCGGGCGACTGGGACGTCCTCGTCATCGACGGCGTCGATGTTCACCGCGCCATCGATCTCGATCTGCTCGCCGAAATGCCGGCCGATGCCTTGCCGACATCAGACCTCTTCCCCGAAGTCCGGATGGAGGCCAACAACACCAAGGACGGCAAGACTTATGCCGTCACGGAAAAGTTCGGCTACAACACCATCTCCTACGACAAGTCCAAGGTCGATCCGAAGGACATGCAGGATCTCTCGGTGATCTGGTCGGACAAGTACAAGGGGCGCATCGCGCTCTACGACTACTACCTGCCGATGATCGGCCTCGTCGGTCTCGGGCTCGGCAAGAAGACCGCAGAGCTAACCGAGGCGGACATGCCGGCGATCAAGGAAAAGCTGGCGGCAATGCGTGCGGTTTCCAAGCAGGTCAGCGATGTCGTGTCCTCCCAGACGGCGCTGGCAACCGGCGAGGTCGATATCCTGGTCGGTGGCGGCGAGTGGATCACCGCGGTGCTGTCGGCCGACAAGCCCAATCTCGACTGGACGATCCCGGAGCAGGGGGCGGTGCGCTGGGCGCAGTCGATTGGCGTGATGAAGGATTCGACCAAGCAGGATCTGGCGCTGAAATTCGTGCAGTACATCGTCAGCCCCGAAGGCCAGGCACGGCTTGCGACATCCTCCTGCTACTGGGCGATGCCGGCAAACAGCAAGGCCGGCGAGCACCTGACAGACCAGCAGAAGGCGGCGCTGCGGTTCAACGAGCAGGCCGAATACCTGAAGAAGACGCAGCTCTATCCGATCCCGTCCACCGAACTGGATCAGCAGTTCCAGGATGCCTGGACGGAAATGCTGCAGCAGTAACGCCCCGAACGGCGTTCGCCAATCCTGCAGCCGATCGCCGCCCCACCGTCCGGTGGGACGGTGAACTGCGGCCACCATCCTTGTCTGGTGGGCGCTCAGATCTGGAGCTTTCATGACCGCGACAACTCTCGAAGATGCCGACCGCCGGAAAGCCTGGGGTTTTGCTGCGCCGGCACTTTTGTGGACGTTCGCCTTCTTCGTTGTGCCTTTCCTGTTCATGGCGGCGATGAGCCTCTGGAAGCGCGAGGGACGGGAGATCGTCCGCGTCTGGAATCTCGACAACTATCTGCGCTTCTTCTCCGAGAACGCGCTGTTGCAGGGCCTGGTCAATTCGCTCGAAATCACGGTTATCGTCACGGTCCTTTCGGTGCTGCTTGCCTACCCGCTCGCCTGGATCATTGCCGAGCGCGTGCCGAAACGGTTTCAGCGCATGGCGCTGATCCTGGCGATCCTGCCGTTCTGGACCTCCTATGTCGTCCGCTCTTACTCATGGTTGCTCGTGCTGTCGAAAAACGGCGTCATCAATCAGATACTGACGGGCGTCGGGCTGATCTCCGAGCCGCTCGCGATCGCCAGCACGCGCATGGCGACGGTGATCGGTTTCGTCCACTTCTTCGTCATGCTTTTGACGCTGACAATCTATTCGAACCTGATCCAGCTCTCGCCGAACTATCGCCGCGCGGCCGCCGACCTTGGCGCCAACGCCTTCCAGACCTTCTGGCATGTGGTGCTGCCGTTGACTTTGCCCGGCATCATGACCGGCGCATTTCTCACCTTCGTGCTCTGCATTGGCGACTATGTCACGCCGCAGATCCTCGGCGGCAACAACGAGCTGGTGCTGCCGCAGATCATCATGCTGCAGCTCGGCCGGCGCGCCGATTTCCCGATGGCAGCGGCGCTGTCGATCATCCTCATGCTGGCCGTCACCGTCGCCTATGTGCTGTGTGCCCGTTGGCTGAAGATCGAGAGGGCCTGATGCTGCGCAGAATTTTCATTGGCGGTGTGTCCTGGGCCTATCTCGCTCTCGTCTACGCCTTCATCTTCCTTCCGGTCGCGGTGCTCGTGCTGTTTTCCTTCCAGGACGGGCGCCTGCCGGTGCCGCCGTTCAACGGCTTTTCCACCCAATGGTACGAGGCTGTTTTCGTCGACCGCAAGCTGATGGCAGCACTCGGCAATTCGATGCTGGTCGCCATCTCCTCGTCCTTGGTCTCCTGCGTGCTCGGCTTTCTCGCCGCCTATTCGCTGGCGCGCTACAGGCTGCCGGGCTCGGCCTTGCAAAGGGGCCTGCTGATCGCGCCGATGACGGTCAGCTATCTGATCATCGCGCTCGGACTGCTGGCGCTTCTCAATGCGCTGCACATGCCGCTCTCGTTGTTGACGGTCGGCATCGGTCACGTGGTGATCAACCTGCCGCTCTGCTTTGCGATCATCTATGCCGCGATGGGTGACCACCAGATCAACATCGAGCGGGCGGCGCGCGATCTTGGCGCCAATGATTTCAAGGTCATGGCGCTGGTGACCGCGCCGATGCTGATGCCTTCGATCCTCGCCGCCTTCTTCCTGTCGGTGACCTTCAGCTGGGACGAGTTCATCATCGCCTTCCTGCTGTCGCGTTTCGACGTGACCCTGCCCGTCGAGATCTGGAGCATGCTGCGCTCTGGCCTCAATCCCAAGACCAATGCGATCGGCTCGCTGGTCTTTCTCGCCTCGGTGGCGCTGCTGCTGATCCTCGAGTTTTCCCTGTTCGGAAGGACGAAGAAACAATGACCGCTCCCGTCTCGATCGAAAACGTCAGCAAGACGTTCGGCCACTTCACGGCGCTGGACAGGGTCTCGCTCGACATCCGGGCAGGGGAGTTCATCGTGCTGCTTGGGCCCTCGGGCTGCGGCAAGACCACGCTTCTTTCCATTCTCGGCGGGTTCCTGTCGCCAAGCTCCGGGCGCGTCGTCATCGGCGATCGCGACATGACCTTCGTCACGCCGGCCAAACGCCCGACCACGACGATGTTTCAGGACTATGCGCTCTTCCCGCATATGCGGCTCGTCGACAATGTCGGCTTCGGGCTCCGGATGCGCGGTCTCGGCAAGGCCGAGCGGGACGAAAAGGCGCTCGGCTTCCTCGACCTCGTCGGTCTCAAGGCGTCCGCCGGCAAACGGCCGCACGAGCTTTCCGGCGGCCAGCGTCAGCGCGTTGCACTTGCCCGCGCGCTTGCCGTCGATCCCGAAGTGCTGCTGCTTGACGAACCCTTGGGCGCTCTGGACCTGAAGCTTCGCCGCCAGATGCAGGATGAGCTGAAGGCGATCCAGAAGCGGGTCGGCACCACCTTCGTGCATGTGACCCACGACCAGGAAGAGGCGATGGCGATCGCCGACCGGATCGTCGTCATGAACCAGGGGCGAATCGAGGATTTCGGTCCGCCATCGCAGATCTATATGCGGCCACGATCGCTGTTTTCGGCGGGCTTCATGGGCGAGGTCAATTTTGTTCCCGGCCGGATCAAGGCCGCCGACGCTTCGTCGGCCGAGGTTGAAACCTCGCTCGGCAACTTGGCGCTTCCCGCCGCCAATTTTACTGCGAGAGCGCCCAGGGCCGGCGACGCGATCACGCTCACCATTCGGCCGGAGCATTTTCGCGGGAACGACAAATCGGACGGTCCGATGTTCGCGCTCGGCGATGCGCGGGTCGCCGGCAGCGCCTTCTTCGGTACGCACTACCGTTGCCACCTCAAGCCTTGCGCAACCGACGGCGATGCGTTGGTGGCGCATCTGCCGCAATCCTCCGACGTGCGCGACGGCGAGATCGTCCCCCTTGCGGTGCGGGCTGCCGACGTCGTAGCCTTGCCGGCGGCAAGCGGAACCCTGTAGCAAGATGCGGCGAATTGCTCCGAAAGACTGGTATGCGGCGAAGCGTCTCGACGACGATGTCACCTACATCTGCGAACCCTTTATCCAGGAGTTCTACCGCTGCAACATGTGGCACGTGCGCGGGCGCGACCGTGACATGCTTGTTGATAGCGGCATGGGCGTGGTGTCGTTGCGCGCGTGGGTGCCGCTGGTCACCGAGCGCAAACTGACCGCCGTTGCCAGCCATACGCATTTCGACCATATCGGCTGCCATCACGAATTCGATTGCCGCGCCGTGCATGCGGCCGAAGCTGAGCTGCTGGCGCATCCGACGCGCATCAACACGCTTGCCGACCCCTATGTCGCCGACGAGATTTTCGACGCGCTGCCGCCCGAGCCCTATGCCTCGACCACCTACGCGGTGAAGGCTGCGCCTGCGACGATTGTTCTTGCCGATGGCGATCATATCGATCTTGGCGATCGCGTCTTCGAGGTGATCCACACGCCCGGGCATTCGCCCGGTGGCATCGCACTCTGGGAGGAGAAGAGCGGCGTGCTCTTTTCCGGCGACATCCTCTACGACGGGCCGCTGATCGAAGATACCTACCACGCCAATGCCGACGACTATCTGGCGTCGATGGAACGGTTGCTGCGCATTCCGGCGCGTATCGTCCACGGCGGACATTTTCCGAGCTTTTCAGGCGAGCGCTACCGCGCGCTCATCAAGGACTGGCTCGCGGAGAAAGAAAACACAATCTGACGGGAAGGAGGAGCGTATGCTCGACAAAAGGAAGTTTTATATCGACGGCCAATGGGTCGATCCGATCACGCCTAACGATCTGGAGGTGCTGAACCCGGCGACCGAGAAGCCGATCGCGGTGATTTCGATGGGTTCGGCCGCCGATATCGATCGCGCCGTTGCCGCTGCGAAGAAGGCCTTCGCCACCTATAGCCGTACAAGCGTCGACGAGCGGCTGGCGCTGCTCGAAAAGCTGTTGTCGATCTACAAGCGCCGCTATGACGAGATGGTGGCCACCATCACCATGGAGCTCGGCGCTCCGACGACAATGACGCGCGAGCAGCAGGCGGATGTCGGCGTCGGCCATCTGCAGGGGTTCATCGATGCGCTGAAGCGGCTGAAGACGCGCGATACGCTGGCGAACGGCGACGTGATCCTGCGCGAGCCGATCGGCATCTGCGGCCTGATCACGCCCTGGAACTGGCCGATCAACCAGATCGCGCTCAAGGTCGTTCCCGCACTTGCGACCGGCTCGACCTGCGTGCTGAAGCCGAGCGAATTCACGCCGCTCAACGCCATGCTCTATGCCGAAATGATCGATGAGGCCGGTTTTCCAGCGGGCGTCTTCAACCTCGTCAATGGCGATGGCATCAATGCCGGTGCCGCACTGTCGAAGCATCGGGACATCGACATGATGTCGTTTACCGGTTCGACCCGCGCCGGCATCGCCGTCAGCAAGGATGCGGCCGAAACGGTCAAGCGCGTGACGCTCGAACTCGGCGGCAAGTCACCGAACATCGTCTTTGCCGATGCCGATCTCGAAGACCGAGTGAGCGGAAGCGTGCTCGAATGCTTCAACAATTCCGGCCAGTCCTGCGATGCGCCGACGCGCATGCTGGTCGAGCGTAGCGTCTACGACAAGGTCGTCGAGATCGCCGGCCGCGTCGGTCGTGGAGCCGAGGTCGGCGATCCGACCAAGGAAGGCGGCCACATCGGCCCGTTGGTGAGCGACGTCCAGTTCGGCCGCGTGCAGGCGCTGATCGAAGCGGGTATCGCCGAGGGCGCGCGTCTTGTCGTCGGCGGTGCCGGCAAGCCCGAGGGCTTCGAGACCGGCTACTTCGTCAAGCCGACCATCTTTGCCGACGTCAACAACACCATGCGCATTGCTCGCGAGGAGGTGTTCGGGCCGGTGCTGGCGATCATCCCCTTCGATACCGAGGAGGAAGCGATCGCGATCGCCAACGACACCAATTACGGGCTGGCCGCCTATGTGCAGACCGGCGATCCCAAGCGGGCGGAGCGGGTGGCGTCACGCCTGCGCGCCGGCATGGTCCACATCAACGGCGGCCCCCATCGTTATGGCAGCCCCTTCGGCGGCTACAAGCAGTCCGGCAATGGACGCGAAGGCGGCATGTTCGGGCTCGAGGATTTCCTTGAGGTCAAGACCGTGCATATTCCGGACGCGGCCTGACGACACCAAGCATTGCGCCGACGAGGCGCGATAGAACCATTGGACGGTCGCCGTGTTTGCGCATGGCGGCCGTCTTTGTTGCTGCGGGCGATTTATTGCGACTGTTGCCGATGCCGCACTTCTGCTAGCTGCCTTCTCAGGGGCGCCATGATCGCCCGCCAGCAGAGAGCCGGACATTGACGTGACCTCAGCACCCGCCGCCGCCTCTTCTCATAATCGCCTTGCCATGGCTGCCCTGCTGATCGGCGGGGCTGCGATCGGCGGCTCGCCGATCTTCGTGCGCCTGTCCGAGGTCGGACCGATGGCGACGGCCTTCTGGCGCGTGGCGCTGGCGCTGATCCCGCTTCTCGCCTGGTCCTGGTTTCGTGGGGCGCCGGCGTCCGACCGGCGGCCCGAGCGGCTGTCGGAGTATGCGCTGCTGGTGCTGCCGGGTGTCTTCCTCGCAATCGACCTTGCCGCCTGGCACTATGCGCTGACCAAGACGTCGGTCGCCAATGCCACCCTGCTGGCCAACCTTGCCCCCGTTTTCGTGACGCTTGCGAGCTGGCTGCTTTTTCGCGCCCGCATCAGCACCGTGTTTGCCATCGGACTTGCGACGGCGGTCGCCGGCGTGATCATCCTCAAGGGCGGCCCGATGGCGCTTGCCGACGGCAATCTGCTGGGCGACGGCGTCGCCGTCATCGCTGCGATGTTCTATGCCGGTTACATCCTGGCAATCGGGCGGCTGCGCAGCCTGTTCAGCACCATCCGGATCATGGTTTGGAGCACGGCATCCGCCGCCATCTGCATGCTGCCGATCGTGCTTCTGTCCGAGCCCACGCTATTGCCGCCGACGCTCTTCGGCTGGTCGATGCTGTTCGGCCTCGCCTTCGTCAGCCATGCGGGCGGGCAGGTGGCGATCACCTATGCGCTCGCCTATCTGCCGCCGGCGTTTTCGTCGCTGACGCTTTTGCTGCAGCCGGTGGTCGCGGCGATCCTCGCCTGGATACTGCTCTCCGAGCCGGTCGGGCTGATGCAGGCAATCGGCGGGGCGATCGTGCTTGTCGGCATCCTGATCGCCCGCCGCGGTTAGAGCATTTCCAGGAAAGGTGCGAACGCGGTCTTCCGTCAGGAAATGTGTAAAAACATGGAGCAAGAGCGTTTCCGCGGCTGCGTCGAAACCGGATACGCTCTTGCCCTGTTACAGGCCGGGAAGGTTGAAGCCGGCGAGCCGCTCTTCCAGTTGGCGGATCGTGCCCGCGTCGGCATTGGCAAAGGCAAAGCGCAGGTAGTTTTCCTGGCCTTCGCCGAAGTAGTCGCCCGGCAGGCAGATGACACCGGCGAGTTTCGCCAGCTTCTCGGCCACGAACTGCGAATCGATGTCCGCGAAGGGATGCCGGATATAGGCGAAGTAGGCGCCGATCGCCTGCAACTTCCATTGCGGCAGCCGGCCCATGACATCGCGCAGCGCGTCTGTACGCGCAGCGATCTCGGCGCGATTGCCGAGACGCCAATCGGCAAGTGCTGGAATAGCCTTGGCGACCGCGGCCTGCGCCGAACGGGGCGCGCAGATCTGCAGGTTGTCCATGATCTTGGTGACCTGCTCGACCAGCGCCGGCCCGGCGGTGATTGCGCCGAGGCGATGGCCCGGAATGCAGAAGGATTTGGAGAAGCTGTAGAGGCCGATGAAGCTGTCCTGCCATCCCTCCGTCTGCAGCAGGCCGTGCGGTGCAGCGCCGGCATCGGGCAGGAAGTCGCGATAGGTTTCGTCGAGGATCAGCCAGGTGCCGTTGGCGCGGCAAACTTCGTAGATGCGCGACAGAAGCTCGGGCGGATAGATCGCGCCGGTCGGATTGTTCGGCGATACCAGCGCGAGCGCCCGGATACCCGGCCGCAGCGCAGCAGTGATTGCGTCGATCTCCGGCAGGAAGCCGGCGCCGGCGTCGCAGGGCACCAGCTCGACATTGATGCCGAGCATGGCGAGCGTCGTTTCCTGGTTGAAGTAATAGGGGTTGGTCATCAGGATCGTATCACCGGCTGAGGCGATCGCCATCGCGGTGCAGATGAATGCCTGGTTGCAACCAGAGGTGATGTGGATGTTGTCGGCCGTGATCGCGGCGCGATAAAGGCCTGCCACATGCGCGGCATAGGCCTCGCGCAGCGCCGCTTCACCCTCGATCGCGCCATAGCCGGTATAGGCAGTCGACGCCGCGGCTTCGCCCAGCCATGCCAGCATGTCCGGGTGCGCCGGATAGCCGGGCACCGCCTGCGAGAGGTCGATCAGCGGCCCGCGGGAGCCATCATAGCTTTTCGCCCAGGCGAGCACCGACGGCACGGGCGGCGACGAGAGCTTTTCGACGAGCGGATTGAAATGCGGCATGGCAGGTGTTCCTATGGCTCAGGCTTTGTTCTTGCGTTTCTGTGGGCGTTCCGTGCGCCGGCCGCGGGCCGGAGCTGAAACCGGCTGAAAACCGTCCTTCACCGATTTACGGTCTGTCGGCTCGGATTTCGAGGCTCGGCTGCGAATAATCGTGCGCGCGGAGGTCTGCAGTTCCGGCATCGGGTCGTTTTCCAGCGCCGAGAACATCCAGTCGATGAAGATACGCACGATCGGGGCGGCCAGCACTTCATTGCGGCAGGCGACGTAAAAGGCGTCGTTGGCCGGAACCGTCAGGTCGAAGGGAGCGATCAACTCGCCGCGCGCGATCAGGCTGCCGGCGGTGATGGTGTCGCCAAGCGCGACACCCTGATTGTGCAGCGCCGCTTCGGTCGAAAGCCGCGCATCGCTCATGAAATGTTGGCGACCGCGCTGCAGGTCGCTGGCATCGGCCGCTGCCAGCCACGTGTTCCATTCGCGCCCGTCGTCGCCATGCAGCATCACATGGTCGCGCAGGTCGCGCACGGAGCGCAACGGCCGCATATTCAGCAATGTCGGGCTGACGACCGGGAACAGTTCCAGCCGGCTCCAGAGCTTCGACCAGCAGCCCGGCCAGTTGCCGTCGCCATAGATCAGGCAGACGTCGACATCGGACGCATCGAGATAGGCGGCATCATTGGAGGCGATCAGCGTCAGCCGCACATCGGGAAACTGCTCGGTGAAGAGGTGCAGGCGCGGGATCAGCCAGAAGGAGAGCAGGGCGGGGACGCAGGTGATGCGCAACTCGCCGCTGGTGGTCGGGCGCGTCATGGCGGCTGTTGCGGCGGCGATTTCGGCAAAGGCGTGGGTAACCGCCGGAAGTAGCAGCGCGCCCTGCGGCGTCAGCTTCAGCCGCTTTCCGCCGCGCACGAATAGCGTGGCGTTGATCGAGAGTTCGAGCGCGCGGATCTGGTGGCTGATGGCGCCGTGCGTCACGTTCAGTTCGCGCGCGGCAGCCGACACGGAGCCACGGCGCGCCGTCGCCTCGAAGGCGCGCAAGGGGTTCAGGGGCGGCAGGCGGCTGGACAAAAAGCTTGGTTCCGGCGGGCTGTTGTCATGTGAATTTTTCTCACACGAAACGCTATAACAATGTCAATTGATTTTCCAGAGGATTTGTCACCTAATGGAACTCAACAGGGCAAAAAGCCTGGGGAACTTGATTGAGCCGGAGAGAACCGGCCCCATCCGCAGATGCTGATCTGTGGCGCCTTTGTGCGCATTCCCCGGCTGACATGACGGAGGTTTGAGCGGATGGCCTGGGACGAAAAGAAGCTTGGCGAACTCAAGGCGAAATACGGTGAAAGCCATGGCGGCGAGCTGTTCGACCCGACCTTCCGCCGCGTCGCCGACAAGATCTTCACCAAGAGCGGCACGCGCCTTGCGCCCTATTCCGGCATCCCGACCTTCCTGACGGCGCCGCACATGGCTGTTGATGCGGACGAGCCCGATTTCGGCAATCTGCAGGTCGCGATCGTCGGCATCCCCATGGATCTTGGCGTCACCAACCGTCCTGGTTCGCGCTTCGGACCGCGGGCGCTGCGTTCGATCGAGCGCATCGGCCCTTACAACCATGTGCTCGGTTGCGCGCCGGTTCACGAACTGCGTGTCGCCGACATCGGCGACGTGCCGTTCCAGAGCCGCTACCGGCTGGAGCTTAGCCACGACGATATCGAAAAGCGCATCAACCAGATCGTCGATGCCGGCGTCATTCCGCTGTCTGTTGGCGGCGACCATTCGATCACCCATCCGATCCTGAAAGCCGTCGGCAAGAAGAAGTCGGTCGGCATGATCCACATCGATGCCCATTGCGACACCGGCGGCGCCTACGACCTCACCAAGTTCCACCATGGCGGCCCGTTCCGCAACGCGGTGCTCGACGGTGTGCTCGATCCGACCCGTGTCGTGCAGATCGGCATCCGCGGCTCGGCCGAATATCTCTGGGAGTTCTCCTACGAGTCCGGCATGACCGTCATCCATGCGGAGGAAGTCACCGGTCTCGGCATTCCCGCGATCATCGAGAAGGCCAAGAAGATCGTTGGCGACGGCCCGACCTATCTCTCCTTCGACATCGACAGCGTTGATCCGAGCTTTGCACCGGGCACCGGCACGCCTGAAATCGGTGGTCTCACCACCCGCGAAGTGCTGGAACTGATCCGCGGCCTCAAGGGCATCAACCTTGTCGGCGGCGACGTCGTCGAGGTCGCGCCGCAATATGACGCGACGACCAACACGGCGCATGCCGGCGCCCAGGTTCTGTTCGAGATCCTCAGCCTCATGGTGTTCAGCCCGGCCGTTACCGGCAAGTCCGCCTGACGCCTGAAAGAAAGATTGTCGGCTGCCGGACTGGAAGCGGCGGCCGACCAGCAAATGCCACAACCAACAATGCTTCCGGACAGGGGAACGACAATGACACTTCACAAGACGATGAAAGCAGCATTCGCCGCCGCTCTGATGCTGGGCGCGGCAACCAGTATCGCACGTGCCGACGCGCTCGCCGACATCAAGTCGGCCGGCCAGATCAATGTCGGCATCTTCTCGGACTTCCCGCCCTTCTCCTCGGCCAGTGCCGACATGAGCATCAAGGGTTATGACGTCGATGTCGCCCAGCAGATCGCCGACGGCCTCGGCGTCAAGCTCAACCTGGTCAGCGTCACCGGCCAGAACCGCATTCCCTATCTCAACGACAAGCGCGTCGACATCCTGATGAGCGTCGGCTTCTCCAAGGAACGTGCCGAGGTGATCGACTTCGCCGCGGCCTACGCACCTTACTACATCGCGGTCATCGGTCCGGCTGAGCTCAAGGTTGCCGGCAAGGACGACCTTGCGGACAAGACGATCGCCGTCAACCGCGGCACGCTGGAAGATACGTCGCTGACCGAGGCAGCGCCGTCGACCGCCGCGATCCAGCGCTTCGACAACTACAATGCCGTGATCCAGGCGTTCATCTCCGGCCAGACCCAGCTGATGGTCGTCGGCAACGACGTCGGTGCGCAGGTGCTGGCCCGCCAGGAGGCGCTGAAGCCGGAACAGAAGTTCCAGCTCCTGACCTCGCCGTCGCATATCGGCCTCAACAAGAACGAGGAAGCCCTGAAGACGGCCGTCAACGACGCGGTTGCTAAGATGCTTGCCGATGGCAAGCTGAATGCCAGCTCCGAGGCCTGGCTGAAGACGCCGCTCAACCCCGAAAACCTGAAAGACTAATCAGCACTTGACGCCCACGGGGACATGCGTCTCCGTGGGTGCCTTTCGGGGAAAGGTTGCGACGATGGGTTACAGCCTCGATTTCGGGTGGCTTCGGGATGCCGCGGGCGCGATCGCCCATGGCGCTGCGATGACGCTCTTTCTGATCGCCTGCACCATGGTGCTCGGCATTCTGATCAGCATTGTCTTTGCAGCCGCCCGCCGCAGCCGTTACGGCGTGCTGCGCAAGGCGGTTGCCGTCTATGTCGAAGTGATCCGCAACACGCCGTTCCTGGTGCAGTTGTTCTTCATCTACTTCGGTCTGCCGAGCCTCGGCATCCGGCTCGATCCGATCGTCGCGGCGATCCTGGCGATGACGCTCAACATGGCGGCCTACACCACGGAGATCGTCGGTGCCGGCCTTGACGCCGTGCCGAAGGGCCAGGGCGAGGCAGCCTTTGCACTCGGGCTGAGGCCACGGCAGGTGTTCGTCAAGATCATTCTGCCGCAGGCTCTGAAGGTCATCTTTCCGGCGCTGATCAGCCAGGTGATCATCATGATGCTGGAATCGGCGGTCGTGTCGCAGATCGCCGTGCGGGAACTCGCCCATGAGGCGGACCTGCTGCAGGCGCGGACCTTCCGATCCTTCGAAACCTATTTTGTCGTCACGCTGATCTATCTCGCGTTGTCGATGATGATCCGCCGTCTGTTCGTGGCGGGCGGCCGGCGCATGCTTGGGGCGGGCGTGTCATGATCGAGTTCACCTTCTGGGACATCCTGCGCAATCTGGTATTTGCGACCCGCTGGACGCTGCTTCTATCGCTTGTCGCCTTTGCCGGTGGGGCTGCCGTCGGCCTGATGATCCTGTTTGCGCGCATATCGAAACAGAAGTGGCTGCGTCGGTTCGGCTCGGGCTACATCGCGCTGTTTCAGGGCACGCCGTTGTTGATGCAACTGTTCCTGATGTTCTTCGGTCTGCCGATGCTTGGCTTTCGCATCGAGCCATGGACCGCGGCAGCATTGGGGTTGACCTTCTATGCCAGCGCCTATCTTGCCGAGATCTGGCGCGGCGGCGTCGAAGCCCTGCCGGCCGGCCAGTGGGATGCCGGCGCCAGCCTCGGGCTGCATCGCCTGCAGGAACTGCGCCTGGTGATCCTGCCGCAGGCGTTCGCGATCACCCGGCCGCCGGCTGTCGGCTTCCTCGTCCAGCTCATCAAGAGCACGGCGCTGACGTCGATCATCGGCTTCGAGGAGCTTCTCAGAACCGCCAATGCGATCAATAATGCAACCTTCGAACCTTTCACGGTCTATGGGCTGGTCGCGGTGATCTTCTTCGTGCTGTGTTATCCGCTGACACAATATGCACGCATGCTGGAACGCAAAATGCCCGCGCACTGAGACCGAAAATGTGCAAGAAATCAAAGAGAACAGGGAACAAGGCGGATCACCGCCGAAACAAAGGAGAAAGATGATGATCACCACTTCCATCAAGCGCCGCACGCTGCTCGGCGCGGGTCTTGCCGGCGCTTCGATGCTGGCGATGCCCTCGGTACTGCGCGCCCAGGACAAGTCGCTGAAGGTCGGCGTTTACGGCGGCTATTTCAAAACCTCGTTCGACAAGAACATCTTCCCGGAATTCACCAAGGCGACGGGCATTGCGATCGAATCGATCGCCGAGCCGACCGGCGAAGCCTGGCTCGTTCAGCTGGAGCAGGCCGCACGCGCCGGCCAGGCGCCGGCCGACGTTTCGATGATGTCGCAGGTGGCGATGCTCAAGGGACAGTCGACCGAGCTGTGGACGCCGATCGACATGGCGAAGATCAAGAACAGCTCGAACCTGCTCGACCGCTTCGTCAACAAATATCCGGATGGCCGCGTTGCCGGCATCGGGGCCGTGTCCTGGTACATCACGCTGGTCACCAACACCGATGTCTACAAGGAAGCGCCGACCTCCTGGTCCGCGTTCTGGGATCCGGCAAATGCCGACAAGCTGGGCCTGCTGGCGCTGGTTTCCAACTCCTTCCTACTGGAAGTGACCGCCAAGACCTACTTCGGCGGCACCAATGCGCTTGATACCGAAGAGGGCATCCTCAAGGTCTTCGAAAAGCTCGCCGAGGTTAAGCCGAACGTCCGGCTCTGGTACCGCGACGAGGCACAGTTCGAGCAGTCGCTGAAGTCGGGTGAAATCCCGATGGGCCAGTACTATCACGACGTGACCGGCCTTGCGGCCGCCGACGGCAATCCGGTGCGCTCGACCTTCCCGAAGGAAGGCGGCATCCAGGATTCCGGTTGCTGGGCACTGTCGCGCGCCTCGCAGAAGTCCGAGGAAGCCCATGTCTTCATCGACTACATGTGCCAGCCTTCGATCCAGGCGACCCTGTCGCGCAAGGTCGGCACGTCGCCGACCGTCAAGCGCGAAGTCACCGATCTGACGGATAAGGAATTTGCAGCCGTTTCGTCTGACATCGAGCCGATCGTGCCGCGCTACGACCTTTATCAGTCCAAGTCCGATTGGCTCAACCAGAAGTGGACCGAGCTGATCGTCGGCTGATGACAAGACGTTGGCCCTCCGCTTTTTTAAAGGGGAGGGCCGGAGCTTAAACGAAAGGGGGCATCGTCTCCCTTGCCACCCCTCCCGCAGACGGGAGGGGACTATCCCGCGGAGAGACAATGTCCGGACTCGCCCTTCAAAACGTCGTCAAGGAATTCGGATCCTTCAGAGCCGTCAACAATGTCGACCTCAACGTGCCGCACGGGACGTTCGTCTGCATGCTCGGCCCGTCCGGTTGCGGCAAGACCACGCTTTTGCGCATGATCGCCGGCCTTGACCTGCCGACCGGCGGGGCGATCCAACTTGATGGCGACGACATCACCCATGTGCCGACGCACAAGCGCAATCTCGGCATGGTGTTTCAGTCGCTGGCGCTTTTCCCGCATCTGACCGTCGGCGAGAACATCGCCTACCCCTTGCGCATCCGCGGTGCGGCAAAGGAAGACCAGAAGAAGCGCGTCGACGAACTGCTGTCGATGATCCATCTGACCGGTTATGCCGACAGGCCCGTTGCCAAACTTTCAGGCGGCCAGCGCCAGCGTGTCGCGATCGCGCGCGCACTGGCGATCTCGCCCAAACTTTTCCTTCTCGATGAGCCGCTGTCGGCACTCGACGCCAAGCTGCGCGAGGCGATGCAGGTGGAATTGCGCCAGCTGCAGCAGAAGCTCGGCATCACCACCATCGTCGTTACCCACGACCAGCGCGAAGCGATGACCATGGCCGACACGGTCGTCGTGATGAACGGTGGCGAGATCCGCCAGGCCGCGTCGCCGATCGAGATCTATCGCCGCCCCGCCGACAGCTTCGTCGCCGACTTCATCGGCCAGACCAATCTTCTCGAGGTGCAGGCCGACAGTGCCGGCCGCGTCGAGGTGCTGGGGCAGCCGATTGCCGGCCTTGCATTGCCTGCAGGCGCTTCCAAGGGAACGCTGTCGGTTCGTCCTGAAGATGTGCACCTGACCGCACCCGGTGCCGGCGCACTCACTGGCAAGGTCACCTTTGTGCGCGATCTCGGCGGCACGATCGAAACCTTCGTCGACATTGCCGGCCGGCAGATCGTCGCGGTCTCGACGCCGCGCGGCCGGCCAGACGTCACCGTCGGCCAGGAGGTCGGCATTGCGCTTACCCCCGACGTTTGCGTGGTGTTGAAGAAATGAGACGCGAACCGCCCCAGACCCTTGGCGATTACGCGCCGCTCCTCTTTCCCGCGGCGATGCTGACGATCTTCTTCGTCGTGCCCTTCGGCACCATGATCGCCGTCAGCTTCTTCCAGCGCCAGCAGGGCGGCTTCTACACGCCGGCCTTCGTCTTCGACAATTATGCGCGCTTCCTCTCCGCCTTCTTCGGCGGTGTGCTCGGCTTTTCGCTGCTGCTCGCCATCACCGTGGCGATCTGCTGCGTCGTGCTGGCGCTGCCCTTTACCTACATGCTGACCCGCATGGGACGAAAGGTGCAGGTGCTCTGGCTCGTGGCGCTCCTGTCGATCCTGTCGCTGTCGGAAGTCATCATCGGCTTTGCCTGGTCGACGCTGTTCTCTCGCACGGCCGGCATTACCAACATTCTGGTGGCGCTCGGCATCATGAGCGAGGCGAAGGCACTGACCCCGAGTTTCGGCGCGGTGCTGACCGGCATGGTCTACCAGGCTTTCCCCTATACGGTGCTGGTGCTTTTCCCGGCACTTGTGCGGCTTGACCCGACCCTGACGGAGGCTGCCCGGACGCTTGGCGCATCGCCGCTCAAAGCCTTCTTCACCGTCGTCGTGCCGGCGCTCAGAAACACCATCACTGCAACGCTGATCATGGTGTTCATCTTCGCGCTCGGTTCCTACCTGCTGCCGCAGCTGCTCGGCCGGCCGCAGCATTGGACCCTGTCGGTGCTGATCACCGACCAGGCGATCTACCAGTCGAACATGCCTTTTGCCGCGGCCATGGCGGTGTTCCTGGTGCTGGTGACGCTCGGGCTCGTGGCGCTGACCGTGATTGCCGGACGCAAGGGAGAAGCGGTATGACCTCGATCTTCCGCAAGGCCTACTTCTTCCTGATCGGGCTCTTCCTGGCGCTGCCGCTGATCGTCGTTGCCGGTGTATCGGTCAATGCCAAGCAGACGCTGGCTTTCCCGCCACAGGGCTTTTCGCTGTCCTGGTACGGCGAGATCTTCCTCAATCCGGAATGGCGCAGCGCGCTTTTCGCCTCCGTCACGCTGGCGTTGCTGTCGGCGGCCCTTGCCGTTGCGATAGCGTTGCCGCTGGCCTGGTTCCTCTGGCGCCGGATCGCGCCCTGGGCCAATATCTTCCAGTTGCTCGGCGTCGCGCCCTTTACGCTGCCGCCCGTGATCACCGCGCTTGGCATGCTCACCTTCTGGGCAACGGTCGGCTTCTACGGCCAGCCCTGGACGGCGGTCGTCAGCCACGCGATCTTCTTCGTGACGCTGCCGCTGGTGACGTTGTCGCTCGGCTTCACCGCGATCGACCGATCGCTGGTCGAGGCAGCCGCGACCATGGGGGCCGATGAGCGCACGATCTTTCGCACCATCGTCCTGCCGCTGATCCTGCCCTATATCGTCTCGGGCTACGCGTTCGCCTTCGTGCTTTCGCTCAACGAATACATCGTTGCCTACATGACCGTCGGCTTCACCATGGAAACGCTGCCGATCAAGATCTTCAATGCGCTTCGCTACGGCTACACGCCGACCATGGCGTCGGTGACGATCCTGTTCGTCACTACGGCCGCCGTGATCTTCGGTCTCGTTGCCCGTTTCGGCGACCTGCCGAAGCTTTTGGGCGCCATGTCGTCGGACGGAAAATGATGAAGCTCGCCGCGCTCCAGATGCAATCGGCCTGCGGCGATGTCGCCACCAATCTCGACCGCCTTGCGCGGGCGGCGAAGGAGGCGGCTGCGAGAGAAGCGACGCTGCTGATGACGCCGGAACTCGGCCTTACCGGGTATGGCGCGGGGGGGGCGATCCGCGATCTCGCCGAGCCGGCGGATGGACTGATCGTCCGGCGCCTGGCGCAGATTTCGCGGGAAAGCGGCATCGCGCTGATCGCCGGTTTCGCCGAACTCGATGGCAACGACATCTATAACAGCGCCGTCTATGTCGATGGCGATGCGACGCCGACCGTTTACCGCAAATCGCATCTCTACGGCGACTACGAGCGGTCGCTGTTTAGGGCCGAAAAACCGTCGACACGGCTGTTCGCCCACCGTGGCGTCACCTGTGGCATGCTGATCTGCTACGATGTCGAGTTTCCTGAGAATGTGCGCAGGCTGGCATTGGCGGGTGCCGAAGCGGTGCTGGTGCCGACGGCGCTGCCGGCCGGATGGTCGGGCACCTTCATCACCGACCACATGATCCAGACGCGCGCCTTCGAGAACCAGGTCTTCGTTGCCTATATCAACCATTGCGGCTCGGACCCGATGTTCTCCTTTGCCGGCCTCTCGCGCATCGCATCGCCGGACGGACAGGTGCTGGCCAAGGGTGACGCCGGCCACGAGGCGCTGATTTTTGCCGACATCAATCCGGCGAGCTTCGCGATCTCGCGGCTGGAAAATACCTATCTCGGTGATCTCAATCGCACGTAGGCTTCTCCGGTTTGGACGATCGTGGAAACGCTCTGTCTCCTAGTTTTACGCATTTCCTGACGAAGAACTGCTTCGCGCTTTTCCTGGAAAGGCTCCGAGGTTGTGCGGAGATCGTTCACTCCAGAAGAACATTGCGTTCTACATTGTCCACTTTCGCAATCGCCGTGCCGCCCCATATTGTGCTCAACAGAAAAGCCACGCATTGGAGGCAATCATGAGTTTGCAACTGACGGGTATTCACCATCTGACGGCAATCACGGCGAACGCGCCGGAGAACCTGCACTTCTACACCAAGGTTCTCGGGCTGCGCCTGGTCAAGAAAACCGTCAACCAGGACGATACAACCGCCTATCACCTGTTTTACGCCGACGGCAAAGCGAGCCCGGGAACGGACCTGACCTTCTTCGACTGGCCGGTCGGACGCGAAGGCCGCGGCACGCACAGCATCTCGCGCACCGGCCTGCGGGTCGGCAGTGCCGATAGTGTTCGCTGGTGGAAGGGTCGCCTCGACGAGATGAAGGTGACCGCCGGCGATGTGCGCGAAATCGACGGCCGCATCTCTCTCGACTTCGAAGACGGCGAAGGCCAGCGTTTCCGGTTGATCGACGACGGCGGACTTTCACCCTCGCACCCCTGGGAAAAGAGCCCGGTTCCGGCCGAGCACCAGATCAAGGGTCTTGGGGCCATCACCATCAGCGTGCCTGATATCACCAACACCGAGCTGGTGCTGACGCAGGTGATGAACATGACCGAGGCAAGACGCTATCCGTCGCCGGATGGCGAGGGCCAGGTGCATGTGTTCTCGATGGGCGAAGGTGGTCCCGCAGCCGAACTGCATGTGGCCGTTCAGCCCGGCCTGCCGCCCGCCCGCCAGGGTGCCGGCGCGGTGCATCACGTCGCCTTCCGGGCGCCGGATACAGATGCGCTGACGGCGTGGACGGAGCGCCTGCAGGGCTTCCGCCTGCCGTCGAGCGGTGAGGTCGAACGCTACTATTTCCGCTCGCTCTATTTCCGCGAGCCGAACGGCGTGCTGTTCGAGATCGCCACCGACGGGCCGGGGTTTGCCGTCGACGAACCGATGGAAACGCTTGGCGAAAGCCTGTCGCTGCCGCCGTTCCTGGAGCCGAAGCGGGCCCAGATCGAGGCACGGCTGAAGCCGCTGGAATAACGATCAAAAGCAGAAAGCCGGGGCTCGTCCCCGGCTTTTTCGGTTTTACATCCCCCTGATCCCATTGGCTTTCCCGTCGCATCGACCCATGATGGCGGCAACAAGCAGCAAAGGGTCAGATCATGGTGAAAATCCTCGGCATTTCAGGAAGCCTCAGGAAGGCGTCGTTCAACACAGGCCTGATGAAGGCTGCCGCGTCAGCCTCGCCCGATGGTGTCGAATTCGGAACCGCGACGCTGCATGGCATTCCGCTCTATGACGGCGATGTCGAGGCCAGGGACGGCATCCCCGAGGCCGTTACCGCGCTGAAACAGAAGATCATGGCAGCCGACGGCGTGATCCTGTTCACACCCGAATACAACAATTCGATGCCGGGGGTTTTCAAGAACGCGATCGATTGGTTGAGCCGGCCATCGGCCGATATCGCCAAGGTGTTTCGTGGGCGACATTTTGCGCTCGCAGGTGCGTCGCCGGGCAATTTCGGCACGATCCTCAGCCAAAACGCCTGGCTGCCGGTCATGCGTACGCTCGGCGCCGAGCTGTGGTCGGGCAAGCGGCTGATGCTGCCGCGCGCGGAAAGCCTGTTCGATCAGGACGGGCTGCTGACGGACACGGACGCGAGCGACCGTCTGCGCGCCTTCGTCAAGGCTTTCGCAGACTTTGCTGCGGCAAAGAGTGGGAATTAAGGGCTTCAGTCCTGAGGGGACACTTGTCTAGCCTCCCACGAGGTGGCGAAAGACCGAATTTTGTCATCCTCTGGCTTGACCCGAGGATCCATCTGCGCGCGCACCGTCGGTGCAACGTGGCTCAAAGCCTTGAGGCCGTGGATGCTCGGGTCAAGCCTGATGCTCGGGTCAAGCCCGAGCATGACGGAGAGAATGGAGGGTGCGCCTGCTACGCTGCCAACGCGAACTCTTCCTTCGTCCGCGAGCCCTCAGACGCTGTTTTCTGTCAGCCATTGCTGGATGGCAGCGATATCGGGAGCGCCGATTTCATGCCCCATGTCGAGATCGATGGCCGTGAGCCTGGCGCCGGTCTTCTCCAGCTCAGTTTTGAGGCGCGGCGCAAACTGGCCGTAGCCGTCGCTCTTGCCCGTCAAAAGCAGGATGTTCGTGCCGGCGAGATCGGGCGTCGGCATATCGTCGAGAACCACCATCGAGCGCATCAACACCACCTGCCGGATCAGGCCTGGATGCAAGGTCATCAGCGCGCCCAGCAGGTTGGCGCCGTTGGAATAGCCGATGAAAACGGCCTTTGAGAGATCGATACCGTAGCCATCGCGCGCGCCTTCAAGAAAGGCCGCAAAGGCGTCGGCCTCCGAGCGCGCATCCCTCTGGTCGAAGGTGGTCGAGGAATAGCGCCGGAACCAGCGCGGCGAGCCTTCTTCGGTGGAGCGACCGCGAACGCCGAGCAGCGTGGCGTCGTGATCCACCTGATGGGCGAGGTGCAGAAGCTGCGTCTCGTTGCCGCCGCTGCCGTGCAGGAGCACAAAGGTGCGGTCGTCGGGCGTCTCCGGATGATAGAAGCGATGAACGAAGGGCAGGTCCCGCTCCGCCAGGCGCGGCTCCCCCGGCAGCGCGAACTGCGGCAAGCTGACCAGCGTTTCCGCAGTGCGGTCGGCAAAATGGGCGGGGATGAACAGCTCCGTGCCGAGCGTCTCCTTCGGCTCGTCGACGGTGAAGCCGGGCTTGTCGGTTGCAAACTCGTAGAGCGAGCCGCCGGGTTCGCGGACATAAAGCGAATAGAAGTATTTGCGGTCGTGGGCGTTGATGACGCCGGCATCGTCACGTTTGAGGTCGTCGCGGACCATCAGAACGGTTTCCTTGTCCGGGGCGCGAAAGGCGATATGGTCGATCGTGCCGGTGCCGGGTGCCGATGTCCAGAAACCGGTGGCGTCGCGCACGTCGATGATGTCGCCCGATTGCGAGGTGAAGCGGCGGATCGTGTCGGTGGCGCCGGTTTCGCTATAGCCGAAGTGCTCCGCGAGAAAACGGGCGGAGTCGGCCGGCTGCTCCGTCAGGATCGTCGCTCCGCGCAGGCGCCGGATCGCGTCTGCCTGGGGAATGTCGCGCGTGCTCCATGGTGCCGCTGCCGAAAGCGCATTGGTTCCCACGAGCTTGACGATGACGCCGTCGGGATCCTTGAGCCGCAGCACCGGTTCGCCGAATTCCTGGGCAGGACCGGAAATCTTGATGTTGTACTGGAGCGCCCGCGTCAGCCAGAAGCCGATGCTTTCCGGCGCGATGGCAAAGGCGATCTCGCTTGGCTGGCCGTGGCCAACGCGGCCGGGTGCGCCGTCCTCCCACATCAGGAAGGTCACAAGCGAGCCGGGGGAGCCCTCAGCGTCGCCGTAGAAGAGATGGAGCTGGGTGGCATCCTCGTAGCCGCCGGTTCGCTTTACCAGGCGCAGGCCGAGGAAGCCGACGTAGAAATCGACGTTCGCTTGCACCTTGCGAGCAATCAGCGTGATGTGGTGGATGCCGCTCGTCATTTTTCGTCTCCCGATATGATGCGCTCACAAACCACATGCGGATCGCTGGCGCCAGAACCGCGGCGGAGAACGCTGTGTTCACGTGGGCGGAAAAGTCAGCTCCGCTCCTTGGCGAGGAAGGCCTTGAAGGCGTCGGCATAATCCGGGTGCCAGCGCGACAGCGGCGGCCGGTTCTCGACGATGTCGCCGGCTGCCCACAGAATACGTTTCTCGTCAGTCGACCGGATCACGTCGTTGTCCGGGCAGAGGATGTAGAAGTCGCCGCGCTCAAGGCTTTCCATCATGAAGTCTACTGTCTGATCCGGCGTCCAGGCGCCTTCCGGTTTTTCCGTGCGGCCACTTGCGGTCAGCGACGTGTAGACGAAGCCGGGGATGAGCAGATGGGCGTGGACCTGGCCGCCGGCGATGTTGCGCAATTCATGTTCCAGCGCCTCGGTGAACGCCTTCACGCCGGCTTTTGAAACATTGTAGGCGGGGTCGCCGGGAGGCGTGGTGATGCCCTGCTTCGAGCCGGTGTTGATGATGACGCCCGGCTGGCCATGGGCGGTCATGTGCGAGGCGAAGACGCGTGAACCGTTGATGACGCCCCAGAGATTGACGGCGAGTACCGCCTCCCAGTTTGCCTGCGGGCCGAATATCGCGCTGCCGGGCTGAATGCCGGCATTGTTCATCAGCACATGGACTGGCCCGAAGCGCGCGCGGGCGTCGCGCTCCAGCGCTTCGATCTCTTCAAGGCGAGAAACGTCCGCCGGGATGGCTGCAACATAGTCCGTGCCCTGCGACGACAACTCTGCGACCTCGGCTGCAGCTCGCGTCAGGCGCTCGCCGTCGAGATCGGCGAGTACGACACGCATGCCGAGCCGCGCGAAACGGCGGGCGCTGGCAAGGCCGATGCCGGAAGCGGCGCCGGTGACGACGGCAAGGTGATCGGGGGCAAAGGCGGGGTGAGACATGGCGGAAGCTCCAGCGGTCAGGATCGAACGCAAGAGATAGGGCGCAAGGAGGCGCCTGTCCATCACTGTGGTCCGTTGCGCCTAGCGTTGAAGCGCCTGAAATCTATCCGTTTTCAGCACGCCAAACCTTGTCACCCCGACCGGGCACACTAGTTCCGATAAGAACCATCGGTAGCCAGAGTGGCCTGCCGCAACAGGTATCGGATGGATTGATGGCAGGAACGGCAACCCGCAACGACAAACGCATCCCATGCGAAAGCTGTCCCTTGCGCAAGCTCGATCATTTCCGGGCATTCACCGCGGACGAGCTGGCCTTCGTCTCACAGTTCAAGACAGGGGAACTCGCAGTCGACGGCGGGGCGACGATCCTGGTGGAAGGCGCACACAGCGCCCATCTCTTTACCGTGCTGAGCGGTTGGGGATTTCGCTACAAGATGCTCGACGACGGGCGCCGGCAGATCCTCAACTACATCATGCCCGGCGATCTCGTTGGACTACAGGGCAGCCTCATGGGGGAGATGCAGCATTCGATCGAGGCCCTCTCGCCTGTCACGCTCTGCGTCTTCGAACGCGGCAAGCTCAATCGGCTCTATAGCAGCTATCCTGATCTCGCCTATGACCTGACCTGGATCGCCGCGCGCGAAGAGCGCATCCTCGACGAGAACCTCTTGAGCATCGGCCGCCGGTCGGCGCTGGAACGTGCCGCCTATCTCATCGCCTTTCTCTATCAGCGTGCCAAGGCGTTGGACCTCTTCAACGGCAGCCGCGTGGCGATCCCGATTACGCAGCAGCACGTGGCCGATACGCTCGGCCTCTCGATCGTCCATACCAACAAGACACTGAAGAAGCTGGCCGAGCGTGGCATGATCCGCTGGGCGGACAAGGGCTGCAACGTTCGCGATATCGACGGCCTGCTGACGATCGCCGGCTGGGAAGGTTTCAGCGAGGCCAAGCGGCCGCTGATCTGACGCTTCGGTCTGGACTGATATGCAAGAAGCCCCGCCGGACGGCGGGGCTCGGTGACACCGTTCATCGGTCGTCAGGCGGCGACGATCGCTCTCAACATCCACAGCGCCTTCTCATGGAAATTGAGCCGGTCGGTCAGCATGTCCGTCGTCACCAGGTCGCCGTTGTCGTCGGCCTTGGTGCCGGCGTCGCGCATGCGTCGGGCCGCAGCCTCGTGGTCGGCAATGAGGTCGGCGACCATCTCGGCGGCGGTCGTGTGGTTCACCGAGGCGCTGGTCGGCGCAAACTGATTGGCCTCGCCAAGCTTTGCCGGCGCCAGGTGCCCCAGCGCGCGGATGCGCTCGGCGATGATGTCGGTGGCCTTGAACAGTGTGTTGTAGTGTTCCTCGGTCAGTTCATGCAGCGGCTTGAACAGCGGACCGACGACATTCCAGTGATAGATGTGGCTCTTGATGACAAGCTTGTACGTGTCGGCGAGAATGTCGGAGAGCGCGGCCGCCATCTGCTGGCGATAGGCCTTCTTCAGCCCGATGTCGAATTCCTCGTCCTTGACCTTCGGTTTCAGCACGGAGGCTGCCTGTGCCATGATCTTTCTCCAATCCGTTTCGGAAATTCATCCTGAGTATCGAGACGCGGCCGCGAATGCAGCTTTCAGCCGGCGATGCGCCGCTTCCTATTGAACGCCCCCCAGCGCGCCTTGTTCCTTCGCTGGCGCGGGTAGAGATGCGACAAAATCGCTGGGGGTGCCCGACATGTCTTTTTTAAATGCCGGGTGGGTTCGCGGGGTCTATAGATCAAGGTTGAATGCGGCGACCGCTTCTGCGGCCGGCGCATGGTTCTCGCGAAAGGTGGACCGAATGCCAACGATCGAGATTCCACCGTCGATCAGAACAGTGCTCGTTCTGGAAGACAATTTCATCATCGCGATGGATGCCGAAGAAATCCTGAAATCGATGGGTATCAGCGATGTCCAGATCGCCGCCAACGCCGATCAGGCGATGAAGCTGATTGCCGCCCAGTCGTTCGATTTCATCATCCTCGACGTCAATCTCGAGGATGAGACCAGCTTTGCGGTAGCGGATGCGATCCTCGCCCGCGGCTTGTGTTTCGGCTTTACCAGCGGCTACGGCGACGCGGAGATCTTCCCGGCGCATCTGCGGGGTATCCCAAGGATCGACAAGCCATTCAACGAGAGTTCGATCGGCAACCTGATCGCCACGGCCACCAGGCGGTGAGGCGGCTAGAGCCGTAGCCTCGGTCTCTTAATCTCGCCGGGTTCTGCATCAAGCCACCGGCTGAGAGCGGCGGTGGCGATGGTGAAATGACATCGCGTGGCGGCGAGGCGTTACCGGTCTCACGTCCATATCGTAATGACGCTCGTTCTGGCCGATTCCGGCCTCAGGTCTTGCCGCGGGAGACGAACCAGGGATTGGCAAAATCGCTGTCGCTCGTCTGATTGCGTTTGCCATAGGTGAGCGGCGTGCCTTCCATCGTCAGCGTCTCGCCGCCGGCCGCGCGCAGGATGGCATCGCCGGCGGCCGTGTCCCACTCCATCGTACGGCTGAAGCGCGGGTAGACGTCGGCAAGGCCGTCGGCCAGCAGGCAGAACTTGAGCGAGGAGCCGACGGCCTCGTAGTCGGTGATCCCATGTTCGGCGAGATAGGCAACGGTCTCGGCACTGTTGTGCGAGCGGCTCGCAAGCGCCACCAGCCGATCGCCGCGACTGCGACAGCCGATCACGGTTTCAGGTCCGACGTGAAAGGCTTCGGAGACCACTGCTTTCAGTGCCTTGCCGCCGGCGGCGGCGTAGAGGATGCCGAGTGCCGGAGCGTAGACGACGCCGGCAACTGGCGCGCCGTTTTCGATCAACGCGATGTTGACGGTGAAGTCGTTGTGGCGGCCGATGAATTCCTTGGTGCCGTCGAGCGGGTCGACGAGAAAGAATGACTTGCCTGAGATGTCGGGGATGGAGCCGGCCGCGACCGATTCCTCAGCCACGACGGGAATGTCAGGAAAGGCGGCGGCAAGATCGGCCAGGATGATGCGCTCCGCACACGCGTCGGCGTCCGTCACGGGCGAACAGTCGGGCTTGTAGGTCACTGCCGGGCCGGCGTTGTAGATGTCGAGGATGGCGCGCCCGGCGGCGATCGCGGATTTTTGCAGAATGTCGAGCATTGCCTGTCGTCTTTCGGGCCTTTGTCGGGCCATACCACACTCAACGACAGAAGTTGCCCATAGTTTTAGACGGTTCCTACGAAATGTCGTGTCGCAGGCGCCGGTTACGCGAGTTTTCGTGCCTTGCGGCAAATGGCCGGCTTGATTTTTGCAGCTGCGAGAAGCTTGCATCTTTGCTCCTCGCGCCGGCTGTGCAAATGTGCCGACGCAACTGAACTGGATGACTTCATGCGTTATTCCGCATACTCGATCGTCAGGAACGCCCTTTCCGGAAACCTGAACTGGAAACCGCAATGGCGACAGCCTCAGCCGAAATCCCATTATGACGTAATCATTGTCGGTGGCGGCGGCCATGGTCTTGCGACCGCCTACTATCTCGCCAAGGAATTCGGCGTGAAGAACGTCGCGGTGCTCGAAAAGGGCTATCTCGGATCGGGCAATGTCGGCCGCAACACCACGATCGTGCGCTCCAATTACATGCTGCCCGGCAACGAACCCTTCTACGAATTCTCGATGAAGCTCTGGGAAGGGCTTGAGCAGGACCTGAACTACAACGTCATGCTCTCCCAGCGCGGCGTCATCATGCTTTACCACAGCGACGCCCAGCGCGACGCCTATGTCAGGCGCGGCAACGCGATGTGGATGGAAGGGGTTGCGGCCGAGTTGATCGAGCGCGAACAACTGAAGAAGATGATCCCCTTCCTCAATTATGATCATGCGCGCTACCCGATCCTCGGGGGCCTCCTGCAGCGGCGCGCGGGCACCGCCCGCCATGACGCCGTCGCCTGGGGTTATGCGCGCGGGGCGGACCAGCACGGCGTCGACATCATCGAGCATTGCGAGGTGACCGGCATTCGCCGCGAGAATGGCGTCGTCACCGGGGTGGAAACGTCAAAGGGCTTCATCGGTTGCGGCAAGCTGGCGCTGGCAGCGGCCGGCAACTCCTCGCGCGTCGGTGAGATGGCCGACCTGAAGCTGCCGCTCGAAAGCCACGTGCTGCAGGCCTTCGTGACCGAGGGGCTGAAGCCGTGCATCGATCACGTGATCGTCTATGGCGGCGGACACTTCTATATCTCGCAGTCGGACAAGGGCGGACTGGTCTTCGGCGCCGAGATCGACGGTTACTCCTCCTATGCCCAGCGCGGTAATCTAGCGACGGCCGAACATGTGATGGAGGAGGGGGTGTCGATGATCCCCGGCCTGTCGCGCGTCCGGGTGCTGCGCGCCTGGGGCGGTGTCATGGACATGAGCATGGATGGATCGCCGATCATCGACCGCACCTCGATCGACAACCTCTACCTCAATTGCGGTTGGTGCTACGGCGGCTTCAAGGCGACGCCGGCCTCGGGCTACTGTTTCGCGCATCTCATCGCCAGGAACGACACCCACCCGGTGGCGCGCGCCCTGCGGCTCGATCGTTTCGCGCGGGGCTATGCGGTCGACGAGGCCCGCTTTCAAGTGGAATCACTGAAAGCGGATAAGATGCTCTAGAATCAAAGTGCTAGAGCGTCCTTTGTGCGTTCATCTGAACGCACGGCGCTCTAGATCGGCGCGAGCCGGATGACGACCATCCGGCTGACCAGGAATATTGAGGGAGCTGTGTTGAGGCTCCAGGATACGGAAGACAATGGCAAGCCTGATCACCTGTCCCCATTGCGGGGTCCGCCCGAAGGAAGAGTTCGCAATCCGTGGCGATGCGTCGGTCATTCGGCCGGCGCCTTCAGCCTCGGATGAAGCCTGGCATGACTATGTCTATGTGCGCGCCAACCCACGCGGCCGAACGGTAGAACATTGGCATCATGTTGCCGGCTGTCGCCGGTTCCTGGTTGTCGAACGCGACACGGTCACCCATGAGGTCTATTCGGCTGTCGACGGTGCGGCCGCGGCGCGTGAGGCGCAGCGATGACCGCTTATCGCCTGTCCGCCGGCGGTCTTGTCGATCGCAGCAAAGTGCTGAGCTTCACCTTCGACGGCAACCCGCTGCGCGGCTTTGCCGGCGATACGCTTGCCTCTGCCTTGCTTGCCAACGACCAGATGCTGGTCGGCCGCAGCTTCAAGTACCACCGGCCGCGCGGCATCGTCAGTGCCGGGCCGTCGGAGCCGAACGCGCTCGTGACCCTTGGTTCGGGCGCCCGCAGCGATCCGAATACCAAGGCGACGGTCGCCGAGCTCTATGCCGGCTTGACGGCGAAGAGCCAGAACCGCTGGCCATCGCTCGGGTTCGATGTCTGCGCGGTCAACGGCCTGCTTTCGCCGTTTCTCGGCGCCGGCTTCTACTACAAGACCTTCATGTGGCCCCGCCAGCTCTGGGAAAAGCTTTATGAGCCGGTGATCCGGCGGGCCGCCGGTCTCGGGCGGGCGGTGCTGGAACGCGACCCCGAGAGCTATGAAAAATCCTGGGCCTTCTGCGATTTGCTCGTCGTCGGCGGCGGACCGGCGGGTCTGATGGCCGCCTTGACGGCCGGTCGCGCCGGGCTTCGCGTTATCCTGGCGGATGAGGATTTTCGCCTCGGCGGATCGCTGCTGTCGGAAACCGAAACGGTTGACGGTGCGTCGGCGCCCGCGTTTGCAGATCGTGCCGTCGCTGAACTGAAGTCACTCGAAAACGTCACGCTTCTGCCGCGCACCACGGTCTTCGGCTGGTATGACGACAATGTCTTCGGTGCGGTCGAGCGCGTGCAGAAACATGTGGCCGAGCCATCGACCAAGCTGCCGACCGAACGCGTGTGGCGCATTGCCGCCAAGCGCGCTCTGCTGGCGACCGGCGCTGAAGAGCGGCCGCTGGTGTTTGGCGGCAATGATCGCCCCGGCGTGATGATGGCCGGCGCCGTTTCGACCTACGCTAAGCGTTATGGCGTTTCTGCCGGCAAGTCGGTTGCAATCTTCACCAGCGGCAGCAGCGGCTATCGCACGGCTCGCGACCTGTCGGCGAAGGGCGTTGCGGTTTCGACTATCATCGACAGCCGACCGGAGACCAACGATGTCGCACCCGATGGCGTGCGGGTGATCCGCTCCGGCTCGATCGTCGACACCAGGGGCAGGAGGCGGCTGTCGGGCATCGTCGTCGAGCGCTCGGGCTTTGAGGAACTGATCGCCTGCGATGCGCTTGGCATGTCCGGTGGTTGGAGCCCGGTCATTCATCTCGCCTGCCAGCGCGGCGCTCGGCCGGTGTGGTCGGATACCCTTAAGGCATTCGCAGCACCCGATGTCGGCAATGCCCTTCGGGTCGCTGGAGCGGCCAATGGTGTCTACACGCTTGCCGGCTGCCTGCGCGACGGTGCCGAGAAGGCGACTGCGATTGCCTCAGAGCTTGGCTTCAACGCGGCCGCAGCACTGCTGCCGGTGACTGAGCCCGAGGTTGAACCTTCGTTTGCTGCTGTATGGTATGTGCCCGGCGCCAAGTCGAAGGCCTTCGTGGATTTCCAGAACGATGTGCACGCGAAGGATCTCGGTCTCGCGCTGCGCGAGGGTTTCGGCCATGTGGAGCACGCCAAACGCTATACCACCAGCGGCATGGCGACCGACCAGGGCAAGCTTTCCAATATCAATGCGGTCGGCATTCTCGCCGGCATGCGTGGGGTGAGTCCGGCCGAGGTCGGCACGACCACGTTCCGGCCGTTCTACACGCCGGTCTCCTTCGGTGCGCTGGCGGGGACATCCCGCGACAGCCACGCGACGCCGACCCGCAAGTCGCCGCTACACGAATGGGCGAAGAAGCACGGCGCGACCTTCGTCGATTCCGGCCTCTGGTTCCGCTCGGCCTGGTTCCCGCGCGCCGGCGAAAAGACCTGGCGCGAAAGCGTCGACCGCGAGGTCCTCAATGTTCGCGCCAATGTCGGGCTCTGCGATGTGTCGACGCTCGGCAAGATCGAGGTTTTCGGAGCTGACGCGGCGGAGTTTCTCAACCGGCTCTATTGCAACGCCATGCTGAAGCTGCCGGTCGGCAAGGCCCGTTACGGATTGATGCTGCGCGAGGACGGCTTCGTCTTCGACGACGGCACCGTGAGCCGGCTGGCGGAGGACCACTTCTTCGTGACGACGACCACTGCCATGGCCGGCGCGGTCATGTCCCACATCGATTATTGCGCGCAGGTGCTGTGGCCCGATCTCAAGGTCAGGTTCTGCTCGTCAAGCGATCAGTGGGCGCAGATGGCGATTGCCGGCCCGAAGGCGCGCGATGTGCTGCAGCAACTGGTCGACGAGGATATCTCGGAAACGGCTTTCCCGTTCCTGTCGGCACGCGCAACGGCGCTTCGCGGCGGCATCCACGCCCGGCTGTTCCGCATCTCATTTTCCGGCGAATTGGCCTTCGAACTTGCCGTTCCCGCCGGTTACGGTGAAGCGGTTGCCGAGCAGATCATGGAGGCCGGGCGAGCGCATGATATCTGCGCCTACGGTGTCGAGGCATTGAACGTGCTGCGGCTTGAAAAGGGGCTTCTGACTCATGCGGAATTCGACGGCCGCGTGACACCCGACGATGCCGGGCTTGGGCGCATGTTTTCGGCGCAGAAACCCGATTTTATCGGCAAACATCTGTCCGCACGCTACGGCCTGACGGCGGCAGACCGTATGCAGCTTGTCGGGCTGAGGCCGGTGGACAAGGACAAGGACATGCGTGCCGGCGCTCATCTTCTGAAAGAAGGCATGAAGCCGTCGACGCTCAACGATCAGGGCTGGGTCAGCTCCGCCGGCTATTCGCCGGTTTTGGGGCAGCACATCGCGCTTGCCTTCCTCAAGTCCGGGCGCGAGCGCTACGGCGAAAAGATCGTCGTCTGGGACAAGCTGCGCGATCACGAGGTCATCGCCGAGGTCTGCGACCCGGCGTTCGTCGATCCCGAAAACAAGAAGCTGAAAGCCTGAGGAGGCGGTGATGGTTCGCGACTACAACAACCGCCATGCGCTCGACCAGAAGCTGCGCGGCACCCCGAAGCCCGCGAATGCGGATCACCTCGAGGTCGGCCATTGGCAGGCAATCGCGACTGTGCTCGCCCATGTCGGACTTGAAGCGGCGGTACAACGGGCGCTTTCGTCGACACCCGACCTGTCGTTGCGTTATTGCGGACCCGGCGAGTGGCTGGTGGTGTCGCAGGTCGATACGCCAGTCGGGCTCATGCGCCGTCTCGATATGCTGTGTGGCACGCAGGCGCATGTCGTCGACCAGAGCGACGGCCGCGTTCTGTTGCGCCTCTCCGGGCCGTCCGTGCGGCAGATCCTGGCCAAGGGCATCGGCGTCGATCTCCACCCTGCGGCCTTCGCACTGGGTGGCAGCACCAATGTGCTTTGCGGCCATATCGGCATCAACCTGGCGCGCACCGGCGAGAACGCATTCGAGTTGATCGTTTCGCGCAGCTTTGCCGAATCGCTCTTCGACGACCTGATGGCGATGGGCCGCGCGTTCGACCTTTCGGCCGCTTTTTCCGACTAAAATCAAATGCGGCATCGAATGCCGCATTTGGGTCGCCAACCCGCCAGCAGATGGCGGAAACGGACAAGCGTTCTTCGCAGCCACGTCTTTAACGCGGCCATCTTTCTGACTAGGCTTTGCCCTGCTCGCCGCACGCTGTTCCCGTGCCTGAACAGACCGGGTGGGCGGTAGTCGTGCCTGACCCTTTCTTCCTGAAAACTGAGCCGCGCTTCGCCCGGATGCGCGGGGAAGCGGAGTGTGCGCATGAAAAGCCATGCCAGGTCGTCGTGATCGGTGGCGGCGTTGTCGGTTGCTCGATCCTCTACCATCTCACGAAGTTCGGCTGGACCGACGTGGTGCTGCTGGAGCGATCGGAGCTGACCTCCGGTTCGACCTGGCATGCCGCCGGTGGCATGCACACGATCAACGGCGACCCCAACGTCGCCAAGCTGCAGAAATACACCGTCGAACTCTACAAGGAGATCGAGGAATATTCCGGCCAGGACATCGGCCTGCACATGACGTCGGGCATGATGCTGGCCGCGACCAAGGAGCGTTTGGACTGGATGAAGTCGATCCTCGCCAAGGGCCGCTACATGGGGCTCGAGGCCGAGCTGCTGACGCCCAAGGAAGCGCACGACCTGATGCCGCTGCTGGATCCAGATCAGTTCGTTGTCGCGGTGTTCGACCCGGTCGAGGGCCATCTCGATCCCTATGGAACGACCCATGCCTATGCCAAGTCGGCCAAGAAGAATGGGGCCGAGATCTATCTGCACACAAAGGTCGAGGATCTCGTGCAGCGCGAGGACGGATCCTGGCGCGTCATCACCAATCAGGGCGAAATCATTGCAGAGCATGTGGTCAACGCCGCGGGCCTCTGGGCGCGCGAGGTCGGCCGCATGGTCGGGCTGGAGCTGCCCGTTCTGGCGATGGAGCATATGTATCTCATCACCGAAGATATGCCCGAGGTCATCGAGTTCAACCAGACGCGCGGCAAGGAGCTGATGCACTGTGTCGATTTCGATGGCGAGATTTACTTGCGCCAAGAGCGCAATGGCATGTTGATGGGCACCTATGAGAAAGCCTGCCGCCCCTGGTCGCCGGTGACGACACCCTGGGATTTCGGCCATGAGCTGCTGGCCGAGGACATCGACCGCATCTCGCCGGAACTCGAGGTCGGCTTCCGGCATTTCCCGGCCTTCAACAGAGCCGGCATCAAGAAGGTCATCAACGGGCCCTTCACCTTTTCGCCGGATGGAAACCCGCTGGTCGGGCCGGTGCGGGGGCTGCGCAATTTCTGGTCGGCTTGTGCCGTCATGGCCGGCTTCAGCCAGGGCGGCGGCGTCGGCCTGGCGCTTGCCAACTGGATGATAGACGGCGATCCCGGCTTCGACGTCTTTGCCATGGACGTGGCGCGTTATGGCGATTTCGCCACGCTTGCCTATACCAACGCCAAGGTGCGCGAGAACTATTCGCGCCGTTTTTCCATCCGTTATCCGAACGAGGAGCTGCCGGCCGCACGGCCGCTGCTCACGACGCCGATCTATGACCGGTTGAAGGCGGCCGGTGCCGTGTTCGGTGCTTCCTATGGCCTGGAAACGCCGCTGTGGTTTGCACCTGCCGGTGTCGAGGATCACTTCTCCTGGCGCCGCTCGACCGATTTCGACACGGTCGGCGACGAAGCCCGCGCGGTGCGCGCCGCTGTCGGGCTGATGGAAACCTCCGGCTTTGCCAAATACGAGATCAAGGGGGCGGGGGCGGAAGCCTGGCTCGATGGGATGCTCGCCTGCCGTATCCCGGCTGTGGGGTGGATGTCGCTGGCGCCGATGCTGAAAGACGATGGCAAGCTGATCGGCGACTTCACGCTCGCCAAGCTCGGTGAACAGGATTTCCTCCTCATCGGCTCCGGCATCGCCGAGGATTATCATATGCGCTGGTTCGAGGCGCACCTGCCAGAGAATGGCTCGGTCTCGATCCGTCCGTTGAAGCTGGAGCTTGTCGGGCTGTCGATCGCCGGGCCGAAGGCGCGGGACGTGCTGGCGGCGCTGACCCATCTCGACGTCGGTGATAAGGCCTTTGCGTTCATGGATATTCGCCGGATGAATCTCGGTATGGCGCCGGCGATCGTCGGTCGGGTCAGCTATACCGGTGACGTCGGCTACGAGATCTGGATGAAGCCGGAATACCAGCGCTACCTGTTCGATCTGATCCTGGAAAAGGGTGCGGCCTTCGGCATCCGGCTGTTTGGCCTTCGCGCCCTCAATGCCCTCAGGGTCGAAAAATCGTTCGGCAGCTGGTCGCGCGAGTTTCGGCCGCTCTACGGTCCGCTGGAGGCCGGCCTTGGCAGGTTTGTGGCGCTCGGTAAACCGGCGGGTTTCATCGGAAAGGCGGCGGCAATGCGCGAGAAGGCAGAAGGCGGACAGCTTCGTCTGCGCACCTTCCTGCTCGAGACGCGCGATGCCGATGTCATCGGCGACGAACCGATCTATTTCGACGGCGCGGTGCGCGGTTGGGTGACATCCGGCGGCTATGCCCACGCCAGCGGGGTGTCGGTGGCGCTTGGTTACGTGCCCAAGGAGATCGCTGATGAAGAGGCAGGCTGGGCGATCGAACTGCTCGGCGAGATCCTGCCGGCGCGGTTGCAACCCTACCCATTGTTCGACGCAAACGGTGAGCGCATGCGTGGTTGACGGGAGGCAAATCGGCGAGCTGGTCTTGTTGCTTGCCGATTCATCCACAGGCCGGATTGCACGCGGTTTTAGACTAAAGTTGACTATTCCCCAGGCGAGACGTGCATTTTTTTTGTTTTTTATGACTTCAAAAGCGTCAAATCGATTTTATAGGCGAAGATTTTGCCGCTCCCACGTTTTTTAGCTTTTCTTTTCGTTTGAAAGAGGTATGGAATCGATCAACAGAACGCTCAACAATGAGCTCAAAAAACAAGAGACCGGACCTTATGGATCTGGTCCAGGGGAAGATTGATGGAGTATTTCGTCCAGCAGCTCGTCAATGGGCTGACTCTTGGGTCTATTTATGGTATGATCGCAATTGGTTATACCATGGTCTACGGCATCATTGGCATGATCAACTTCGCCCACGGCGATATCTTCATGCTCGGCGGTTTTGCCGCTTTGATTGTCTTTCTGCTTCTCACAACATTCATGGCTGGCATACCGGTTGTACTTGCCCTGTTGCTGATGATGATCGTCGGCATGCTGACGGCGGCGCTCTGGAACTGGACCATCGAGCGGGTGGCTTACCGGCCGCTACGCGGTTCGTTCCGCCTGGCTCCGCTAATCACGGCAATCGGCATGTCGATCGCCCTGTCGAACTTCATCCAGGTGACGCAGGGACCGCGCAACAAGCCGATCCCGCCGCTCGTTTCCTCGGTTTACGAGGTGTTGGGCATCACGATCTCGCTGAAGCAGATCATCATCATCATCATCACGGCGATCCTGTTGTCCGTGTTCTGGTACATCGTCAACAAGACGCCGCTCGGGCGCGCTCAGCGCGCAACGGAACAGGACCGCAAGATGGCGGCCCTCCTGGGTGTTGACGTCGACCGTACCATCTCGGTGACCTTCATCATGGGCGCAGCGCTCGCTGCTGTCGCCGGCACCATGTACTTGATGTATTATGGTGTGGTCGTCTTCACCGACGGATTTGTTCCGGGGGTCAAGGCCTTTACTGCAGCTGTTCTTGGCGGCATCGGCTCCTTGCCGGGCGCTGTTCTCGGCGGGTTGCTGATCGGCCTCATCGAGTCCCTCTGGTCCGCTTATTTCACCATCGACTACAAGGATGTTGCGACGTTCTCCATTCTCGCAATCGTCCTGATCTTCAAGCCGTCTGGCATACTCGGACGACCGGAAGTCGAGAAGGTATAAATCAATGGCAAACATTGCTTCTACATCTGCAAGCGCCGGCAGTGATCTGACGGCGCGGGCCCTGCGCGAGGCTGTCTTCGCGGGCCTTATCTCTCTCGGCCTCTTCGTCTTGTTCGTCGGCCTGAAGAGCGACCAGAACATTCGCAACGAGCTGGTCCTCAACCAGCGCTGGGGTCTGCTTGCGATCTTCGTGATCGTCGCCGCCGTCGGCCGGTTCCTGATGGTCGCCTATATCCAGCCGGCAATGGCGCGCCGCAAGGCCGCCAAGGCCGAAGCGGAGGAGGTCGTTAGGGAAGAGAGCTTCTTCAAGCGCAATTTCTCGAAGATCGCGATCATTGCGCTCGTTCTCTATCCGCCTGTGATCGTGGCGCTCGTCGGTGCGCAGGGCTCGCTGAAGTGGGTCGACAATTTCGGCGTCCAGATCCTGATCTACGTGATGCTCGCCTGGGGCCTCAACATCGTCGTCGGCCTGGCAGGTCTGCTGGACCTCGGCTATGTCGCCTTCTACGCGGTGGGTGCCTATTCCTACGCGCTGCTGTCGACTTATTTCGGGCTCTCCTTCTGGGTTCTGCTGCCGGTTGCCGGTATTCTCTCGGCCTGCTGGGGCATGGTCCTCGGATTCCCGGTCTTGCGGCTAAGGGGTGACTACCTGGCGATCGTCACGCTCGCCTTCGGGGAAATCATACGGCTTGTCCTCATAAACTGGACCGAAGTGACCAAGGGAACGTTCGGCGTCTCCGGCATCGCCAAGGCGACCCTGTTCGGCATCAAGTTCGACGCTTCCAAGGATGGTTTTGCAGCGATGATGGGGCTCCCCATGTCGTCGGCCTACTACAAGATCTTCCTGTTCTATTTGATCCTTGGCCTTTGCATGCTGACGGCCTTCGTCACCATCCGCCTTCGCCGGATGCCGATCGGCCGCGCCTGGGAAGCGCTGCGCGAGGACGAGATCGCCTGCCGCTCGCTCGGCATCAACACGGTCACGACAAAGCTTACCGCCTTTGCAACGGGCGCCATGTTCGGCGGCATCGCAGGTTCGTTCTTCGCCGTGCGCCAGGGTTTCGTCTCGCCGGAATCCTTCGTGTTCCTCGAATCCGCGGTCATTCTGGCGATCGTTGTTCTCGGTGGCATGGGTTCGCTCACCGGTATCGCCATCGCCGCGGTGGCGATGATCGGCGGCACGGAAATCCTGCGCGAGCTTTCCTTCCTGAAGGCGATCTTCGGACCGGACTTCACGCCTGAACTCTACCGTATGCTGATCTTCGGCCTGGCGATGGTCGTCGTGATGGTCTGGAAGCCGCGCGGTTTTGTCGGCTCGCGTGAGCCGACAGCGTTCCTGCGCGAACGCAAGGCGATCTCCGGCAGCTTCACCAAGGAAGGGCATGGCTGATGGCCCTCGAGACAACGACAATGACAAAAGATCCCATTCTCTCGGTTGAGCACCTGTCGATGCGCTTCGGCGGTCTCATGGCCATCAACGACTTCTCCTTCGAAGCCTATCGCGGTGACATCACCGCGCTGATCGGCCCGAACGGAGCCGGCAAGACCACGGTGTTCAACTGCATCACCGGCTTCTACAAGCCGACCATGGGCATGATCACCATGAAGCAGAAGTCCGGTAAGGAATATCTGCTGGAGCGCCTGCCGGATTTCGAGATCACCAAGCACGCCAAGGTCGCGCGCACCTTCCAGAACATCCGGATGTTCTCCGGCCTGACGGTGCTGGAAAACCTGCTGGTCGCACAGCACAACAAGCTGATGCAGGCGTCGGGCTATACCTTCCTCGGACTGCTCGGCTTTCCCGCCTACAAGCAGGCCTCGAAAGAATCGATCGAATTTGCCCGCCATTGGCTGGAAAAGGCGTCGCTGGTCGATCGTGCCGACGACCCGGCCGGCGATCTGCCCTATGGCGCCCAGCGGCGGCTCGAAATCGCCCGCGCCATGTGCACCGGACCGGAACTCCTATGCCTTGACGAGCCGGCAGCCGGTCTCAATCCGCGTGAATCGCTGGCGCTCAACGAGTTGCTGCAGGGTATCCGCGGCGAAACCGGCACCTCGATCCTGTTGATCGAGCACGACATGTCGGTGGTGATGGAGATTTCCGACCACGTGGTCGTTTTGGAATACGGCCAGAAGATTTCCGACGGCAACCCGGATTTCGTGAAGAACGATCCGAGGGTCATTGCGGCCTATCTGGGTGTCGAGGATGAAGAGGTTGAAGAGGTGATCGAAGAAATCGAGGAAATCGAAGGCGGACAGGGAGGATCCAAGCCATGAGCGCGCCTCTGCTGCAAGTAAAGGCCGTCGAGACCTACTACGGCAATATCCGGGCGCTGAACGGCGTCGACGTCGAAGTGCATCGCGGTGAAATCGTCTGCCTGATCGGCGCCAACGGCGCTGGCAAGTCGACGCTGATGATGACGATCTGCGGCAGCCCGCAGGCGCGCACCGGCGCGGTCATGTTCGAAGGTGAGGAAATTACCCGCATGCCGACGCACGAGATCGCGCGTCTTCGCATCGCGCAGTCGCCGGAAGGCCGTCGCATTTTTCCGCGCATGACCGTATTCGAAAACCTGCAGATGGGCGCAAGCCTCGACAACCTCAAACATTTCAACGAGGACGCCGAGAAGGTGTTCTCGCTGTTCCCGCGACTTAAGGAGCGCCAGGCTCAACGCGGCGGTACGCTTTCGGGCGGCGAGCAGCAGATGCTGTCGATCGCCCGCGCGCTGATGGCGCGCCCGAAGCTCCTTTTGCTGGACGAGCCATCGCTCGGCCTGGCGCCGCTGATCGTTAAGGGCATCTTCGAAGCCATCAAGAAGCTGAACAAGGAAGAGGGACTGACCGTGTTCCTCGTCGAGCAGAATGCGTTCGGCGCCTTGAAGCTTTCCGACCGCGGTTACGTGATGGTCAACGGCCGCGTGACGATGAGCGGCTCGGGCAAGGAACTGCTCGCCAATCCGGAAGTCCGCGCGGCCTATCTCGAAGGCGGCCGCCATTGATGCGCCGCATCTGGAGTTTGTGACATGCAGGGTATTCTCTACGAAGAAGTGTCGGTCTGGCAGTTTCTTTTCATCACCTGTGTTCTGGGCGGCTGGACCGCGTGGAGAACGGGAAAGAGCGTCGCCGAGGGCTGGGAGGAGCTTCCGCGCCTCTTCGTCTATGTGGCGCTGCTGGGGCTTGGGATCCGCTTCGTGCACCACGCCCTGTTCGGAGGTACGATGTTCAGTCTGCATTACTATATCGTGGACACGGTCGTACTTTTGTTGTTTGCTACCGCAGGTTTCCGGTACTACCGGACCAAGCAAATGACCAATAACTACTATTGGCTCTATGAGAAGGCTTCGCCTTTCTCCTGGAAAGCCAAATAATGGGAACAGCGCGCGCCGGCCGCCGCGGCCGGTGCGAAAGAAATACCGGCGCGAATTACGGTGGGCATTGCGCAGGTTGGTAACGAGACCCGCTCGGATAATTGGGAGTAACAAAATGAAAAAGTCTCTTCTGTCGGCCGTTGCGCTGTCGGCAATGGTCGCTTTCAGCGGCACCGCATGGGCTGATATTCTCGTTGGCGTTGCTGGCCCGCTGACCGGCCCGAACGCTGCGTTCGGTGCACAGCTGCAGAAAGGTGCCGAACAGGCTGCTGCAGACATCAATGCTGCCGGCGGTATCAATGGGGAACAGATCAAGGTTGTACTCGGCGACGACGTTTCCGACGCCAAGCAGGGCGTTTCGGTCGCCAACAAGTTCGTCGCTGACGGCGTGAAGTTCGTTGTCGGCCACTTCAACTCGGGCGTGTCCATCCCGGCTTCGGAAGTCTATGCCGAAAACGGCATTCTCCAGGTAACGCCGGCTTCCACCAACCCGCAGTTCACCGAGCGCGGCCTCTGGAACACCTTCCGCACTTGCGGTCGTGACGACCAGCAGGGCGCAGTTGCCGGCGCCTTCCTTGCCGCCAACCACAAGGACGCCAAGATCGCCGTCATTCACGACAAGACCCCTTATGGTCAGGGCCTTGCCGACGAAACCAAGAAGTCGATGAACGAAGCCGGCCTCAATGAAGCCCTCTATGAAGGCATCAACACCGGCGACAAGGACTTCTCGGCCCTCATCGCCAAGATGAAGGAAGCCGGCGTCTCGATCGTCTACTACGGCGGTCTGCACACCGAAGCTGGCCTGATCATGCGCCAGATGAAGGACCAGGGCCTCAAGGCTACCCTGATGTCGGGCGACGGTATCGTTTCGAACGAACTGGCCTCGATCGCAGGCGACGCTGTTGACGGCACGCTGATGACGTTTGCTCCGGATCCGCGCAAGAACCCGGCTGCCAAGGAACTCGTCGAGAAGTTCCGCGCCGCCGGCTTCGAACCGGAAGCCTACACGCTCTACGCCTACGCTGCTCTGCAGGTTGTCGCCGAAGCTGCCAAGGCTGGCGGCACGACCGATCCGCAGGCCGTTGCCGAAGCGATCAAGGCCAAAGGCCCGTTCAAGACCGCAATTGGCGAACTCGGCTATGACGAAAAGGGCGACATCACCCGTCCGGACTACGTCATGTACACCTGGAAGAAGGGTGAAGACGGCAAGTACAGCTACTTCGAAAACGAGTAAATCTCGCTTCGAGGTTCGTTGAACCACGTCAGAACTTCGAAAGCCCGGCGAGCGATCGCCGGGCTTTTTGTTTCTGGACGGGTGTTAACGGGGATTGCGATGATTCTCGTCGGACTTCGCCTCGGCAAGGCATTGCACCGGGCCTCTTTCGTTGGGCCGCGCGGGCTGTCTCTCGCCGTCATTTCGTGCACTATCGCCGAACGATTCTGTTTTTAGAGGTTGTCCCATGAGTTCCAAGCCGCGCATTCTCGTCACCCGCCGTTGGCCCGAAGCGGTGGAGCGCGTGCTGGCCGAGCGGTTTGATGTCGTCTTGAACGAGAGCGACGTACCGATGTCGGCCGATCAGCTGGCAAAGGCGCTGCGCGACTTTGACGCGGTGCTGCCGACGGTCTCCGACCGCCTGCCGGCAAGCCTGTTCGACGGCGGCGACATCAGGGCAAAGATCCTCGGCAACTATGGTGTCGGTTACAACCACATCGATGTTGCCGCCGCCAAGGCCGCAAACATCGCCGTTACCAACACGCCCGGCGTTCTGACCGATTGCACTGCCGATATCGCCATGACGCTGCTGCTTGCCGTCGCGCGGCGTGCGGGCGAAGGGGAGCGTCAGATCAGGGCCGGCGAATGGACCGGCTGGCGGCCGACCCACATGATTGGCAGCAAGGTGACCGGCAAGACGCTGGGGATCATCGGTTTCGGCCGCATCGGCAAGGCGATGGCAAAACGCTGCCATTTCGGGTTCGACATGGAGGTGGTGTTCTACAACCGCTCGCGTGTCGATGCGGCGGAAGCCGCACGCTATGGCGCGCGCCAGCTCGGTACCGTCGACGAGGTGCTTGCGATTGCGGATTTCGTCTCGTTGCACTGCCCCGGCGGTGGCGAGAACCGGCACCTCATCAATGCCGAGCGGCTGGCGATGATGAAAAAGGGCGCCTATCTCGTCAACACCGCGCGCGGCGATGTGGTCGACGAGCCGGCGTTGATCGAGGCGCTGAAGAACGGAGTGATCAAAGGCGCCGGCCTCGATGTTTTCGAGGCGGAACCGAATGTGCCGGAGGGCCTGCGGGCGCTCGAAAATGTCGTTCTGCTGCCGCATCTCGGCAGCGCGACCGAGGAGACACGCGTCGCGATGGGCATGAAGGTGGTCGACAACATCACCGCCTTCTTCGAGGGGCGAGAGCCGCCGGATAGGGTCGCCTGAGATGGTGGCTGTTTGATGGGCAAACGCTGCCCATAAAGCAATCACCTTGCCGATTTTCTTTGCAAAACAATAGCTTGACTTGGCGCCTCGGGATGCCGACGATGTCGGCCGATGAACATGAGCAATGCGGCTATCATCGCCCCGCAGCGGGCGTTCGGAAAAGGACGACTGGTCGCGAAAGTGGCCGTCGGTCAAACGCGCGTTGCCGAGCTTTACCAGGAAGGCTGCGCAAAGATTCGGCTGCCGAAAACCTTCGATACTTCGATGGAAGCCGTGCTGATCAACTCGTCGGGTGGGCTCACCGGCGGCGACCGCATGCTCTGGGAGATCGAGGCCGGTGCGGCGACCGAGCTCACCGTCACCACGCAGGCCTGCGAGAAGATCTACAAGGCGAGTGCCGGCACGGTCGATGTCACGACACGCATCGACGTGGCGGCTGGCGCACGCGTCGATTGGCTGCCGCAGGAGACGATCCTGTTCGACCGCGCATCGCTGACACGCTCGCTCGATGTCGAGCTCGAGGACGGCGCGACGTTCCTTGCCGTCGAGGCCGTGCTGCTCGGCCGCAAGGCGATGGGCGAAGCGATGCAGACAGGCCTCTTGCGAGATCGCTGGCGCATTCGCGTCGGCGGCCGGCTGTTGCATGCCGAAAACCTGACCTTTGCCGATGATATCGCCGCTCTTGTCGCCCGGACTGCAGTGCTCGGCGGCAGCGTGGCATTTGCGACGCTGTTCTACACCGGACCGGATTGTGAATTGCTGCTGCCGCGGCTGCGCGCACTCCTCGAAACGCAAGTGGGGGCGGGCGTCAGCCACATCAAGCTCGGTGGTCGCGACAAGCTGGTTGCGCGCTTTGCTGCCGCGGACGGCTTCTCGCTCAGAAAAATCCTCATCCCGGTCATTTCGCACTTGCGCAAGCAAGAGACAGTGCCGAAAGTCTGGGTCCTCTAATCCACAATCAAACCGGTGGCGACGCATGAATCTTACCCCGCGCGAAAAGGACAAGCTGTTGATTTCCATGGCTGCGATGGTTGCCCGCCGCCGCCTGGAGCGCGGAGTCAAGCTTAATCATCCAGAGGCGATCGCGCTGATTACCGACTTCGTTGTCGAAGGTGCGCGTGACGGCCGATCGGTCGCGGAGCTGATGGAGGCGGGCGCCCATGTGATCACCCGTGCACAGGTGATGGAGGGGATCGCGGAGATGATCCACGACATCCAGGTGGAGGCGACCTTCCCTGACGGTACCAAGCTCGTCACTGTGCACGAACCGATCCGCTGAGGAGGCTGAGACATGTTGGCACTGCGTCCGAACTGCGAATGCTGCGACAAGGATCTGCCGCCAGAGAGCCGCGACGCGATGATCTGCACCTTCGAGTGCACCTTTTGCGTCGATTGTGTCGAAGGCACGCTCGGTGGCACCTGCCCGAACTGCGGCGGCGAGTTTACCCGGCGCCCGGTACGCCCGGCCGCGCTGCTTGTGAAATATCCGGCATCGACCGAACGGGTGCTGAAGCCGCTCGGCTGCGCCGACGTCGACGCGGCCTGACAAGGGAGAGGGAACTCAGATGATCCCAGGGGAAATCATTGCCGCAAGCGGCGATATCGAACTCAACCACGGGCTTGAGACGGTGACGATCGAGGTCTCCAATACCGGCGACCGGCCGGTGCAGGTCGGCAGCCACTATCACTTTGCCGAGACCAATGCCGGGCTCGACTTCGATCGCAGTGCCGCCCATGGCAAACGACTGGACATTCCCGCAGGCACCGCCGTCCGCTTCGAGCCGGGACAGAAAAGACAGGTCACGCTCATCCCGCTTTCGGGCAAGCGCGAGGTTTTTGGTTTCCGCCAGCAGGTCATGGGAAAGCTTTGAGCATGATGATGCGAACGACGCTTATCGCGAGCGCCTTGCTGCTGGCGGCCATGCCCGCGCTGGCGCAGGAGGATGATGTCGATTGCGCCAATGCAATGACGCAGGCGGATATGAACATCTGCTCCAACAAGGATTATGAGGCGGCCGACGCTGAACTCAACACGGTCTACAAGCAGACCGTTGCGGCGATGCGGGCCAAGGACAAGGAACTGGGTGACATCAGCGCCGACTATGTCGGCGCGGAGGAGGCGTTGAAGAAGGCGCAGCGCGCCTGGATCGGCTACCGCGACGGCCAGTGCGAGCTTGCCGGCTTCGAAGCGCGCGGCGGATCGATGGAGCCGATGCTGGTATCCGTCTGCCTGGCGCAGCTGACTGCGGCCCGCACCACGGAACTCAAAGAGCTGCTCGAGCCCACGGAAAACTAGCGCTGATGTCTGGCCGCACCATCATGATCGTGGGGAATGGAGAAGTGCCGGAAGGCGCTGCGGCAACGATCGATACGGCCGATGTCGTCATTCGTTTCAACGATTGCCGTTCTGTCGGCACCGGCGGGGCGAGGACCGATATCGTCGCCGTCTGCAATACTGGCCGGCCGGCGCTTGCCATGCTTGGTGGCGGGCGCTGGAAGAACAGCGCCGCCGTGCGGCAGGCACGCGAGATCTGGAGCGTTCGGTCGGCTGAAAAGTTTGCCGGCATGCGCGCGGCACTGGCCGAAACGCATCCGGATCTCGACGACTTCTGCGACGACTACACTTGCGGTTTCGAGAGTTTTACAACGGCGACCGGCCGGGTGCATCGGGTCGTCCCCCTCGCAGCGCACGAGCAGCTGGACCGGGATCTGTCGCGGTTCGCGCCCACGCCTTATGTCGTGCCGTCGAGCGGCATGGTCGTGATTGCCGACGTGCTTTCCGGTTTTGCATCGGCCGACGATCTGGTCGTTCTGGCTGGCTTCGGCCATGTCGGTTGGGAGTGGCATCCCTTTGCCGCCGAGCGCCGGTACGTCGACGCACTTGCGGCCGAGGGCCGTCTTCGCCGTCTTTCCCCTTCTTCTTCAGACTTGTCCCAAGGAGCCTGAACCCATGCCCTACAAAATGTCGCGCGCGGCCTATGCCAACATGTTCGGCCCGACGGTCGGCGACAAGGTTCGGCTGGCCGACACGGAACTGTTCATCGAGGTGGAGAAGGATTTCACCACCTATGGCGAAGAAGTGAAGTTCGGCGGCGGCAAGGTGATCCGCGACGGCATGGGCCAAAGCCAGGTGACGCGAGCGGCGGGTGCGGTCGACACCGTGATCACCAACGCGCTGATCGTCGACCACTGGGGCATCGTCAAGGCGGATATCGGGCTGAAGGACGGGCGCATCGCGGCGATCGGCAAGGCCGGCAATCCCGATATGCAGCCTGGCGTGACGATCATCGTCGGTCCGGGCACCGAGGTGATCGCCGGCGAGGGCAAGATCGTCACCGCCGGCGGCATGGACAGCCATATCCACTTCATCTGCCCGCAGCAGATCGAGGAAGCGCTGATGAGCGGGCTCACCTGCATGCTCGGCGGCGGCACGGGGCCGGCGCATGGCACGCTCGCGACCACCTGCACGCCCGGGCCCTGGCATCTCGCCCGCATGATCGAGGCTGCGGACGCCTTCCCGATGAACCTTGCCTTTGCCGGCAAGGGCAATGCCTCGCTGCCCGCCGCGCTGGTCGAGATGGTGCTTGCGGGCGCGACCTCGCTGAAGCTGCACGAGGATTGGGGCTCGACGCCGGCTGCCGTCGACTGCTGCCTTGGTGTTGCCGACGAGTACGATGTGCAGGTGATGATCCACACCGACACGTTGAACGAGAGCGGTTTCGTCGAGGACACGATCGCGGCGATCAAGGGCCGCACGATCCATGCCTTCCACACGGAAGGGGCGGGTGGCGGCCATGCGCCGGATATCATCAAGATCTGCGGCCAGCCGAACGTCATTCCGTCGTCGACCAACCCGACCCGACCCTACACCAAGAACACGCTGGCCGAGCACCTGGATATGCTGATGGTCTGCCATCACCTGTCGCCGTCGATCCCCGAGGATATCGCCTTTGCCGAAAGCCGGATCCGTAAGGAGACGATCGCCGCCGAAGACATCCTGCACGATATCGGTGCGTTCTCGATCATCTCGTCCGATAGCCAGGCGATGGGCCGCGTCGGCGAGGTGGCGATCCGCACCTGGCAGACGGCCGACAAGATGAAGCGCCAGCGCGGCGCGCTGCCGCAGGAAACCGGCGACAACGACAATTTCCGGGTCAAACGCTATATCGCCAAATACACCATCAACCCGGCGATCGCCCATGGCCTCAGCCATGAGATCGGTTCGCTCGAAGTCGGCAAGCGCGCCGACCTCGTCCTCTGGAAACCGGCCTTCTTCGGCGTCAAGCCCGACATGGTGCTGATCGGCGGAACGATCGCCGCAGCACCGATGGGCGACCCCAACGCCTCGATCCCGACGCCGCAGCCGGTGCACTACCGGCCGATGTTCGGCGCCTATGGCAAGAGCCGCACGAACTCCTCCGTCACCTTCGTCTCGCAGGCCTCGCTCGATGGCGGGTTGGCGGCCAGGCTCGGCGTTGCCAAACAGCTCGTCGCCGTCAAGAACACCCGCGGCGGCATCGGCAAGGCATCGATGATCCACAACAACCTGACGCCGCATGTCGAGGTCGATCCGGAGACCTACGAAGTGCGGGCCGATGGCGAGCTCCTCACCTGCGAGCCGGCGACGGTTCTGCCGATGGCGCAGCGTTATTTCCTGTTCTGAGCGGCAAACGATTTTGTCTCGAAAAAGCGGTAGCTGGCGGGCCTTCAAGTGGACCGCCTACGGGGTGTCGGGTCTTGTCCTGGCAGTCGTCCTCGGGATGGTCGTGCCGCGACCGCTGTTGCCGAAGACGGCCACGGCCGCTGCGGTTGAGCCGGCTGTTGCCGGCGAACGCGTCCTGATCCTCGCCAGTCCGATCCACACCGATATCGCCATTCCCCTCAATGACGAGACGCGGACGCGGTTTGCCTTCGCCGGCGAGGCAGGCGTGCCTCTGGATCACCCGGAGGCGCGATGGCTGATCTTCGGCTGGGGTGGCCGCTCGTTCTACCTGGAAACGCCGACATGGTCGGAGCTGAAGCCAATGCCGGTCTTGAGGGCGCTGGCGCTCGACCGTTCCGTTATGCATGTCGATATTGCCGGGGCGATCGTCGAACCCCAGCCGTCGGTTACGAGCGTTGACCTCAAGCGCGCCGAGTTCGAGAAGCTGATGACGTTCATCTCCGGAAGCTTTGCCAGGAACGGCGGCGCCGTCTTTCCGATCGAGGGCTTTTCCTATGGTTATGCCGACCGCTTCTTTGAGGCGGAGGGCAGCTTCAATGCACTGTTTGGATGCAACACCTGGACGGCGCGGGCATTGAGAGAAGCCGGACTGCAGACGGGGTTCTGGAATCCCTTGCCTTCCACTCTTGGCCTGTCCCTGCGGCTACACAACTGAGACATTGTCCGCGCCGGTTCGGGATCGCCACAGGCATGCGCTTGTCGCATGTCTGCCATGCGCGGGTGTGAATCGACGCCTTTCGTGCTGCACCGCAGCGGAATTTCCGGTAGGAAACGAGCTGATATTTTCCTCGATCGCGACTGTTCTCCCAAGGCCGCTCGCAATCGAGTGCCTGCACTGAAGGAGATGACCATGCTCGGCAGAAAAGTACCCTCCGTAACGTTCCGCACCCGCGTTCGCGATGAAGCCGTCGGCGGCTCCAACCCGTTCCGTTGGCACGACGTTTCCTCCGACGATTACTTCGCCGGCAAGCGTGTCGTGTTGTTTTCGCTGCCGGGCGCCTTCACGCCCACCTGCTCGACCTTCCAGCTGCCCGACTTCGAAAAGCTGACGGCCGAGTTCCGCTCCGAAGGCGTTGACGAAATCTACTGCATCTCGGTCAACGACGCCTTCGTGATGAACGCCTGGGGCAAGTCGCAGAGCCTCGAGAACGTCAAGCTGATCCCCGATGGCTCGGGCGAGTTCACCCGCAAGATGGGCATGCTCGTCGCCAAGGATAATCTCGGCTTCGGCATGCGCTCCTGGCGCTATGCTGCCGTTGTCAACAACGGTGTCGTCGAACAGTGGTTCGAAGAGGAAGGCTACTCCGACAATTGCGACAGCGATCCCTACGGCGTTTCCTCGCCGCAGAACATTCTCGAGACGCTGAAGTCGCAGAAGCTCGCAGCCTGATCCGGCTGACGACGGATCGATTTTTGAAACCCCGGTGCTAGCGCCGGGGTTTTTTCTTGCTACAGTGCCAGGCAGAAAAGATGTCGAGGGTTCAATGGTTTACATTATTGCATATCTGACGGCGCACCCGGGCAAGGGCGTGGAAATCCTGGCGCTGGCCGAGCCCCTGATCGAAGGAACGCGGCGGGAGGCAGGCTGCATCAGCTACGAGCTCTATCAAAAGCCTGCCGATCCCGACGCGCTGGTGTTTGTCGAAACCTGGAAGGACAAGGCCGCGGTCGACGCCCATTTTGCCGAGCCGCATCTGAAGGCGTTCCAGGTCGCGACGGCGGATCTGCTGGTCGAAGCGCGCATCGAGCTCGTGCACCCGGAAAAGGTCGAGGTGCTCTGAGATGCCCTATCGGTCGACCGAGGTACTTTCGCCCGGACCCAGGGACGAGGCGCCGTTGCACAGCATCACCTTGGCCCACGATGCGCGGCATCTGCGCCGCAAGCTGCTGCATCTCGAAAACGACGATGTCGTCATGCTTGACCTGAAGGAAGCGGTGATGCTGGCCGACGGCGACCTGCTGGTGCTCGAGGGTGGCGGTCATATCCGCATCGTTGCGGCATCCGAAGCGCTTTACGAGATCCGTCCGCGCGACCCGTTGCATCTCGTCGAACTGGCCTGGCATCTGGGCAATCGCCACCTCCCGGCGCAGATCGAGACAGGCCGCATCCTGATTTCCCGCGATCCGGTCATTCGGGCGATGCTTGAGGGGCTGGGGGCGGCGGTCGTCGAAATCTCCGAGCCGTTCCATCCGCTGCGCGGCGCTTATCACGCGGCCGGAGGCCACGATCACGGCCACCACCATCACCATGGCTGAACGGGTCGACACGCAGGCGCTGCTTCGCCTCGTGACCTGGCTGTCGCCGGCTTTCCCGGTCGGCGCCTTCTCCTATTCGAACGGGTTGGAGCAGGCAGTTCACGATGGCCATGTCAGCGATATCGAGAGCCTGCGGCTGTGGCTGGAGACGCTTCTTTGCCACGGATCCGGCTGGAACGATGCGGTGCTGCTTGGCGAAGCCTATCGCGGTTTCGGCGAGCCGGTGCAGCTTCAATCCGTGATCGAGCTTGCCGAGGCGATGGCGGCAAGTTGCGAACGGCACATGGAAACCATGCTGCAGGGCGAAGCCTTTCTGGCGGCAGCGCGGCATTGGCCGCACACCGTGCTCGATCGGCTGGGAGAAAGAACCGCCTATCCGGTCGCCGTCGGTGCGGTTGCGGGTGCCCACGCCACAGGCCTCGAGCCGGCGATTGCCGCCTATCTGCATGCGTCCGTATCCAATGCCGTATCGGTGGCCATTCGCTGCGGCGTCACCGGCCAACGTGACGGCGTCGGGCTGATCGCAGCCCTTGAGCCGACCATCGCTGCAGTGGCGCGAAAGGCGAGCGCCGCATCGCTGGAAGACCTTGGCTCGGCCACGATCGCAGCCGATATTTCATCTCTCAGACACGAGACCCTGCATTCGCGGCTGTTCCGCTCGTAAGCGTGCGCGGCCATAGAGCGTTTCCAGTTCGGACGGAGACGTGGAAACGCTCTATCTCTTTGTTTTTACGCGTTTCCTAGCGGAGAAGGTTTCACGCTTTTCCTGGAAATGCTCTAGAAAGGAACGTCACATGGCATCGAAGAATGGTCCCCTGCGTGTCGGCATCGGCGGGCCTGTCGGTTCGGGTAAGACGGCGCTGACGGACAAGCTCTGCAAGGCGATGCGGGAGAATTACTCGGTCGCGGTCGTGACCAACGACATCTACACCAAGGAAGATGCCGAAGCGCTGGTGCGCATGCAGGCGCTGCCGTCGGACCGCATCGTCGGCGTCGAGACCGGCGGATGCCCGCACACGGCTATCCGCGAGGATGCGACAATCAACTTGCAGGCAATCGCCGATCTCAACCGTCGCTTTCCCGATCTCGATATCGTCTTCATCGAATCCGGCGGCGACAATCTGGCCGCCACCTTCTCGCCTGATCTGGCCGACCTGACGATCTATGTCATCTCCGTCTGCCAGGGCGAGGAAATCCCGCGCAAGGGCGGGCCGGGCATCACCAAATCTGACCTGCTTGTCATCAACAAGCGGGATCTGGCGCCCTATGTCGGCGCCGACCTCGACGTCATGGATCGTGACGCGACCCGGATGCGGGCGGAAAAGCCCTTTGTCTTCACCGACATGAAACGCGGCGACGGCGTCAACCGGATCGTCGATTTCCTGACGCTGCATGGCGGGCTTAGCTCGAGGTAGCGCCTGGGTCGAGCCGGGGCCACAGGGAGGAATGGTCGTCCTTCGTGATCGTGGGCGACGAGATTCCGCTTTTGCGTTGTGGCCTGCTGCGACCGCTAGCTAGAGCGCTTCCGATTTAGACGGAACCGCACAAACGCTCTATCTCTTTGTTTTTACGCATTTCCGGACGGAAGACCGCTTCGCACTTTTCCTGGAAATGCTCTAGAACCGTTCCAGCGCCTGACGGTCGTGGATCTCGATCATGCGTCCTTTAACGGTGACGCCGGAGCGGCGAAGAGCCGAAAAGGCCCGCGACAGCGCCTCTGGCGCCAGGCCCAGCTTGCCCGCCAGCACATTCTTCTGGAACGGCAGCCGGAACGAGAAGGTCGTCGAGCCATCCGGGCAGTGACCGAGGATGTAGCTCGCGACCCGCTGTGGCGCCGTCAGAAGACGATCCTCTGCCAGGCAGTCCTCGGCCATCTGGCCATGACGGCAGAGCAGCTCCATCAGCGCCTGGGCAATATCCGGATGCTGCTCGGCGAGCTTGCGCAGATTGCGGCTGTCGAGGCGGGCGATGGTCGAGGACCCGATGGCCTGTGCGTTGGCGGTGGCGCGGTGCCCGAGGAACATGGCGCTTTCACCGAAGAGCTCACCCTTTGGAAAGACGGCGATGTCGGCCTCGCGCCCATCCTTGCCGAGCCGGTAGACGCGCACAAGGCCGGACAGGACGCAGAAGACGCTGTCAATGGGTTCGTCCTGATGAAACAGAATGTCGTGTTCTTCGTGGTTCGTTACGACGGCGCCTTCGAGAACGGCATCGGATGCTGTCGGTGACAGCTTCTCGAAGAAGCGGGAGCCCAGCAGCACCGCTCTGTCATTCGAGTTCAATCGCAAGGTCTTCATCACACCGGCCCTGAGGTAAAGTCTAGAGCGTTTCCGCCTTAGAAGGAGCACGAAAACGCTCTTGCTCCCCGTTTTTACGCATCTCCCGACGAAAAGCTGCTTCGCACTTTCCTGGAAATGCTCTGGTGTCAGGGTAACCGGGCTTTTGAAACGTCAATTGACCTCGATCAAACAATTCTCACAAAAAAGCCCGCACCGGTGGGTGCGGGCCCGATTTTCAGGTGATTTTTGGCCACTATTCGGCAGCGAGCGCCGGATGATTGATTACCTTGCCCGTTTGCTTGCCTTTCGACTGCCCGTCCTCAATCGTTTTCAGGCGCTCTTCCAGGCCCTCGATCGTCTTGCCCTGGTCGTTGACGAATTCGGTCAACGCCTCGCGGTCGAGCGGCAGGTTTTCCTCGTCCTTCTTGCCGACGAGGCGGCCGAAGATCCAGGCGAGCAGGCGCGACAGATCATCCATGATCAGGAAGAAGGACGGTACCACGACGAGGCTGAGGATCGTCGAGACGATGATGCCGCCGATGACCGCGATCGCCATCGGCGCCCGGAACGAACCACCTTCGCCGACGCCGAGTGCTGAGGGCAGCATGCCCGCCGACATGGCGATCGAGGTCATGATGATCGGGCGGGCGCGCTTGCGGCCCGCTTCGATCATTGCCTGCGTGCGATCCATGCCGTGGTGCATCATCTCGATACCGAAATCGACCAGCAGGATCGCGTTCTTGGTGACGATGCCCATCAGCATGAGGATACCGATCAGAACCGGCATCGACAGCGAGTTCTGCGTCAGGATCAGGCCGGCAGCGACACCGCCCATGGCAAGCGGCAGCGAGAACAGGATGGTGAAGGGCTGGATCACATCCTTGAACAGCAGGATCAGCACCACCAGCACCAGCATCAGGCCGAGCAGCATGGCATTGACGAAGCTTTCCTGCATCTCCTCCTCGACCTCGGCGTCACCGCTCTTGAGGAGTTGAACCGTGCTCGGCATCTCGGCATCGTTTGCAATCTGCTCGAACCGTGCAGAGGCGGTGTTCAGCGCCACGCCGATCGGGAGATCGGCGCCAAGTGCAACGACACGGTTGCGATCGTAACGTTTGATCGAACTCGGGCCTTCTGAATAGTTGATATCGGCAACGCTCGACAGCGGCACCGTCAAGCCCGAAGCGGTCTGGATCTTCAGGTTGCGGATCGCGGCGATATCCGTGCGGAAGTCACGGTTGATCTGGACGCGGATCGGTATGAGCCGACCATCGAGGGCAATCTTCGTCAGCGCCGCGTCGATATCGCCGATTGTGGCAACACGGATGACTTCCGAGATTTGCGCGGTGGTAATGCCAAGGCGTGACATCTGCTCGTCACGCGGACGGATCTGCAACTCTGGACGGGGCAGGGCGCCGTCAGGGCTGACATTGGCCAGGAGTGGATCGCTGCGCAGCTTGGCTTCGAGAATTGCAACGGCCTGGTCCAGATCCGTCTCGTTGTTCGAGAGCAGGTTGAAGGACAGCTCTCGCTCACCGCGGTCGTTGAGCTTGATGACCCGGACGTCCGGAATATCCCGGACGCGGGCAAAGATTTCCTTTTCGATCTGGGCCTGAGGAATGATGCGGCCATCTGGCTCAAGCTTCGGCAGGTATTGGCCGATGACCGGCAGGCCGCCAATGACGTCGTTGACGATCTTGTTGAGAAGCGAGTGGTCGCGCTTTTCCAGCAGCACCGTCACGGTAGCCCGGCGCAGTTCCAGGTCGCCCTTGGGTGAGGCACCGCCGAGCACGAAGACGCTGTCCACGCCCTCGAGGTCCTTGACCCTCTCATAGATCTGCGCGGTCGTGCGGTCCGTGTCTTCGAGCATGGCATCCGGGGCCAGTTCGACGGAGAGGCTGACGCGCGACGTGTCGTCCGGGGGCAGGAAGCCGCCGGGCACGAACAGGAACAGCGCGGCCATGGAGGCCACGGTGACGCCGATGGCGATGAGCACCGTTAGGTAGCGCATGTACCAGCGCTTCGTGGTTGCATGAACCAGGCGCGTATACTTGCGCATCAGGTAGCCGTCTTCGAGATGATGTCCATCAAGTTTGGATGGACGCATCAGATAGGCGGCCATGACGGGCGTGATCAGCCGTGCAACCAGCAGCGAGAAGAACACCGAGACGGCGACAGTCAGGCCGAACTGGATGAAGTACTGGCCAACGATGCCCGGCATGAACGACACCGGTATGAACACCGCGATGATCGTGAACGTGGTCGCGATAACCGCAAGGCCGATTTCGTCTGCTGCTTCGATCGCCGCCCGATAGGGCGACTTGCCCATATGGATATGCCGCTCGATGTTCTCGATCTCGACGATCGCGTCATCGACGAGAATGCCGGTCGCCAGCGTCAGCGCCAGGAAGCTGACGAGATTGAGCGAGAAGCCGAGCAGTTCCATGACCCAGAAGGTCGGTACCGCCGAGAGCGGCAGGGCGACGGCGCAAATCAGCGTGGCGCGCCAGTTTCGCAGGAACAGCATGACGACGATGACGGCAAGCAGTGCGCCTTCCATCAGCGTATGCAGGGCCGCTTCATAGTTGCCGTAGGTGAAGTAGACGGAATCGTCGACCATCTCGATGGTGACGTCAGGGTTGGCCGCGCGGATCTTTTCCAGCGACTTGGCAACGGTTTCGGCAACGCTGACTTCACTGGCACCCTTGGCCCGGAAGACCGCGAAGGTGACGCCGGGATTGCCGTTGAAGCGCGAAAAGGAGCGGGGCTCCTCATAGGTATCGGTCACGGTGCCGAGTTCGGAAAGACGCACGAAGCGACCGCTTGGCACCGAGATCATCGTGTTGGCAAGCTGGTCGACATTGCGGGCGTCGCCGAGCGTACGGATCGCCTGTTCGCTGCCGCCCACCTGACCGCGGCCGGAGCCCAGGTCCATGTTCATGCGTCGAAGCTGGCCATTGACGTCGGCGGCGGTGATCCCCAGCGAATTCAGCTTGTCCTCGCTAAGCTCGACGCGAACCTCGCGGTCGGCACCGCCGTAGCGATCGACCCGGCCGATGCCGCTCTTGCCCTGAATTTCGCGCTTGATGACGTCGTCAACGAACCACGAGAGTTCTTCCAGCGACATGCCCGGTGCAGAGACGGAGAAGCTCTGGATCGCCTGGCCTTCGACGTCGACCTTGGAGACGATGGGCTCTTCGATCGAGGTGGGCAGGTCGCCGCGGATGCGGTCGATGGCGTCCTTGACGTCCTGGACGGCCTGGGTCGTGGGTACTTCCATACGGAAGATCACGGCCGTGGTCGATGTGCCGTCGTTGATCGTCGACTGGATATGGTCGACGCCGGTGACGCTGGCGACCGCGTCCTCGATTTCCTTGGTGACCTGGGTTTCGAGTTCGGCCGGCGAGGCACCGCTCTGCGCCACGCTGATCGACACGATCGGCACGTCGATGTTGGGGAAGCGGGTGATCGGCAGGCTGAAGAACGACTGATAGCCGAGCACCAGCAGCACGAAGAAGGCGAGGATCGGAGCGATCGGATTTCGGATGGACCAGGCTGAGAAGTTCATGGTCACGGTTCCTGTCAGTTGGTCGCTGGTTGCGCTGGTTTGACGGGGTTGATGCGGTCGCCGTCGCGCACATAGGCGCCGGCCCTGGCGACAACCTCTTCGCCGGCCTTCAACCCCTCGACCACCTCGACGAACTTGCCATCGGAGATGCCGGTCGTCACCGGGATGATGTTGACCACACCGTTGTCGACCTTGCGCACGATGGTCTTGCCGTTCTCATTGGTAACCGCCGTTTGCGGCAGAACGACAGCTGTTTTCTCTTCGGCGGTGATGATGGCGCTGGCATACATGCCGGAGCGTGCCTTGGCGGTGTCCTTGAGGCTGATGAACACGGTGCCGAGCCGGGAAACGGGATCGACCGTCGGGGCGATCAGGCGGATGGCGCCCTCGACCTTGGTGTTCCCGCCGGCAAGCGTGATCGTCGCCGGCTGGCCGACGGCAAGCTTGATGATGTCGGCTTCGGCGACATCCGCTTTCATCTCGATCGCGCCATCGCGGATCATCGCAAACAGCGGTTCGCCGCTGCCATTGGCGATCGCACCGATCTTGGCGTTCTTGGCGGAAATGACGCCGGCGACCGGGGCCTTGACCTCGGTGCGGGTGAGGCGAAGATCGATGTCGTCGATCTGGGACTGCGCCACCTTGATATCGGCCTTGGAGACCGCAGCGGCCTGTTCGGCGGAGCGGACCCGGGCACGGGTGGCCGCGGCAAGAGCGCGGACGCGATCGGCTTCCGCCGTCGAAACGGTGCCGTTCTTGGCAAGCTCCGCGTTGCGATCGCTGACGCGTGTCGCTTCTTCGGAATTGGCCTTTGCTTCGCTAAGTTGAGCGGTGAGCTGCGCCAGCCCGGCTTCCGCCTTGGCGAGCGCCGCTTCGAGCTGGCTCTTTTCAAGCCGCAGCGCGTCGTCGTTGAGAACCACCAGCACGCTGCCTGCTTCGACCTTGTCGCCGATATCGACATTGAGCGAGCGGATCGACAAGCCCTCGACCAGCGGCGCGACATAGATCTGCTCAACCGCCTGTATCGTCCCGGTTGCAACGACGCGATCGCTGATCGACTGATCGACTGCCTCGGTCACGACGATCGACGGCAGGCTCTGCGCGGGCTGCGCCTTGGCTGGTTCCTCGGCAAATGCACTTGAAAACGGAGCAATCATCATCGCAACGCAAACGCTGAGAGCAGGTAATACTTTCTGAGCCATCGGCTTTACAATCCTGGCAACGGAAACGACATAAAAAGGAACTGTGCCTTCGCAGGCCGGATCCCAATGCAATCAAGCGATTTTCAGTTTCGCCGACGCTTGTCTTCGCGGATTAAGCGAAACAAGGCATAGGCGCACGGCCATTTTCATTCATGCGCCACTCGCACGGTATCAGACCGTGAGCGCGGGCAGGACGGGGAGAGGCTCCCGCAGGCAAACTATTCGGAAAAATCAACTCCTCCGTGTTGCTTGCCTCCAACAAACATCCGCGCCTATGTAATCTTCACATCATCTGCTTACAAGTGCGGTGAAGTGATGGTTCCTCAATATTTCTTCCGTTCTGCAATCTTGGTTGCAATCTCGACACGATCTTGACAATCGAGGCGCATCAACGGCCCGTTGGCCCCGAATTGCCACCCCCACGCCCGGAAATTCGAGGCAACCTTAGCGGGCCATGAAAGGCCTGCACGCAAACGGAAGAGGGCCGCGCGATGGCTGTCGCGCGACCCTCTTCTGTCATTCGGTTTGTTTTCTTCCTACTTCAACGCGGCGTCGGTGATCTCGTGCGTCCAGGCGCCTTCCGGCTCCTTGGAGATGACCGGATCGGAACCGCCCGAAAGCAGCGACTGCACGGTGCGCTTGTAGTCGGCTTCATCCAGGGCGCCGTTCGAACCGGCGGTCAGCTTGGCCACTTCGCCCATCATGCGCTTCTGGTGCTTTTCGGTCTGGGCACCGGTTGAGTCATTCTCGAGAACGATGTCGGCTGCTTCATCCGGGTTCTGTTCGGCATACTTCCAGCCCTTCATCGAGGCGCGCACGAACTTGACCATCTTTTCCTTGAAGGCCGCATCCTTGAGCTTGTCTTCGAGCACGTAGAGGCCATCTTCGAGTGTCGCCACGCCCTGGTCTTCATACTGGAATGTCACGAGATCGTCCGGCTTGATGCCGGCATCGATGACCTGCCAGTACTCGTTGTAGGTCATGGTCGAGATGCAGGCCGCCTGCTTCTGGATCAGCGGATCGACGTTGAAGCCCTGCTTCAGGACGGTCACGCCTTCCGGGCCGCCGTCCGTCGGGATCTTCAGATGCGACATCCACGACAGGAACGGATACTCGTTGCCGAAGAACCAGACGCCAAGCGTGTGTCCCTTGAACTTGTCCGGGCTGGTGACGCCGCTCTCCTTGAGGCAGGTCAGCATCATGCCCGACTTCTTGAACGGCTGAGCGATGTTGACGAGCGGCACGCCCTTTTCGCGGGTGGCAAGGGCTGACGGCATCCAGTCGACGACGACGTCGGCGCCTCCGCCGGCAATCACCTGCGCGGGCGCGATATCCGGGCCGCCGGGCTTGATATCGACGTCGAGCCCTTCTTCTTCGTAGAAGCCCTTGTCCTTGGCGACGTAGTAGCCGGCAAACTGCGCCTGCGTGACCCATTTCAGCTGCAGTGTCACCTTGTCGGCGGCTTCGGCATGGAATGCTGCGAGCGAAAAGACGCCTGCGGCGAGAAGCGATGCAAGTCTCTTGTTCATGTCAGTTCCCTCTTGTTTTTGTTTCATTGTGTTTGAAGTAGGCAATTCGGGACGGAAAACCGTTTCACACTTTTCCTGGAATTGCTCCACGGTGTTCTCAGGCGCGCCCTCCGCGAATGGAAGGATGCCAGAAGGTGACGGCGCGCTCGATGAGCGCCACCACCCCGTAGAAGGCCGAACCTGCCACCGCCGCGACGGCGATTTCGGCCCAGACCATGTCGACGTTCATGCGGCCCACTTCCGTGGAGATCCGGAACCCCATGCCGACAATGGGTGTCCCGAAGAATTCGGCGACGATGGCGCCGATCAGCGCCAGGGTGGAGTTGATCTTGAGCGCGTTGAAGATGAACGGCCAGGCGGCCGGCAGGCGCAGCTTGACGAGCGTCTGCCACCAGGAGGCGGCATAGGTGCGCATCAGGTCGCGCTCCATGTGGCTGGACGCTGCCAGTCCGGCGATGGTGTTCACCAGCATCGGGAAGAACGTCATGATGACGACGACGGCGACCTTGGACTGCCAGTCGAAGCCGAACCACATGACCATGATCGGCGCAACGCCGATGACCGGCAGCGCCGAGACGAAGTTGCCGAGCGGCAGCAGCCCCTTTTGCAGGAATGGCGAGCGATCGATGAGGATGGCGACGACGAAACCAAGGCCGCAACCGAGGGCATAGCCTGTTAGCACCGCCTTCAGGAATGTCTGGCGGAAGTCTGCCGCCAGTGTTGGCAGCGAGTTGATCAGGCGCTGCCAGATCATCGACGGTGCCGGCAGCAGGACGGAGGGTACGGAAAAGCCGCGCACGATGCCTTCCCAGAGCACCAGCAGGGTGATGCCGAAGAGGAGCGGTACGGCGAAATGTGCGGCCCGGTTGGCGGCTTCGCTTTGAAACCGCTGGCGCACCAGCCATTCGTTGAAGGCCCAGGCCGCAAGCCAGAAGACGACGGCACCAATCAGGATCGGAAGATTCATGGCTTGGCCCCCATGCGCTTCAGGACGGCGGTGTGTGCAAAGCCGACGATCATGACCAGCACCGCCGCAAGCGCTGCCGCCATGAACAGCGCCGACCAGATCTGCACCGTCTGGCCATAATAGGAACCGGCGAGCAGGCGCGCGCCGAGGCCGGCTACGGCACCTGTCGGCAGTTCGCCGACGATGGCGCCGACGAGCGAAATTGCGACGGCAACCTTCAGCGAGGTGAAGAGATAGGGCATCGATGACGGCCAGCGCAGCTTCCAGAAGGCCTGCGCTTGCGAGGCATTGTATGTGTGCATCAGATCGAGTTGGATCGCCTCGGGGCTGCGCAGGCCCTTCACCATACCGACGACCACGGGGAAGAACGAGAGATAGGTCGAGATCAGCGCCTTCGGCAAAAGCCCGGAGATGCCGATCGCGTTGAGGACGACGATGATCATCGGCGCGATGGCGAGGATCGGGATCGTCTGGCTGGCGATCACCCAGGGCATCAGCGACCGGTCCATGGCGCGGTTGTGCACGATGCCGATGGCCAGGAGAATGCCGAGTACAGCGCCGATGCCGAAACCGAGCAGAGTGGCCGAAAGCGTGATCCAGGCGTGATAGACCAGGCTGCGTTTCGAGGTGATCGGCTTGTTGACGGTCGTATCCCAGATCTCGGCGATAACCTGGTGCGGTGCCGGCAGAACGGGGCGCTCCTGCGCCATGGTGTTGTGAACGATCTGCGAGAAACTGATCTCGGTGCCGGCGCGGGCAGCGGTGTCGCGCTCGAACGGCGCGTTCAGGAACACGACTGCAATGTACCAGACCACGATCAACAGCGCGACGACGGTGCCGACTGGCAAGAGCTTGTCCCTGAGGAAGCTTTCTTCTCTCATCGTCATGCCTTTCCGCTTGCCGGCAGCAAAATCAGGCCCATGGCGGCGATGCCGAGCATGACGCCGGCCGCCTGGGTGAGGCTCAGCTTTTCGCCGAAGACGGCAAAGGCAATGATGTTGACGAGAACCAATTGCACGATGGCTGACAACGAGATTGCGAGGCCAAGCCCGCCGTCGCGCATCAGCTTCACCATGATGATGTTGCCGACCATGTAGAGCCCGAGGGCCAGAACCAGCACGCCGACATGGCTGTTGGAGACATAGGCGCGCGAAGCCGTCGCGCCGCCGAGAAAAATGGTCGTGGCAAGCAGCAGCCAGAGGACATAGGCAAGGTTCATGGCCGTACCCCCGCTCCACGCCAATGGTAGAGAATGTCAGGCAGGCCTTCCTCGTTGTCGCCATCGGTGCGGCTTACGGCAGAGAAGCCCTGGCGTTCGTAGAAGCGCTGGGCGTTGCCGTTTGCCTCGAAGGTCCAGAGGTTCAACTCTGTTGCGGACAGCGACCTCGCGGTCTTGAGCAGATTGCTGCCGACGCCCACGCCGCGGTGGACGTCGTCGACATAAAGCGCCGTTACATAATGATCACTTGAGAGCGCCATGAAGCCTGCGACCCGGTCGTTGCGCTCGGCAACGATCACGGTCCGCTCGGGAAAGACCGTCTCGAGATAATATCGCTCGACGTCGGCATGCTGGTGTATCCGCGGCATCCACGGCGTCGCGTCGATCCAGCGGTTGAGAATGTCGGCGCAGGCACTCATGTCGGCCCGTGTTGCAGGACGGCAAATGGTCGAAGACGCCCCGCTATTCCTCATAGCTGTGCCCCGCTCTCAGGCCCTCGCGCACGCGATGGGCGACCTCGAGAAACTCAGGCGTTTCGCGAATGCCGAGCGGGCGCTCTCGCGGCAAGGGCGATTCGATGATGTCGGTGACGCGGCCGGGGCGAGGGCTCATCACCACGATCCTGGTGGAGAGATAGACCGCTTCGGGAATGGAATGCGTGACGAAACAGATGGTCTTGTTGGTACGGGCCCAGAGCTTCAACAGCTGCTCGTTCAGATGATCACGAACAATCTCGTCAAGCGCGCCGAAGGGCTCGTCCATCAGGAGAAGATCGGCGTCGAAGGCAAGCGCGCGGGCGATCGACGCGCGCTGCTGCATGCCGCCCGACAGTTGCCATGGGTATTTCTTGCCGAAACCGGCGAGGTTGACGAGATCCAGCGTGCGGTCGATGCGCGCCTTCTGCTCCTGCCTGTTGTAGCCCATGATTTCGAGCGGCAGGGCGATGTTCTTCTCGATGGTGCGCCAGGGATAGAGGGCGGCCGCCTGAAAGACATAGCCGTAGGCGCGTTGCCGCCGCGCTTCCTCGGGCGTCATGCCATTGACGGTGATCGTACCGGAGGTCGCCTTTTCCAGATCGGCGATGACGCGCAGGAACGTCGTCTTGCCGCAGCCGGAGGGGCCGATGAAGGAAACGAAATCCCCCTTGGTCACATCCAGATTGACGCCGGTCAGGGCGTTCACCGGGCCGTCGGCGGTCTCGAAGGTCAGACAGAGGTCCCGGGCCGAAACCACGGATGCGGTATTGGACGTCATCGGCGAATACTCATTCTGGCTTGGCTGTGTCAGACTGCTATCCGGACCGGCAACATGCAATCGCGGATTTGTAAGCGGAGCCGTTTGCTGCTGGTTTTTCAGGGAATTCTGGAGAACAGTCATGTCTCGATCATCCAATCCTGGCTGTCGCGTGGTTCGCCCCGGCAGCGGACATGCCGGAAAGCAGGGGCTCAGCTATTTCGAGGGCATCGCGGCGGAAACCGTTGGGGCGACCGGCATCTGCATGCACCTCCTGACAATCCCGCCCGGCGCCCGTGCCAAGGCGCATCTGCACGAGGACCATGAGACGGCGATCTACGTGCTGTCGGGCGAGGCGCACACTTGGTTCGGCGAGCGGCTCGAGGAGCATGCCGTCGTTCGCGCCGGCGAGATGTTCTACATTCCGGCCGGCGTGCCGCACCTGCCGGCAAACCTCTCCGATGCACCCTGTTCGGCCGTGATCGCCCGCACCGACCCCAATGGGCAGGAAAGCGTCGTCCTCTTGCCGGAGCTTGACGCTCTCGTGCCCGGGTGACGCGACCAGCAAACGCGCCGAAGCGTCCCGCCGGTGCGGCGGAACATGTCCGGTGGGACAGAGTGGTGGGAAGACGTGCAGGCCGTGAAGCACGGGGATCACACGCCTGTTGCCGGGATGCCGCTGCGCTGGACGGCGCGGGGGGCGGTGACTTCCTTCCAGGTGGTGAGCGCGGTGCTGACGGCCGGGAACGGATCGCGGCGGACGAATTCGCCATGGCCCTCGCGCGTCTTGACCGTGTTTTCCTCGATGGCGACGACGCCGCGCGTCAGCGTGTAACGCGGCAGGCCCTTTACTTCCTTGCCCTCGAAGACGTTGTAGTCGATCGCCGACTGCTGGTTCTTGGCCGAGATCGTCTTCGACCGCTTCGGATCCCAGACCACCAGGTCGGCGTCGGCGCCGACGAGAACAGCGCCCTTCTTCGGGTAGATGTTGAGGATCTTGGCGATGTTCGTCGACGTGACGGCCACGAACTCGTTCATGGTGATGCGGCCGGTGTTGACGCCGTGGGTCCACAGCATCGGCATGCGATCTTCAAGCCCGCCGGTGCCATTGGGGATCTTGGTGAAATCGCCGACGCCGGAGCGCTTCTGCTCTGAGGTAAAGGCGCAATGGTCGGTCGCGACCACCTGCAGCGAACCGGATGCGAGGCCGGCCCAGAGACTATCCTGGTGCAGCTTGTTGCGGAACGGCGGCGACATCACGCGGCGGGCGGCGTGGTCCCAGTCCTTGTTGAAATATTCGGTTTCGTCGAGCGTCAGGTGCTGGATCAGCGGTTCGCCGAAGACGCGCATGCCCTTGGCGCGGGCTCGGCGGATTGCTTCATGCGCCTGTTCGCAGGAGGTGTGGACGATGTAGACCGGGCTGCCCGCCATGTCGGCGATCATGATCGCCCGGTTGGTTGCCTCGCCCTCGACTTCGGCCGGCCGCGAATAGGCATGCGCCTCCGGGCCGTTGTTGCCTTCCGCCAGCAGCTTCGCCTGCAATTGGGCAACCACGTCGCCGTTTTCCGCGTGGACGAGCGGCAGCGCACCCAGGCCGGCACAGCGCTGGAAGGACGAGAACATCTCGTCGTCGTCGACCATCAACGCGCCCTTATAGGCCATGAAGTGCTTGAAGGTGTTGATGCCTTTGTCCCTGACGATGGTCTCCATCTCGTTGAAGACCTGCTCGCTCCACCAGGTGATCGCCATGTGGAAGGAATAGTCGCAGTTGGCGCGGGTCGACTTGTTGTGCCACATATCCAGCGCTTCGAGCAGCGACTGGTTGGGCGAGGGCAGGGCGAAATCCACGACCATGGTCGTGCCGCCGGCGAGTGCTGCCCGGGTGCCACTTTCGAAATCGTCGGAAGAGTAGGTACCCATGAAGGGCATTTCGAGGTGGGTGTGCGGGTCGATGCCGCCGGGCATGACGAAACAGCCGCTGGCGTCGAGCGTTTCGTCGCCTTTGAGGTCCGGGCCGATCTCGATGATCCTGCCGTCTTCAATCTTCACGTCCGCCTTGTAGGTCAGATCGGCGGTGACGATGGTTCCACCCTTGATGACAGTGCTCATTGATTTTCATCCTCGCGATTGTGCTTCCGGTGGCCCTTGGGCCGCCACGAAAAAGGGCGGAACTTTCGTCCCGCCCGCAAACTCATTCGACGATTTCGGCCGTTTCAACGACGGCGTGGAAGAGGACGTCGGCGCCGGCGCCGGCCCACTCCTTTGAGATGTCCTCCGCCTCGTTGTGGCTGAGGCCTCCGACGCAGGGGCACATGACCATGGTCGCGGGCGCGACCTTGGCTGCCCAGCAGGCATCGTGTCCGGCACCTGAGATCAGGTTCATGTGGCTGTAGCCGAGCCTTTCGGCGGCGTTGCGCACGGCAGTGACGAGTTTCGGATCGAAGGTCACCGGTTCGAAGTGGCCGATGGCCTCGACGGAGCAGCCGACGCCGAGCGCATCGGCGATCTCAGGCGCTTCCGCCTCGATCTTGGCGCGCATGCGGTCGAGCTTGGCCTTGTCGGGCGAGCGGATATCGACGGTGAAGACGACCTTGCCAGGCAGCACGTTGCGCGAGTTGGGCGAGAAGACCACCTGACCGACGCCGCCGACGGCGCCCGGCTGGTTTTCCATCGCCACGCCCTGAACCATCTCGATGATCCGCGACATGGCCAGGCCGGCATTGACGCGCATGTTCATCGGGGTCGAGCCGGTATGCGCCTCGCGCCCGGTCAGTGTGAACTCCAGCCACCACAGGCCCTGACAATGGGTGACGACGCCGATATCCTTGTTTTCGGCCTCGAGGATAGGGCCTTGCTCGATGTGATATTCGAAATAAGCGTGCATCTTGCGGGCGCCGACCTCTTCGTCGCCGACCCAGCCGATGCGCTTCAGTTCGTCGCCGAAGGCCTTTCCTTCCGGGTCCTTGCGGGCGTAGGCAAATTCCTGGCTGTGCACGCCGGCAAAAACGCCGGAGGCGAGCATCGCCGGCGCAAAGCGCGCGCCTTCCTCGTTGGTCCAGTTGGTGACGACAATGGGGTGCCTGGTCTTGATGCCGAGATCGTTCATCGAGCGCACGACCTCGAGGCCCGAGAGCACGCCGAGCACGCCGTCGAACTTGCCGCCGGTCGGCTGGGTATCGAGATGAGAGCCGACATACACAGGAAGGGCATCCGGGTCGGTGCCGGGCCGGGTGAAAAACATGTTGCCCATGGTGTCGACGCCCATGGTCAGGCCGGCCTGATCGCACCAGGACTGGAAGAGCTTGCGGCCCTCGCCATCCTCGTCGGTCAGCGTCTGGCGGTTGTTGCCGCCGGCGATGCCCGGGCCGATCTTGGCCATGTCCATTAACGTATCCCACAGGCGGTCGGCATTGACGCGCATGTTCTCGCCAGGTGCTGCCACGGCGGTCTCCTCATTTTTTTGGGCGGCACCTTGGGTGGTGCATGCCCCTCACGTTCCCTTGGTCAAATCCAGGCTTGGTTTTTTCTGGTGCCCTTCGATCAGTCGTTGCCTTTGCTGGCGAACTGGCTGATAATTTGACCGGTTGGTAAAACATTACAACTTCCGTTGCGGCACTCAAGTCGGAAAAACAAAAAAACGAAGTTGTTGCCCGAAAAGATGGCGGCGCCGAAATTTGGGCAGATACGACCTGTGCGGATGAACGCGCAGGCACCTGCAGGGGGCGAAATGGTACTTCCGAGAGCGGCCAAGACCCAGAGGCGTACACGCATCCAGGAGGAGAAGGAAGAGCGCATTCTGGAGGCAGCGCTGGAGGTGTTTTCGGCGAACGGCTTTCGCGGCGCGACCGTCGATCAGATCGCCGATGTGGCCGGCATGTCGAAGCCGAACCTGCTCTATTATTTCCGCACCAAGGAAGCGATGCACCGCGCGCTGATCGATCGCGTGCTCGATACCTGGCTTGATCCGTTGCGTGCCTTCGACGCCGAGGGAAACCCGGTTACCGAGATCCGCAGCTACATCCGGCGGAAGCTGGAGATGGCGCGCGATTTCCCGCGCGAAAGCCGGCTCTTCGCCAATGAGGTCCTGCAAGGCGCGCCGCATATCGAAGACGAACTCAAGGGGCCGCTGAAGGAGCTTGTCGATGAGAAGGCGGAGGTCATCCGCGCCTGGACCAAAGCCGGCAAGATCGCCAAATGCGACCCCTACCACCTGATCTTCGCGATCTGGTCGACGACGCAGCATTATGCCGACTTCGACGTGCAGGTGCGCGCCGTGCTCGGGCAGGGCAATTCCGGCGAGGGTCGGTTCGAGGATGCGGCGCGGTTTCTCGAGCGCCTGTTCGTCGACGGGCTGCAGGTGAGCGAACAGCCTGCCGCCTGAGCGCCGTTGGGATCAATCCGGCAGCAATGCCATCAACGCCAGCCCGCAGGCCGTCGTCAGTGCCCCGGCGAGAACCGGCAGGCTGACCCAGCCGTGACCGAGAATGCCCTCAAGCAGAATGATGAAGCTGGGCGTCAGATAGCCGTAGCCGAGCACTTTCGACGATGGCAGGCGCAGGGATGCGTATTGCAGCAGGAGGAAGGTGATCGCGGTGGTGACGACGGCCAAATATGCGACGGCGATCCAGACGATGGCCGGCAGGCTTGGAAAGTCGGTGCTGGCAAGGCCTGCGGCGCCGGGTACAAGCAGCCACGGCACGGTGCAGGCGGCAACCCAGAAGCCGAAGGCGAAGGGGTTTTCCTTGCGGTCGAACTTGCGGATCAGCGGCACGTAGATCGCGTGGCAGATGACGCCGACGAAGAAGATCAGCTCGCCCTGGCCGATGTCGAAGGCGAGGATTGCCTGGATGTTGGCGCGAAAGATCACCCAGACGGCGCCAAGTGCTGCGATGATCAGGCCTGCGAGCACGCCGGGACGGGTGTGCTGGCTGAGCAGTAGAAAGGCAAAGCCCGCGCTCAAGAGCGGCATCAGCGTGAAGACGGCGCCCGTCGACACCGGGTCGGTGAATTCCAGCGCCTTGAACATCGTCAGCATGTAGACGGCGATCAGCCCGCCGAGGATGAGGAAGCGCCACAACTGCCTGGGGATCCGAAACGGCACCCTGGCGTAACCGAAGGTGAGCACGCCAAGCACCACGACGGTCAAGAGATAGCGCCAGAGCGTCAGCGGGCCGGCGCCCATGTGCTGTGCCGCCAATCCGCCGAAGGAGAAGGAACCGGCGATGAGCGCCGAAAAGGTCAGCATCGCCAGATGCGCCTTGAGCTTTTCGACGCCCTTGGCGTGGCTCTGGTGCGCCGTTTTCGGCGAGACATCCTGTTTCATGCTGGCTTCCGGATCCGGTGCTGAAGACTCGAGCGAGCGCCCATACACCTAAGCCGGAGCGGGTGAGGGTTGCAAGGCCTTGGCGATATCGCCGGCATCTTCGACGATCCAGGTTTCGAGGGTCGCCTGGCGTCCGCGAAGGCTGATGTCGAGCCGCTTGTGCGCCTCCATCACCACACCGGCGCGATTGACGAGCTCGGCCGAAACGGCGAGTTGGGCGTCGTGTTCCTTGGCAAGGCCTTCGAGCCGGCTTGCCGTATTGATGGTATCGCCGACGGCAGTCAGAGACGTCGCCTGTCCATAGCCGATCTCGCCGATGATGGCTGGGCCGGCATGCATACCGATCGCGATCCGCAGCGGCTCGTCGAGCTCGCCCTGGAAGGTCTGGTTGAGAGCATCGATGCCCTTGGAAATGCGCACCGCGGCTGCAAGCGATTGCTGGCAGGCCTCGGTAAACGAGTTCTTCAGGCCGAAGATTGCCAGCGCGCCATCGCCGATGAACTTGTCGATGACCCCACCGGAATCCTCCACCGCCTCGCCGACCATCTCGAAATAGCGGTTGAGGAGGAAGACCGTATCGAAGGGCAGCTTATGCTCGGCGATGCTGGTGAAGCCGCGCAGGTCGCAGAAGAGCACGGCGATACGCCGCTCGCGCCCCTCGCCATCCTGGCGCACCAGCTGCTTCTTGATGCCGATGCTGTCGGTATCGAGGATAGGCACGACGGTGACGTTGTGGATCGGACGGAACTGGCAGGCAAGGCGGACATTGTCGGGTGCGCCGATCCGTGTCAGCGTCGTCAGCTCGGCATCTTCCGGCCCCGGCTGGCCTTCGAGACCCTGAATCACGCGCACGCGGCAGGTAGAGCAGCGGCCGCGACCGCCGCAGACCGAGACATGCGGGATGCCGGCGGCGCGGCTTGCCTCCAGCACGCTGAAGCCGAGATTGACGGTGGCGACACGGCCATCGGGGTAGCGCACGCGGATGCGCCCACCCTTGGGCAGGACGCGCAGGGCAAACGTGCCGACGATCAGCCCGGCAAAGCCGAGATAGAGACCGAGCCGGATATTCTCGAGCAGGTCGACATCGAAGGCCGGCTTGGCTTCAGCGCTGTCGCCATAGCCGCCATGCTCCGCATAGACGCGCTCGACCGAGCGGGCGCCGCTGAAGAAGCCGAGAAGCGCGAAGATCGGCACGAGGATCGCGATCGTGTAGAGCAGGACCTCGTAGCGCGGAAACCAGGTCCGTCCGCGCATCCAGAACCAGGCGCCGAGGCAGCCGTGGCTCCAGGCGAGCAAAAGGGCGAGAGATTGGCGAGTGGCATTGGTCCAGCTGGACCAGAGCGCCCGCAGCATGCCGGGATAATCGGCCTCCACTCCGGTCAAAAGCGGTTCGACCCGTGCGGCGGTCACGTGGCCCAGCAGCAGGAAGGGCAGGCTGAGGCCGAAGACGATCTTGAGCGCTTCGCGCATCGGCATGCGCAGCGTCTGGCGGCGATACAGGCTATCGAGTGCCATCATGAAATGCGCAAGCAGCGCACCATAGAGCAGCACCGTGCCGGGCACGCTGTGCCAGACGACGTTGAAGACCTTGCGGCCGGACTCCATGGCATCGATGGAGATCAGTCCGAGCGAATGGTTGAGAAAATGGGCAAGGATGAACGTACCAAGCACTGCCCCGGAAACGAGGTGAATGCGCTTGCGTCTATTGGCGGAAATGATCGTCAAATAGCGAGCCCAGCTCTGCCGGCGAAACACCGGCTTCGGTTATTTCCCCCTTTATTATCCAGATCGCATACGCCGACAACTTACCTTTTCTACACAATCTGTTTCGTTATCGTGTCTTGCGCGTCATTGGCCACTGGCGCTATTCGGCGGGGTTCGGCTGCCAAAGCTCGATCGGGTTGCCTTCGGGGTCGTAGAGCCTGGCGGAGCGGCCGTTCGGATAGGTTTGCGGGTCGGCTGTCACCTCGATGCCCGCAGTACGAAGCTGCTCCGTCATGGCGTCGACGCGGAAGTTCAGCATCCACATCTGTTGGCTTTGGCCGAAACAGTCGGTGTCGCGCTTGAACGGGGCGAAGACGGTGCTGCCGGCGCGTTGCCTCCTTGCTTGGCTTCCGACGCCTCCGCTCGCAACAGGGATAGCCGTTGGCGTCATTCCATCATGGGCGGCAGCCGCGCGGCAAGGGTATCGATGAGCAGCCGCAGCTTTGGCGGCATATATTGGGTTTTCGGCCAGACGACATAGGTGCCGTAGGACAGAGCGGGCACATCGGCGAGTATCTGCACGAGCGAGCCGGAAGCGATGCGGTTGCCCACCAGCCAGCAAGGCAGCCAGGCGATGCCGAAGCCGTCGGCCGCCGCGTCGGCGATCGACGTCAGGTCGTCGAGCCGCAGACGCGCCGGCGGCGTGACGGTCTGCGTCTGGCCGGCCTTCACTGGAAAGGACCAGGCGAGAGGTTGTCCGCTGCGCCGATAGAGGATCGCCTGGTGCGCCGTCAGGTCTTCGATCGTCTCCGGTGCGCCATTCGCTTCGATATAGGCCGGGGAGGCGCACACGGTCATGCGCTGGTCGGCGATCTTGCGCATCATCAGTTCGGGCTCATCCCGTTGCGGGCCGGTGCGGATGGCGAGATCGAAGCCGTCCTCGACAAGGTCGACGTTGCGATCGCTGAAGTTGAGGTCGAACTCCAGCCGTGGATGTTGCTGCAGCAGTTTCGACAGCAACGGCATGATGCATTGGCGGCCGAAATGCACCGGCATCGACAGGCGCAGCCGTCCCTGTATCTCCTGTTTGCCGGATTCCAGCAGCGCCTCGCCGGCTCTGATTTCGCTGAGCGCCCTCTGGCAGTTTTCGTAGAACAGCTGACCCTCGTCGGTCAGGCTCTGGGTGCGGGTGGTGCGATGAAACAGGCGCACGCCCAGCCTTTGCTCCAGCTTGGCGACGGTCTTGCCGACGGCTGAACGCGACAGGTTGAGCCTTTCGGCGGCGGCGGAAAATCCGCCCGCGTCGGCCGCCTCCACGAACACCGAAACGCCGTTCAGGTAGCTCATCTTGTATCCCTCATGGAACCAATATGACGAAATCATATCGCAACTGGAGAGATAATTTCAACGCTATGCTTTCTCCATCAGATCAAATCCGATGAAAGGAAAGACCATGGCGAGACTGATGAAGGAATGGACCATCGATGCGTTCGGCCCTCAGAACCTGAAGCTCACGGAGCGGCCGATCCCACAGGCGGGGCCGGGCGAGGTGCTGGTTCGCACGACCGCCTTTTCGCTCAACTTTCGCGACAAGCTGGTGCTCGAAAACGGCATGGGCATGCCGCTCGTCTTCCCCTTCGTGCCGGGCTCCGACATGGCCGGCGTCGTCGAGGCGGTCGGCAGCGACGTGACGCGCTTTCAGGCCGGCGATCGGGTCATTTCCGTCTTCGACCCCAGCTGGATCGACGGTCAAAAGCCGGGAACGGCCCGTCAACCGACGTCGTTTGCGCTCGGCGGTCTCAATCCGGGCGTTGCTTCGGAATATGTCACGTTCCCGCAAGACTGGTTCGTCCATGCGCCAAAGAGCCTTGACGATGGCGAGGCAAGCACCTTGCCCTGCGCCGGTGTAACGGCCTGGTACGCGCTGGTCGAGAAGGGGCGGCCGAAGGCCGGCGACCGCGTCGTCGTGCAGGGGACGGGTGGTGTCGCGCTGTTCGGGTTGCAGATCGCCAAGGCGCATGGGGCCGAAGTCATCGTCACGTCGGCAAGCCGGGACAAGCTCGATCGCGCCCTCGAGCTCGGTGCCGACCATGGCATCGACCGCCTGTCGGAAGACTGGGTGGAGCGTGTGCTTGAGATCACCGGCGATCACGGCGCCGATCATATCCTGGAGCTTGCCGGTGGCGCCAATCTCGGCCGGTCGCTGCATGCGGTGGCGGTGCAGGGACGGATCTCGGTCATCGGGGTGCTCGAAGGCGCCGAGATCTCGGCGCCGGCGCCGCTGGTGCTGTTGAAATCGCCTGTCATCCAGGGCATCGGCGTCGGCCATCGCCGGGCGCTTGAGGACCTCGTCGCGGCTGTCGATCAAACCGGTCTGAAGCCTGTGGTCGATGCGCGCTATCGGTTTGCGGATTTCCGCGAGGCACTGGCGCATCTCGATCGCGGCGCCTTCGGCAAGGTGGTGGTCGCGGTCTGATCGAACACCAATTCCCGACGCCGCCGGACAAGAATCCGGCGGCGTCGGTTTTGGTCATTCCGCTGCCTGGCGGGCCATCGGATTGTTCGGATGCGTCGTCCAGTTGGCATAGTTCGGATCGACCGGCTTGCCGGTGCGTTGGTCCATGGCGCCTGCCGGCAGTTCTTCCATGGTGATGCAGTTCTCGACGGGACAGACGCTGACGCAGAGGTTGCAGCCGACGCACTCGTCGTCCATCACCTCGAAGTGGCGCACGCCGTTGACGAACTGGGTGATCGCCTGGTGCGAGGTGTCCTCGCAGACGATGTGACAGCGACCGCATTTGATGCAGGAATCCTGATCGATCTTGGCCTTGGCGATGTAGTTGAGGTTGAGGTACTGCCAGTCGGTGACATTCGGCACGGCGCGACCGGTGATGTCGTCGAGGTTGCGGTGACCCTTGGCATCCATCCAGTCGGACAGGCCGGAGATCATTTCCTGGACGATCTTGAAGCCGTAGGTCATTGCCGCGGTGCAGACCTGCACGTTGCCGGCGCCAAGCACCAGGAACTCGGCCGCATCGCGCCAGGTGGTGATGCCACCGATGCCTGATATCGGCAGGCCGTAGGTTTCCGGATCGCGGGCGATTTCGGCGACCATGTTGAGCGCGATCGGCTTGACCGCCGGGCCGCAATAGCCGCCGTGGGTACCCTTGCCGCCGACCGTCGGGTTCGGGGCGAAGTTGTCGAGATCGACGGAGACGATCGAGTTGATCGTGTTGATCAGCGACACTGCGTCGGTGCCGCCGGCCTTGGCGGCGCGGGCCGGCTTGCGGACGTCGGTGATATTGGGCGTCAGCTTGGTGATGACGGGCATGCGCGTGTACTGCTTGCACCAGCGAACGACCATTTCGATATATTCCGGCACCTGTCCGACAGCGGCGCCCATGCCGCGTTCGGACATGCCGTGCGGACAGCCGAAATTGAGCTCGATGCCGTCGGCGCCGGTTTCTTCGACCAGCGGTAGGATCGCCTTCCAGGCCTCTTCCTCGCAGGGCACCATGATCGATGCGATCAGGGCCCGGTCCGGCCAGTTCATCTTGACCTGCTTCATTTCCCGCAGGTTCACATAAAGGTCGCGGTCGGTGATGAGCTCGATGTTGTTGAAGCCCAACAACCGGCGGTCGGCGCCCCAGATCGCGCCGTAGCGCGGGCCGTTGACGTTGACGACAGGCGGTCCTTCCTCGCCGAGCGTCTTCCAGACGACGCCGCCCCAGCCTGCCTTGAAGGCACGCTCGACGTTATAGGCCTTGTCCGTCGGCGGCGCGGACGCCAGCCAGAACGGGTTCGGGGATTTGATGCCGACAAAATTGTTGCGAAGATCAGCCATTGTTCCGTTCTCCCGATCCGTTATGCAACGGCGCTCGCGCGCGGCATGGCCGCGGCGAAAGCCCGGTTGATCGCTTCAGCGGCATCGCGGCCCATGGCGACGGCGGAGACCGTCAGGTCCTCGCCACCCAGCACGCAGTCGCCGCCGGCCCAGACATTGGCGAGCGAGGTCTTGCCTTCGGCATCGGTGACGATGCGGCCGGCTTCGAACGTGAGCGATCCGAGGCCGGACGCCTCGAAGGACTGACCGATCGCCTTGAAGATCTGGTCTGCGGCAATGATACCCGTTTCGCCCGTCGTCGTCAGCTTTCCATCGACGAGCGTAGTGTATTCGAGTTCGATCCCGGCGACCTTGTCGTCCTTGAGCGCGATGCGCTTGGGCTGCAGCCAGTGGCGGATGGTGACGCCCTTGGAGGTGGCCAGGTCCTGCTCGAACTCGGACGCGTTCATGTGCTCCTTGCCGCGGCGATAACAGATCGTCACTTCCTCGGCGCCGAGCAGCTTGGCCTGGACGGCGGCGTCGATGGCGGTCATGCCGCCACCGAGAACCACGACCCGGCGACCGACCGGAATGTCGGCCTTGGTCTTCGACTGGCGAAGGGCGGCGATGAAATCGACGGCGTCGTCTACGCCCTCGGCGGTTTCGCCTTCGAGGCGCAGCGCGTTGACGCCGGCAAGGCCGAGACCGAGGAAGACGGCGTCATATTGTTCGGTCAAATCGCCAAGCGAAAAATCGCGGCCGAGCGCCTGGCCGTGGCGGACTTCGATGCCGCCGATCGACAGCACGTAGTCGACCTCGCTCTGGGCGAAATCGTCGACGGACTTGTAGGCGGCGATGCCGTATTCGTTGAGGCCGCCGGATTTCTCACGGGCATCGTAGATGACGACCTCGTGGCCCTTGACCGCAAGGCGGTGGGCGCAGGCAAGCCCCGCTGGCCCGGCGCCGACGACGGCAACCTTTTTGCCGGAGGTCGCAGCGCGGGTGTAGAACTGCTTGTTCTCCTTCATCGCGATATCGGTCGCATAGCGCTGGAGGCGGCCGATCTCGACCGGACGCTCCTCAGCCGTGTTGCGCACGCAGGCCTGCTCGCAGAGCGTTTCGGTGGGACAGACGCGGGCGCACATGCCGCCCAGGATGTTCTGGTCGAAGATCGTCTTTGCCGAGCCGATGGGGTTGCCCGTCGATATCTGCCGAATGAACAGCGGGATATCGATGGAGGTGGGACAGGCCGTCATGCAGGGCGCGTCATGACAGAAATAACAGCGGTCGGAGGCGACCAATGCCTCGTGCCTGTCGAGGGCTGGATGGAGGTCGGAGAAATTGGTTTCGTAGTCCGCGAGCGGCAGGCGGCCGCCGAGGATCCCAGATTGCGTCGTTCCCATTTTTGGCTCCCAATGTTTTCTCAGGATGATGGAACGGTAACACGCTTTATTTTTTTATCAAACGGTAAAAGTTTGGCATCGAAATGCTGGGAAAGCCTTGCGATCCGGGGATTTGCTGCAGACCTGCCAAGCCATTGTTCTTGACTGCTGTTTGACAGGGCAGGGCAAATAGTGGCAGCAAATCAGAGCGGGATGAGGAAAAGTGTGTGCGGTTTTCCGCCCGCATCCCGCTCTAACTTAGGGGAAGCGATCGCGATGTTTTGAGTTGATTCGACCCAAAACATCGCGATCGCGGGGGAATGGAGAAGTGGCATGGCGCGACGGGCTGAGGCGAACAACAGGCTTGATGATGCTGCCCGCGCGGGCTGGTTATACTATGTCGCCGGCCGTACCCAGGACGAGATCGCCACGGTCATGGGCATTTCGCGCCAATCGGCCCAGCGGCTGGTTTCGCTTGCCATGGCGGAGCGCCTGATCAAGGTCAGGCTCGATCATCCGATTGCCGCATGCCTGGAGGCTGCCGAACGGCTTCGGGAAAAATACGAGCTAAAGCATGTGGACGTGGTTCCGAGCGATCCCGGATCGAGTTCGACCACGGTCGGCATCGCCGAGGCAGGGGCCGCCGAGATCGAGCGCTGGCTCAAATTAACCGAGCCCCAGGTTCTGGCGATCGGTACGGGCCGGACCCTGAAGGCGGCGATCGACCAATTGCCGGCGATGGAATGTCCGCAGCATCGCATCGTGTCCTTGACTGGCAATATCAGGCTCGACGGCTCGGCCGCCTATTACAACGTCATCTTTAGCATGGCCGATGCCGTCAAGGCGCGGCATTTCCCGATGCCTTTGCCGGTTCTCGCCTCCTCGCCGGAGGAGCGCGCGGTGCTGCACAGCCAGAGCCTCGTCCAGGTGGCGTTGAAGCTGGGCGCGGAGGCGAATGTCGCCTTTGTCGGTGTCGGCGAACTCGGCCCCGAGGCGCCGCTTTGCCAGGACGGATTTCTGTCGCAGGACGAGATGGGGCAGCTGACGAAGTCCGGCGCCGCAGGGGAAATCTGCGGCTGGATGTTTGACCACGACGGCGCATTGCTGGCGGGCAGTTTCAACGACCGTGTCGCCTCCGTTCCTCTGCCATCGCGCGACAATGCGTCGGTGATCGGGCTTGCCAAGGGGCGGCGCAAATATGAGGCGCTGAAGGCCGCGCTCAAGGGGCGGATCATCAACGGCATTATCACCGATGAGGCGACCGCCGCCTATCTGCTCAACGCCTGATCGCAGCGTTTCTGCTTGGGAAGGGCCGGCCATGCGCCGGCCCTTTGGCGTTCATATCACCACCTGCTGATAAAAAATCCGCAATCAAAACAGATTCATAACGGCTCTGGTTGCAGCGCAGCAACGAAAGCGGATTGACATTTTTTCACAAGAAGTGAGTAATTGCTCATGAGCAAGGCAAATGCTCAATTTCTTCTGGGAGGAAGTCGATGAATTTGAGAACTTTCCTGCTGAGCACGTGCTCGGCAGTCGCTCTGGCAGGTCTGGCCCAAGCAGAAACGCTGACCATTGCGACCGTGAACAACGGCGACATGATCCGAATGCAGAAGCTGGCGGATGAATTCACGTCCAAGAATCCGGACATTACGCTCGAGTGGGTGACACTCGAGGAAAACGTGCTGCGCCAGCGCGTGACGACGGATATTGCCACCAAGGGTGGCCAGTACGACATCATGACCATCGGCACCTACGAAGTGCCGATCTGGGCCAAGCAGGGCTGGCTTATGCCGCTCGACAATCTCGGCGCCGACTACGACGTCGACGACCTGCTGCCGGCGATCCGCTCGGGCCTGACCATAGACGACAAGCTCTATGCCGCACCGTTCTACGGCGAAAGCTCGATGGTGATGTACCGCAAGGACCTGTTCGAAAAGGCCGGGCTGACCATGCCCGACGCGCCGACCTGGGACTTCATCGCCGACGCGGCGCGCAAGATCACCGACAAGGGCAACGAAGTCTACGGCATCTGCCTGCGCGGCAAGGCGGGCTGGGGCGAGAACATGGCCTTCCTGACCGCAACCGCGAACGCCTTCGGCGCCCGCTGGTTCGACGAGAACTGGAAGCCGCAGTTCGACCAGCCGGAATGGAAGAACGCGCTCGACTTCTACGTCAAGCTGATGAATGACGCCGGACCGCCCGGTGCATCCTCGAACGGCTTCAACGAAAACCTGTCGCTGTTCCAGACCGGCAAATGCGGCATGTGGATCGACGCGACGGTTGCGGCCTCGTTCGTGACCAACCCGAAGGAATCGACGGTTGCCGACAAGGTGGGCTTCGCGCTTGCACCTGACACTGGCCTCGGCAAACGCGGAAACTGGCTCTGGGCCTGGAATCTTGCCATCCCCGCCGGTTCGCAGAAGGTGGCCGCGGCCGAGAAGTTCATCGCTTGGGCAACCGGCAAGGACTATCTGAAGCTCGTTGCCGACAAGGAAGGCTGGGCCAACGTTCCTCCGGGCACGCGCACATCGCTCTACGCCAACCCTGAGTACCAGAAGGCAGCGCCCTTCGCGAAGATGACGCTCGACTCGATCAATGCAGCCGACCCCAAGAACCCGGCCGTCAAGCCGGTGCCCTATGTCGGCGTGCAGTTCGTGGCGATCCCTGAATTCCAGGGGCTCGGCACAGCAGTCGGGCAGCAGTTCGCGGCGGCTCTTGCCGGTCAGATGACCGTCGACCAGGCGCTTGCCAGCGCCCAGCAACTGACCGAGCGTGAGATGACCAAGGCCGGCTACATCAAATAAGGCTCCCAAGGGCCCGGGGTGCCGGCCGCAAATGGTTGGCGCCCCGGTAATTCCTGGAGGCAGTCAAGGGGCCCACGCGGGTAAACGCGCTGGCCCGACCCGATCTCGAAACAGCGTTGAATTCCGTCATTTGGGGGGACGCCATGGCGACCTTGCACACCCGCTCCGCCGCGCGTTTGATGATCGCGCCCTCGGTGCTTCTGCTTCTGGCCTGGATGATCGTTCCGCTGGCCATGACAATCTACTTCTCGTTCCTGCGCTACAATCTCTTGATGCCGGGAATGGAGGAGTTCGCGGGCTTTTCGAACTACAGCTACTTCCTCACCGATCCCGCCTTCTTCCAGGCGATCTTCAACACGCTCGCCATCGTGCTGGGCGTGCTCTTCATCACCGTCGTCGGCGGCATTGCGCTGGCGCTTCTTCTCGATCAGCCGATGTTCGGTCAGGGGATCGTGCGCATCCTGGTGATCGCGCCGTTCCTGATCATGCCGACCGTCGCCGCGCTGGTGTGGAAGAACATGTTCATGAACCCGGTCAACGGGCTGTTCGCCTGGCTGGCCAAGCTCTTCGGACTGCAGCCCTTCGACTTTCTCGCCAATGCACCCCTGATGTCGGTGATCCTCATCGTCGCCTGGCAATGGCTGCCCTTTGCGACGCTGATCCTTTTGACGGCGCTGCAATCGCTCGATGAAGAGCAGAAGGAAGCAGCCCAGATGGACGGCGCCAGCGCCTGGAGCCGCTTCATCTATCTCGTGCTGCCACATCTTTCTCGTGCGATCACCGTGGTGATCCTGATCCAGACGATCTTCCTGCTCTCGGTCTTTGCGGAAATCCTGGTGACGACCAATGGCGGTCCGGGCACGCAGAGCACGAACCTCACCTTCCTCGTCTATGCGCAGGCCCTGCTGCAGTTCGACGTGGGCGGCGCATCCGCCGGCGGCATCATCGCCGTCATCCTCGCCAACATCGTCGCATTCTTCCTGATGCGCATGATCGGCAAGACGCTGGAGGCTTGATACCGATGGCACGCACTGTCTCCACCCAAAGAAAGATCGTCGTCACGGTCGTCGCTTGGACGATCGGCATCCTGATCTTCTTCCCGATCCTGTGGACGTTCCTGACGAGCTTCAAGACCGAGGCAGAGGCGATCGCCTCGCCGCCGTCCCTGTTCTTCTTCGACTGGACGACGGAGAACTATCATGAGGTCCAGAGCCGATCGAACTACTTCCTGCACTTCATGAACTCGGTCGTCATCTCCTTCGGCTCGACGCTGATCGGCCTGATCATCGCCATCCCGTCTGCCTGGGCGATGGCGTTCTCGCCGACCAAGCGCACCAAGGACGTGCTGATGTGGATGCTCTCCACCAAGATGATGCCGTCGGTCGGTGTGCTCGTGCCGATGTACCTGTTGTTCCGCAACACCGGCCTGCTCGATACCCGCACCGGCCTCGTCATCGTGCTGACGCTGATCAACCTGCCGATCATCATCTGGATGCTCTACACCTACTTCAAGGAAATCCCCGGCGAGATCCTCGAGGCGGCACGCATGGACGGAGCATCGCTGTCCAAGGAGATCATCTATGTGCTGACGCCGATGGCGATCCCGGGCATCGCCTCGACGCTGCTCCTCAACATCATCCTTGCCTGGAACGAGGCGTTCTGGACGCTGAACCTCAGCGCCGCGAAGGCGGCGCCGCTCACGGCCTTCATCGCCTCCTATTCGAGCCCCGAAGGCCTGTTCTACGCCAAGCTCTCGGCGGCCTCGACCATGGCGATTGCCCCCATCCTCATACTCGGCTGGTTCTCGCAGAAACAGCTCGTGCGCGGCCTCACCTTCGGCGCGGTCAAATAAGGGATACGACAATGGGAAACATTACACTCAGAAACGTCTCGAAGGTCTTCGGCGCCCATGCCGTCATCCCGTCGATCGACCTCAATATTGACGATGGCGAGTTCGTCGTCTTCGTCGGCCCGTCGGGCTGCGGAAAATCGACGCTGCTCAGGCTCATCGCCGGGCTAGAGGATGTCAGCGATGGTGAGATCGTCATCGACGGCAAGAACGCCACCGAGCTGCCGCCAGCGCAACGTGGACTTTCGATGGTGTTCCAGTCCTATGCGCTCTATCCGCATATGAGTGTGCGCTCGAACATAGGCTTCCCGTTGAAGATGGCGAACGAGGACAAGGCTGTCATCGACAAGAAGGTGGCCGACGCAGCGCGTGTGCTCAACCTGACCGACTATCTCGACCGCAAGCCTCGCCAGCTTTCCGGCGGCCAGCGCCAGCGTGTCGCCATCGGCCGCGCGATCGTGCGCCAGCCGAAAGCTTTTTTGTTCGACGAGCCTTTGTCGAACCTCGACGCAGCACTGCGCGTCAACATGCGGCTCGAAATCAGCCAGTTGCACCAGGATCTGAAGACGACCATGGTCTACGTCACCCACGATCAGGTGGAAGCCATGACCATGGCCGACAAGATCGTGGTTCTCAACCGGGGGCGCATCGAGCAGGTCGGCTCGCCGCTCGACCTCTATCACAAGCCGGACAATCTCTTCGTGGCGGGCTTCATCGGGTCGCCGCGGATGAACTTCGTTTCCGGTGCGCCGGCTACCGCCTACCAGGCGCACACTATGGGCATCCGGCCCGAGCATCTGGTGCTTTCAACGGAAAACGGCACCTGGGCCGGCACGGTCGGCGTTGCCGAGCACCTGGGCTCGGACACCTTCCTGCACGTCAACGTCGACAATATCGGAACGATGACCGCGCGTGTCAGCGGCGATTTCGCCGTCGCCCACGGGGACCGGGTGTTCCTGACGCCCGACGCCCAGCGCGTCCACAGGTTCGACGACAAGGGACTGGCAGTTCGATGAAACGTCTTCACGGGAAAAGCGCGCTGATCACCGGATCCGCGCGGGGTATCGGTCGTGCCTTCGCCGAAGCCTATGTGCGAGAAGGCGCCACAGTGGCGATTGCCGACATCAATCTGGCGCGGGCGCGTGAGACCGCATCGGAAATCGGCCCGAGCGCCTATGCCGTCGAGATGGATGTGACGCAGCAGAACTCCATCGACGCGGCGATCGCATCGGTTGTCACCGAGGCCGGTGGTCTCGATATCCTCGTCAACAACGCCGCGCTCTTCGATCTCGCGCCGATCGTCGAGATCACGCGTGAAAGCTATGACCGGCTGTTTTCGATCAATGTTTCGGGGACGCTGTTCACGATGCAGGCGGCTGCCAAACAGATGATCGCCCAGGGCAGGGGCGGCAAGATCATCAATATGGCGAGCCAGGCAGGCCGGCGCGGCGAGGCGCTGGTCGCCGTCTATTGCGCCACCAAGGCAGCGGTCATCAGCCTGACCCAGTCGGCGGGGCTGAACCTGATCAAGCACGGCATCAACGTCAACGCCATTGCGCCCGGCGTCGTCGATGGCGAGCACTGGGACGGCGTCGACGCACTGTTTGCCAAATACGAGAACCGCCCGCGCGGCGAGAAGAAGAGGCTCGCGGGAGCGGAAGTCCCCTATGGGCGCATGGGAACGGCCGAGGATCTCACGGGCATGGCGATCTTCCTCGCTTCTGCCGAGAGCGATTACGTCGTTTCGCAGACCTACAACGTCGATGGCGGCAACTGGATGAGCTGAGGCCCGTCTCCGGACGATGCCTCGATAAGGAAACGAGACCATGACGACCAAACTTTCTCTTGCCGCGCTCGACGCAGTGAAGGCCAAGGCCGGCGTGCCGAGCTACGATCGCGCCGATCTGAAAGCCGGTATCGTGCATTTCGGTGTCGGCAATTTTCACCGTGCCCATCAGGCCGTCTATCTCGACGATCTCTTCAATGCCGGGCACGACCATGACTGGGCGATCGTCGGTGCCGGGGTCCTTCCCTCCGATGAACAAATGCGGGCAAAGCTCGCGGCGCAGGATTTCCTGACGACGGTGGTCGAGCAGGACAACAACCGCACCGGCGCGCATGTGACTGGCGCGATGATCGACTATCTCAGGCCCGGCGACGTCGCTGGCATCGTCGCCAGGCTTGCAGACCCGGCGATCCGCATTGTTTCGCTGACGATCACCGAGGGCGGCTATTTCATCGATCCAGCCTCCGGCGTTTTTAATCCGACCCACCCGGCCATCGTTGACGATGCGCAAAATCCCGCCGCGCCGAAGACGGTCTTCGGTTTGATCGTTGCCGGTCTGAAGGCACGCCGCGACGGACAAATTCCGCCGTTCACGGTGATGTCATGCGACAACATTCCGGGCAATGGCGAGGTGACCCACGCTGCGGTTTCAGGCCTTGCCCGGCTGTTCGATCCTGATTTCGCCGACTGGATCGACGCCAATATCGCCTTTCCGAACGGCATGGTGGACCGCATAACGCCGGCCACGGGCGCACGCGAAATCGGCATCGTCGCAACCGATTACGAGATCGAGGATGGCTGGCCGGTGTTTTGCGAAGAGTTCAAGCAATGGGTGCTGGAGGATCATTTTCCGCAGGGACGCCCGGCGCTCGAAAAGGTCGGCGTGCAGTTCGTGCCCGATGTAGCGCCCTATGAGCACATGAAGATCCGCATCCTCAACGGCGGCCACGCGGCAATCGCCTATCCCGCAGCCCTGCTCGACATTCATTTCGTCCACGAGGCGATGGAGGAGCCGCTGATCCGTGATTTTCTCGCCAAGCTTGAGCATGACGAGATCATTCCGGTCATTCCGCCGGTGCCGAACACCGATCTCGGCGATTATTACAAGCTGATCGAGATGCGCTTTTCCAACCCGAAGATCGGCGACACGATCCCGCGGCTTGCACAGGACGGCTCCAACCGGCAGCCGAAATTCATCCTGCCCTCGACGGCCGACCGGCTGGCGCGGGGCGAAGACGTCGTCGGCCTGGCGCTGGTGTCAGCGCTCTGGTGCCGCTACTTCGACGGCACGACCGATAGCGGCAAGCAGATTGTCTTCAACGACCAGAACGCCGAACGGCTTCAGGCGGCAGCCCGTGCCGCAAGGCAGGATCCGACGGCTTTTCTGGCGCTGTCGGACATTTTCGGCGAGGTCGCCCAATCCGATCTCTTCCGCAAGCGCTTCACCCACGCATTGAAAACCCTCTGGGAAAAAGGTACGCGCGCTACGCTCCAGCTTTATCTGGACGGCAAGCTTACTGCATAATTCCTTAGAACGGGGCCCGATTTAAGGATGAAATTACGCAGCAATTCAAAGAGTTACAGCGACGTTGGCGCGTCTTAAAAGATGCGCGGCGCTGTAAGGGGTAGGGTGTTATGGCCGACGGCGCGTCCAGGTTGGTGATCTTCGATTGCGATGGCGTGCTGGTTGACAGCGAGCCGATCTCGCTCGAAGTCCTGGTCGACGTCCTGGCGGCGGCAGGCGTGTCGATGACCACGGAGGAGGCGACCGAACGGTTTCTCGGGCGCAGCCTGAAAAGCATGTCTGCCATACTTCACGACGAATATGGCCTGGCGACAGACGACGCCTTTCTCGAAGAAATGCGCACGCGGCTCTATCAGCGTTTCCGTACGGAGTTGCAGCCGATCGCCGGTATTCGCCGGGCGGTCGAAGACCTTGGCGTCGCCTGTTGCGTCGCCTCGTCCAGCCAGCCGGAACGCATCCGGCTGTCGCTGACCGTCACCGGTCTGATCGATCTTTTCGAGCCGAACATCTTCTCTGCAACGATGGTCAAACATGGCAAACCGGCGCCCGACCTGTTTCTGCTGGCGAGCCGGGAGATGGGCTATGCACCCAAGGATTGTATCGTCGTCGAAGACAGTCCGGCCGGCATCGAAGCCGCGCACGCCGCTGGCATGCGGGCCTTTGCCTTCGCCGGTGGCGGACATGCGCGCAGCGACCGTCATCGACAGACACTCGCCAAGCTCGACCCCGACGTGCTGTTTGACGACATGGGCGAATTGTTACAGTTTGTCCGCCAATAGTGCATAATTCCTCAAGTCGAAATCGATTTGATGGGAAAATTATGCGGCAGTTTCAAGATGTTGCAGCGTGCTGTAACGGGGACGGGGATCTCCATTGATGCGTGAATTCGTCGTTGCGGTCGATGTCGGTACCGGCAGTGCCCGTGCCGGAATTTTCGACCGGAATGGCAGGCTTCTGGCGCGTGCCGACCTGCCGATCGCCATGAACCGGCCGGAAGAAAATCATGCCGAACACGATTCGGAAGATATCTGGAGAGCTGTCTGCGGCTCGGTGAAAGCTGCCAGAGACAAGGCCGGCATCGCGCCGGAGAGCATTGCCGCCATCGGTTTCGATGCAACGTGTTCGCTCGTGGTGCGCGACCGGAGCGGCGCGCCGCTTTCCGTCAACCGAAAGGGCGAGGCGCGCTGGGACACAATCGTCTGGCTCGATCATCGGGCGCTGACGGAGGCCGATTTCTGTACCGCCACCGGACACCCGGTCCTCGATTTCTCCGGCCGCGTCATGTCGCCGGAGATGGAAATGCCGAAGCTGATGTGGCTGAAGCGGAATCTGCCTAGCCAATGGGAGAAGGCAGGCTTTTTCTTCGATCTCGCCGACTATCTCTCCTGGCGGGCGACCGGCAGTGCGGCGCGCTCGCGCTGCACCTTGACGGCGAAATGGAACTATCTCGCCCATGAACAGCGCGGTTGGCAGGCGGACTATCTCGCGCGGATCGGCCTCGAGGATCTGCTTGCGCGGGGCGGATTGCCGGAGGAAACGCAGCCGGTCGGAAGCTCGGTCGGGGGCTTGTCGGTGGAGGCTGCCGCCGAGCTCGGTCTTGATATCGGCTGCCAGGTGGCACCGGGTCTGATCGACGCCTATGCCGGGGCGCTCGGCGTGCTCGGCGGTTTTGCCGGCGAGCCGGAAAAGCTCGAGCGGCAACTGGCGCTGATCGCGGGCACCTCGAGCTGCATCGTTGCCTTCTCCAAGGATATGAAGCCCGGCTTCGGCATGTGGGGACCCTATTTCGAAGCGGTGCTGCCCGGCGCCTGGCTGATCGAAGGCGGCCAGTCGGCGACCGGCGCCCTGCTCGATCACATCGTGCGCATTCATGGCGGCGGCCTGGAGCCAACGACCGAGACCCACGGCCGGATCATCGCGCGCGTCCAGGAACTGCGCGTCCTGCACGGAACGCAGTTTGCCGAACGGCTGCATGTACTGCCGGATTTCCACGGCAACCGCTCACCGCTTGCCGATCCACACGGGCTCGGCGTCATCAGCGGCCTGCCGTTCGATTCGTCGTTCGATGCGCTGTGCCGGCTCTATTGGCGCACCTGCGTGGCGATCGCGCTCGGCATCCGCCATATCCTCGAGATGATGCGTGAGGTCGGCTACGAACTCGACACACTTCACGTCACCGGCGGCCACGTGCGCAATGCGCTTCTGATGGAGCTTTATTGCGACGTCACGGGTTGCCGGGTCGTAGCACCCGATGCGCCTGACGCCGTTCTTCTCGGAACGGCGATGGCGGCAGCCGTTGCCGGTCAGGTTCACGTCGATCTCGCCGTGGCCGGTGCGGCGATGGCGTCCGGCGGGCGCGAGCGGCGGCCGAACGACGCCATGCGTGACATCTACGATCGCGACTACCGCCGCTTCCTTGCGCTCTACCGCCATCGCGACGAACTGGACGCGCTGCAATAAAAAAATGATCGGCAAACGCGCAACTCCGGGAACCTTTGTTTGCGTCACGCATTTTATTTTCAGACCGGACGGTGGCGCGCATCGCCCCCAATGTGGCGCCGGAGGTAATCCGCCGGTTTACAACTCACACTCCCCCGGTGAGTTGAACAATGTCAGCCAGTGCCTTCCCTCGGCACTGGCTGTTTTGTTTCCAGCGCTTGCCATCAACGGGCATGCCAATCAGGACACCAGCGACGAAAGGCAAGGGCGGGCGACAGCAACAAGTGGACAAACAAAAGCCGGCGACCGAGGCCGCCGGCGATAGATGCTGTGTCGATGATCAGGCTGCGGCCTTCGTCGATTCGTTGAAGAACAGCGCCTGGCTGATCAGCGCCTTCACCATGTCAGGATTGAAAGGCTTCGTGACCAGGAAGGTCGGCTCAGGGCGTTCGCCGGTCAGCAGCCTCTCAGGGAAGGCGGTGATGAAGATCACCGGGATGGCGCTGGCCTTCAGGATATCGTTGACCGCATCGATACCGGAGCTGCCGTCGGCGAGCTGGATATCGGCAAGCACCATGCTCGGACGGGTCTTCTTATAGAGCGCGATTGCTTCGTCGCGGGTGCGGGCAATGCCGGTCACTCGGTGGCCAAGGCTCTCGACCATGTTTTCGATATCGATGGCGATCAGAGGCTCGTCCTCGATGATCATGATATCGGTTGCGACCTGTCGCGAGATTTCCTGCGAAGCGCGGTCGAGAAGGGAACCGATCTTGTCGTCGGTGACGGCAAGGATTTCGCTTGCTTCCTCGGGCCGGAAACCTTCGACCGAGACGAGAAGGAAAGCCTGGCGGGCAAGCGGCGAAACGTTTGCCAGATTGACCGAGGCGCGCTGCTCCCAGGCAAAGGGCGAAACCGGCTCGGGAACCAGCACCGACGAGGAGCCGAAGAGCGACGTGTAGAGGCGGAACAGCGCGACCCGGTCATTGCTGGCCTCCGGGAAAATGGAGGTATCGGCAATCAGGGCTTCGAGTACCGCGGCCACATAGGCGTCGCCTGATGTCTGCGACCCGGTCAATGCGCGCGAGTAGCGGCGCAGATAGGGCAGCAGCGGCGCGATCCGTGTGGACAATGTCATGGAGTACTCCCTCGAGAATATAATCTTGCAGTGATGCTCCAAAACGTTTCACGCAAAAAAAAGTTCCGGGAGGGAACATTTCATTTTTCAGACGCGTTAAGGCGGTAATGAACACCACAAGGCGACAGATTGACAATGAAGTATAAAACAGGGGCGGGGCGCACTTCCGGTACGACCTCATGGTCCGAAGACCCAAACACGCAGATCGCGGCCAAGTTAAAGGCGCTCTATCAGTCCGTTCAGGAAGAAGCGATACCTTCGCGCTTTCTCGATCTTCTGGAAAAACTCGACGCAGCCGAGCGGCAGTCGGTTCTGCAGGGAAGGGAGTGAGCGCCAGAATGTCGTCTGAAAAGAATGAGTTCAAGCGAGAGATGCTCGCCGCCCTGCCGAGCCTTCGCGCCTTTGCCATGTCTCTCATAGGTCGTCATGACCGGGCCGACGATCTTGTTCAGGACACGATCATGAAAGCCTGGGCCAAGCAGGACCACTTCCAGATGGGCACGAACATGAAGGCCTGGCTGTTCACGATCCTGCGCAACGAGCTCTACAGCCAGATGCGCAAGCGCGGACGCGAGGTGCAGGACAGCGACGGCCATTTCACCGAATCGCTTGCCCATCATCCGGAACAATATGGTTCGCTCGACCTGCAGGATTTCCGCCGGGCCCTCGAGACGCTGCCCCCGGACCAGCGCGAGGCGATCATCCTCGTCGGCGCGTCGGGTTTTTCCTATGAGGAAGCGGCGACGATCTGCGGCTGCGCCCTGGGCACGATCAAGAGCCGGGTGAACCGCGCCCGCCAGCGCCTTCAGGATATCCTCAAGGTGCAGGGCGAAAACGACTACGGTCCGGACGAAACGTCCGCTCCCATTACCTCACGGGCATTCGTTTCCTGATCCGACAGCTCTTTTTGGCCGCCAGAGCGTTGCAAATCGAGAGCAGCCCTGCTTTCACTGGCGGCCTGAACGTCTCCGCAGAAGAGCGCCGTGTGTCAATGGCAATCGGCGCCGGCTGACGGGTGCGGCAGTTTGGAGTTGAGGCCGGATGCGCGAAAAAAGAGAAGAAAAGACCGCCCCGCCGGAGACATCGCTGCTCGACGCGCCCGAGCGGTTGAGCGTGCTGCATGCGACGGTGCCGGACATGGCGGTACCCGATGCGGATTTCGACGGCATTGCCGAGATCGCTGTCCGCCTCTTCGATGCGCCGATCGCGCTCGTCAGCCTGCTTGACCGCGAGTGGCAATGGTTCAAGGCGGCGGTCGGTACCACGGAGACGCGGGCGTCATCGGAGGATTCGTTCTGCGTGCACGCGGCAGCCGATGCGGGAGGCAACGGCCTAGTTGTACTCGACGCCTCAGTCGATCTGCGTTTTCGCAATCGGCCGCTGGTCGCCGGCGCGCCATTCCTGCGCTTTTACGCCGGCGCGCCGATCGTTCTCGATGGCCAGCCGGTCGGCACGGTCTGCGTGCTCGACGTTGCCGCGCGCAGCGAGGTCGCACCGCATCTGATGGAGCAGCTGCGCCGGCTTGCCGATCTTGCCGCCTCGCTTCTCAAGCTCAAGGACGAGGCGCGACGGCGCGCCATCAAGGAGGCAGCGCTCTCCCGCGAGGAACAGCGCCACGCGATGGCGCTTGAGGCGGCCAATATCGGCAGCTGGCTCTGGAACGTTCGCTCCGGCGTGATCGTCGGCAACAGCGCCTTTATGCGCATGTTCGGCTTGCCGGCCGATCGGTCGTTCGGCGCCAGGGAAGTGTTCGGCGCCATCCATGCCGATGACCGCGGCGCAACCTTCGCCAAGCTTCGCCAGGCGATGAAGGCGGACGAGGAATATGACGGGATGTTCCGGGTCGGAAACACCGGCCGTTGGCTGCTCGGCCGCGGGCGGGTGCACGATCGGGATGCCAAGGGAAATCCGCTGACCTTCATCGGTGTCACCATCGATGTCACCGACCAGCAGGCATCGGTGCAGCGAACGCGGCTGTTGCTCAAGGAACTCAACCACCGGGTCAAGAATACCCTGGCGATGCTGCAGTCGCTCGCCCGCCAGACCCTGCGCCAGACCAGCGACCCGGCCGAATTCATGACCGCCTTTGCCGGACGACTGCAAGCGATCTCCGAGGCGCATGGACTTCTCTCGGACCATGAGTGGGGCACGATCCGGCTTGCGGACCTGATCTCCAAGCAATTGATGCCGCATGTCAGCGTCTATGCGGACCAGATCGAACTGCACAAGGACGAGGTGCTGCTCGGCCCCGACCAGGCCGTCGGCCTGGGGCTCGTGCTGCATGAACTTGCGACCAATGCGGTGAAATACGGCTCCCTTTCGGTGCCGACCGGCAAGGTGGTGCTGACGGCGCGCAACGTCGTCGAAGAAGGCGAAGCGGTATTGCACCTGACCTGGACGGAGGTCGGCGGACCGCCCGTGCGCGAACCGAAACGTCGAGGCTTTGGCTCCATCCTGATAGAGCGCAGCCTCGACAAGGTTCTCGGCAGTTCGGTGAAGGTCGAATATATGGCGGCCGGCGTGACCGCGCTGATCCGCTTGCCGCTTTAGGTTTCCCGTCGCGGCCTGCGCTTCCTGCCGGTGCCGAGCAAGGCGCCGATGGCAAGGGCCGTGCCCACGGCGAGCAGCGGCTGTTTGCGCAGGATGCTTGCTGCGGCCAGCATCGTCAGATTGGTTTGCATCATCGACCGACGGCGGCGCTCTTCGGCGAGCCGCCTATCCCGTCCTTGCAGGGCAATCATCACGATGATCAGGATCAAGGCCGTCAGGATGAGGGCTGCGGCTATCGACGCGGCGGCGACCACAGGCGAATAGGCGGCGCTGAGATAAAGCGCGATGGCGATCAGTGCGAAGATGTAGGCGGTGACAAGCAGCACGGCGACGACGGCGCACAAGGCGGCGTTGCGCTTGAAACGTGATGCGGTGGCGCCGATGTCGGCAGCCAGCAAGGCGGACAGAGCGGCCCCGAGTGGTCCCATGCGCATTTACTCCTGGTAACACGTCAAAACGGGTGGGATGCGTCTGGCGATCCCACCCCGTTCCAAGATCTGCATCGAACCTAGCGCCGCAGCAGTGCGGCGGCGATCAGACCGATGAGGGCTGCCGTGCCAAGCGTTGCGAACGGGTGCTCGCGTACCGCATGGCGAAGCTGCTTTTCCGTGCCGGCATAGCGGTCGCGCAGATCGCCGAGCAGTTCCTCGCCGCTTGCGAGCAAATCCTGAAGGCCGGCTTCCGCGTGCTCGCGGGCATCGTGCGCCTTGCTACGCGCCTGTTTCGAAGCGTCGGCACCGCGATCGGCAAGCAGGGCAACGAGCGCCGCCATGTCGCTACGCAGTTCGCTGAGCTGGTCTTCGATGGAAATGTCAGCGAGCGCGCCGTTGCGCTTGCTCGACCGTGAACTTGAACCTGAGAAGAGGCCTGAAGCCATGATTGGTCTCCCTTTCGCTGCAACGCCGGCCAAGGACGACCGGCGTGATCCGTTGGCACCGACATGGCAAGCGCATTGCCACGACCGGTACTTCGGGGAGAACAACGCACGAGTGCGCAAATTGTTTCGATAAATCTTGAAGTTGGCGCGATTTGCCGGCTAGAGCGTCGCCGTCTGCGGCAACACGAAGGGCACGTCGGCTGCCGGCATGGCGCTGACCTGCATGCGGCAGCCGAACACCACCTCCATCGTCTCGTCGGTCAACACCTCTCGCGGCGCGCCGCCTGCGCGGATCTTCCCGGCCTTCATCATGATCATCCGGTCGGCGAACATCGCCGTCAGGTTGAGATCGTGCATGACGGCGATGACGCCACCGCCGCGCTCGCAGAACCGGCGCGCCAGTTGCATGATGGTCAACTGGTGGCGGATATCGAGGCTCGAGACCGGTTCGTCGAGCAGCAGATAGCGCGGTTCGCCATCGCCGACCGGGTTGGAAATCTGGCAGAGGACGCGCGCCAGCTGCACGCGCTGCTGTTCGCCGCCCGAAAGCTCCTGATAGAAGCGCCCGGCAAAGCCGCCGAGATCGACGGCCTCGAGCGCTTCGGCGGCAATGCGGTCATTGGCCCTGGCATCTGATGTCGCGCCTGCGGTCAGGCCGAGCCGCACCACTTCGCGGACCGTGAAGGGAAACGAGATCACCGTCGATTGTGGAAGCACCCCGCGTTTCAGCGCGAGCTCCCAGGGTTTCAGGCCCTTGAGATTGCGGCCATTGATGCTGACTGATCCGCTTTCCGGCGGCAACTCGCCGGAGATCGCCTTCAACGTCGTTGTCTTGCCGCAGCCGTTCGGCCCGACGATCGCGGTCAGCGCGCCCGGCTCTGCCTCAAGCGAGATGCCGTGGATGACCTGGCGGCCGCCAAGCCGGACGGAGAGGTTGGATACCTTGATCATGGTTTCGGCTCACAGTCCCATGGTCGTGCGACCGCGCAGCAGGATCCAGAGGAAGAACGGCGCGCCTATGAAGGCGGTGACGATACCGATCGGCAACTCTGCAGGCGAGGCAATGGTGCGGGCGATCATGTCGGCCAGGATCAGCAATGTTCCGCCGAGAAGCGCCGATGCCGGCACGAGATAGCGGTGATCCGGGCCGATGACGAGGCGCAGCAGATGCGGTACGACGATGCCGACGAAGCCGATGCCACCGCTGACGGCAACGGACGCACCGGTTGCTGCGGCGACGCTGACGATGGCGATGTTCTTCATGCGCTGCACCGGAATGCCCATGTGGAACGCGGCTGCTTCGCCGAGCGTGATGGCGTTGAGGCCGCGCGCCAGAAAGGGCGTGACCGCGAGCGACAACAGGATGATCGGCGCGGCCGCGGCGATCTTCGTCCAGCTGGCGCCGGCAAGCGAGCCGAGACCCCAGAAAGTGACGTCGCGCAGTTGCTTGTCGTCGGCGATGAAGATCAGCACGCCGGTGAAGGCGCCGGTGAGCGCGCCAAGCGCAATGCCGGCGAGAAGCAGGGTGGCAATCGAGGTTTGGCCGCCGCGGGTGGCGATCCGGTAGAGCAGAAGCGTGGTGACAAGGCCGCCGATGAAGGCTGCGACCGGGAGCGCATAAAAACCGAACAGCGCAAACAGCGGGCCGAACACGGCCGAGCCGAGCACGATCAGCAGAACGGCGCCGAGGCTTGCACCGGAGGAGACGCCGACAAGGCCGGGATCGGCCAGCGGGTTGCGGAATAGCCCCTGCATGACAACGCCGGAGACAGCAAGCGATGCGCCGACGAGCATTCCGAGCACCGCTCGTGGCAACCTGATGTCGAGAATGATGATGCGGTCGCGAACGCTCAGGACCTGATCCGCATCGCTCGCGCCGAGCAGCCAGCGCACGACGTTGGACAGCGAAGCGTCGGCGGCACCGGTCATGATCGAGCCGATGAAGGTGGCTGCCGCGAAGATGACGAGTAGAACAATGACGACGCGGGCCAGCCGCGCACGATTGCCCGACCGCCATTCGGCCCGGATATCGGCGGCGAGGGCGGTCACGCGCCTGCCGAGGTCCAAAGCCTCACTGCGAGGCATTGGCCTTCTTTCCGTAGATTGCGGCGTTGAGTTCGCGAATGGCGCTTGCGGTGCGCGGGCCGAATCCGAGCAGGTGCAGGCCGTCCATGCGGATCAGCGTCTTGGTCTTGGCGGCAGGCGTCAGGCTCAGCGAAGGCAGGGCGAAGAGTTCGTCCGCCTTGGCGCTGTGTTCACCGCCGCGGTCCATCATCAGGATGACGTCGGGCTTGGCTTCAATGATCGCCTCGTCGGTCAGGGCCTTGTAGCCCGGGAATTTTCCGGCGGCGTTGATCGCGCCGGAAAGCTCGATGATGCCGTTGGCAGCCGTGCCGGTGCCCGACGCCATGATCTTGCCGCCCTGGGTGCTGAGCACGAAAAGAACGCGCTTGCGCTCGCCTTCCGGGCGCTTGGCACCACCGGCAACCGCTGCAGCAAGGTCGGCTTCCACCGACTTTGCGAGCGCATCGGCCTTGTCGGGCACATTGAGGAAGGTGCCGACCGAGCGGATCTTTGCCGGGATGCTGTCCTTGTCGAAGGTTTCCGGCACGCTGGTGAAGGCGATGTTGGCATCCTTCAGGATGGCGAGCGCCTCCGGCGGGCCGCTGCCTTCGACGGCGACGATCGCGGTCGGATTGACCGCGATGATGCCTTCCGGGGCGAGCGCGCGCATGTAGCCGACATCAGGCAGCTTGGTTGCAGCTTCCGGATAGGTGCTGGTCGAATCGCGGCCGACCAGCCGGCCTTCCTCGCCGAGTGCGTAGATGATCTCGGTAACCGCACCGCCAACCGAAACGACGCGCGAGACGTCCGGCTGCTCAATGCTCTGTGCCATCGCCGGGCGGATGAACGACGGCGCCCCTGGCGCCACGGCGGGCAACAGGAAGGGAGCCGAAACCGCAAACGCGGCCAGAGCCAGCTCCCAGAGGCGAAGGCGGCGGAAGTCGAGACCGTTGATCATCACGCTGTCCTTAAGCTGCGACGGTGGTGTCAAGGCGTGCGAGGCCCTCGGCGATATCGCGCCACTCGGGACGCTCGGCAAAACCTTCCTTACGCTTGCCGAAGAACTGGATGATCATCTCGCCCTTGGCGTCGAGCGCCTCGATCGAGGTGACGTGACCATCGGCAGTCGGCTTGCGCACGGCCCAAAGCTCGGCGATGTGATCGGTGCGCAGGTGAAGATGGAAGGTCGGGTCCATGACGTTCAGCCACGGACCCATCGGGGCGATCTTGGCGATCGGGCCGGAATGGATCTGGATCACGCCGCGATTGCCGACGAAGCACATGATCGGCAGTTCGATCTCGGCGCTGGCACGCATCATCGTTTCGATGCTCGACGGGTCGAGACGCCAGGCGAAGTCGTCGCCGATATGCTGCAGCGCCTGGCGGCGGCCGATCTTCAGCTTGCGCAGCAGGCCGTGGAATTGATGCGTGTCGGTCATCTTGGACCAGCGGTCGCGCAGCTCGGTGACGTCGACGACGTTCTCCTGCTTGTCATCGGCAGCCGGTGCGCTGGCGTCCGCAACGAAGGTCTGCGACTGGTCGTCGAGACGGAAGTCTTCAACGATCTTGTCGTAGGCGGCGACATTTGACGCCGGGCGCAGGTGCAGCTTGTGCACCGCATTGCCCCATTTGTCGAAGAACTGCAGGCTCTTGCGGGCTTCGCCGCTGTCATCGGTCTTGGTTACGGCAAAGGCATGCGCCCAGGCGCTCGGGAAGACGCGCAGGTCGATCTGCTCGCCAAGCACGATGCTGGCCATCTCGCCGGTTGTGATCTTTTCGTAGACGCCGATCTTTTCGTGAACTGCGCTTTCGTTGCGGGTCAAAGCCATGACCTCACCCAGTTCCTCGGCGCGCAGCAGGAAGCGGTTGGCATCCGCGTCGATGCGCACGGCGGTCAAGCCACATTCGGCCGCCACGAGGGCTGCTTCCGAAACTCCGAGCTGGGCCGCGATGTCGCGCTCGCGCATTTTCGGGTTCTCAGCGCGGTAGGCACGGATTTCGGACGGGGTGGGACGGAGGCTCTCGGTCATTGTTATTTGCCTATTTGTTCAGGATCAGTTTGCCTTGGCGGGTGATCTTCATGCGGTAGATCGCCCCGTCGTGGGAAATGAGGATCTCGCTTTCGCCGCGAAAGAGGTCGCGGCTCTCGACGATCCGCTGGGCCCGCTGCGCGGAGGCTACAGGTTGTGAAAATCGCGCATAATCGGTGTCGTCGGCTGCCACGGTTCGGTCGTCTCTAGATGGCGGGAGGCGGTGTTTTTCCCGCATTTCCTGCCGTGCAATTCGTTTACTATCTTGACTTCATTACTCATATTTCTTTATGGACGCAATACCGGATCGCCACACTCAAGTTAAGATGTCCGCGCTTGTGGATAGATGGCGACGACTTCAACGCTCCCAGGGTTCGGAGCGCCGATCGTGAGTGGTATTAGAATGATGCACCTTTCCCGTATGGTTGTTCCCGTGGCATTCGCGTTTGTTCTTGCGGCAGGCGGTGCAGTCGCCCAGGAGGCGTCGTCCGCTGGCGCGCTCAACATCGAACTCAACGAGGTCACGCCGTCGCAGAAGGGCTGCAAGCTCACCTTCGTCGCCGGCAACGCCTTCGTGCAGAATTTGAGCAAGGTTTCCTTTGAGTTCGTGATCTTCGACCAGAAGGGTCTGGTCGAGCGCATGGCGGTGCTCGACTTCCGCGATCTGCCTGCTGGCAAGACCAAGGTTCGGCAGTTCGATCTTCCCGGCACGAATTGCGAAGCGGTGAAGAGCCTGCTGATCAATGACGCGCCCGCCTGCGTCGGCGATGGTGTAGAGGGCGATGCCTGCATGAAGGGCCTCAAGACCGGTTCGAAGTCGCCGGTCGAACTCAAGGGCTGAGGTTGATTTTTCGCATTGAGTACTGCGTTTGCGTCGCGGCTCGCGGCGAAGGTTAGGCCAAGATGAAGCATACCGTGAAATGGATCGGCGCAATTGCCTTCTCGCTCGTGGCGCATACCAGCGTTGCCATGTACCTTGCCTCCTCTACGCCGGAACAGCCGCAAGACCTGATCGCCGGCGGTGCCGAGGTCGAAGTTGCGATCCTCGGTGATGCCTTCGAAGAAACCTTGCAGTCCGGCGATCCGACGGAAGTCGTCGAGCCGACCGAAGACGTTCCCGACGAAGTCAAGCCCGAGGAGATTACCCCGGTCGAAGACGTCACGTCGACCACGCAGGAGATCACGGCGGAGCAACCGCATGATTTGATCGCCACGGAAGCCGATGTCATCCTGCCTGCCGAGCAGGTTCCCACCCTGCAGGTCGCCGAGGCTGTGGTTACTGCCAGCGTCGCGCCGATCGAGACGGTCGAGCCCGAGGAAAAGCCGGAGATCCAGGAGCCGAAGAAGGAGAAGGTTGAAAAGCCTGAACCCAAGAAGGATCCCGTCAGGAAAAAGAAAGTCACCCGCAAGAAAACGGGCGACAAGGGGGAACAGGCACAGAGCCAGGTCAAGGGTAAGCTGGATGGGGACGTAAACGGCAATTCTGCGGCGGCAACCGGCAAGAACCGCTCTACCGCGGTCGGCAACGCCGATATGTCGAACTACAATGGCAAAGTTCGCGCGAAGATAAACCGGCGATACAAGCTTCCATCCGAAGCGCGCCGACAGGGGCTGTCGGGCACGACGACGGTGAGTTTTACGGTGTTGGCGGACGGCGGTGTTTCCCGCGTCAGCGTTGCCGGGAGTTCAGGCTCACTCGTTCTGGACACGGCTGCTCTTGATGCCGTGCGCCGTGCGGCTCCATTTCCTGCCATTCCAGAGGGGGCCGGAAAAAGTGCAATACCGTTCACTTTGCCTATTCAGGCAAGTGTTCGCTAGGCGACTGCCGCCGGCCACGGTGTGATCCGCGGCAGAAGCCGAAGCCCTTCAAAACTGATGGGAAAAATATGATTATAAAACTCATGTTTATACTTTACTCTGATAATCAAGTTTAATAAGTTGCCGCCGTGACGCAACCGAACGGTGTGTGTCGATCCCGGTGCGATCGGTTGCCATGAGGGCCGTCGACGCAGCAAAGAGGCGGAGAAGATTGCATGCGCGGCAAGCGTCACCATAATGCGGCCAAGAACGGCAAGGGTCGTTCCGGTTCCGAACGGGTCGAGGTCTGCGAAGAGGCCGCCAAGGCGACACTCGAAGGCCGCAGTTTCCTCTATGTCGGCGGACGCGATTGCCAGGTTGCGCATCTGCGCGAGATTGTCAGCTCCTTCGGTGCCGAGCTGCTTCACCACGATGGCGGCCTGCGCGAGGCGGTATCGCGCATCGACCGTGTCCTTCCTTCCGTCGACTGTGTTTTCTGCCCGATCGATTGCATCAGCCACGATGCGTGTCTTCGCGTGAAGACCGGCTGCAAGAAGTGGGGCAAGGCTTTCGTGCCGTTGCGCAACGGCTCGAAGTCGAGCCTTGAGCGGGCGCTGCAGGACCTGACCAACAGCCGCAACGACTTGGCATAGCCAAACATATGACGCGCGATGGAGGTGATTGACCTTCCGCGCGCATGGAGATTTTTTTCGAGATGAATGAAAACCGCCCGGACAAGTGCATGATGATCGGCCTGCACAAATTGGCAGCGCAGAATGGCGACGGGCTGGTGCCCGAACTCTACGAATTGCTGACGCGGCGTTCGCGCATGATCGAGGAAAACCCCAATGTCACCGAGTTCCCGTCTTGGGAAACGCGCCGGCCCGGCCGCGACCCTTTCGGGCTTGCGGAGCCGCAGGAGGGCACTATTCTGGCCTTCCCGAGAGCCGCGAACGACGCGGCTCGCAAGAAAGACAGCGCATAGGAGGCAGGCCATGTTCTTCGCAATGAACCGTTTTCGTATCGCCATTGGCCAGGAAGAGGCTTTCGAAGCCGTCTGGAAGAGCCGCGATTCAAGCCTTGCGGACATGCCGGGTTTTGTCTCGTTTCATCTTCTGAGGGGCGAAAACGTGCCGGACGAGGGCTATACGCTCTTCGTCTCGAACTCGACCTGGAAGGACAAGGATGCCTTTTCCGCCTGGACGAAGTCGGAGAACTTCCGGGCCGCGCACAAGAATGCCGGCGAAAACCGCTCGATGTATCTCGGCCCGCCGAAGTTCGAAGGTTTTTCCGTCGTCGAAGGCGCCTGATCTCAAGAGCTTCAAACTGGCGCGTTGAGCGTCACGGCGCCTTTCGTGGAAGGAAGGCGCCGATTGAAACGGCAAGCCAGCCGGCCATGATCGTCGTGCCGCCGAGCGGTGCCGACATCGGAAACAGGCCCTGTCCGGTCACGTGACGCATGGCAAGGTCAGCGGAAAACAGCGCAGTGCCGAAAGCGATCAGCAAGGCTGCGACCGGAGCCGTGCGGAAGCTCGGCCAGGCCGCATAAAGCGCGACGAGCGCCGGCGCGTGCGCCAGGCACATGGCCGAGATCTCGGCGAGCAGCCTGGGGTCGGTGCCATGCGAGGCGGCTGCAGCACTGACCACCCCGGCAATCCCCATCAATCCCGCGACGAAGAGCGTCGTTGCGCGCAATCCACTGGTCGGCATTGTCAGGTCATTCCTTGTTCTGCATGTGCAAGGCGAGGCGGGTGATCGGATCGAGAATGATCTGCCGCAGTTTTGGGTGAGCCACCGTTTCTTCCAGTGCGCGGGTAAAGCAGAGCAGCCATTCGTCGCGCTCCTCCGGCCCAATCTCGGCAACGAAATGCCGGCGCCGCAGCATCGGATGGCCACGCTTTTCCACATAGATCGGCGGACCGCCAAGCCAACCGGTCAGATGTTCGTAGAATTTTTCCTCGCTGCCGGAAAGGTCAGGTGGATGAACCGCGCGGCAGCGTGCCGCTTCGGGCAGCGTATCCATCAGTTCATAGAAACGACGGGTCAGCGCGCGCACCGTCGGGTCGCCGCCGATCGCTTCGTAGAGTGTCGTCGTTTCCGGTTCTGCCATTGCCGCTTCCTTCGTCCCCGAAGTCCTAGCCCGCCAAGGTCTTGTGGACAACGGCTTTCCAGTCTCGCCTTTGCGGCGTTTCCGCGCGGTTCGACACATCGATCTTGACAAACCGTCCAGACGGTATCTTTATGGAAGCATGACAGAAGCCCATCGCCGCAAGAAGCAGCCCGAGCAGGTCCGCCAGCAATTGCTGGAGGTCGCCGCACGCCTGTCGCACGAGCAGGGGGTGGCGGGCATCACGCTCGATGCGGTGTCGCAAGCGGCCGGCGTCAGCAAGGGCGGGCTGCTGCACCATTTCCCCAACAAGTCGGCGCTGCTCGATGGCTTGTTCGACGATCTCGTCGCGCGTTTCGATGCGGCGATCGAGGCGGCGATGGCTGGCGATCCGGAGGCGCAGGGACGCTTTACCCGCGCCTATGTCGATGTCTGCTCGAAGCTCGATCCCGACACCGACGTTCCGGGCTGGCGAATGCTGACGATCGCGCTGATTGCCGAGCCGAACCTGAAGATCCGCTGGCGCGAATGGGTCAACCGCCGGGCTCAGGAGTTTGCGGAAACCGACTCTTCACCCAACTGCGTGCTCGCCCGTTTTGCCGCCGACGGTCTCTGGCTCGCCGACCTGATGCAGAGCCATGAACTCGATGCCGCGGCGCGTGTTGCCCTGGCTGAAAATCTCAAAGCGCTTTCGACGCGATAGACCGGATGGAGACCCAGATGAACCCCGCTATGCTCTATTCCGTCCTGGTCGTTGCCATCGTCTTCGAGGTGCTTGGCACCTCGGCAATGCAGGCGGCACAGCATTTCACCCGGCTGTTGCCGACCGTGACGATGGTCGTTTGCTACGCTGTCGCCTTCTTCTTTCTGTCCTATACGCTGCGCTACATCCCGGTCGGCATCGCCTATGCGGTCTGGAGCGGTCTCGGCATCGTATTGATTTCGCTCGTCGGATACTTTGCCTTCGGCCAGAAGCTGGATCTTGCCGCCATGCTCGGGCTCGGGCTCATCATCGCCGGCGTCGTGGTCCTCAACGTCTTCTCGAAATCCACGTTCCATTGATGTCTGGCCACTGACGCCTAGAGGGCAAAAAGCTCTTGCAAAGGCGCCGGCGTGTCACTAGCCTTACAAATTGAAACCGCTTTCAATTTTAACAGCTGCGCATAAACGGGAATTTGCCGATGTCAATCAGAACAATCGTATGGGGCGAGAATATCCATGAGCAGACCAATGAGGTGGTCAGGAGCATCTATCCGAACGGGATGCACAACACCATCGCGGCGGCGCTGAACACGGACGTTTCGATCGAGGCAACGACGGCGACGCTGCAGGAACCGGAGCATGGCCTGAGCGAGGAGCGACTGGCGAAGACCGATGTGCTTCTGTGGTGGGGGCACAAGGACCACGGCGCCGTCAGCGACGAGGTCGTCGAGCGCGTTGCCAAGCGCGTCTGGGAAGGCATGGGCCTGATCGTCCTGCATTCCGGCCATTTCTCCAAGATCTTCAAGCGGCTGATGGGCACGCCCTGCGCATTGAAGTGGCGCGAGGCCGGCGAGCGTGAACGGCTCTGGGCGATCAACCCGCGTCATCCGATCGCCGAGGGCATCGGCGAGAACTTCGTGCTCGAGAACGAGGAGATGTACGGCGAGCAGTTCTCCGTGCCGGAACCGCTCGAAACCGTGTTCATCTCCTGGTTTGCCGGCGGCGAGGTGTTCCGTTCGGGTCTGACTTGGCGTCGGGGCGCCGGCAACATCTTCTATTTCCGCCCGGGTCACGAGACCTATCCGACCTATCACGACGCCAACGTGCAGAAGGTGCTGCGCAATTCGGTCAA
>NZ_LMDT01000008.1:0-133757 GCF_001425885.1 Ensifer sp. Root1252 | reverse complement strand
GGCAATGGCGCGCAGGGACTTGGCGGCGCGGCGGGGGCAGGTGATCCAGCCCAGTCTGAGGTCAAGCCGGACACGGCCGTCGATCGCACCCGGTTGGGCAATGGCAGCGAAGTTGGCAAGACCGACGCAGGCGCGGACTCGGACGCAGGCGCTGAGACGAAGCCAGCGCTGAAGGCCAAAGAGCCTGGCGCTCAGAAGGATGGAGCGGTCCTGGATCGTTCGCTTGCAGTGGCCGCGGCGACCTCGACGCCGGTCGAGTCCCCGGTCAGCGCATTGTCGAAGCCATCGGTCCCGGAGATCACCGGCAATGGTTCGATGACGCAGGCGATCGCCATCGACGTGCCGGCGTTCCGCGGTCTCGAGCCGAAGCTGACACTCACCTACGACAGTGCCCGCAAGAGCCGTCTGGGCGGCCAGTATCAGGGCTTCCTCGGTTACGCCTGGGGCATGGACGGGCTCGATGTGATCGAACGGGCAAGCCCCGGTTATGGCGTTCCTGCCTATGACGCCAGCGATATCTATCTGTTGAACGGCAGCGAACTGGTGGCCTGCACCGCCGGCATGGTGTCGGCGTCGTGCTCGACCGGCGGCACCCATGCCAACGAGAACGAGGACTATCGCCGCATCCGCTTCGACAGCGCCTCGAACAGCTGGACGGTGACCGACCGTGACGGCACGGTGTCGCTGTTCCGATCGGTGGCGGCGATGGCCAACTTCAACCCGGCGGCCGGAACGCCGGAATACGACATGAACCAGACCGGACGTTACGTCCTGGCCTCGGTCACCGACACCAACGGCAATGCCGTCAACTATGCCTACACTTGCCCGGACCTGCCGATGTGCCTGCCGGAGCGCATCAGCTATTCCGGCTACGCCGTCAGTTTCTTCTATGACATGCGCCCTGATTTCCAGACCGCGGCGAACGGCTATTTCCTCACCTGGATCAAGCATCGGCTGAAGTCGGTTGTTGTCTACGGAGCCGGTCAGCATCACAGCGCCTATTCGCTGAGCTATGACCAGGCGCCTTTCTCGAACACCTCGCGCCTCACCAAGGTCGAGCGCTGGGGCAGGGATGTCGGCTTCGACGGCAATGCCAATCCGATCTCCGGTTCTCGCAAGATCATTCGGCAGATGGCCTATGACAACTACGCCGTCGCCTACACCGGGAAGCCCTTCACGTTTCCGCATGACAAGTTGAAGCTCGCCGACGGCCTCGGCAGGCAGCAGGTTGACGACCTCAACTTCGACGGCCGCGATGAGATTTATGGTATCCTGCAACAGCAGACTGGCACCACGACGTTCGGTTTCCATCTGACCTCTTTTGACGGCAACGGCGTCACCCTCAAGACTGTGCGGCAAGTGTTCAGTAGCACCCCTCCGTTGGTGGCGGTGGCAGGGAGATTTCTGGAAGGTCGGCCGATCAAGGACTTTTTCTTTCCGTCCTTGAAAACGATCATAGGCAGCATCACCGAGACAAGGCACAAATTCGTGCCGGTCACCGGCGCTCTGGATCTCGGCGCTCGTGTGAATTGTGAGGGAGCCTATGCGAGCGTCTGCACGACGATCGGCAAGGGCGAAGGAACCGTGGTTGTCGCCGATACCGACGGCGACGGGGTCGACACGCTGTATGGCAATCCCGGCTACACAAGCGAAATGCTTGGCAATGGCCGCCAGGGTATCATCCGGGGCAATACCGCATACCGCATCGTCAATGGCGTTTGGATCCCCTACGGCCTGCCGGCCGATTGCGCCAACACCAACTCCGCCTGCTCCTTCGGCGATCTGAACGGGGACGGTGTTATCGATGTCGTTCACGCTCCGGCCCGCGGAAACCCCAACTATCAGGTCAATATCTGGTTTGGCACCGGTCGCACGTTCATTCACATGATGGGTGCTCCGCTGCTCGGCATTCCGATGCTGCGCGATATGGACAACGACGGCAAGATGGACGTGATCGCGTCCGATCGGGTCAACACCCAGGTCAATTTCTTCCGCCAATTGAATGTCTATGGGCTGTGGTCGGCCGCCTCCGGCAACACGTTGCAGCTGTTTTCCTCATTCAATGGTTCGGCGCTGTCGGGCGACTTCAACGGCGATGGCCTGCCGGACTTCCTGCAGTCGACGGGGCAGACGGCGGTCTCCAATACCGGAACCGGGCATCCGAACGTCCTGCGCAACGTGACGCTCGAGACGGGCGGAACGCTTGCGGTCGACTACACACCGTCGACGCGGTTTGCCAACACCTTCCTGCCGCAGGTGCTGCATCCAGTCACCAAGCTGGTGGTCAATGACGGCCGCGGCGGTGTCTCGCAGACGGACTATGGCTACGCCGGCGGTCTTTACTCGGCGAAGGCCCGCAAGTTCCTCGGTTTCCGCACCATCACCATGACCAAGCCCCAGGCCAATGGTGAGGCGCAGCGTCCGGTGGTCGAGACCAGCTATCGTCAGGATCTGGCAAGCTACGGCTTGCCGGAACGCACCGTGTCCCGCAACGGCGAGAACACCGCCTCCAAGGAAGTGGTCGAGAGTTACGAAGTCAATGCGACAACCAAGCCCTACTGGGTCAGGCCGGAACGCACCGTGTCCCGCAACGGCGAGAACACCGCCTCCAAGGAAGTGGTCGAGAGTTACGAAGTCAATGCGACAACCAAGCCCTACTGGGTCAAGAACGTCGCAACCGACACCACCTTGAACGAAGGCAGCGTCGCCAAGCTGCGGCTCGAGCGTAGCTTCGATGCCTGGGGAAACATCATCGAGGTTCGGGATCTCGGCAGAACGGACGCGACAAACGATGAGCGCACGACGTCGTTCGGGTTCAATCCCAACAAATCCGCCTACATCGTATCGCTGCCTCACACAAAGATCGTTCGTGCCGGGACTGTCGCTCTCACTTGGGAGAACTACTATTACGACAATCTCACCGCGACCTCGCAGGTGCCCACCAAAGGCAATTTGACACGTCACTCTCGTGTCGCGAAAGCGGGTGACGTGGATGGAGTCTGGACACGTAGGGACAGCACATACGGGCATGACGCCGTCGGAAATCGGGTATGGCAGGTCGACGGCGCTGGCTCGCGCACTGAGTGGGACTACGACACAACTTATCGCCTGTTCCCGGTGAAAGAGCGTTCACCACGGTACTTCGCCACCGGCGGCAATGCGGCTGACACCCGCTTCATGACGACGACGGGCTATGATCTTGTTTGCGGCTCGCCTTCGAGCAAGAGGGATCCGAATGGGGTAGTGGAGAACTTCATTTACGATCCCTATTGCCGTCCTTACGAATACAAGCACTCCGGAACCGGGCGGTACGTAAAAACGCGCTATGAGAATGAGGGCAAACCAGCAACGCAGGCCATTGCCACCTACGAGCCGCGTTCCTCCGGAACAGGCGAGCGGCTGACACGCAACTACTACGATGGCCTGGGACGACCGTGGCGTGTTCAGACGCCGGGTGAGCCCGCAGGCTCGGCGCGTGTTACCGATCAGGCCTACGATGCCCGTGGCAACGTAGCGAAAGTCTCGGTCGCCAGGTTTGCGAACGAGGCCGCCCAATGGACAGTCAACTCGTTCGACTGGCAGGATCGGCAAGTGAGGTCCGTTAATCCGGATGGAAGCGCCAACTCCAGGCAGCGCAAGATCTATCCTCAAGCCCCGTGGGGCACGAGCAATATCGTTCTCTACCACGAACTGGCTGTTGACGAAGCCGGACGTCAGCGTGTCACCTACACGAGCACATATGGCGACGTTATCGGTCTCTGGAACTACGCCCGGGCTGCTTGGATCCTGGATCAGGCGCGAACCTACGATGGCGCGGGGCGTTTGGTTGGCGTACGTGATGCGACGGACGCCCGCTGGGGATATAGCTATGATCTTCTAGGCAACCGTCTGAAGGCAACTGATCCGAACCTGGGCAACTGGAGCTATGCCTACGACGGTGCGGATCGCCTCATCCGCCAGACCGATGCGCGCGGAGCCGTCACGACACTTGCCTACGACCAGATGGGCCGCCTGACGCTGCAACAGGTGCAGAAGCCGGGTGAGGCGACGCCGACACTTGTTGCCCGCAACACCTATGACGAGGTCGTGGCCGCACCGTCGCACAATATCGGCCTTTTGACCAAGACTGAGAACGGGGCAGCAGCGAGCGTGTTCAGCCGCAGCTATAGCGGTGGCGGATCGACCATGCGCACCGTATCGACGATCGGCGGCGTGGCGCACACGACAGTCGAGACCCGCGGTCGCCAGGACAAGACGATCTCGATCGCCTACAGCCCTGCCGCCCTTCAGGTCGGCACGGCAGCCCAACCCCATGTCTACAACGACGCGGATCTTCTGATTTCGATCCCCGGTTATATCACCGCAACGAGCTATGAAGCCGACGGCCAGACGAAATCGGTCAGCTATGCCAATGGCGTCACCACCACCTTCAGCTATTCGCCGCAGCGGCGATGGCTGACGCGAGTGACCACCGCCAAGGGTGGGACCGTGCTGATGGACAATCAGTACACGCGTGATCTCACCGGCAAGGTCAAGACGATCAAAGGCGTCACTGCCAACGACAATTGGAGCTATGGCTACGATGAGATAGGCCGTCTTTCCAGTGCCGACAATGGCGGCAACAATGCGTTGGACGAGACCTACACCTACGCCGACAACAACAACCTGACGTTCCGAAAGCGGATCGGCAACTATGCCTATCCGGCCGGGAATGCCGTGCGTCCGCATGCGGCGACCACGATCGGTAATCGTTCGATCGGCTACGACGCCAACGGCAACATGGTCAGCGACGGCGTTCGCACCCTTGCCTGGGATGGGGCCAACCGGCTGTCGACGGTCAGCCAGAACAACACCACCGTGACGCTGGCCTACGGCCCGTCGGGCTCGCGGGTGAAGAAGACCTATGCCTTCGGCACGACGCTCTATCCCGACGCCAATGTCGAGATCGACCGCTCAAGCCCAGGTGTCGACATCTACACTCGCTATCCGCATCCCGATCTGAAGGTCGTGGCGAGTGCCCAGACCGGAGCTGTCACGAAAACCTTCTTGCATCGCGACCATCTGTCGTCGGTGCGCCTGGTCACGGACGCCACTGGCAACCTGGTTGAACAAACTGGCTATGCCGCCTTTGGCGAGCGGACCAACTCAACGATGCAGACCCAGAAGGGCTACATCGGAGAGCGCTTCGATCCCGAAACCGGACTGCAATATCTCAACGCCAGATACTACGATCCGACCTTCGGAAGATTTGTACCGGCAGAAGGCGCGGTCGAGAGCGGAGACACTGGTCTGCATAGCAGCGAGGGTTCGGCCCATTCGGTGGCCGGCCCATGAAATTAACGTTCGCATCCGAGCAAAGCTCGCTCTTCCTACAAGGACGACCCGACCTGATGAAACTGCTTCGCCACATACTGACGCGCTTGCTGATGACAGTGGTCGTCGCAAGCCTTGCTTTCACACCAATGGCCAACTTGGCGAACGCCAGGTTCGTCTCCCCAGACACGCTCGACGCGACTTTTCAAGGCGTCGGCACAAACCGCTACGCCTACGCCGGCAACGATCCCGTCAACAACAGCGATCCAAACGGGCATTTGTTCGACAACATCCGTGATTTCTTCTCCTCTCCTAAAGCACGCGATGACCGGAATTTTCGTGAGGCTGCAGGCTGGCAACAAGCTTTGCAGGACAATGAAAAGAGCTTTCGCTCTGGGCGCATGGGCGCAGCGCAGTACGAGGCTAACAAAGCGGAGTTCGAGAAGGAGAGAGGTCGGTATCTCTCCCGTATTGGTCGCACCAACCAGCAGATCGCGGTGGATGCTGCGTTAGAACTGGCAACCCTGGGTAGCTTCGGGATGGGTTCCGCCGCTCGGGGGATAGCCGGACCCGCGGCCCTACCCGGACGGATGGCAAGAGTCGTTCCAGCAGAATACGCGAACGGATCTCGGCTAGCAGGGCCGAGCGCTTCAGAAGCATGGGTAACGGCAGCCGATGACCTTGCGGGCATCTCAACCTCTAAGGGGTTAGCGGAACGCTTGGCACTAGTCGATGAATCGGGAAATCTCTTACCTGGCCGCCGCGCTATAATAGAATTTGACACCCCAGCCAGCGGCGTAGCAAGCCCCGCATTCCGTAGTAATCCCGGCTTTGTTCCGGGTGGATACACTGCAGGCGGCGCAAGAGAGTTTGTAATACCCAACATGAACGTTAACGACTTGAAGAATGTCACAATAAGGATTGTCGAGTAATGGCAGAAAAGAGCGAGTATCGTGGAGCAGAAGCTATAACAAGAGCAGAAAATCTTACCAAAATCGCTACAAACCCGGACGCTTGGGAGACAGAGTACATAGATGAAGTGACGGGGGAAATGTGGATACTTGATTATCCTAACTCCGAGCAACAAGGGGGAGGGAGCCCAAGATTGAGAAGAAAGTAGTAAACGATCGCTTCTCCGGTTGGTCGGATCCCTTCGTCGAGGTGCGCCTGGTGACCGATGCCAACGGCAACCTTGTCGAACAGACCGGCTATGCCGCTTATGGCGAGCGCACCAACGCGACGATGCAGACCCAGAAGGGCTATATCGGCGAGCGCTTTGATCCCGAAACCGGACTGCAGTATCTCAATGCGAGATACTACGATCCGACCTTTGGAAGGTTCATCTCGCCGGACGACTGGGATCCGACAAAGGCTGGCGTCGGAACCAATCGATACGTCTATGCCGGAAACGATCCCATCAACAACAGCGATCCTAACGGACATTGGTTCGGAGTTGATGACGTCTTTACGGGTCCTGTTGACGAGGCCGTTGTAATCGGCAGCCTCGCTGCGGCTGCTTACTTAGGCTGCGAGAGCTGCCAAAAGGCGCCTTCACAGATCAGCGAGATGGTTGGCTTTGGCCAACGAGAAGAACTCGGTGTCCTTACGATGGCGGGCAAGCAAGGTATCTATACCGGTATATGCGGTTTGGATGACCTCGGACCAAAGGGCGTACATTGGAAGGGTGTTGATAAGAAGGGGAAGCAAATCGAGGTTGGGATAAGGCCCGGAGTCACTGGCGATCTGGATTTTGAACCTGTCGGCGGTGCTGTGCCAGAGAAAGCTTCGATGACGCTGTAGATTCCTTGCGGCCTCCACTTGCATCGCCAAAAGGATTGCAGAAGTTGCTTGATCAGATCAGGACGGCAAAAGAGCATCTAAAATCAAGTAAAAAGTACGACAAGACAAAGAAAGACCTCGATCGCTTAGAGAAAGATGTATCGGGAAAGCTAAATGAGGGCGGGGAGTCCAAGGATCGAGGCGATAGGGGCAGCGGCCGGGATAGCAAGCCATCAAAAGGGAGAAAATAATGAGTATAGTTGACGTCGAAGCAATGATCGCTGGAAGTGCGGATACGCTCATATTCCCTGATATGACGCTGAATAACCTCGGCGCTAAGCTTGGAGTTCCGGATCGGTGGAATTTCGCCGAGGAAAAGCCCTTTGGCGCATTGTTAGGATATGGCGATTTCGAGATGATGGTTTGGGAGAGCCGTGGCAAAATAGAAGTCAGGCGAGTGGGTCTGGAGCTTTGGACTGCGGTCGACGAAGCACCCAAACCAAAGGAAAAAGTTAGAATTGCTCAGCGCGTTAAAGTTCGTCTTGGAGCCTTTGTTCCAGGGCTGCCCTTCGATGGGGCTATCCTTAAGCTCAAGGAAATGAACAAGCGATTTAGGGTTGTGAACTACAATGATGCATCCGAGGTGAAAAGGATCATCTTTCTTGGAAAGAACTGTAAGTTAGTATTTTTTAATATGACAGGAGAACTCAGGCTTGCCGAGATACAATTTTTATCCTTGAGAGGGGATGCTTGAGAACTGTAAGCGTCAATTCCGAGGGAAAGCACTATCAGCTTCTATTGACTTCAGTGGCGGTCGCAGCAGAGAACGGAGTTGTAAAGCAGGGGAGACCTGAAAGACAGCGACGCGTGCAACCAATCAGAGCCGACTACCGCAATGAAAAGCATAACAATTCTATTGATGGCTGCATTCATGCATCTCGCTGTTCTGAGCGGAGCCAAGGCAACGCAGCCGAACGATTTCGGCCGTGAGGTCGAGACATTGTTCATTCAGTCCGATGGTGACCTGGCAGCAATCAAATTCGCTGTTGATGGGATGCTGGATCCCTCAGCCGACGTCGGAGTCGAGGCTGCCAAGATCGACGAGATGTCGAAACGTCTCGCGGACATGATCCCTAACGGCGCCAGCGAAGCTGACAAGCTGCAGTATTTGCGTCAGTTCCTGTATGAAGCTGGACCATGGAACGACAACCGCCCCTTCGAATACGATCTATCCGACCCGCTTGGGACACATCCGGATAATCGCAAGCTGAGCCAGTATCTAGCGACGCGGCGCGGCAACTGCATCACCATGCCGATGCTGATGATGTTCCTGGGCTCCAGGATCGGCTTGGACATGACCCTGGCGCAAGCGCCATTGCACGTGTTCATTAAATACACGGACGCAGCAGGCACGGCGTGGAATCTGGAAGCAACCAGCGGCGGCGGCGCGACCCGCGATCTGTGGTATCGCCAGAAGCTGCCGATGTCTGACGTCGCCGTTTCGCGCGGGACTTATTTGCGCGCGCTGACGCGGGAAGAATCGGTGGCTCTGATCGCATCGCCGGTGGTGGATTCTCTAATCAGCGATGGTGAGTTCGAACAGGCTGTCGCCGTATCGGACATTCTTCTGCGCCACTATCCGACATTTGCTTACGTCCTCGCGAAGCGAGGAACCGCCTACGGTGGCCTGTTGAAACGCGATGTGATTGATAAATATCGACGTTCTGCGGATATCCCGCCCGATCTGCGTGCGCGCGCGGACGACTGGTACCGTCAAAATCTGGCGTCATTTTCTCGGGCCGAGGCGCTCGGTTGGCGGCCTGAAGACGGGAACCCGTAACGCCCGCAGATCGCAGCCAGTTGGTCGCAATCCTATCCACAGCTTGCATTGCTAGTATAAGCGCACCGTGGCTTTCGAAGCCTATGGTCCGTATGCGAATGCCATAGGAAATATGGCGCTTACGACGCCTTTGCCGCATGACGATTTTGTTGCCGCCATGGCCAAAGGCTTATCAGGTGCTGCAGCGTCAACCAAATCTGCGCGTACTGTCGTGAAGACTGCAGAGGAGGTACCCGAAATAACCAAGGCCTATAAGCGCCCGTTAGGAGCAACTACAATAGGGCAACGCGCTACTGTATCGATCGCCTACAGCCCTGCGGCCGTGCAAGTGGGATCGGTCGCGCAGCCCTTCGGCTACAACGACGCGGATCTGCTCATCTCGATCCCCGGCTACATTACCACGACAAGCTACGAGGCCGACGGTCAGACCAAGTCGATCAGCTATGCCAACGGCGTCACCACCACCTTCAGCTATTCGCCCACCCGCCGCTGGCTTGATCGGGTAACGACCGCCAAGGGTGGGACCGTGCTGATGGACAATCAGTATGGCCGCGATGCAACCGGCAAGATCAAGACGATCACTGGGCCGACCCCTGACGACCACTGGGTCTATGACTACAACCTGCGTGGTCGTCTGGTCAGCGCCGACAATCTCGGCAACAACGCCTTCGACGAAACCTATACCTTTGCCGACAACGGTAATCTGACCTTCCGCAGCCGAGCTGCCAATTACGTTTACCCGCCTGGCGATGGCCACCGCCCGCACGCGCCGATCGCGATCGGCGCCCGTGTCCTCAGCTACGACGCCAACGGCAACATGATCAGCCGGTCGATTGTGACAACATCATCCAGATCTACGCAGTACGCGCGCGTGATGCGCATTAGTCTTCTCCCTTCGGGGCTTTCAAGATGCAATTTTTGTGAAAGCGTGAGTTCAAAGACGTGTGTCAACAGGGCTTTCGCGAAGGACACCTTAACACCCAAACCTCGCCACACCTTGGTCGACGGATCAACCACCGCGGCTCCCAGGCTTGCTGAGAAGACGCAGACGATAGGGCGAGTAAAAGGGGTGTCTGGCAAGCGGAGACGCAAACCCCTTCGGATTATCGCGCTGCAAAGTGGGCTGTGGCGGAAGAAAGCTCTCCTAACGGGTGCCCTATCAAGGGGAACATCTCGAGCAATGGCCACATATACCATCCGCCTTGGAGTCCATGGTACGCGAAAACCAGGGTCACACCCTCTAAGGGAGAGCGTTGGTTTTGCTCGGAAAGCGAAGCAATCAGCGCCGGTTGGCGGGCTCCTGCTTGGAGATAGCGGGCAGGCGCAACTGCAATTTTGCGGTCGAGGTTAGAGCCGAATGCCTATGCAATGAGCACTTTGAGATTGTAAGCTAATCTGTTCACTTCCGAACAAAGCTCCGGCATTCGTCGACAAATCGTAATCGAAGACTCTGTACGATAGCGTTCATATCGTTCCGCCGAGTTGGCGTCATCCAATCGGTAATCGACGGGTCAGTATTTTGAGAGCCCGCAAGTTTTTTTCTCCGCTGGAATCGGCTATTTAATAGAAAGAAGTGAAGAACAGGGGTGCGAAAGTTGTCCGAACCGGCTCGTGTCTGGGAGAGAGTGGAAGCGGAGAACCACTTCACCGAAGTTCTCGATGGCGCCAAGGCGGGGCAAACGCAACGCATTTCCGACTCTGATGGCGTCTTCGAAATTACGTACAGTGCAACCACGCTCAAAGAGCGCGCCGGCCAAAAGTTGGCCCGTGGTGGCCCGAGTACCGAGTAGTCGCCGGTTGATCGATGGCGTATACGCGCTTAACTGACGAAGAACTCAGCGCCGCCGAAGAGACCCGAAGCTCTCTTACCCCATGCCGAACCTTGCTGAGCTGGCGTTTGAAGCCGCGAGCCTTGAAAAGGCATACAGGTTCGTAGTCGAGATGTGCAGTCAATCTTTGACCGAGGTTGGACGAGGTGCAGCGTTTCCCGGAAATGCTTCTCTGGCTCAAGTAGGCGCACGAATTCCATCGCGACCACGATATCGAGTCCTGTCTGCTTTGCGGAAATGACGTTGCGCAAGCGCGAATGGCACACCTCGCTTCCGCATTCGACAGCAAAGTCGACGAGTTTGTCGAAAAGGTAGAACGGACCTCTGACAGGTTGGACGTGATTATCTCAACGGTGGCAACCCTTTTGCGAACCGTTCCCACCAGCGATAGAGGCTAGACCTGGGTTGCCGCCATCTGTTGGCCGCCGGTGTGGAATGCGCGGTGGCTAATAGAACATTATGGGTCACATTATGGGTCCGTGCGTTCATCGCTGCTCGTTATAAGTGAAGGGTGCGCGCCGTTAATTATGTTCGGTTGCGAATTTTTAGAGTTCGAACGCTAGGCCTGACTCGGCTTACAGATGCTAAAAAGGGTAGCACACGTGTATATCACCATCTCAGCCAAAGCCGTTGAGCCGAGCGTCGTCAACGTATGGCATGATGGGGAGTTCTTTCAAATCGTTGAGCTCCCCTACACGCAAGAAGCTCCGGACGACCAAGATCTCTTAGAGAAGTTGGAGTACGACGGAAGCAATGTCCCGGATTCCTATGGTCCTGTTACCGGGCTCAGGTGCCCACCGGGAATCTTTGCAATTGCGGCATACCGAGGCCGGAGGTTTCTTTTTATCCTAATGGGCGGCCCCGGGTTCTTAAAGAGATGCAACCGTGACGAGGTCGCAAATGTGGTCGCCGATGCGGAGGCCCACATCCAGGCGGAAAGAAACATTATTCAGCCGGCTCTGGTACCGGAGATATGCTCGAGAGTTCACTTGCCGGAGTTTTAGCGTCAACGGATGGTCCGATTTCACTAGGCTCCATTTGCCGTGCTTTCTCTCATATTCAAAACCCGCAGCAATGCGGGCTTTGAGCGCAAGGTAGGCCGCTTTCAGCTCGTCATTTCCTTCTTCAAGTATCGACTTTTCGTATAGCTCGATGTGAACCGCCAACTGCGGATACGCGCCGCGCTCTTCATCAGCCCGCATCTCGTCGAGCACGAAATCGAGGCTGAAAGTGCCTTCGTTCATGAGAGTACTCCTGTATTCGTTCTTACTAGCTTTGCTCTTGAACCCGCCGGCTACAAGCACACCACCTCGCCACCTGAGGTTACGGTTGGCCCGGTTCCGAATCGCCTCCAGCGAATTTCGTGGTGCCGTGCTGAGTCATTCTCTGTGGCTACGCGGTCTTGCTGTCTCCGGCCTTTTACGTCGGCGTTCCCGGACCTGAGGACTTAATGCCGTGGGCCGAGAGGCGCTGCCGCTGCGAGATGAACTTCCTTCTCAATGTCTATCGGCATTCCGACGTTCGCTGAATAAGCCAAACTCAGTTCAACTCGCTGGACGATCGCTTCCATTAGATCGTCGTCACAGACAAGAGGATCTCCGAAAAGCGTTTGCGAGCCAGCCCGAAAGGATTGAGTGGCTGACGCAAATCCAATGGCAATCGTAGTTTGGATGCGAAGCAGCTCCCCAGCGCCAAGCTCGTCAATCTTCAGGTCATCGCAGCCACAGACCATGATGTACCGATATCCCGGTACGCCTTGTTGCCTGGAGTGCATGAAGTATACGCCGTCAACAAAGTGAGCGTTGTCAGCAGTGTAAATTTCGGCCTCTTTTCCGAAGTGTACATAAAATGACTCAGGAATGCGGAGGGGAGGGAGCTCGGAAGTCGATATGTCAGTGGCGCCGGCTAGCGGGGCCAGGATCGCCGACATATCGACGATCTGCCGCCCATGGTCGAACCATGCCTTTCGCGCCTGGATCAGAAGACTATAGTCATGCAGACGCGAGTTGAACTCGAGCGACTGCACCCCCTCGTATCCGGTCGCCGCAACTTCATTACCAGCGGATCGGTCCTGTGATGGCGAGGCGCGGTGCGTTAGGGCCTGCGCAATCCGCTGGAAGCGGTATGGGTGATAGTGGTCGTGCGTGTTCGTCATCTTCTGCGTGTCTCCTCAACACACGGATGATGAAGTTGGCCATTGCAAGTGACAAGGTCGCGTTTTTCCCTCGTCATGTTCCACGGCTTTCTGGCGATTTATTCAGATCATGGCTTCGCAAGCGAGGTCTTGAGATACAGTAATTCGAATTTTGAATTGTTTGCGTACATGCGGAGAAGCGTTGTGTCGCTCAAAGTCCGGGCGCGCCCTATTCCTCATTAAATTAATCGCGCACGAGGATCCGCCGTTGATGCCTGTCACCGGGCTGGGAGGTGTTTCATATTTTGATATTGATCGTGTTCACGCCCGGTCGAATTCGAAAGTGCTCAGTCCTCTTTGTCGCGCCAGGCGCGCTCTTAAATCCGGTCGAGCAGAGCATGTCGTTCTCTATGACTTTCCTCCGGAAGTTCTGGCCGAAAGAGTAGGTTGAAGTCACCGTTGAGTACGCCCGGTTCAGCTGCGGGATCGTGAATTCCTCGTCCAGCAGGTAGGCTGGAAGGATCGACCACGCTCCCTTGCTGCGGAGGCGCGATACGGCGACGTCAATTACCCGGTTTTGATCGAACGGCAGCACTGGTACGTCGTCTACGGACACCAAGGTCAGGCCATCTGCAACTGGCTCGGTGGCGGCCAGCTTGGAGTGGGAAACCAGCGCTAAATACGCGACGCAGATGGACGGCCACCGCGGGTCTGGCTTCTCTGTATCCCGACCGGAAAACGTGAAAAGCTGCTCGAAGTACACGTCGTCGAGTCCGGTGTTGGCGAGTAGCGTACGCCGAACGACTGTTTCCAGGTTGATGTCTTCGTCGCCGCCTAAAAGCCTGCTCAAAAGAGCAAGGGCGCCGGGTTCTCTCTCGAGCGGTGCCAGCGCCACATGCAGCCGTTCGTCCTTGAGGGTCAGGAGGACGGTGTCCACACTGACTTTCACTTCGCCGGGAGCCGTCATCAGTTCAATTCCAAATAGATTGGGGAGGGATCATTCCTATGAGCAGCCAACCTGATGCTGGCATGGCGTGTGTCTGGTCAGCGGGACGTGCCACCATGACTCTCCGATCCGACTTGCTCGAGTCTGCAAAAAGGAGACGCTCGAAACAGTTGCCGGAACCGTGAATGGAGTTAGGCGTGAATTTCTAAGGAAGGGTGAATTTTGCTTTGAGGTCTCTTCGTGTCGGTCATCTCAGCTGGTATTCGTCTGATGGTAACAGGCTAGGCGCGGCAATGACGCCGAGCTTCATTGCGGAAGGCCCTGGTCGTCTCCTCAGATTGGTCGATGCGTGGCCATCGATGCATCGGATCAAATTAGCAGGAGCTTCCTCCCTCCGATGCCCTCGAACGCCATAGGGCCGGCAGCTAGGATGCTCGGCAACGCTCCGTGTGTCCCCGAAAAATGTCCATCTGATCGGCACTCCGGCTCGTAGTCGCTCGCTCGACAAAAACTCAATGATTGCCCGTCTTTGGGCGCCGATTTACCCGTTGGGCCATTTTGGAGTTCACTTTGCAGCAAAAAAGTTTGCCGTGCGGCAGAGTTAGTTGCTTTCAGCAGGTCGCGGCTTTGCGCAAAAAATCGTATATTTCAGATTGTATATTGGATCCAATCTTTCTATGACTGGTCCCACGTCGGCTGCGGCGGCCGTTTGGTCACCGAAAAGAGAGCCAGTCTCCCGAGTGTCGGCGTACAGATATCAAGGCATGGCATGTGGATGCGGTCCGCATGCATCGCGTGGGGGCGAAAGATGCGCAGCAGCAAGGTCATTCATATTGTTTCCTGCCACGCCGAGGGTGAAGTCGGCGATGTCATCGTCGGCGGCGTTGCGCCACCGCCGGGCAAGACGCTGTGGGAGCAGCGACGCTTCATCGCCGAGGATCAGACCTTGCGCAATTTTGTGCTCAACGAACCGCGTGGCGGTGTTTTCCGCCACATCAACCTGCTGGTGCCGCCAAAGGATCCACGCGCGACTATGGGCTTCATCATCATGGAGCCTGAAGACACGCCGCCGATGTCCGGGTCCAACTCGATCTGCGTTTCGACCGTCCTGCTCGACAGCGGCATCGTGCCGATGCAGGAGCCGGAGACGAGAATGGTGCTGGAGGCGCCCGGCGGGCTCGTCGATGTCGTTGCCACCTGCCGCAACGGCAAGGCCGAGCGCATCACCGTCACCAACGTCCCGTCCTTTGCCGGCAAACTCGATGCCAAGATCGAGGTGGAAGGGCTCGGCACACTCACCGTCGACACCGCCTATGGCGGCGACAGCTTCGTCATCACCGATGCTCGTACATTCGGCTTCTCCGTGACGCCGGATGAAGCGCGCGAGCTTGCCGAGACCGGCATCAAGATCACGCGCGCAGCCAATGAGCAGCTCGGCTTCGCGCATCCGGAAAACCCGGAATGGGCACATATCTCGTTCTGCCAGCTGACGCTGCCGGTGGAAGAGCGCGATGGCGTCCTGCACGGACGCAACACAGTGGTGATCCAGCCGGCAAAGCTCGACCGGTCGCCGACCGGCACCGGCTGCTCCGCGCGGATGGCGGTGCTTCACGCGCGCGGGCAGATCAAGGTTGGCCAGCGTTTTGTCGGCCACTCGATCATCGATTCGACGTTCGATTGCCGCATCGTCGGCGAAACGACGGTTGGCGGGCGCCCAGCGATCGTTCCGGAAATTTCCGGTCGCGCCTGGGTCACCGGCACACATCAGGTGATGCTCGATCCGGCCGACCCGTGGCCATCAGGCTATCGGCTCGCGGATACCTGGCCGCGCAAACAATAGGCCCCCGAGCGGGTTATTCCTCGGCAATGATGCGCGTGGTGCCGACCCAGAGTTCACGAGCCGGCCCTGCGCCGATGTTGCGGGCGCGGTGCGGTAGCGACGAGGGGAAGTGCAGGGTGTCGCCCGCTTTCAGGACATATTCCTTGCCGTCGATCTCGTAGAGCATTTCGCCTTCAATCAGATAGAGGAAATCCTCGCCCTCGTGGCTGGTCAGCTCGGAAGCGTAGCCGGCCGGCATGTGGGTGATGCAGCCGTTGAGTTGGGCGCCGGGAAAGCCGCGCTCGAGCAGTTCATAGACACGCTCCTTCGTCTCGACATTGTAACCGCGGCGTTCGCCGGCGTGAGACACAATGGAATGGGCGTGCTGCGGCGGCTGCGACAGGAACGTATCGACGCTGGTGCCGAGCGCATTGGCGACATTGTAGAGCGAGATCAGCGAGGGGGTTGAAATACCTCTTTCGATCTGGCTGATGAAGCCCTCCGTGAGGCCGGCTTCACGCGCGACCTGCTTCATCGTCTTGCCGATTTCCTTGCGGCGGGCGCGCAGCATCTGGCCGATCGTTGCGGCCACAGGCATGTCGGTGAGGGGGGCGCCGGCGTCTGCCGCTGGCGCCTCATCGGTATCGAGAGGCATGATTTTCTTTCCGCTTGACTCGCGTCTATTGTTGTACTTTAGTCCAGCTAAAGTCGGTTATGCAAGCTGATCAACTCGGCTTAGTACCGCTTTAAAAAGGGGAACAACAAGAATGCCTTCGCTGCAATCCGGACGCAAAGGAAAACGTTCGGAAAAATTGGATCCAATATCCAATTGGTGTGAGGCGTCGTGCCGGCGCTAGCCGGTCGATCAAACAGGAGGAGTGAGAGATGAAACGTTTGTTGCCGATCTTACTGGGTGCCGCCCTTGGGCTGGCCGCGGCCACGTCTGCGCTCGCCATCGAACGTGGCGGTGCGATGACCTTTGCGCGTTATGACGATTCCACGGTCATCGATCCTGTTTATGCCGATCGCAACCCGGACCTCTGGATGGTCACCGGCCTATACGAAACGCTGCTGCGCAACGGCCCGGACGGTTCGATCGTTCCAGGGTTGGCCGAGGGCTATGACGTTGCTGCCGACGGGCTTTCGATCAAGCTCAAGCTGCGCGACGGACTGAAATTCTCCGACGGGTCGGCCCTGACCGGCGCCGACGTGGTGTTTTCCCTTGACCGGGCCCGCAATCCCGAGCTTGGCCCTTGGGCGGGTCTGCTTGGCGCCGTCGACAAAGTCTCCGCCGATGGCAATCAGGTAACGCTGGCGCTCAAGAACCCGGACCCGACCATCGTCTCTATCCTCGCAACCTTCAACACCGGCATCATGCCGCAAGCGGCCTTCGAGAAGGCGGCCGGCGCCAACGATCAGGAAAAGGCGCGTGCCTTCTTCGAGGCCGGCCCGGTCACATCGGGCCCATTCACGATGAAGAGCCGCGTGCAGGGCTCAAGCATGACCTTCGCACGCAATCCCAACTACTGGCGGCCCGGCACGGATGGGCAGCCGCTGCCCTATCTCGATCAGGTCGATTTCGTCATCATCCCAGACGATGCCACCCGCATCCTTAAGCTTCAGGCCGGTGAAGTTGATGCCGCGGAGTTCATTCCTTTCGCTCGCGTTGGCGAACTCAGCGCTGATCCGGCTCTGAAGATGGAGCTCTTTCCCTCGACCCGCATCGTCTACGCACCGATCAATACGCGCGAGACACGCAAGGACGGCTCCAAGAACCCGCTTGCTGATGTAAAAGTGCGGCAGGCGCTGAACTACGCCACCGACAAGAACGTGCTGATCAAGCTCGTCACTTTCGATACCGGCAAACCGATGACGTCGTTGATGTCGGCCGCCACCCAGCTCCATTATGGGCCTGAGCCGCTCTACCCCTACAATCCAGACAAGGCCAAGCAACTGCTTGACGAAGCCGGTCTCGGCGGCGGCTTCGAGGTGAAGTTTACGACGCTTGCCGGCAGCGCCGACGACGCGACCTTGTTCACCGCGCTGCAGCAGATGTGGTCGCCGCTCGGCGTTAATCTCAAGGTCGAACAGGTCGACAATCCGACCCGCGGTGAGAAGAACCGCTCCGGCGACTTCGACATCCACACCTATGGCTGGGCAAACGACGTCAACGACCCGGCGCAGGTGACCGGCTGGCTCGGCTACTACAAGCAGCGCCAGGCCGTGGGCACGGGCTGGAACAATCAGGAGTTCAACACGCTGTTCGAAGCGTCCAACATCGAGGTCGATCCGGCCAAGCGCAAGGACGAGTACAAGCAGATGCAGGAAGTCTATGCAGAGGGCGCGCCGCTGCTCTTCCTGTTCGAGACCCCTTTTGCCGTTGCCGTCTCGAAGTCGATCGAGGGCTACGTGCAGACGCCGCTCGGTGCGAACGACTTCTCCGAGGCCTGGCGGGCCAAGTGACGACAGCCTGAATTCATGATGTTGGGCGGCGAGAGCTGCCCGACATCGCTTACAAGGTTCAATCCATGCCCTCGTTATCCTATCTTCTGGCGCGGTTGCTGCAGATCATCCCGACCTTTCTTCTGGTGATGATCTTCATCTTCCTGCTCGTCCGGCTGCTGCCGGGCGACCCGGCCATCGCCATGGCCGAAGCCAAGGCAACGGACGCGCAACTTGAGCAGATCCGCCACAATCTCGGCCTCGATCAGCCGCTGCCGATCCAGTTTCTCGTCTTCGTCAAGAACACGCTGACCGGCGATCTCGGGCGTTCGATCATGCTGAAGGCGCCCGTGACCGAGATCATCCTCGCGCGCCTGCCGACCACGGTCTTCCTGGCGCTCTATTCCGTTCTGCTGGCGATCTGTCTCGCAGGGCCGCTGGCGTTCCTTGCCGCGTCGCGGGTCAACGGTCCCGTCGATGTTGCAATCCGCAGCGTCTTCCAGGTCGGGCTGTCCATGCCGGTCTTCTACATCGGCCTCGTGCTGTTGACGGTCCTCGCAGCCCAGCTGCGCTGGTTTCCGGTCGGCGGCTACGGAACGGGCTTTCTCGACAATCTTCATCACCTGATCCTGCCGGCGCTCAGCGTCGCGCTTTACACCTCGGCCATCATTCTTCGCAATCTCAGGGCCTCGCTGATCGAGGTGCTCGATGCCGACTACGTGCAGTTCGCCCGCGCCAAGGGGCTTTCGCGGCGCATCGTCATGACCCGGCATGTGCTGCGCAACGCACTGGTCTCCACCGTGACGCTGCTCGGCCTTTCCATCGGCAACCTGATGAGCGGAACGCTGGTCACCGAGACCGTCTTTGCCGTTCCGGGCGTCGGCCGGCTGATGCTGGAGGCGATCTTCGCGCGTGACTATCCGCTGATCCAGGGGCTCACACTCACCTTCGCCGTGCTGGTTTCCGTCGTCTTCTTGCTGACGGACATCGTGCAATCCTGGCTCGATCCGAGGCTTCGTCAGTCATGAGTATCGTCGTGCAATCTCCCATCCGTAAGGCGGGTCGCGTGCGCGCCTTCCTCGGCCGGGCCTTCTTACGACCGTCCTTCGTCATCGGCTTTGCGATCCTCGCGCTGTCGATCGCGCTGGCGCTGTTCCCTGGGATGTTCGCGCCCTACGATCCGCTTGCCTTCGACCTGAGTGCAATCCAGCAGGGGCCGAGCCTCGCCCATCCCTTCGGCACCGACAATTTCGGGCGCGACGTGCTCTCGCGCGTCATCTGGGCCTATCGCGTCGACATGCAGATGGCCTTCTTCGCCACGATCTTCGCACTTCTGATCGGCATGACGGTCGGAGCTTTCGTCGGCTATTACGGTGGCATCGCCGACACCATCTTCGGCCGCTGCGTCGATGCGATCATCACCTTTCCCTTCCTCGTTCTGGTCATCGCCATCGTCGCGGTGCTCGGGCCTGGCCTCGTCAACATGTATGTGGCGATCACCGCGGTGAACTGGGTGTACTACGCCCGTCTCACGCGGGCCGAGATCATGGCGCAAAAGGCCAATGATTATGCCGCGGCCGGCCGCGTGCTCGGTTATTCCGACCGACGCATCATCTTCCGGCATCTGCTTCCCAACGCGATCTCGCCGATCATCGTCTACTGGATGACCGATATGGCGCTCGCCATCCTGCTCGGCTCTTCGCTCGGCTATCTCGGCCTGGGCGCACAGCCACCGGCGGCCGAATGGGGCGTGTTGATCGCCGAAGGCCGCAACTTCCTGCTGACAGCCTGGTGGATGAGCCTGATGCCGGGCATCGCCATCGTGCTCACCGGCCTCGGCTTCAGCCTCGTCGGCGACGCGCTGGCCGATCTGCTTCGACCGAAAGGGCGCTGACATGAACCAACTCGAGAAAGAAACGGTTCTGGACGTCCGGCATCTGCGCACGGAATTCGGCCTGCCAGAGCGCCCTCTTGTTGCCGTCGACGATGTTTCGTTTCAGGTGCGGGCGGGGGAGATCCTTGGGCTTGTCGGCGAATCCGGCTCGGGCAAGAGCATCACCTTGCGCTCGATCCTCGGCATCGTGCGGCCACGCGGCCGCGTCGGCGGCGAAATCCTCTGGAAGGGCCGGGATCTGGTGCCGCTCGACGAGGGCGCGCTCAGACGGGTGCGTGGACGCGAGATCGCGATGATCTTTCAGGAGCCGATGTCGTCACTGAACCCGTTGTTGACCGTCGGTTTGCAGATATCGGAAAACCTTGCCGCCCATACCGATCTGGATGGGAAAGCCAGAAAGGCGCGCGCGATCGAACTGCTCGACATGGTCGGCATTCCCGCGGCGCGCAACAGGCTCGGCGATTACCCGCACGAGTTTTCCGGCGGTATGCGGCAACGGGTGATGATCGCCATCGCCCTTGCGTCCAACCCGAAGCTGCTGCTGGCCGATGAGCCGACGACGGCGCTGGACGTGACCATCCAGGATCAGATCCTACGGCTCATTCAGGCGCTCAGCCGCGACCTCGGCATGGCCGTGATCCTCGTCACCCACGACATGGGCGTGGTGGCGGAGACCTGCGATCGTGTAGCGGTGATGTATGGCGGCCGTCTTTGCGAGACAGGACCGACGGCTGATGTCATCGGCGACGCCCGGCATCCCTATTCCCTGGGACTTCTGCGCTCTATCCCGCGCGATGTCGCACCACGCACGCCGCTCTATTCCATCCCCGGAGCACCGCCGTCACTCAACGCCTTGCCGGCCGGTTGCGCGTTTACGGCACGCTGTCCCGTGGCCGGGCCGGAATGCCGGGATGTTCGCCCGAGCCTCGAAGCGATCGGACGGCTGCGCCAGGTCGCCTGCCACCACCGCGAGGAAGCCCTCGTTCATTTCAGCGCACGGGAGGCGGCGCAATGAGCCAATCGATGCAAGAAGCGGCCACGCCGCTACTTTCCATCCGCGACCTTTTCATGCGGTTCGAGAAGCGTCGCTCGCTGTCGGATACGCTTGCCGGTCGGCCGCGGCAGGTCGTCTCAGCGCTCAACGGCGTCGATCTCGACGTGATGCCGGCCGAAACGCTGGGGATCGTCGGCGAGTCCGGTTGCGGCAAGTCGACGCTTGCGCGCTGTATCGCCGGTCTTCACCGGCCGACATCGGGCGATATCCGTTTCGAAGGCGAGAGTGTCATCGACCTCAAGGGCGCCAGGCGACGCGGCTACAACAAGCGCGTCCAGATGATGTTCCAGGATCCCTATACCTCGCTCAATCCGCGCATGACCGTGCGCGATACTCTGCGCGAGGCGATCACTGTCCATCGCATGCGCGAGGGCGCCGGCGTCGACCGCCGTGTCGACGAACTGCTCGACCTTGTGCGGCTGCCTGATGGCGCAGCCGACAAGTATCCGCACGAGTTTTCCGGCGGCCAGCGCCAACGCATCGGCATCGCGCGGGCACTCTCGCTGGAGCCGACCTGCCTTGTTGCCGATGAGCTCGTCTCCGCGCTCGACGTGTCCGTTCAGGCGCAGGTCGTCAATCTGCTGCTGGAACTGCAGGACAATCTGGGGCTGACGGTGCTCTTTGTTGCCCATGACCTCAGGCTGGTGCGCCATGTCTCCCATCGCGTGGCGGTGATCTATCTCGGCGCCATCGTCGAGATCGGGCCGTCGGAGGCGCTGTTTTCCAAGCCGATGCACCCGTACTCGCAAGCCCTGCTGGCCGCGGCCCCGTCGCTCGACCCGACGGAGCGGCGCAGGGCGCCAGCCCTGTCGGGTGAGTTGCCGAGCCCGCTCGACATTCCGCCCGGCTGCCCCTTCCACGTCCGCTGCCCGCACGCAACCGAGCTTTGCCGCCGGGAAAAGCCGGCACTGCGGCCGGTCGGCAACGGCATGACCGCCTGTCACTTCGCCGAAACGATCGGCGGCGCGTGAAGACAAATAGTCAATAGGGAAAGACCACATGACATCGAAAGACAGGCTGGAGGCTTCCGGCCGGATCGAGGCCCTGCGCCGCAAACTCGACGAGCAGGGGCTGGACGGCTACGTCGTCCCGCGGTTCGACGAACATCAGGGCGAGTATTGTGCGCCCCATGACAACAGGCTCGCTTTTGTCACCGGCTTCACCGGTTCTGCCGGCGTTGCGATCGTCATGCGCGACCGCGCGGCAATCTTCGTCGACGGTCGCTATCAGGTGCAGGTTCGCCAAGAGATTGATGCCGACAGCTTCGCCATCGAGCATTTCTACGACGCACCGCTCAAGGACTGGCTGCGGAAGAACCTGCGCAAGGGCGAACGCGTCGGCTTCAATTCGATGCTGCTGCCGTCGACCTGGGACATGGATTGCGGCCAATCGGTTGTCGCCGCTGGCGCCGAGTGGGTCGCCGTAACCGATGATCTCGTCGATGCGATCTGGTCGGACCAGCCCGAACGCCCGCTTGGCAACGTGATGGCCCTGTCGCGCGACTATGCCGGCGAAAGCGTCGCCGACAAGAAGCGCCGCATTGGCCAGATGCTGGCGGAGCAAGGCGCCGACGTGCTGATCGAGGCGCAGCCCGACAACATCGCCTGGTTCCTGAATGTTCGCGGCCGTGACATAGCGTTCAACCCAATGCCGCAATCCTTCATGATCGCCGACAGGGACGGCCGGGTCGAATGGCTCGTCGACCACCGCAAGCTGCCCAATGACCTCTCGGACTTCGAACTCGACGGCGTGACGATGTCCGAGCCGGAGGTGTTGCTCGACCGCGTCCGGACCGCTGCCGCCGGGCGGGTGGCGCTCGTCGATGCCGGCTTTGCCCCATCGGCGGTCGCCCATGCGACGCGCGAGGCTGGCGGCAGCGTGCGCCTTTTGCGCAGCCCGATCACGCTTGCCAAGATGCTGAAGAATCCCGTTGAACTCCAGGGCTTTCGCGATTGCCATCGCCATGATGGTGCTGCGTGGATCAGGTTCTTCGCATGGCTGGAGGCCAATGCGGCCAAGCGCGAGAAGGACGGGCGCCCGGTGACCGAACTGGAGGCGGAGGATCGTATTCTCGCCCTTCGGCAGATGGAGGAGACCTTCGTCGAGCCGAGCTTCCGCTCGATCTCGGCGGCCGCCGGCCATGCCGCCATGTGCCACTATGCGGCCAGCGCCAAGAGCGATGCGCCGATCACCTCGCAAGGCATCTATCTGCTCGATTCAGGTGGGCAGTATTTTACCGGCACGACGGACGCGACGCGCACGACCGCGATCGGAGCTGTCAGCGATGAAGTGCGCCGCACCTATACGGCGGTCCTCAAGGGGCTGATCTCCATGGTCTCGCTCAAATTCCCGAAGGGGACCTACGGCCATCACCTCGACGCCTTCGCGCGCCGGCCGCTTTGGGACCTCGGGCTCGACTATGATCATGGCACCGGTCACGGTGTCGGCCACTTCCTGTCGGTGCACGAGCAGCCGCAGCGTTTCGACCGGCGCGTCAACGAGATCGAATTGCGGCCGGGCATGGTGACGACCATCGAGCCTGGCTATTACAAGGCTGGGGAATACGGCATCCGCATCGAGAACCAGGTGGAAGTGATCGACGACGGCGATGGTTTCATGAGCTTCCGCAGCCTGACGTTGGTGCCGATCGATCTGCGGCTCGCGGATATCAGCCTGCTGAGCGAAACTGAGCGGCAGTGGATCGACACCTACCATTGGCGTGTAGCCAAGACCATGGAAGGGGTGTTCGATCCGGAGACCGCAGCGTGGCTGGCAGCGCGTACCGCGCCGATCGCCAGCTAGCCGAGCGAAAAGCGGCGGCGGGTTTCTTTGATCTACCGCCGTCGGCATTCTCAAAGCGACAATTTTCGACGACGGAGGCTTGCATTGCGGTCTCCGTCGTCTGCTTTTGCCGGGTCGTGTGAAGTTACTTGCCGAATAACGACACTTTGTGATAATTGTCACAAATTGTGTTCGGCCATCTCTGCTGTGATGTTTTGGCTCGAACGACCGGACAGACGGAACGATTATGGCCAGCCGCAAGACAGCCCGCATCATTCAACTCGCCGACGCGCTCTCCGGCCGTCGCGTTCTTCATCTGCGCGATGCCGCTGCCTTGCTCGGGGTTTCCGAGATGACCATCCGGCGGGATGTCGCCGATAATCCCGGGCAATTCACCTTCCTCGGCGGCCACATCGTGCCTGCGGGCGAGATCGATGGCGATATGCCCTATGAGCTGGCGCGCGAGGCCGACAGTCATGCAGCGGCAAAACGCGAGGCCTGTGTCCATGCGGCGCAGCACATTCGTCCGGACGAAACCATCTTTATCGATTGCGGTACGACGCTCGAGTATCTGGTCGATCTCATTCCGGACAATTATTCAATTACTGCAGTCTGTTACTCGTTAAATGTTGCTGACAGGCTGACGCGAAAACCCAATGTCCGCATCGTCATGCTCGGCGGTGTCTATCATCCGGCCTCGGCGTCGTTCTCGGGGAATTCTGGGCTGGAAACGCTCGATTTGCTTGGGATCAATGTCGCCTTTCTCTCGGCCGCAGGCGTGGACCCGGGACGTGGTGCAACCTGCGTGCATTTTCATGAGGTGGCGGTGAAGCAGAAGGTGATCTCGCTCGCGCGCGAAAGCCACCTCGTTGTCGACCTGAGCAAGATCGGCAAGCTGAAGCCCGCATTCTTTGCACCGATGAACGTCTTTCGTTCGGTGATCACCGAGGACGGCGACACGCGCATTCCGGTGATCTGAGACCTCGCCAAAAAATGGCAGCATTTCACCGAAACGCGATAGGTCGCTTGACACGTCGCGTTTCTGGTGGAATGCTAACAAAAATACGATAGAAAAATAACAAAATGAGAATCGCCGCCGACACGGGTAACAGCCGTGCTATCGTGCCGCGATGTCAGGGAGTTCGAGGAGCAATCGCTTGGAAGACCTTGCTGTGAAGAATGTGGCCGCGAAAGCCGTGGCACCTGTGGCCGCTGGCCATAACTGGCCGCGCAACGATGGCATGGAGCTTGATCTCGGCTGGGTTGTCGACCAGCGTGTCAACCTTTCGGCTGCCGAACGACGCGTCTCGACGCTGCCTGGTCGCCGGACGGTGAAGAAGGACGCGCAGGCCGCCTGGCTGCTGAAGGCCGTGACCTGCATCGACCTGACGACGCTCAACGGCGACGACACGACCGAACGCGTCAAGCGGCTCTGTGCCAAGGCGCGCCAGCCGGTTCGCCAGGACATTCTCGATGCGCTTGGCATGGGCAGTCGCGGTATCACCACCGGCGCCGTCTGCGTCTATCATCGTTTCGTTTCGACCGCCGTCGACGCGCTTGAAGGTTCGGGCATTCCGGTTGCCGCCGTCTCCACCGGTTTTCCTGCCGGCCTCATTCCGCATGACGTCAAGCTGCGCGAGATCGAGGCTTCGGTTGCCGATGGCGCCAAGGAAATCGACATCGTCATTACCCGCGAGCATGTGCTGACCGGCAATTGGCAGGCTCTCTATGACGAGATGCGCGACTTCCGCGCCGCCTGCGGCGATGCGCATGTCAAGGCGATCCTGGCGACCGGCGACCTGAAGACGCTGCGCAATGTGGCCCGCGCTTCGCTCGTCTGCATGATGGCGGGCGCCGATTTCATCAAGACCTCCACCGGCAAGGAAGGCGTCAACGCCACCCTTCTGGTGACGCTGGTGATGCTGCGCATGATCCGCGCCTATCAGGAACGCACCGGCATCAAGGTGGGCTACAAGCCGGCCGGCGGCATCTCGGCCGCCAAGGATATCCTCAACTACCAGTTCCTGATGAAGGACGAACTCGGTCGTGAGTGGCTGGAGCCGGACCTTTTCCGCGTCGGCGCATCGAGCCTCCTCGGCGATATCGAACGCCAGCTGGAGCATCACGTGACCGGCGCCTACTCGGCCCTCAACCGACACCCGATTGGATGATCCCGATGACAGTCGCAAGGTATTTTGACGAAATGTCCTATGGTCCCGCACCGGAAGCCGACACCGAAGCTCGCCAGTGGCTGGCGCGCCACAAAGGCGAGTTCGGCCACTTCATCAACGGTGCTTTTGTCGCGTCTTCCTCCGGCAAGGCCTTCGAAACCTTTGAACCCGCAACCGGCGCTCTTCTGGCAAAGGTCGCCCTGGGTAGCGCCAAGGACGTGGACGACGCGGTCGCGGCGGCACGAAAGGCGCAAGGGTCCTGGGCCAAGCTGCCGGGCCATGCACGTGCCCGCCACCTCTATGCCCTTGCCCGCATGATCCAGCGCCATGCGCGGTTGATCGCGGTGGTCGAGGCGATCGACAACGGCAAGCCGATCCGTGAAACGCGCGACATCGACATTCCGCTGGCCGCCCGCCACTTCTACCACCACGCCGGCTGGGCGCAGCTGCAGGAAACCGAGTTTGCCGATCAGGTGCCGGTTGGCGTCGTCGGTCAGGTCATCCCGTGGAATTTTCCGTTCCTGATGCTCGCCTGGAAGGTCGCGCCGGCCCTGGCGCTGGGCAACACGGTCATCCTCAAGCCGGCCGAGTTCACGCCGCTGACGGCCTTGCTTTTCGCGGAACTTGCCGCTGCAGCCGGACTGCCTGCCGGCGTGCTGAACGTCGTGACCGGCGAAGGCGAAACAGGCGCGCTGATCGTCGAGCATGCGGATATCGACAAGATCGCCTTCACCGGCTCGACGGAGGTCGGCCGCCTGATCCGCGAAAAGACGGCTGGTACCGGCAAATCGCTGACGCTTGAGCTCGGCGGCAAGTCGCCTTTCATTGTTTTTGACGACGCTGATATCGATGGCGCCGTTGAAGGTGTGGTAGACGCGATCTGGTTCAACCAGGGCCAGGTCTGCTGTGCCGGTTCCCGACTTCTGGTGCAGGAAGGCGTCGCTCCGCTCTTTTACGAGCGCCTGACGCGGCGCATGCAGACCCTGCGCGTCGGCCATCCGCTCGACAAGGCGATCGATATGGCGGCGATTGTTGCGCCGGTGCAGTTGCAGCGCATCGAGAGCCTGGTCGCCAAGGGCGTCGCCGAAGGCGCGAAGCTTCACCAGCCGAAGATCGAGCTGCCGAAGGGCGGCAGCTTCTATCCGCCGACCTTGCTCACCAACGTGCAGCCGACTTCGATCGTCGCGACCGAGGAAATCTTCGGACCCGTCGCCGTGTCGATGACCTTCCGCACGCCGGAGGAGGCAATCCAGCTCGCCAACCATTCGCGCTACGGCCTGGCCGCAAGCGTTTGGAGCGAAACGATCGGCCTGGCGCTGAACGTCGCAGCCAAGCTTGCGGCCGGCGTCGTCTGGGTCAATGCCACCAATCTCTTTGACGCTGCGGCCGGTTTTGGCGGCAAGCGTGAATCCGGCTTCGGCCGCGAGGGCGGCCGCGAAGGCTGCTACGAATATCTGAAGCCCAAGGCCTGGGTCGGTCGCAAGCTGCGTGCAGCACCGGCAGAACCGGTGTTGAAGCAGGCGTCCGGCGATTTCTCGCTGCCGTCGCTCGATCGCACGGCCAAGCTTTTCATCGGCGGCAAGCAGGCGCGCCCGGATGGCAACTATTCGCGCCCTGTCCTTTCGCCGAAGGGCAAAGTGCTCGGCGAGGTCGGTGAGGGCAACCGCAAGGATATCCGCAACGCCGTCGTTGCGGCGCATGCGGCCTCCGGCTGGGCGTCGGCGACGTCGCATAATCGTGCACAGATCCTCTATTACGTCGCCGAAAACCTGAGCGGCCGGGCGGATGAATTTGCAGACCGTATCGTCGCGATGACCGGCGCCTCGGCAGCCAACGCGAAGGCAGAGGTCGAGGCTTCGATCTCTCGGCTCTTCAGCTACGGCGCCTGGGCCGACAAATACGAGGGCGTGGTCCATCTGCCGCCGCTGCGCGGCGTCGCGCTTGCCATGCCCGAAGCGATCGGTGTCGTCGGTGTCGTCTGCCCGACGGAAGCGCCGCTGCTCGGCTTCATCAGTCTGGTGGCACCGTTGATCGCTACCGGCAACCGCGTCGTTGCGGTTCCAAGCGAACAGCACCCGTTGGCAGCGACGGACTTCTACTCGATCCTCGAGACGTCCGATGTTCCGGCGGGGGTCATCAACATCGTCACGGGCTCGGCGATGGAGCTGGCAAAAACGCTGGCAAGCCACAACGACGTCGACGCGCTCTGGGCCTTCGGCACGCAGGAGCTTTCGACAATGGTCGAAAAGCTCTCGGCAGGGAACCTGAAGCGGACCTTTGTCGACAATGGCAAGGCGACCGACTGGTTCGATCGCTCCGCAGAAGGACAAGCCTATCTGCGCCGCGCCACCGACGTCAAAAACATCTGGATCCCTTACGGCGAGTAAGGGATCCCCATCTCGGGGCGGGGGGAGCCGGCTCGAGAATGCAGCGACTGCAACGTTGCATGGTTAGATTTGGGAGAGCGTGGCGCCGACATGGCGGCACGCAGTTTCACGCCACTCGGGAGCATGCGAGCGGGCGTCTGGAGGAGGGTTGTCTATGCTGAAAAATCTGGACCCGGCGCTCAATGCCGATGTTCTGCACGCGCTTCGTTCCATGGGGCACGGTGATACACTGGTCATCTCCGACACCAATTTCCCATCCGATGCGATCGCCAGGCAGACCACGCTCGGCAAGCTTTTGCGGATCGACAACGTATCTGCTGCACGCGCCGTGAAGGCGGTCCTGTCGGTATTGCCGCTCGACACGCCGTTGCAGCCTTCGGCCGGGCGCATGGAGATCATGGGGGCGCCGACGGAAATTCCCGGCGTGCAACAGGAGGTCCAGGCCGAAATCGACCGCGCCGAGGGCAAGCCTGCGCCGATGTACGGCATCGAACGCTTTGCGTTTTATGAGGAAGCCAAGAAGGCCTATTGCGTCATAACCACCGGCGAGACGCGCTTCTATGGCTGCTTCCTTTTCACCAAGGGCGTCATTCCACCGGAAACGGCCTAGCTGACCATACGTTAGCCTAAGCATCAGCCGCCTGAGCTGATCGTCGTAAGATCTTGAAGTTGTGAAATTTAGCTGGATCTCCGCTTCGTCCTTCGTCGCGGCCTGACCAGGGGAGGCAGGAATGAAGGTTGGTGTTTCGATCCTGGGGATCTTCGTGGCCGATACGGCCTATCTGGCGCGGCGCATGCCCGTTGTCGGCGAAACGATTACCGGCAGCGGCTTTTCGGTCGGGCCGGGTGGCAAGGGGTCGAACCAGGCCGTCGCCGCAGCGCGGGCGGGCAGTCAGGTTTCCTTCATCTCGAAAATCGGGCGCGATACCTTCGGCGAGATGGCGCTTCGTACCTATGCCGAGGCAGGCGTGACACCCAAGATCGTCCAGATGGACGACCTTCCGACCGGTGCGGCCTTCATCTACGTCAACGACCAGAATGGCGAGAACGCGATCATCGTCTATCCCGGTGCGGCCGGGTCGATCGGTATCGACGATGTCGAGGCGGCGCGAGAAACGATCGAAGGATCGCGCATCTTCGTCACGCAGCTGGAGCAGCCTGCGGCTGCCGCCCAGCGAGCGCTCGAAATCGCACATGCGGCAGGTGTCGTCACCGTCTTCAATCCGGCGCCGGCGGAACCCTTCCCGGATGCGATCTACCCGCTTTGCGATTACATCGTGCCGAACGAGACCGAAGCGGCAGCGCTGGTCGGATTTGCTCTTGCCACGGCCGACGATGCGCGGCGGGCAGGTGACGCCCTTCTGAAGAAGGGCGCAAAGTCCGCGTTGATCACTCTCGGCGAACGGGGCGTCCTTCTCCACAGTGAGAGCCAGTCCGTTTTCGTCCCGGCGATGGCAAGCGGCGCGGTTATCGACACGACCGGTGCGGGCGATGCCTTCGTCGGCGGGTTCTCGGCGGCACTGGCGCGGGGATTGGCCCCGGTTGAGGCAGCACGCTTCGGCTGCGCGACGGCCGGGATCTCGGTTACCCGCCGCGGCACAGCACCTGCCATGCCGACCCTTGCGGAGATAGAGGCTCTACTTGGGCGAGGGGCGGCCGCATGACCACGCGCAACGACCCGATCAAGCACTTTTTCATCTGGCCGGCTCTCATCATCGTCCTGGTGATTTCCATCTTTCCGTTGATCTATTCGCTGACCACCAGTTTCATGAGCATGCGTCTGGTGCCGCCGATGCCGGCGCGTTTCGTCGGTTTTGGCAACTATGCGGATCTCTTACAGAACCCACGCTTCTGGCATGTTGCGGGCACGACCACGCTGATCGCGTTCATCTCCGTCGGCCTGCAATATGTGATCGGCCTTTCCGTCGCGCTTGCGCTTAATTCCCGTGTGCCGGGCGAGGGCATCTTTCGCGTCAGCTTTCTATTGCCGATGCTGGTGGCCCCGGTTGCTGTGGCGCTGATCGCCCGTCAGGTTCTCAATCCGACGATGGGTCCGCTCAACGAGTTGATGAGTGCTCTCGGTTTTCCCAATTTGCCGTTCCTGACGCAGACGAGTTGGGCGCTCGGGTCGATTATCGCCGTCGAGGTCTGGCAATGGACGCCTTTTGTCATTCTGATGCTGCTGGCCGGGCTGCAGACGCTGCCCGATGACGTCTACGAGGCCGCGGCGCTGGAGAACGCGACACCCTGGCAACAGTTCCGCGACATCACCTTTCCGATGCTGCTGCCGATCTCTGTTGCTGTCGTCTTCATCCGGCTGATCGAAAGCTACAAGATTATCGACACGGTCTTCGTGATGACGGGCGGCGGGCCTGGAATCTCGACCGAAACGCTGACGCTCTTTGCCTATCAGGAGGGCTTCAAGAAATTCAATCTCGGCTACACCTCGGCGCTGTCGTTTCTGTTCCTGATCGTCATCACGGTGATCGGCCTCGTCTATCTCGCCATCCTCAAGCCGTATCTGGAGAAGCACAAATGAGCGTGCGCACCCTCAAGGGGAAACGGCGTTGGGTCGCGCTCGGCGGTTGCCTCATCTGGCTCGCCATTACTTTCTTCCCGCTCTATTGGGTCCTGATCACGTCGTTCAAGACGCCGATCGCCGTCGTCGGCGGGCCGACCTATCTGCCCTTCGTCGATTTCGAGCCGAGCCTCACGGCCTGGCGCGAACTTCTGTCCGGCCAGCGTGGCCAGTTCTACAACACCTTCCTGGCCTCGACGATCATCGGCCTTTCAGCGTCTGTCCTCGCGACAGGCATCGGCGCGATGGCAGCTTATGCGCTGGTGCGCTTTACCTTCCGCTTCCGGCTGGCCTCCGCCCTAATCTTCGTCGTCATCGCCTTCGGCGGCTTCCTGCTCGGTCGCAATGTGCTCGGCTTCGGGCAGGGGATCTCGCTGATCTACGCCTTCATCGCCGCCTTGGCGCTGGCGGTGTTCTCAAGTCGCTTCCGGTTGCCGGGGCCTGAACTCGGCAACAACGACATCGTCTTCTGGTTCGTCAGCCAGCGCATGTTCCCGCCAATCGTTGCCGCCTTCGCGCTCTATCTGATGTACACCGAAATGGGCAAGCTCGGCTTCAAGCTGGTCGATAGCTATATCGGCCTGACCTTCGCCTATGTCGCCTTCTCGCTGCCGATCGTCATCTGGCTGATGCGCGATTTCTTCGAAGCGCTGCCAGTCGAAGTCGAAGAGGCGGCCATGGTCGACAACGTTCCGTCCTGGCGGATTTTCTTCGGCATCGTTCTGCCGATGTCGAAGCCGGGGTTGATCGCGACTTTCATGATCACGCTAGCCTTCGTCTGGAACGAGTTCCTGTTCGCGCTGTTCCTGACCAATTCGAGATGGCAGACGCTGCCGATCCTCGTGGCTGGTCAGAACAGCCAGCGCGGCGACGAGTGGTGGGCAATCTCCGCCGCCGCGCTGGTGGCGATCATTCCGATGATGGTCATGGCCGGGCTGTTGAGCCGGCTCATGCGCTCCGGTCTGCTGCTGGGGGCGATCAAATAACGACCTGTTTTTCGGCAAGAATTCATTCAAGGGAGGAAAGAATGAGGAAACTGCTACTGACATCAGCGTCGCTGGGTGTCCTTGCCATGGCAAGCACCGGCACGGCACTCGCCTGCGACCCCGATTATTCCGGCGTCGAACTGACGGCGACCACGCAGACCGGGCCTTATATCGCGTCCGCGCTGCAACTTGCGGCCAAGGGTTGGGAGGAAAAGACCTGCGGCAAGGTAAAGGTGGTCGAGTTTCCGTGGTCGGAACTCTATCCGAAAATCGTTACGTCGTTGACATCGGGCGAAGATGCCTTTGACGTCATCGCCTTTGCGCCGGCTTGGGCGCCGGACTTTACCGATTTCCTGTCGGAAATGCCCGCCGACATGCAGAAAGGCGCCGACTGGGAGGATATCGCACCGGTCTATCGCGAACAGTTGATGGTCTGGAACGGCAAGATCCTGTCACAGACGATGGATGGTGACGCCCATACTTACAGCTATCGTATCGACCTGTTCGAGAATGCCGACAACCAGAAGGCCTTCAAGGCGAAATACGGCTACGATCTGGCGCCGCCGAAGACCTGGAAGCAGTATCTCGACATCGCCGAATATTTCAACCAGCCCTCCAACAACCTGTGGGGAACGGCCGAAGCCTTCCGCCGCGGCGGCCAGCAGTTCTGGTTCCTCTTCAGCCACGTTGCCGGCTACACCAGCCATCCCGACAATCCAGGCGGCATGTTCTTCGATCCGGACACGATGGATGCGCAGGTCAACAATCCCGGCTGGGTCCGCGGCCTCGAGGAATATATCCGCGCCTCGAAGCTCGCTCCGCCGAATGCCCTGAACTTCTCTTTCGGCGAAGTGAACGCGGCGTTTGCCGGCGGCCAGGTTGCCGAGTCGATCGGCTGGGGCGATACCGGCGTTATCGGCGCCGACCCGAAGCAGTCGAAGGTGGCAGGCAATGTCGGCTCGGCGTCCTTGCCGGGTTCGGACGAGGTCTGGAACTACAAGACCAAGAAGTGGGACAAGTTCGACCACGTCGTGCAGACCTCCTTCATGGCGTTCGGCGGCTGGCAGGCGGCGGTACCCGCATCGTCGACCAAGCAGGAAGCGGCCTGGAACTACATTCAGTATCTGTCGAGCCCTGCCGTCTCCGGCCAGGCGGCGATCACCGGCGGTACCGGCGTCAATCCCTATCGCATCTCCCACACGACCAATGTCGATCTCTGGTCGAAGATCTTCTCCGAGCGTGAAGCCAAGGAGTACCTGGGCGCGCAGAAGGAGGCGGTGACCGCGAAGAACATCGCGCTCGACATGCGTTTGCCGGGCTATTTCTCCTACACCGAAGTGCTTGAAATCGAACTTTCCAAGGCACTTGCCGGCGAAGTCACACCGCAACAGGCGCTTGATAGCGTCGCTGAGCAGTGGAACAAGCTGACGGACGAATTCGGTCGTGACAAGCAGCTTGCTGCCTATCGCGCATCGATGGGCCTGCCACAGAAATAGGATGAGCCAGCGCCCGCTCCGAAGTGACCGGGGCGGGTTTCTCGATATCTGCGGCCGAGGCGCACCGTCCCGGTTGCAGCTACGCTACAGCGCCGCGCGTCAGATATGGCGCACTAAAGACGCTGTGGCGCTTGAAACCTGCTGCATAAAGTTCTCCTCAGATCGATGTCGATTTGAGGGATTATGCAGTATCCCGGTCGCTTTTCGCGCCGGCTATCGTCAGCAGAAAAGGCGTCAGCATGTCCCAGGTCCGGTTGGAGCAGATCACCAAGTCCTTCGGTAACATCACCGTCATCCCGCCGCTCGATCTTGAAATCGCCGACCGGGAGTTCGTCGTTCTCGTCGGGCCGTCCGGTTGCGGCAAGACGACCACCCTGCGCATGATTGCCGGCCTTGAGACGGCATCTTCGGGCACGGTGCGGATCGGCGAGCGTGACGTCACCGATTTACGCCCGGGCCTGCGCAATTGCTCGATGGTGTTCCAGAATTACGCGCTCTACCCGCATATGACGGTGGCCGAGAACATCGGCTACGGCATGAAGGTGCGGGGCACTTCGAAGGCCGACATCGAAAAATCCGTCGCCGAGGCGGCCCGTATTCTCAATCTCGGCGCCTACCTCAATCGCAAGCCGAGCGCCCTTTCCGGTGGCCAGCGCCAGCGCGTCGCCATCGGTCGCGCGATCGTCCGCCAGCCCGATGTTTTCCTGTTCGATGAACCGCTGTCGAACCTCGACGCCAAGCTGCGCATTGAAATGCGCACGGAAATCAAGCTGTTGCATCGACGTCTTCAGACGACTGCCGTCTACGTGACCCACGATCAGGTCGAGGCCATGACCATGGCCGACCGCGTCGTCGTCATGAATCAGGGACGCATCGAACAGGCCGCCGATCCGATCACCCTCTACGAGGCGCCGAGCAATCTGTTCGTCGCGGCATTCATCGGCGCGCCGAGCATGAATTTCGTCGAGGGAACGCTCGAGCGCGGCGACGGCGGGCTATGGTTCAAGGCGGATGGTGGCATCGCAGCCAGGATACCAGACACACGAGCCGAGAAACTCGGCGCTTTCATCGGTCAGGCCGTCGTGCTTGGCATTCGCCCGGAGCACACGATGGCGTCGGACGTCGATGCGCCGAAGCTCTCCGTGCAGGTACGCGATATCGAGCCCCTGGGGCCGCACACACTGGCGCTCGGCAAGGTCGGTCAGGCAGCGTTCACCGCACAGATCCACGCGGCATCGCGGGTCAGGCCGGACGACACGATCGAGGTCCCGATCGAGACGCAGAAGATGCACTTCTTCCTGAAGCAGACCGGCATGGCGATCGGTCGCTGAGGCAAAGGCGTGGCCGAGGGCAATCGATGCCCCCGGCCACGACATGTCAGTTCTTGGCCGAGCGAGCGGCGGCAAGGAAAGCCAGCTTGGCCGGCAGTTCCAGATGCTTCGACAGGGCAACGCGCTCGGGCGTGTAATGATGTTCGACGTCGAGGCAGTTGACGGTTCCGAGCAGTTCGCCACCGACAACGACGGGGATGTTGGCGACCGATCCGCAGCCGAGTGCCCAGATCGTTTCGTGGTCGCCGAATACCTTGGAGATGTCGACAATCGTATTGGCGACGAAGGTCTGATGCGCCTTGTGCACGATGTCGAACCAGCTGTCGTAGCGGATCGGCTTGGTGCCGGAGGTCGGGTATTCCTCCGGATGCGATGTATAGGCGCGACGGGCGACTTCGTTGACCATGTCGACGGTCATGATCGTGAAGAGCTTGGCGCCGATCACCTGGCGGCAAAGCGTCTGAAGCGCGCCCCATACGGCGTCCGCGTCGATGTCCTTGGCAATCGCCGCGTCGAATTCAGTCAACGCGGCAGCGATCTGTTCACTGTTCATCATAAGTCCTTGGAATGTTGATTAGTTCGCGTGCGCTGCGCTGATGTGCATCAGTTCGCGCGAATAGGGGTCCTTGAGGTCGCCACGCTTGAGGTCGGCGACATCGGCCACTTCGACGATGCGGCCCTGCCGCATCACTGCCAGCCGGTCGCAAAGGAAGGAAACGACTGGAAGGTTGTGGGTGACCATGAGGAAAGTCAGGTTCTGTTCCTGCCGCAAACGCTTGAGCAGGTTCAGGATTTCCGCCTGTACCGACACGTCGAGTGCCGAGGTAGGCTCATCGAGCAACAGCACCTTCGGCTTCAACATCAGTGCACGCGCAATGGCGACACGCTGGCGCTGGCCGCCGGAGAGCTGGTGCGGAAAGCGGAAGCGGAATTTCCGGTCGAGGCCAACGGCGGACATCACCTCTTCGATACGGGCACTGCGATCGCCGATGCCGTGAATGGTCAGCGCTTCGCCGAGCGTGGCATCGACGGTCTTGCGCGGATGCAGCGAGCCGTAGGGATCCTGAAACACCATCTGGCACTGACGGGAGAAGGCCCGGTCGATGCCGTGGCTGCGCGGTTTGCCGAAGACGTTGATTTCGCCGGTCCACTCGGGAGCCAGGCCGGCGATTGCCTTCAGCACCGTCGACTTGCCCGAGCCGCTCTCGCCGACGAGCGCAAAGCTTTCGCCATCGGCAATCTCGAGATTGACGTCGTGCGTGATGTGCGCGTCGCCGTAGAAGATGTCGAGGTTCTTGAGGGAAAGCGCCGTCATTTCTTTGCCCATGCGCTGCGGTCGAGCACGGGAAGCTCGGTCCGGGTTTCGTCGAGACGCGGGATCGAAGCGATCAGACCACGGGTATAGGGGTGTTTGGCATTCATCAATTCGCCCGCCTTGCACTCTTCCACGACCTCGCCGGTGTTCATCACCAGGATCCGGTCGCAGTAGCTCGAAACAAGGTTGAGGTCGTGGCTGATGAAGATCAGGCCCATGCCCTTGCGCTTGACCAGTTCGTCGATGATGTCGAGGACCTGTGCCTGCACCGAGACGTCGAGCGCCGAAGTCGGTTCGTCGGCGATCAGGAGGTCGGGTTCCGGGATCAGCATCATTGCGATCATGACGCGCTGGCCCATGCCGCCGGAAACTTCGTGCGGGTAAAGTTTCGCAACGCGCTCCGGGTCGGCGATCCGGACCGATTCCAGCATGGTCAGAACGCGGTTGTTCACTTCGCGGCGCGGCATACGCTGATGCGTCAGCAAGGCCTCGGCGATCTGTTCGCCGATCGTCATCACCGGGTTCAGCGAGAACTTCGGGTCCTGCATCACCATCGAGATGCGGGCGCCGCGGATTGGGCGCATCTGCCGTTCGGAGCGTGTCAGCAGGTCGATGCCGTCGAAGGTCAGCTTGTCTGCCGTTACCCGGCCCGGTGCGCGCACCAGTTTCAGGATCGAGCGGCCGGTCATCGACTTTCCCGAACCGCTCTCGCCGACGATCCCAAGGCGTTCGCGGCCGAGCGTGAAGGAGAGGCCACGGACGACCTCAAGGTCGCCGCGCGGCGTCGGGAAGGTGACGCGCAGGTTTTCGATTTCGAGAAGCGGGTTCATCAGCGTTGCTCCCCGCTCTTCGGATCGAGCACATCGCGCAGACCGTCTCCAAGGAAGCAGAAGCCGAGGCTGACGAGGATGATGGCAAAGCCTGGCATGGTTGCCACCCACCACTGGTCGAGAATGAAGGAACGGCCGCGCGAGATCATCGCACCCCATTCGGGAAGCGGCGGCTGGGCGCCCAGCCCGATAAAGCCGAGACCGGCTGCCGTCAGGATGATGCCCGCCATATCGAGCGTGACGCGCACGATCATCGACGATGTGCAGAGCGGCAGGACGTGACCAAGATTGACCCGAAGGCTCGACGCACCGAGCAGGCGCACGGCCGAGATGAATTCCGAGTTCTTGAAGGTCATCGTCTCGGCACGGGCGACGCGGGCGTAGCCGGGCCACGACGTTATGGCGATGGCGATGATCGCGTTTTCGATGCCCGGCCCGAGAGCCGCGACAAAGGCAAGCGCCAGGATCAGCTTGGGCAGCGACAGGAAAATGTCGGTGATGCCCATGAGGATGCGGTCGACCCATCCGCCGAAATAGCCGGCTGCAACACCGATCACCAGGCCGGCAGGTGCTGCAAGCACGGCAACCAGCGTCACGATCGCCAGCGTGATACGTGCACCATAGACGACGCGCGACCAGATATCGCGGCCGAGTTCGTCGGTTCCCATCCAATGCTCGGCACTTGGCGGCAGCAGGCGCTCGCCGAGTGCCTGGCGAAGCGGATCATGCGTCGCGATCCAGGGTGCGAACAGTGCGGTCAACACGAGCACCAGGATGATGATCGCGCCGACCACGGCGAGCGGATTGTGCATCAGCGCGCCGAAAATCCGGTAGAACCTGCCAAGGCGCGCTTGCATCGGCGAGGCGGGGCTGTCGTCGATCAGCCAGTCGCGAAGTGTTGTCATGTCCGCTTCTCCCTAGCGCGCACGCGGATCGAGCACGCGATAGAGCACGTCCGATATCTTGTTGATGCCGATGAAGACCGCGCCGATCACCAGGGTCGAGCCGAGGACGGCCGCCATGTCGGCGTTGAGCAGGGCGACGGTCAGGTAGTTGCCGATGCCGGGCCACGAAAAGATCGTCTCGATCATCACGGAGCCTTCGAGCAGGCCGGCATAGGAAAGCCCTATGACGGTGATCAGCGGCACGCGGATCGGGCGGAAGGCATGGCGCCAGATCACGAGCCGTTCCGGAACGCCCTTGACCCGCGCCGTCGTCACATATTCTTGGCTCAACTGATCGAGCATGAAGGACCGTGTCATGCGGGCGATATAGGCAAGCGAGAAGAAGCCGAGGCAGGACGCCGGCAGGATGAGATGCCAGACCGCGTTGCGGAAGATCTCCCAGTCGCCGGCGATGATGCTGTCGACGAGGATAAGGCCGGTGATCGGGGTGACGACGCCGTCGTAGAAGATATCGACCCGACCAGGGCCGCCGACCCATTTCAGCTTCGCGTAGAAGACGGCGAGCCCGACGAGGCCGAGCCAGAAGGCCGGCACCGAATAACCGAGCAGGCCGACGACGCGGATGCCCTGATCGAGCCAGGAGCCGCGGCGGCTTGCGGCGACGACGCCGAGCGGCACGCCGATCAGTACGCCGAGGATGATGCCGAGCGTCGCCATCTCCAGCGTCGCCGGGAAGACCCGGGCGAGATCCTCGATCACCGGCTTGCCGGTTGATACTGCCGTGCCGAAGTTGCCGGTGACCACATCGCCGACATAGCTGACGAACTGGGCGGCCAGCGGTCGATCGAGACCCATTTCCTCGCGGACGCGCTCATAGACGGCGACGGGGGCACGGTCGCCGACGACGGCGAGCACTGGGTCGATCGGCACGATGCGGCCGATGAAGAAGGTGATTGCGAGCAGCCCGATGAAGGTCACGCCAAGCGTGACGAGAAAGCCAAGCAGCGAAAAAAGGCGCCGTCTGCCCGGGCTTTGTGCCCCGGCGCGGCGCGTCGGCGCGGGCGCTGTAGTCGTGTTGTTGTTTGCCACGTGGCGATTCCATCCCTCGTTCGCTTGCGGTCGCGGCTGTCGATAGCGCAAGAATTCGCTTGGAGTATATAAATAAGTTTGCTTAAATCAAAAAAATTTTACTGGTGAGGAGAATCCATTGTGACCGTGCCATCTGAGGATGCAGAGACCGCATCCGCCAGGGCCGCGACTGCGGGCCAGCCGCGGATCGGCGCGCTGTTGCGTGCGCGCCGGCGGCAGATGCATATGACGCTGCAGGCGCTGAGCGATGCTGCGGGGGTATCGGTTGGCTATCTCAGCCAGATCGAGCGCGATCTCGCCATGCCTTCCCTCGGCACGCTTGCGCAGATCGCCCAGGGGCTGAACGCCGAGCTCAACCACTTCATCCTGGCACCGGCGATCGATACCGGTCTGTCACGCGCCAGCGAGCGCATGGTCTTTTCCGTCGGCGGCTCGCCGGTGTCCTATGAGCGGATCGGTGCGGACTTTGCCGGGAACCAGCTATCCAGCTTCGTCATCACCATCCCCGCCGGACACCGCTCGGAGGTGTTCAGCCATGAGGGCGAGGAACTGGTGTACGTCCTGCAGGGCGAAATCCTGTTCGGTCTCGATGACGACGAGACCACACTTACCCCCGGCGACGGCCTGCATTTTCGGGGTATCCAGCCACACTACTGGTGGAACAAGACGGATCGGCCCGTCCGGCTGATCTGGACCGGCACCCTGCCTCTGTTCCGATCCCGTACACCCTTGCCCAACGAGACCGGTATGCCTCAGGCAACCCCCAAGCCGGCGACGACAACAAAAACCAAACCTCATCGAAAATAGGAGAGCGATGATGAGAATGTTCAAGGCCGCGGTTTTCGCGGCATCCCTTATGCTGAGCGTGGCTCCGGCAGCTTTGGCGGAGACCCCGGCCGAAGTGCTGGTGGTTGCCCAGAACATCGACGATATCGTCAGCATCGATCCGGCCGAAGCCTACGAGTTTTCGTCCGGCGAATATGTGACGCAGACCTATGACCGTTTGGTGCAATATGATGCGCCCGACGTCCTGAAGCTTTCGCCTGGTCTTGCCAGCGAATGGACCGCCGACGATGCGGCAAAGACGATCACCTTCACCCTGCGAGATGGCGTCACCTTCTCCTCCGGCAACCCGCTGCGTGGCGAAGATGTTGTCTACTCCTTCAAGCGCGTCGTCGCGCTCAACAAGGCGCCTGCCTTCATCCTGACGCAGCTCGGCTGGACACCTGAAAATATCGACAAGATGGTGACTGCCGACGGCAACAAGGTCACGATCAAGTATGAAGGCGACTTCTCGTCGGCGTTCGTACTCAACGTTCTGGCGGCACGTCCGGCCTCGGTCGTCGACGCGGAAGCCGTCAAGGCGAACGAAGCCGACGGCGACTACGGCAATGCCTGGCTCAAGGCGAACTCGGCCGGTTCCGGCCCGTTCGTGCTCAAGGCTTTCCGCGCCGGGGAACTTCTGAACCTGCAGAGCAACCCGAACTATTTCGGCGGCGCTCCGGCCATCAAGGGCGTGATCATCCGTCACGTTGCGGAAGCCGCAACCCAGCAGCTGATGCTTGAAACCGGCGACGTCGACATGGCGAAGAACCTGACGCCCGACCAGGTCGCAAGCCTTGGGGCCAAGAGCGGCATGAAGGTCGAATCCTACCCACAGGCGGCCGTCCACTTCCTGTCGTTCAACCAGAAGGCCGCAGCCCTGCAGCCGCCAGCCGTCTGGGAAGCAGCCCGTTATCTCGTCGACTACAAGGGCATGACTGACAGCTTCCTGAAGGGCCAGATGGAGGTCCACCAGGCCTTCTGGCCGAAGGGCTTCCCGGGCTCGCTTGACGAGACGCCTTATACCTACGATGTCGAAAAGGCGAAGAAGATCCTTGCCGATGCCGGCATCCAGACGCCGATCAAGGTGACGCTCGATGTTATCAACTCGACGCCGTTCACCGACATGGCACAGTCGCTGCAGGCTTCCTTCGCCGAAGCCGGCATCAACTTCGACATCATCCCGGGAACCGGCAGCCAGGTCATCACCAAGTACCGTGCCCGTACGCATGAGGCCATGCTGCTCTATTGGGGCCCTGATTTCATGGACCCGCACTCGAACGCCAAGGCCTTCGCCTATAACGAAGACAATGCGGACGACAAGTATCAGTCGACGACCACATGGCGTAACGGCTGGGCAGTCCCGGCAGAGCTCAACGAAGCGACGAAAGCTGCGTTGAAGGAAGCCGATCCGGCCAAGCGTTCGGCGCTCTATGTCGATCTGCAGCGCAAGGTGCAGGAAACGTCACCGATCGTGATCATGTTCCAGGCCGCAACTCAGGTTGCGATGAAGGACAAGGTCGAAGGTTACGTCAACGGCGCCACCTCCGACTTCGTCTTCTACCGCCTCGTCAAGAAGAACTGATTCCTGTGCGCGCTCACTTGCGCCAGCGACTGGGCGCGGACATATCAGAGCCGTGGGCCACTACCGCATGTTTCCTTAAATCGCATCCGATTTAAGGACAAAAACATGCAATAATTCAAAGTGCTACAGCGACCTTTGCGCGTCTGAAAAGACGCGCGGCGCTGTAGTGGCCCACGGCACCACGGCCGAATCGGGACTTCTGCGTAGTGGCTGAACCCGTTTCTGCGAACATTGGAGAAGGCGAGTAAAATGGCAGACGTGAAGGTAAGGACGCGAGAAACAGGCGCCACGGCAGTGGTGGGCAGGACCGGCTTTCCGCACGTGACTTCGGTTACCGGCGGCGAACTGGATATCGTGACGGGCCCGTCGCAGCCGGGCTACGGACCGCTTGACCTGCTCTATGCTTCGCTCGCCAGCTGCCTGGTATTGAGCGCCCGCATAGCCGCCAGCCGATTTGGCGTCCTCGACCGGCTGACTGAAGTCAGCGCCAAGGTAACGGGCGAGAAGGCGCATGACGAACCGTCACGCATCGCCAAATTCGACATTCTGTTCGACATCAAGGGTGACTTCGATGAGGCGACGCGGCATGCGATTGCCGAGGCCGCCGAAAACGAAATCTGCACCGTTAGCAACACCTTGCGCGGCAATCCGGAATTCACCACCCGATACGCGGATTGATCCGCCTTCCTGCTGCATACGTCCTTAGGTCGGAAACGAGTCGAGGCGAAAATTATGCAATGGAGCGACAGCGCCTTTCGGGCGCTGTCATGTGGTTCGATTAGGCCATGAACCACGGCTGATTTCAGTCCATGAACGGCGCCAATTCCGCATCGAATTCGACTTCAACCACATTGTTGAACAGCGCCGTTGCGACCATGATCCCGGCAAACGCCACGAGGTTGACGAGTGCCGCATGGTCATAGCGCGCTTTCAACCCATCCCAGATTTCCGCAGGCACCGCATTCGAATTGGCGACGATCGCCCGGCCGAAGTCGATCAGCCGCTGCTCGTCCGAGGTCGGCACGATCGAATGAAAGTCGACGCCGGAATTGGCAAAGGCGCGGCGGAAAAAACCCATCGCGATCGGCGATTTCATCGCCTCGGAGATCGCATGCGACAGCAGCCAGATTGCCCGGTCGTCGAGCGCCGGTCGCAACTCCTCTCTGAGCGTGAACCATTCCGCATAGATCCGGTGGGCTGTGGGCGAATGCAGCAGCGTACGCTTCATGTTGGTCATGCGGCCGCGAACGCGGATCTCTTCGTCATGGGCGGAACGGATAACGTCGGAAGCGGTGTCGTAATCGATCTGGGGAATGTGGCTCACGGTCTTGCCTGTGTTTGAGAGGGCGCGAGGATGCGCCCCTGTCAGATGGAGCTTAGATGTCAGATGGTGCTGAGGAGAATGCTCGTCTCGCTGTTGAGCACGCCTTCGACGTCGCGGACTTCACGCAGGATGCGGTCGAAGTCGCTGAGGCTGTTGGCGCGAATTTCGGCCACCATGTCCCAGGCGCCATTGGTGGTGTGGAGAGCATAGAGTTCGGGCAGGCCGCGAAGGAATTTGATCACCTTTGTGGTCGTGCGCCCGCTGACCTCGATCATCATGATTGCCCGAATGGCGCGCTGGTCATAGTCCTGGCGGACGCGCAATGTGAAGCCCAGCACCGCCCCGGTTTCCAGCAGCCGGTCGATGCGCGTCTGTACGGTTGCACGCGATATGCCGAGAACCGAGGCGACCTTGGAGTAGGGCGCGCGGCCGTCTTCTCGCAGAAGCGAGATAAGCTGGTGATCGAGGTCATCGAAGATATGCATAAAAATCTTATAGATGAGTTGTACAATTTGCGCAATCTTTTGCAAGATTTTGCGCAAGTTTAAAATTTCAACTCGCTTCTTGCGTGCCTACGCTGACCTCATCGAATTTCCCGATGGAGATGAAATCGTGGTTCAGTATGTCGGTGTCGGCAACGTAATCGAGCTGGTCAAATCGATCGGCATTGAAACGTTCCTGTTGGGTCTTGCGGAATATATCGAAGACGATTTCCGCAGGTGGAACGCTTTTGAGAAAACCCCGCGGCTGGCGAGCCATTCGAAGACGGGGGTCATCGAATTGATGCCGACGTCCGACGGCGAGCATTACGGCTTCAAATACGTCAACGGCCACCCGAAGAATCCGAATGTTGGCTTGCAGACTGTGACGGCCTTCGGTGTTCTCTCGGACGTCAGCACTGGTTATCCCTGCCTCGTCTCCGAGATGACGATCATGACGGGTCTGCGCACGGCGGCGACCTCTGCATTGGCCGCAAAGTACCTGGCTCGCCCCGATGCCCGCTCGATGGCGATCATCGGGCTTGGCGCGCAGTCGGAATTCCAGGCGCTCGCCTTCCGGGCCCTGCTCGGGATCAAGCGCCTGCAGGTGTTCGATATCGACATCGAAGCGGCGGACAAGTTCCTGAAGAACCTCGCCGACATGGATTTCGATATCGTTGTCGCCAAGACCGCAGAAGAGGCCGTTGCTGGCGCCGACATCATCACGACGGTGACGGCCGACAAGCGCAACGCGACGATCCTCTCCGACAATATGGTCGGCGCCGGCGTGCACATCAACGCCGTAGGGGGCGACTGCCCCGGCAAGACCGAACTGCAGGGCGATATCCTGCGCCGTGCCGATGTCTTCGTCGAATATCCGGAGCAGACGCGGATCGAAGGAGAAATCCAGCAGATGGCGCCGGACTTCCCGGTGATCGAACTCTGGCGCGTGATTGCCGGCGAGGCTGAAGGCCGCCGGTTGGGCTCGCAGATCACCATCTTTGATTCCGTCGGCTTTGCCACGGAAGACTTTTCGGCGCTGCGCTTCCTTCGTGACAGGATCCAGGGCACGGCCTTCTACACCGAGCTCGACCTGACGACGCAGCCGGAGCATCCGCGTGATCTCTACGGACTGTTCAAGCAGCCGGCGGCCGCTGTCATTGCCGAGCGGAGCGTTGCCTGAGATGAAGAGACTGTCCGTACAGGCGCCGAAGGGTGTCGTGATGATCCGTCCGCACCATTTCGGCCCGAACCCGATGACGGCCAAGGACAATGCCTTCCAGTCGACTGACGAGGCGCGCAAGCCCTCGGCGATCGCAACTGCCGCTTTTGATGAAGTGACGCGCATGGCTGATGGCCTGTCGGCCGCCGGCGTCGCCGTCCACCTGTTCGAAGACGAGACGATGACCCGTCCGGACTCGGTGTTCCCGAACAACTGGTTCTCCACCCATTCGGGCGGACATGTGGCCATCTATCCGATGTATTCGGAAAGCCGTCAGAGCGAACGCCGCGCCGACATCATCGAGATGCTCAAGAACGAGTATCGCGTCCAGGACGTGATCGACTACTCAGGCCTCGAAAAGGACGGCGTCTATCTTGAAGGCACCGGCGCCATGGTGCTCGACCATATCGGTCGCGTGGCCTATGCGGCCCGGTCGAACCGCACCAACGAGGTGGCGCTGGAGCGCTTCTGCACCCACTTCAACTTCGAGCCGATGGTGTTTGGTGCGGTCGACCGCAACGGCAACTCGATCTACCATACCAATGTGCTGATGTGCATCGGTACGGATTTCGCGCTGATCGGCACCAGCATGATCCCCGACGCGGCAAGGCGACAGGAAATTTGCGCGCGGCTGGAGGAAACGGGCCGGCAGGTCATCGATCTCACGATCGATCAGATCGAGAATTTTGCCGGCAACGCGATCGAACTCGACGGCGCCGATGGCCGTGTCGTCGTGATGTCGGCGCGTGCGCTTGCGTCGCTTCGGCCGGACCAGGTCAAGGCGATCGAGGTTTCGGCGCGCGTGCTCGCCTTCGACGTGCCGACCATCGAGCTTGCCGGCGGCTCCGTGCGCTGCATGCTCGCCGGCGTGCATTTGTCACGCAGAGAACCCGCCGGTACGCAAAAGCTTTACGCCGCCACATCCGATCGATAGAAGCACCTCATCCAAGCCAAAGGTACTACAAATGTCGCAAGCAGGCCCCGTCTACAATTTCAACAACATCATCGTCCGCACGCCCTCGACCACCGTCGTCAACGGCCTGCGTGCCGATGACCGTGGCAATCCGACCTATGAGGGCGTGAAGGCCGAGCACGATACCTACATCGCTGCGATGAAGGATGCGGGCGTCAAGGTCACCGTGCTTCCGGCGCTCGAAGCCTTCCCGGATTCGATCTTCGTCGAAGATCCGGCGCTGGTGTTCACCGAAGGCGCGATCCTCCTGCGTCCGGGTGCTGCCACCCGCGTCAAGGAAACCATCGAGATCGAGCCGACGCTTCGCGCGATGTTCGAGACGGTTCTCGATCTGCCGGGCACCGGCCTTGCCGATGGCGGCGACGTGCTGACGACCCGCGAAAGCGTGATGATCGGTCTTTCCGCCCGCACCGACAAGGTCGGCGCCGAAGCGCTGCAGGCGTGCCTCGACAAGCTCGGCCGCAAGAGCGAGATCGTCACCACACCGGAAGGCGTATTGCACTTCAAGACCGATTGCTCGCTGCTCGATGAGGAAACCGTGCTCTCGACCGCTCGTCTTGCCAAGTCCGGCGTGTTCGACCGCTTCAAGCAGGTCATTATTCCCGAAGGCGAAGAGCCGGCGGCCAATGCGCTGCGCGTCAACGACGTCGTCATGGTTGGCTCCGACTTCCCGCGCACGATCGAGATGCTCGACAAGCTCGGCTACAAGGTCGTGCCGATGAAGACGACTGAAATCGGCAAGATCGACGCCGGCCTGTCCTGCATGTCGCTGCGCTGGTTCAGCAACACGCTCTGATCCAGACATAATATTCGCGGAGGAAACATCATGAGAACTTTCAAGTCGGCCCTGTTCGCGGGGATCGCCCTCACCATGGCGGCAAGCGCTGCTTTCGCTGAGGACACCATGCGCCTGGGCATGACGCCGGAGCCGTACATGCCGTTCACGCAGGTCAACGCCGGCGGCGAATGGGAAGGCCTTGAAGCCGACCTGTCGCGTGCCCTCTGCGAAAAGATGGCCGTGAAGTGCGACATCAACCAGATGGCGTGGGATGGCCTCATCCCGTCGCTGAAGGAAAACAAGGTCGATTTCATCATCGGTGCGTTCTCGATCACCGATGAGCGCCGCAAGGTCGTCGACTTCTCGACGCCTTACTACACCGAAGGCACGTCCTTCGTCGGCGCCAAGTCCGACACCAGCGAGATCAAGACGACCGACGCCGCCGACGGCGGTGGCCAGATCATCGATCCGGCCAGCGTCGAGGGCAAGATCATCGGCGTTCAGACGTCGAGCGTGCAATCGGCCTACGTCGCCAAGTATCTGCCGGGCGCCGAGGCCAAGAGCTACGATACCGCCGACAACTCCGTCGCCGATCTCGTCGCCGGCCGCGTCGACTACGTTCTGATCCCGGACCTCTACATCCAGACGTTCCTGAAGTCGCCTGACGGCGCCGACTACGAAGTCAAGGTCGAGGTTCCCAAGAACGCCGTACTCGGCGAAGGTGTTGCCTATGCGGTGCGCAAGGGCGACGCTGCGAACCTCGAGAAGGTCAATGCCGGCCTCGCCGCTCTCGAAAAGGATGGGCAGATCAAGACGCTCGTCGACAAGTGGATCTTCGGCAAGAAGTGATAACGGACGTTTTCGAGGGCGACGGGCCGAGGCCCTTCGCCCTCGATCGCCAAACGGACCGCAGCGTCCGGGGCATCATCGCAGCCTTTGGCTGACGACACCAATCGGGAACAGGTAGCGACGGATGGAGTATTACTGGCAATTGCTTGCCTGGGGCGGCGAGGGCTGGGGCGATGATTTCGCCTGGGGCCTGGTGATGACGCTGCAGGTATCCGTGGTCGCCTATGCGGTCGCGGTCGTCTTCGGGCTGCTGGGCGCTGCCGGCAAGCTGTCGAAGCACCGCTTGCCACGTCTTCTGGCCGATATCTACACGACCGTCGTGCGTTCGCTTCCCGAACTCCTGGTTATCCTGCTTCTGTATTTCTCGGTGGCAAGCGGCGCTGAGCGGCTGCTGAAGCATTTTGGTCTCGTCGCCGAGACGTTTCAGTTCAGCTCGTTCTGGGCGGCAATCATCGCGCTTGCCTTCGTCTCCGGCGCGTTCATGACAGAAGTGCTGCGTTCGGCCTTCCTCGCCGTTCCGCCCGGGCAGATCGAGGCTGCGGTTTCGATCGGCATGCGGCCACGCAAGGTCTTCACCCGTATCGTGCTGCCGCAGATGATGCGCCACGCCGTGCCCGGCATGGGCAATCTCTGGCTTTCCATCACCAAGGAAAGCGCCATCATCAGCGTGCTCGGCTCGTTCAGCGAGTTGCTCTATACCGGCTACCGCGCTGCCGCGGGCACCAAGCAATACATTTTCTTCTACGGGCTGACGGCCGTCCTGTTCCTGCTGATTACGCTTGTCTCAGCCTTGGTGATCGCGCAGATCGAACGCCGCCTTAACCGGGGGCACAATTGATGGAAACGATCTCCAACGTTGTCGGCTTCATGCCGGCGCTCATCAAGGCGACCCCGCTGACGCTGCTGTTGACCGCCGTTGCCGGCGTCTTCGGTCTGGTCATAGGCACGTTTGTCGCGCTCGCCCGGCTTTCGACCCGACGCATCCTATCGATGCCGGCCTATGTCTTCACCTTCGCGTTTCGCGGTACGCCGCTACTCGTGCAGATTTATCTCATCTATTACGGCCTCGGGCAGGTCCTGCCGGGAACCTGGGTTCGCCACAGCTTCCTGTGGCCGTATCTTCGCGACGGCCTGTGGTACGCGATCTTCGCGCTCAGCCTCAACCAGGCGGCCTACAATGCCGAAGTCATCCGCGGCGCGATCAAGGCGATCCCGCGTGGGCAGATCGAGGCCGCAAAATCGATCGGCATGCGATCGTCGATGATACTCAGGCGGATCACGCTGCCGCAGGCGCTGCGATCCTGCTTGCCGGTTCTGACGGGCGATCTGATCATCCTTTTGAAGACGACCTCGCTCGCCTCGACGATCACCATTCTCGAGGTGATGGGCACCGCGCGCATGCTGCAGCGTCAGTCGCTGTTGATCTTCGAGCCGTTGATCGCGGCCGGCATCATCTATTTCACCGTCGTCTTCATTCTGACGCGAGTGATGAACGTCGTCGAAAAGCGGCTGACCCGCTACCGCACGGCGAAGGCATAGGTACACGGCGCGCAGAGGCGCCACGGGAGGAACGATGATGGTCGCAACCGCACTGTCAGTGAAGAACATCCACAAGAGCTTCGGCTCGGTCGAGGTGCTCAAGGGTGTTTCGTTCGAAGCGAAATCCGGCGACGTCATTTCGCTGATCGGCAGCAGCGGCTCTGGCAAAAGCACGCTGCTGCGCTGCATCAACTATCTCGAGACGCCCGACGAGGGCGAAATCTCGGTATCGGGCGAAGTGATCAGGACGTTGAAGGGCAAGGACGGCAAGCTCGTTGCCGCCGACAAGCGCCAGCTCGAGCATATCCGCACCCGCCTCGGCATGGTGTTCCAGAGCTTCAATCTCTGGTCCCACAAGACCATCCTCGAAAACATCATCGAGGGGCCGATGCATGTGCTTGGCATGACGCGCAAGGACGCCGTCGGCGAGGCCGAGGTGCTGATGGAGAAGGTCGGCATCACGCCGAAGCGCGACCACTATCCCAACCAGCTTTCGGGCGGCCAGCAGCAACGCGCAGCGATCGCGCGGGCTTTGGCGATGAAACCCGATGTGATGCTCTTCGACGAGCCGACATCGGCGCTGGACCCGGAACTCGTCAACGAGGTGCTGCTGGTCATCAAGAAACTGGCGGAGGAGGGGCGCACCATGGTGATGGTGACGCATGAAATGTCGCTGGCGCGCGACATCTCCAGCGAAGTCATCTTCCTTCACAAGGGGCTCGTTGAAGAACGCGGCGCCCCGTCGCAGGTCATGCGTGACCCGAAGTCGGCGCGCCTGCGCCAGTTCCTGCAGATGGCTTGAGGAGAACACCATGCGCGACGCGATCCTGTCGAAATTCCTGCCTGAACTCGTCAATATCCGCCACAAGCTGCACGAGATGCCGGAGATCGGCCTGTCTGAAGTGAAGACCTCGGAATTCGTCGCCGGCCTGCTGCAGTCCTGGGGCTTCGAGGTGACGCGCGGGCTTGCAACGACCGGCATCGTCGCGACACTGAAGCGCGGCAACAGCAACCGGTCGATCGGCTTTCGTGCCGACATGGATGCGCTGCCGATGCAGGAAGAAACAGGACTCGCCTATCAGAGCCAGCATCCCGGCGCGATGCATGCCTGCGGCCATGACGGTCACACGAGCATGCTGCTGGGCGCCGCCTGGGCGCTGTCGCAGGATGCGAGTTTCAACGGAACCGTGCATCTGATCTTCCAGCCCGCCGAGGAGAATTTCGGCGGCGGCAAGCTGATGATCGAGGACGGCCTGTTCAAGCGCTTTCCCTGCGAGCGCGTCTTTGCGCTTCACAACTGGCCAGGTCTGCCGGCCGGTACCTTCTCGACGCGCGCCGGTGCCATGGCCGCCTCGATCGATGTGCTGACGCTGACGATCAGGGGCAAAGGCGGCCATGGGGCGCAGCCGGAACTGACGGTCGATCCGGTGGTCGTCGGCTCAAGCGTCGTCATGGCGCTGCAGACGCTCGTGTCGCGCAACGTCTCGCCGCATCAGCCCTCGGTCGTGACCGTCGGTTCGTTCCAATCGGGCTCGGCGTCCAACATCATTCCCGACACCGCAGTGCTGGAGATCAGCATGCGGGCAACCGATCCTGCCGTGCGAAAGCAGTTGCAGGAGCGCGTCGAGCAGATTGCGCGTTTCCAGGCGCAGAGCTTCAATGCCGATGTTACTTTCGGCTGGCAGGTCGGTTATCCCGCGACCATCAACGACGCGGAGGCGGTCGCAGAGGCGCGCGCCGTGATCAGCGAGAAATTCGGTGAAGGCGCGTTCGTCGAACTCGCCCAGCCGTTGATGGGCAGCGAGGACTTTTCCTTCCTGCTCGAAGAGGTTCCCGGCGCCTACGTGCTGATTGGCAATGGTGAGAGCAGCGGGCTCCACACCACGCGCTACGACTTCAACGACGAAATCCTCGAACGTGGCGCGATGTATTTCTACCATCTCGCACGCTCTGCGCTGGTCTGAACCAACACCTGACGGTCGGCTTGCCGACCGTCAGTTTGCCGGCGCGAGATCCCCGAAGACCGTCGGGATAAGCTCCGAAACCGTCGGGTGAATGTGCACCGCATGGGTGATCGTGGTGTAGGGCTTCTTGGCGTACATGACGTCGAGAATGCTCTGAACCGCTTCGTCGCCGCCGGTGCCCAGGATCGATGCGCCGAGGATCTCCTTGCTGTCGGCGTCGACGACAACCTTCATGAATCCCTCGGTCTCGCCTTTTTCGACCGCCCGGCCGACCCGGGTCATCGGCCTCCTACCGACGGCAATCTTGCGGCCGGTCTTGCGCGCCTCGGTCTCGCTCATGCCGGCGCGCCCGAGCGGCGGGTCGATATAGAGCGCATAGGTGGAGATGCGGTCGCTGACGCGCCGCGGCTCGCCGTCGAGCAAGTTGGCGGCGACGATCTCGAAGTCGTTATAGGCAGTGTGGGTGAAGGCGCCGCGGCCGTTGCAATCTCCCATGGCGAAGATGTGCGGCACGTTGGTCCGCAAGGCGTCATCGACCTCAATATAGCCGTGCGCGTCGGTCTTTACGCCCGCCCTGTCGAGCCCGAGATCGTCGGTGTTCGGCCGGCGGCCCGTCGCAAGCAGCAGATGTGAGCCGGTGACCTCCGGCGCGCCCGAGGTGCAATCGACGCCGGCGACGACATCGTCGCCTCGCCTGGCGAAACGAATGCATTCGGCGTTGAGCCGAAACCGGATGCCCTCCTTCTCCAGGATCGCAAGGACCGCATCTGAGACATCTGGGTCTTCGCGGGCAATCAGCTTCGGGCCCTTCTCGATCACCGTTACCTCGGAGCCAAAGCGGCGGAACATCTGGGCGAATTCAAGGCCGATATAACTGCCGCCGACGATGATCAGATGCCTTGGAAGAACATCCTGGTCCATCATCGACACATTGGTGAGAAAAGGCACGTCGTCGACACCGGGAAAATCCGGTACTGCCGCCCGACCGCCGGTGTTCAGGAAAATCTGGTCGGCAGTGAGGATTTCTTCGCCCACCCGGATCGTGTGCGGGTCCTCAAATTGGGCATGACCTTCGATGACGGTGCAGTTTTCCATCCCCTTGAGCCAGTTTTCAACGCCCGTGCGGGCGTCGGTCCTCACCTTGTCCTTGCGCGCCATGACGCGCTTGAAATCGACCGAAACCGGGCCGGTTGTCACGCCGAAATCGGCACCGCGACGCGCCATGTGCACGGCGTAGGCGCTGGCGACCATCGCCTTGGTCGGCATGCAGCCGGTGTTGACGCAGGTGCCGCCGAAGAGCTTGCGCTCGATAAGCGCCACGGCCTTGCCGGCCGCGGCCAGACGACCGGCCAATGATGGTCCCGCCTGGCCTGCGCCGATGATGATGGCGTCGAAATGTTTTGTCATAGGACCGAGGACACCACCCAGAGCGCGAGCAGCACTGCAACGACGTCTTCCAGCAGGGCAATCGGCAGGTCCTTACCGCCGGTGGCTGCGACCAGGCGTTTGCGCGCCTCATAGCCACCAAGCGTGCCGATCACGGCGCCGATGACGCCGGCAATCAGGCCGCCGACCAACGAACCGCCGGCAGTGCCCAGCACCGCACCGCAGAATCCGCCGCTGACGATGCGTGCGCCGAACTGTTGCGGCACCTTGCGGCTCGGTGTGCTCGGCAACTGGTCGGTGACGAATTCAACGAGCGCGAGGAGCCCGAAAATGTAAGGCGTAAAGCGGAAGCCCATGAAGGCTGCCCAGGTGCCGGAAAGCGGCAACCAGCCGGCGGCCGCACCAATGCTGACGGCGGCAGGTGCAGTCATGACGCGAAGGCCGGCGACCACGCCGATGAGAAGCGCGAGAAGATAGATCGACATCAATTCCCCGAACGTTCGCCGGGCGAACCCGCGCCGCCAGCCCCCAAGCGGTTCGGATCGAGCGGCATCGCAACCAAGAGTGAAAGCGGATGTTTCAGGCGGGCCTCAATCAGAGTGACCGACAACGCTGTTGATTGCAACGTCCAATCCTACGCTGCCCCATGCGGTAGTTGATGCTTTCGATCGCGTTACTTGATGTTGGAATTTTTCGCGCGCCGCACTTCCTGCGTGCAGCTCTATTTTTCGTCGAAGACTGACATATATGGAATGGCTTGCCCGGACGACGCGAATATTCCGTGATCAAACTGCGGGACTGAATTTCGAGGGAGATCTCCATGCGCCTGACCAAACTGCTTATCGGGACAGCCTTTGCCTTGACACTCACTGCAGCCGCCGCCAACGCCGACGTCGTGGTGTCCTCCAAGATCGATACAGAAGGCGGTGTGCTCGGCAACATCATCCTTGCTGTGTTGAATGCCAATAATATCAAAACTGTAGACCGCGTACAGCTCGGTGCTACACCGGTGGTGCGCAAGGCGATCACCGCCGGCGAGATCGACATCTACCCGGAGTACACCGGCAATGCCGCCTTCTTCTTCGAGAAGGCCGATGACCCGGTCTGGAAGGACGCGGCGAAGGCCTACGAGTCCGCCAAGAAGCTCGACTACGACGCCAACAAGATTGTCTGGCTGACGCCATCGCCGGCCAACAACACCTGGGCAATCGGGCTGCGCAAGGACGTCGCTGAAGCCAACAAGCTGGCGACGTTGTCCGATTTCGGCAAGTATGTTGCCGGCGGCGGAAACATCGTGCTCGCCGCATCGTCCGAATTCGTCAACTCGGCAGCAGCGCTTCCCGCATTCCAGACGACCTACGCCTTCACGTTGAAGCCGGAGCAGCTGATCACGCTTTCGGGTGGCGATACGGCAGCGACAATCGCTGCGGCTGCTAACCAGACGAATGGTGCCAATGCCGCGATGGTCTACGGCACCGATGGCGGCATCGCCCCCTCCGGCCTCGTGGTGTTGGAAGACGACAAGGCAGTCCAGCCGATCTACCAGCCGGCTCCGATCATTCGCGAGGCAGTGCTGAAGGAAAATCCTCAGATCGAGTCCCTGCTGAAGCCGGTCTTCGAGAAACTCGATCTGGTGACACTGCAGGAGTTGAATGGCCGCGTCCAAGTCGGTGGTGAACCGGCCAAGACGGTTGCCGAAGACTTCCTGAAGAAGAACGGCTTTCTGAAATAGGTTGACGCAAATGCGCGACGCTGGTCGGATGCACGCATCCGACCAGCGTTTTGTTTTCTAGGCGTAGAACGACTAAGGTCCGTCGAGCGGAAGCCGGGCGAGAAAAAGGGATCTGATGCAGCTCCGCGTGGACAAGCTTGGCGTGATCATTGCCGTGCTTACCGCCTACGGCGCCTTGCTGGCGCCCTTTGCGACTTTTCGTGCCAACCGCATCGTCGCCGGCGAGGCGAGATCGCTCGGCGAGGCGTTGCCTCCGGCGTGGGCTGCCATCATCCTTATCCTCGTGATCGCCACGGCGGTTGTCGCCCTCCTGAAAACGCCAAGCCCGCTACGCCTTGCCATCGCCTTTTCGACGATCGCGGCATTGGCGCTCGGTATCGGTGCTGCAGCCGGCCACCTGACGCCGCCTGAAAATACCTACGCCCGCGTTTCGCCAGCATCAGGGTTCTGGATTCTTTTGTTTGCGCTCGGTCTTCTAGCGGCCGACGCATTGACCCGGATGCGTCCATCCCCGCTCGTGCGAGTGCTGTTCCTTGCCGCCGTCCTTGGTTTTATTGCCGCGCTCCTGTGGTCCGGCACCTGGGACGGTCTGTCGCTTCTGAAAGAATATGCCAGCCGCGCCGACACCTTCTGGGCCGAGGCAGGCAAGCATGTGATGCTCGCCTTGGGTTCGCTTGCCGCCGCCACCATTGTCGGCATTCCGCTCGGCGTTCTCTGCCATCGTGTCACGCGCCTGCGCGATGGCCTTTTGGGTGTCCTGAATGCGATCCAGACGATCCCGTCGATTGCACTTTTCGGCATTCTGATAGCGCCGCTTGGCTGGATTGCGATCCATGTTCCGGGTGCTGCCGCCATCGGCATCCGTGGGATCGGGGCGGCACCGGCATTCGTTGCCCTTTTCCTCTATTCGCTGCTGCCTGTCGTCGCCAATACAGTGGTGGGGCTTGCCGGCGTGCCGCGAGAAGCCAACGACGCGGCACGCGGCATCGGCATGACCGACTTCCAACGCCTTGCCGGTATCGAGTTTCCGCTGGCTTTTCCGGTCGTTCTCACCGGCATTCGCATCGTGCTCGTTCAGAACATCGGGTTGGCGACGATCGCGGCGCTGATCGGCGGCGGCGGTTTCGGCGTCTTCGTCTTCCAGGGGGTGGGGCAGACGGCGATGGATCTGGTGCTGCTCGGGGCAGTGCCGACCGTTATCCTTGCCTTCACGGCCGCAATCGTCCTCGACGCCGTGATCGAGGCGGCTACTCCGAACCGCAACCAGGTGCAAAGCGCATGATCGAGATCGAAGGCATTACCAAGCGCTATGGCGAAACCACTGTCGTCAGGGATGTCCGCCTGACGATCGCGCCGCGCACGGTTACCGTTATCGTCGGCACGTCCGGTTCCGGCAAGACGACGCTGCTTAGGATGATCAATCGTCTGGTCGAACCGACATCGGGCACGATCAGGCTCGATGGCGAGGATAACCGCTCGTTGCCGGGCTACGAGCTGCGTCGCCGGATCGGCTATGCGATCCAGGGGCACGGGTTGTTTCCACATCGCACGGTCGCTCAGAACATCGCCACCGTGCCGACGCTGCTCGGCTGGGATCGCGCCCGCATAGACGCGAAGGTCGCCGAGCTGCTGACGCTTTTTCAGCTCGACCCCGCGGCGTTCGGCCCGCGCTATCCGCACGAACTCTCCGGCGGCCAGCAGCAGCGCGTCGGCGTTGCCCGCGCGCTTGCGGCAGAGCCGAAGGTGCTGCTGATGGACGAGCCCTTCGGCGCGCTCGACCCGATCATTCGCGCCAAGGCCCAGGACGACCTGCTGGCGATCCAGAAACACTTCGAAACGACTGTTGTCCTCGTCACGCACGACATGGAGGAGGCTTTCCATCTGGCCGACCGGATTGCGGTCATGGACAAGGGCGAGGTGGTGCAATACGCAACGCCGGCCGAAATGCTCGTCAAACCGGCGACCGCTTTCGTCGAGAGCCTGATCGGGGCCGGTGAGCGCCCGTTTCGCCTGCTGGCGATCGAGCCGGTGTCATCAGCCGTTGAACCGGGTACCGCTGAGGGAGAGGCGATCTCAAGCGCTGCCAGTCAACGCGAGGCCCTGTCGACGCTTCTCTGGTCCGGCCGCAAGGCTCTTCCCGTCGTCGGCCCCGATGGTGTCCTCATCGGCAAGGTCAGTCTTGAAAGCTTGGCGCAGCGTGCCGCGGGGCCATCGTGATGCTGCGTCTTCCCAACCTGTTCCGGCTGCTTGCTCTAGCCGTTCTGATCGCGTTTCTGGTCCAGCCGCAGTGGTTCGAGCCGCTGTTGCGACCGCTTGTGCAGGAGAATGCGCCGGCCATCTATAACCAGGGCAGCCTGCTGCAACTGACGTTTCTGCATCTGCGCACTGTCGCGATTGCAACGGCTGGCGCGACGGTGGTCGCGCTGGCTCTGGCGATCCTGGTGACACGCACTTCCGGAGCAGAATTCCTGCCGCTTTCGCGCAGCCTTGTGAACATCGGCCAGACGTTTCCGCCGGTTGCGGTGCTGGCGCTCGCCGTGCCGATCTTCGGCTTCGGCGAGAAGCCGACGCTGATTGCGCTCTTCCTCTACGGCCTGCTGCCGATCTTCGAGAATGCTCTGACTGGGCTTACGACCTTGCCGCCTTCGATCATGGAGGCGGCGCGGGGCACCGGCATGACCGGGCGCCAGCGGCTGATGAAAATCGAACTGCCGCTGGCGATGCCGGTCATCCTCGCCGGCATCCGGCTCTCCGTGGTGATCAGTCTGGCGACGGCGACGATCGGCTCGACGGTCGCGGCAAGGACGCTCGGCGAGGTGATCATCGCCGGCCTCCAGTCGAACAATCTCGCCTTCGTCGTTCAAGGCGGCCTCATCGTCGCGGTGCTCGCGGTGTTGATCCACGACGCCTTGCAGGCAGCCGAACGAAGCATCAGTTCTCGAATGGGACGGTAGTTTCGTCAACAATTCGTTCTGGCGCGATGGAGATGCACTGCGCGGCGAGCCCCATTGGTCTGGACCGCTTTCCCTCTGTTGTGGCGTGAAGGGGTTGCCTCTCTTATTGGTTGTAGAGGCTATTCCCGCATTTCCGGTATTTTCCGGGTTTATGAAAATGAATTTCACAATTTTACAAAATACGCGGATTTAGGTTGACGACCTGAAAAAACTGTCCCAGTCTGCGAAAATAAATTACGCCATAAGGCAAGGGAACAGTGCGCGCATGAAAGTCGGGATAATCGGACTCGGATTCCGTCTGGGATATCTGGGCTACGTTTTCAAAGCCATGGATGAGAATTTCGAGATCGCGGGATACGTCGATCCGAATCCGGCCGGACTGCCGGGCCTGACCGAAAAAGGCATCTCCGCCGGCACGGCCTATGCGACGCCTGAAGAGCTGATCGCCAATGAAAAGCTCGACCTGCTGATGATCGGTTCGCCCAACCACATGCATCTCGATCATATCCGGATCGGGCTCGAGGCCGGCCTCAAAGTCTTCAGCGAAAAGCCGATCGTGACGACGGTCCAGGAAAGCCTGGAGCTTGCGCAGTTGATGGCGAAATTCGGTCACGAGCGGCTGATGGTCGGCCTCGTGCTGCGCTACGCGCCGATGTATCGCGACCTGCGTGCGGCCCTTGCCGAAGGAAAGCTCGGCCAGGTCGTCTCGATCGAGGCATCCGAACATATCGAACCCTATCACGGCGCCTTCTTCATGCGCGACTGGCGCCGCTACGAGCGCTATTCCGGCAGCTTCATGCTGGAAAAATGCTGCCACGACCTCGACCTTTACAACGGCGTCGTCGGTGCGCGTCCGGAACGTGTCGCCAGCTTCGGCGGCCGCAAGAGCTTCATTCCCGCAAACGACCCCGCACGCGAGGGCATCAACGATCTCGAGCTTTTCCATCGCAAGCCGAGCGGCTGGATGGGATCCGACAAGGTGTTCGACAGCGACGGCGACATCATCGACTATCAGGTCGCCATCGTCGAATATGCCAATGGCGTCGGCATGAACTTCCACACCAATCTCAATGTGCCGGACCAGTTCCGACGCTTCTGCATCATGGGATCGCGGGGCATGGCCGAGGGGGATTTTATCCGCGGCTATTTTGACGTGCACGAGATGCTGAGCGGCAAGAAGGTGGTCGAGAACAAGTACGCGGCCACCGAGCTGTCGCAGCACTACGGCGCCGATGAGCAGATGGCGACCGACATCATCGGCCATGTGCGTGACGGCCGGCCGCTGCCGGTCTCGACGATCGATGCGCTCGAAGCCGGTATCCTCGCCTTGTCGATGGACGAGGCCCGGCGCAAGCGGACCGTGATCGATCTCAGGCCGATCTGGGATCGGTTCGACGAAGCCTTGCACTCGCGCGCGGCTTGAGGGGAGAAGCGGGATGAGTGTTCAACGCAGCACGATCATCTTCGCCTGGATCCTGCTCCTACCAGCCGTGCTCTACGTCACGGTCATCGTCGCCTATCCCCTTGTCGACACCTTCATCCTGTCGTTCACCGACGCGTCGCTGAAGAAGACGACGAAATGGGTCGGCTGGGCCAACTATGACAAGATCTTCAACGAGACCTTCGCCGAGGTCATCTTCCGCACCTTCATTTGGACCTTCTTCTCGGTCTCGATCAAAATGATCATCGGTGTCTTCGGCGCGACCATGCTGAACGCAGCCGTGCCCGGCCGCGCGCTTTTCCGGCTGCTCACCATGCCGCCGTGGATCGTCCCGATGGCCATCGGCATCTTCATGTGGGGCTGGATGTACAACGGCCAGTTCGGCATGATTTCCGGCGTGCTGCAGAACTGGGGTCTCATCGACGGACCGATCGCTTTCCTCGCACGCGGCGAGACGGCCTTCTGGGCGACAATCGTTACCGACGTGTGGATCGGCGTGCCGCTGGTCACGCTCTACATGCTGGCTGCGATGCAGGCGATCCCGCAGGATCTGTATGAGGCGGCCTGGACGGATGGAGCAGGGCGCTTCTATCGATTCCGGCGCATCACGCTGCCGCTGCTGGTGCCGTCGCTGATCACGATGTCGATGTTGTCGCTGATCGCGACCTTCAACTCCTTCGATATCATCTGGATCCTCACGCAGGGTGGTCCGAACGGCGAAACTACCACGATGATCATCGATACCTACCGCACCGCCATAGGGTCGAAGAAATACGGCGAGGGTGCTGCACGCGCGGTGCTGATCTGCATCTTCCTGTCGATCTTCTGCTTTGCCTATTTCCGGGTCACCAGCCGCCTGTCCTCGGGAGAACAGAAATGAGCCAGCCTGCCTTGATCAACCGCTATCGCTGGTATGAGCTTGTCGCCATCTATGCCGGGATCTTTGTTTTCCTGGCCTTCATTCTGGCGCCATTCGTCGAGGGGTTCCTCGTTTCGCTGAAGCCGCTGGGTCTGCTCTTTTCCTCCCCCTACAAGTTCTGGCCGGAAAACGGATCATTCGCCGCCTATCGGACCATGTGGGACAGCGTGCCCGGTTTCGCGCGGTACATCTTCAATTCCTTCTTTATCTCCACCATCGTCACGGCCATCGTGTTGCTGCTTGTCATTCCGGCGGCATATGCCTTTGCGCGTTTCAAATTCCGCGGCAGCGGCGCGCTGCTCGGCGCCTTCCTCGCCGTCAACATGTTCTCCGGCGCCGTACTGCTCATTCCGCTTTTCCGGCTGATGCGCAGCTTCGGCGTGCTCAACACCTATCTCGCCATGATCATGCCGGGTGTCGCCTTCCTTATCCCGTCGGCGATCTGGCTGTTGCGCACTTACATGATGCGCATTCCGCGCGAGCTGGACGAGGCTGCTTTCGTCGATGGCGCGAGCCACTTCTATACGCTGCGCCGCGTGATCCTGCCGATTGCCATGCCGGGCATCACGGTTGTTGCGATCACCACCTTCATCGGCGCCTATGCCCAGCAGTTCATCTACGCCCTCACCTTCAATTCCAAGACCGAATACATGCCGCTGCCGGTCGGGCTCTTCGCCTATTTCGGTCGCCAAGAGGTGATCTGGAACGAGCTCATGGCGGCGAGTTTCGTCGGCATCGCGCCGGCGGTCGTCGTGATCTTCCTCCTACAACGGTATCTCGTCAGCGGGCTGACCGCAGGCGCGGTGAAACAATAAGACCAACCAACCACCAGAGAACGGGAGCTTGCAACGTGTCAATTCAATTCAAGACAGGGGTACTCGCGCTCGCCCTGCTCGGTTCGACCGCGCTTGGCGCAGTCACCGCCCAGGCGGCCGACCAGGAGATCAGCTGGATCTACTGCGGCGACACCATGGATGCGGTTCACGCCAAATACATCAAGCAGTGGGAAGAAAAGAATCCAGGCTGGAAAGTCACGCCGGAAGTTGTCGGCTGGGCCCAGTGCCAGGATAAGGCAACGACGCTTGCCGCTGCCGGCACGCCGGTCGCCATGGCCTATGTCGGCTCGCGCACGCTGAAGGAGTTCGCCCAGAACGATCTCATCGTTCCCGTGCCGATGACGGACGAGGAAAAGAAGAGCTATTACCCCAACATCGTCGACACGGTGACCTTCGACGACAACCAGTGGGGCGTTCCGATCGCGTTCTCGACCAAGGCGCTCTATTGGAACAAGGACCTGTTCAAGCAGGCCGGCCTTGATCCTGAGAAGCCGCCGAAGACCTGGGCCGAAGAGATCGAGTTCGCCAAGGCGATCAAGGAAAAGACGGGTATCGCCGGTTACGGCCTTCCGGCCAAGACCTTCGACAACACGATGCACCAGTTCATGCACTGGGTGTACACCAACAACGGCAAGGTGATCGATGGCGACAAGATCGTCATCGACAGCCCGGAGGTTCTCGCCGCGCTCCAGGCCTACAAGGACATCACTCCCTATTCCGTCGAAGGGGCGACCGCCTACGAACAGAACGAGGTTCGCGCCATCTTCCTCGACGGCAAGGTCGGCATGATCCAGGGCGGGTCTGGTGCCGCTGTGCGCCTGAAGGACACCAAGGTCAACTGGGGCGTTGCGCCGCTGCCGCTCGGCCCATCGGCCAAGGGCGAGGGGACGCTGCTGATTACCGACAGCCTGGCGATCTTCAAGGGCTCCGGTGTCGAAGAGAAGGCGACCGAATTCGCCAAATTCATCACCTCGCCCGGTCCGCAAGGTGAGTATGAGTTGCAAGGCGCGGCCGGCCTGACGCCGTTGCGTCCGTCGCCGATGGTTGACGAATTCGTCAAGAAGGACCCCTATTGGCAGCCGTTCATCGACGGCATCGCGTTCGGTGGTCCGGAGCCGCTCTTTACCGACTACAAGGGCTTCCAGAACGTCATCATCGCAATGGTCCAGTCGGTGGTGACCGGCAAGGCCGAACCGGCCGACGCCTTGAAGAAGGCGGCCGCCGACCTCGAAGAGTACAAGTAAGATCACCGGGCCGCGGATCTTTGGTCCGCGGCCCAGGCCAATCCGCTTACGAACGTGCCGCTTCTCGCCGGTGGCCGGAGACAGTTTCTTGGGACAGCTCAATCTCAATACGGTTCAGAAATTCTACGGGACATTCGAGGTGCTGAAAGGCATTCAGCTCGAAGTCAGGAACGGTGAGTTCGTCGTTTTCGTCGGACCCTCCGGCTGCGGCAAGTCGACATTGCTCAGGATGATAGCCGGTCTCGATGAGACCAGCTCGGGGGACATCGTGATCGATGGCAAACGCGTCAACGACCTGCCGCCGGTCAAGCGCGGGATCGCGATGGTGTTCCAATCCTATGCGCTCTACCCGCACATGTCTGTCTTCGAGAACATTGCCTTTCCGCTTCGCGTGGAAAACATGCCGGAAGAGAAACTGAAGGCCAAGGTGGAGCATGCAGCGCGCATTCTCCATCTGGACCAGCGGCTACAGCAAAAGCCGGGAATGCTCTCCGGCGGCCAGCGCCAACGGGTGGCCATCGGCCGGGCGATCGTGCGCGAACCGAAGATCTTTCTGTTCGACGAGCCGCTCTCTAACCTCGATGCGGCGCTGCGCGCCGACATGCGCATTGAATTGGCGAAGCTGCATCGGCAATTGCGGGCCACGATGATCTACGTCACGCACGACCAGGTCGAAGCGATGACGATGGCGGACCGGATCGTCGTGCTCAATGCCGGTGAAATCGCCCAGACAGGCGCGCCGCTCGAGCTCTACCATAAGCCAGCCAACATCTTCGTCGCCGGTTTCATCGGCAACCCGAAGATGAACTTCCTGCCGGTCACCTGCAAAGGCGTCAGCGATGCCGGCGTAGAGGTCGATTACAAGGGGAAGACGGTTGTCGTCCCGGTCAGGCCGCACGATGGCCTGGTTGGGCGGACATTGACGCTGGGCGTCCGGCCCGAGCACATTTTGCTCGGCGCCGGAGACCTGTCGCTGACAGTCACGCCAACGGTGATCGAGCGCCTGGGCGCCCATACCGTTGCCTATGCCGCCATCAGCGGTGAAGGGGAGAACTATTGCGCGATGCTGCCGGGCACGGTGGCAATCCGCCCGGAGGAACAGGTGTTGACCGGCATACGTGCCGCCGACTGCCATCTGTTTGACGAGGCGGGCATCGCGCTCGAGCGGCGTGTCGAACTCACCGATATCGACATGGGCTTGCTCGACCCGGCGGCGGCCTGAGCGGAGCGTAGCTAGACTAAGACAAGAACGGCCGCTGTCCATGACCAGGACAGCGGCCGTTTTCGTTATTGGTGATGAGAATAGGCCAGATCAGAAGGCCGATCTGCTGACTGTCCGCCTCGATCGCGGCCGCCGCATAAACTGCCTTGGTTCACGCCGCTCCCTTTTCGAGACCATGCGGATCGGCGACCTTCGGCCAGATATTCCTGGGTGCGCGCAGATAGGCGGTCTTGGCGGGGTTGTTCGGGTAGGGGGTGCCGGCCGAGCAATATAGGATCTGCGCGGCGATCTTGGAGAACGAGGCGTAGAAGTGGTTGGTCGATTTGATGACCAGAATGCTCTTTGACTGCGGGTCGAGGCCCATCACCGAGAAGAGGCTCGGATCGAAGCTTTGCGCCCGCGTCGAATTCAGGATGATATCGATGCCGCGATAGGAAATGAGGGCTGCATCGCCGAAGGGGGCAAAACTCTCGCCGAACCGCATTTCGGCGTCGCGGACCAGCTTGACCACCTTGACGATGCCATCGACAGGATTGCCGGTTCCCGGAGCCGACTTGGCGCCGAAGCGCAACGGGATTTCGGCGCCTTCGCCGGCGGCCATGCAGATCTGCACGGCCATCGGATCCCAGATCGTTCCGACGGCGGCATTGGTGACACCCTGTGCCAGCAGTTCCTCGAGCAGCACCGTCGCGTCGCCCGCGGTTCCGCCGCCCGGGTTGTCCCAGACATCGGCGATGACGACCGGGCCTTCGGTCGCAGCCTTCGCCTCGGCGACAGCTTGCTTCTCGTCGATCTGCGGCATGATGAAGGTTCCGCGTTTCGAAAAGAGTTCGAGCCCGAGTTCCCGTGCGAGCGCCTCGCCTTTCTCCGGTTTGCCGTTGGTCACGGCGAGCACCTTCGTGCCCATTTCCGGAACATCGCCCGCCATGAAGCCGTGCACCATCGAAAGCGACAGGACATCGGCGTCCTCCGCTTCGATACGCATCAGCTTGTCGACGAAGGAGCGCATCGGCTCGCGCGAAGTTGGGTAGACGTCGATCATGCGGCAGTCGAACACTGACATCACAGGCGTCACGCGACCTTCCAGCGTGTCGATGGCGATCCGCCAGAGATCCTCGGCACGATCGACGAAGTCGGTGTGCGGGAACTCCTTGAAGTAGACGAAGAAGTCTGACGCCGAAACGCGCTTCTGGGTCAAGTGGCTGTGCGGGTCCAACTCGGCGCAGACGAGAACATCAGGGCCAACGATCTCGCGAATGCGAGAAAGAAGATCGCCTTCGGTGTCCTCGTAGCCGGCAGCGACCATCGCGCCGTGCAGTCCCATGACGACGGCATTGACCGGAAGCGCGGCGCGCAACTGGTCGAGGATTTCATCGCGCAGGCTCTCATAGGTCTGGCGGTTGACGAGGCCGGCAGGATCCGCCCAGGTGGCGGTGCCTTCGATCAGCGTCCAGCCTTTTTCCGCCGCAATGCGGCGGCCGACTGTGATCGGCGCCGTACAGAGCGTCGGCGTCTCAGGATGCTCGCCCGGCGGCGCGTAGAGCGACGCCTCGAAGGCGCGGCGATCTATGCAGATGGGCGAGAAGGTATTGGTTTCCGTTGCAAGCGCTGCTGTGAAGATCCGCAATGCCGTTGCCTTTTTGCTTTTTAGGCCGGTCCCATCGGGTTCGGCAGGTAGCCGGTGAAACCGGAGATCTTCCAGCGTCCCTCGTGCAGGCGGCAATAATAGACCGTCTGCCATTTCATCACGTCGAAGCTGCCGTCCGATTTCTTCAACCCGCCGTCGAACTTCTTGCGCGCAAGCGCGAAGTCGCCATTGACCTCGATGTCCTCAAGCGTCGTCGTCGTGAAGATCGCCGTGCGTGTGTCTTCCGCGAAGGAGAGGCCCGCGAAATCTTTCGCCTGGCGCAGCCACTCATCGCGATAGGCCGAAAGCGAGGGAAAGGTGAGGCGCCAATTGTCGGGATTGGTTTCGCGACGTCCATCGATGCCGATGAAGCCGTCTTCGACAAAGTCACCTGCCACCATCGACCAGTCGGCCGAAAGAAAAGCGTCGATATCGCGCGGAACAAGCATCTCCCAGATGCTATGGCGTGCGGTGTCGGAAGAGGGGAACGGATTGAGGAAGGGATCCCGCATGTTTTCGCCCTGGATTGAAATTCTTTTCATGAATGGTGTTTTTCTCTGGTCAAATTCAGCTTTCTATGGTCACTTGTCAACGATCAAAGAAAATAATTTGCACGAAGGCACACATGACCATCAAACGGTATGGCACTGAACAAGTCGGTGCGGGCGGTAAGCCATTACCCTTTGCGCGCGCGGTGGAAGCGGACGGCTGGCTGCATGTTTCCGGCCAGGTCGCCATGGAAAAAGGCGAGATCATCGAGGGCGGTATCATCCCTCAGACGCACAAGGCGATCGCCAATCTTCTGGCCATTCTGGACGAGGCCGGATACGGTACCGAGCACGTGGTGCGTTGCGGCGTTTGGCTCGACGATCCGCGTGATTTCTGGACTTTCAACAAGATCTATCAGGAGTATTTCGGTGCGCATCCACCGGCGAGGGCCTGCGTCCAGTCGGCGATGATGGTTGATTGCAAGGTCGAGATCGACTGCATCGCCTACAAGCCGAAGGAAGGCTGATAGACCCTAAGGACATCAGCAGCCGATGGATATTTTCGCGACACTTCAGGAAGAAAAGGGCCGGCTCTCGCAATCGGAGAACCGCATCGCCGATATTCTTCTGAATGACTTCGAGTTCGCGGTGAATGCATCGATCATCGAGCTGGCCGGCAAGGCCGATGTCTCTCCTCCCACGGTCACGCGCTTCTGTCGGCGGCTCGGTTGCGACAGCTTCTCCGATTTCAAGGTGCAATTGGCGCGCACCGCCTATATCGGCATGCGCTACCTGAAGCCGGAGCCGAAGAGCCGCGAGACCGGTGACGTCGCCCAGGACATCATCACCAAGGCGCAGAACGCGCTTTTCCTCCTGCATCGTTCGCTGGATCTCGCGGCAATCGAACAGGCGGTCGAGCGCATTGCGACGGCCGAAATGATCTATGCCTTCGGTTCGGGCGGCAATTCCTCGATGATAGCCAGCGAGTTGCAGAACCGGCTCTTTCGCTACGGCCTGCGTGTTACCGCCAGTTCCGACCACAGCATGCAACTGATGATGGCGGCCGCCGCTCGCCCAAGCGACGTTCTGATCGGCTCATCCTTCTCGGGCCGGAACGCCGAACTCGTGCGCGCCTTCACGTTGGCGCGCGAGCTCAAGGTGCCGACGATTGCGCTGACCCAGAGCAACAGCCCGGTCGCGGCCGCGGCGACGATCACGGTTCCTGTCGACCTGCCAGAAGGCAACAACATCTATCGTCCGACCTCCACCCGCATCGCCTATCTGGCGCTGCTCGATATCCTCTCAAGTCTCGTTGCCTACCGGGTTCAGCCGCAGGCGACGGTCACACTTCGGCGCATCAAGCAGCAGCTGGTGACGCACCGCGACGGTGATGACCGCCAGTTGCTGGGAGACTGACGTGCCGCGAAAGGTTTCCGCATGACGCAGTCCGTCGCCATCGTCACCGGTGCAGCCGGCGATATCGGCCGCGCAATCGCCAGACGTCTTGGGGAAGACCATGACGTCGTCCTGCTTGCCGACATCGACAGCGGTGCTGCCGAGAAGGCTGCGCGCGAGATCGGCGACGGCAAGCGCTTCGTTCCGGTCGCCTGTGACGTGACGGATGCGACAAGCGTCGGAAACTTGGCCGCGACGGCCGGCGAGCACGGTACGGTGCGCACGCTCGTCAACAATGCCGGCGCCGCACGCGCCGTCAGCCTGCACGATACGACGCCGGATATCTGGCGCATGGACAATGCGCTGAACCTCGAAGCGGCCTTTCTGTGCTTTCGCGCGGTGGAAGACATGCTGAAGGAAAGCCGCGGCTCGGTGATCAATATCGCCTCCGTCAACGGCATGAATGTCTTCGGTCATCCAGCCTACAGCGTCGCCAAGGCCGGCCTGCTGCACCTGACACGCCTCATCGCCGTCGAGTACGGCAAGTTCGGCATTCGCTCCAACGCCGTTGCGCCGGGCACTGTGCGAACGCAGGCATGGGAAGCGCGTGCCGCCGCCAATCCTGACGTCTTCGAGGAAGCGCGCCGCTGGTATCCACTGCAGCGCATCGTCAATCCTGACGATGTTGCCAACGCCGTACATTTCCTCGCAGGGCCGCTCGCCGCTGCGATCTCGGGCGTGTGCCTGCCTGTCGATTGCGGTCTGACCGCCGGCCAGGCTGAACTGGCGCGAACCTTCTCACAATCTAGCTACTACTGACCGAAAGACTTCTGGGAGGAAAATCATGGCGCCCGTTTCCTATCGTCTCGAAGCGTCCTGGCAGCCTGACGGCGGCGCATTTGGCCGGTTCACCTTCACGCTGTTCAATTTCTCAGCCACACCGCTCACGGGCTTCCGCCTGGTGTACACGTCGCTCACGCGCGTAATCGTGCCGGAGGCCTGCGACAACGCCACTTTCCTGCGCCGCAACGCCAATTTTCATGAATTCGCACCACCCGCCGGGCTGACGCTTGGCCCCGGCGAAAGCTGGACGTTCACGGTGAGCGGCCTGCATCGACAGGCGAAGCACTGCACTGATGGTGCCAAGTCAGCCTATCTGACGTTTTCGAGCGGCGAGCATGTGCCGGTCGCCGTCTCCGATCTGCTCCTGGAAAATGCCATGAGCGAGCCTCCGCCAGCACAACTGCCCGAAGGCAAGCTCGACCTGCCGTTTTCGATGCAGCCATGGCCGGCGCAAATCGACGCCTGGGCAGGCGACAGCTTTCCCGTCGTGCTTTACCCCGCGCCGATGACGGCGCCCGACGACGTGGCAGCGGTCGCGAGCGTGCTTGGGCTTTTTCATCGTCTGTTTTCGGCGGGGCATGCGCCATTCAGCCTGGTTGCCTCCAGTCAAGGGCGGGCAATTGTCTTCTCGAAGAATGCGACGCTTGCTGCCGAGGCCTACGAATTGGCCTTCTCGACCAAGGAGATCCGCCTTGCCTATGGTGGTGCTGCCGGCCGGCAATACGCGCTGACGACCTTGGCGCAGCTGCTGAACGGCGCGCGCACGCATCCGGAAAAATTCCGTTTTCCGGCGCAGGGCACGATCTCCGATGCGCCGCGTTACGGCTGGCGCGGTTGTCATCTCGACGTATCCAGGCAATTCTACCCGACATCGGACATTTCCCGCCTCATCGATATTCTCGCCTGGTTCAAGCTCAACATCTTCCACTGGCATCTGACGGATGACGAAGCCTGGCGGCTTGAAATCAAGGCGTTTCCAACGTTAACGACGATCGGCGTGCTGCGCGGGCCGGACGAACCGTTGTTGCCGCAACTCGGCAACGGTGCGGAACCCGCCGGCGGGTTCTACAGCCAAGAGGATGTGAAAGCCCTGGTGGCCCAGGCGACGGCGCTTCACGTCGAGATCGTTCCGGAGATCGACATTCCCGGCCATAGCACCGCCACGCTTGTCGCCCTGCCTGACCTGACCGATGGCCAAGAAGCGCCGGAAAGCTATCATTCCGTTCAGGGCTACCCGAACAATGCGCTCAATCCGGCGATCGCCTTTACCTATGACTTCCTCGAGAAAGTGCTCGACGAAATGGTCGAGTTGTTCCCGAGCCAGTACATCCATATCGGCGGCGACGAGGTTGCCAACGGTTCCTGGCTTGCCTCGCCGCTGGCGAAGAAGCTGATGGAGAAAGAGGGTCTTTCCGGCACCTTTGCGTTGCAATCCTTCTTCCTGAAGAAGGTCAAGCAGATGCTGACCGTCCGCGGCCGCAAGCTTGCCGGGTGGAACGAGGTCGCCCATGGCGGCGGCGTCGAGACCGAAGGCACGTTGCTGATGGCGTGGGAGCGGCCGGAGGTCGGCATCGAGCTTGCGCGGGAAGGCTATGACGTGGTGATGACGCCCGGTCAGGCCTATTATCTCGACATGGCGCAGGCCGACGCCTGGCAGGAACCGGGCGCCAGCTGGGCCGGGACGGCAACGTCGGCCCATACCTATGGCTACGAGGCCGAAGGCGAATTTCCGGATGAGCTGAAAGCGCGCATGAAGGGCGTTCAGGCCTGCATCTGGTCGGAGCATTTCCTGTCGCGCGGCTACTTCAATCGGCTCGTCTTCCCCAGGCTGTGCGCCATCGCCGAAGCCGCATGGACCCCGAAATCCGCCAAGGACTGGCAGCGCTTTGCTGCGATCGCTCCCTTGAGCCCGAAACTGTGACAGGAGCTTCCATGCGCATTGCCGTCGGCGGTATCCATACGGAGTGCAGCACCTATTCGCCGGTGCTGATGGCGGTCGAGGATTTTCGGGTGCTGCGCGGGGCGGATCTGCTCCAGGCGGAGTATTTCGATTTTCTCGACGCTGAAGGCATCGAGCATCTGCCGCTCCTGCACGCGCGCGCCGTGCCCGGTGGGCCGGTGTCCCGACCGACCTACGACGCCTTCAAGGCGGAGTTTCTCGACCGGCTGCAACAGGCCCTGCCGATCAACGGGCTCTATCTCGCCATGCATGGGGCGATCAAGGTCGACGGCATGGAGGATGCTGAGGGGGACTGGATCTCTGCCGCGAGATCTGTCGTCGGGCCGGACTGCCCGATCGCCACCAGCTACGATCTGCACGGCAATGTCAGCCAGCGTATCATCGACCAGATCGACATCTTCGCGGGCTATCGGACCGCGCCGCACATCGACACGCGTGAAACGATGATCCGCGCCTGGGCGATGCTCATTGAGGCGCTACGCAGCGGGACGCGCCCGGGTGTTGCGTGGGCAAAGATCCCCGTGTTGCTGCCGGGGGAATGCACCTCTACCGAGGACGAGCCGGCCAGGGGCCTCTACCGGCAACTGCCCGACATCGACGCGCGGCCGGGTGTGCTCGATGCCAACCTGATGGTCGGCTATGTCTGGGCCGACGAGCCGCGTGCAACGGCTTGTGCCGTGATTACCGCGACCGATCGGGCCGCGGCAGAGCAGGCAGCCGTCGACATTGCGGCGGCATACTGGGCGGAACGTCGCAATTTCCGTTTCGGTCCTGTGACGGGCCCGCTCGACGCCATGCTCGATGTCGCCGAAAAGGCGACGACAACCCCCATCATCCTTGCCGATTCCGGCGACAACCCGACCGGCGGCGGTGTCGGCGATAGGGCGGATGTGTTGAAGGCCCTGCTTGCGCGGGGGTGGCGCGGCGCACTCATCGCCGGTATCGCCGATCGTCCTGCCGTGGAAGCCTGCTTTGCTGCCGGCGTCGGCGAAAACCTGATGCTGAAGATCGGCGGCAGCCTCGATCCGGCAAGTCCCGTCGCGGAGATGCTGGTGGAAGTCGTACGGCTCGATGATCCTGGTCCTGCAAAGGAGCGCCAGGCGGTTGTCCGCGTTGGGGCGATCGACGTCGTGCTTTCGGCGCGACGTCGACCCTATCACGATATCGCCGACTTCACCCGCCTCGGCCTCGACCCGAGCAATGTCCGGTTGCTCGTGGTCAAGTCAGGCTATCTCTCGCCGGAACTCGCGCCGATTGCCAACCCCAACCTGATGGCGTTGACCGATGGTGTCGTCAACCAGGACATCCCCCATCTGGCAAGCCTGCACCGCTCTCGTCCCGCATTTCCCTTCGATCAGGAATTCGACTTTATGCCCAAGGCGAATCTCTCGGCGCGCTGGTCGGAATCGGTGTAAGCAGCTTCCCGCAATGCAACCGCCGGTGCGACCCGCCGGCGCCAAGCTCCCCTTTTGAAATCGCCTCCTTCGTGGACGTGCATCATCATGACTTCCTCGCTTTTCAGCGCCATGCGCAACCCGTCGATTCGGGTCAGCATGCTGGCGATCTTTCTCTTCGGCTTCGCCGGGGCGGCAACCTCACCCTATCAATCCGTGGTCGGCATCAACGAACTGGGCCTGAGTGACGGGCTCTATTCACTGCTGATTCTGGCCGCCGCGACGGTGAACGTCATCGTCAGCGTTTCCATCGGCATCCTTGCCGATCGGATCGGCAATTATCGCGTGCTGATGTCGAACGCGATCCTGTTCGGCGTGGTCGGCTACGGCATTGTCTATGTCCTGCCCTATCAATCGAGCTTTCTCGTCAGCGTGCTTCTGTTCCTGCCGATCTATGGCGCAGTCTACACGTTGCTCTTTGCCAATGTGCGCAGCGTCGCGCGGCGCATGAGTGGGCAGGACGCCGGCGCTCTGACGACCGGCGCGCGCGCGGCGATTTCGCTTGCCTGGGTATTGGTGCCCGGGCTGGTGGGCTTTGCGCTTGCCGGTGGCGACAGCATGCTGCCCGCCTATCTGCTCGCCAGCCTCGGATGCTCGGCCAACCTGCTTCTGGTCTTCTTCTCCTTGCCGAACGAGCGCGGCGTCGATCCGGGCCTGGGCAAGCGCCTTTCCTATTGGACATCCTTCGGCGAGATCCTTGCGCCGCGCATCTTCGCGCGCGTGGTCGCGGTGGCAATGATCACCTCGACATTGCATATCAATGCGGCCGTCCTGCCGCTGATCATGACCAATGCCGTCGGTGGTAGCGTCACGGATATCGGCATCATCGCCGGCGTTGTCGCTTTTCTCGAGGTGGTCTTCATCTTCGTCTGGGCGCGCATCCAGGTGAGCCTGCTGCCGGCGAAGGCACTGGCGCTCGGGACGGTCATCTATATCGGCTACATGGTCCTGCTCGGACTGTCGTCGGCGCCGTGGCACATCTATGCGCTGACGCTGATCAGCGCCTTCGGCGCTGCCGCGCTGATCACGATCCCCATCACCTACCTGCAGGAATTGATTGCCGACCGGCCGGGGCTCGGAAGCTCGCTGATCTCGGTCAACATCTTCATGAGCGGCGGCCTTTGCGCGGCGCTCTTTGCACTCGGCACCCGCATCAGCGACTATTCGGGAACAGCACTTCTTGGAGGTCTTGGCGGATTGGCGGGCCTTGGGCTACTGCTCTTGCTCGAAGGCGGCAATCGGAAAGCGACCACCCCGTAAGAACAAGGGGTAGGGGCGCCAGACCGGCGCCCCTAAATCTTCGTCAGTTGCCGAGGATGCCCGGCAGGCGCAGGCCCTTGTCCTTGGCGCAGTCGAGCGCGATGTCGTAGCCGGCATCGGCGTGGCGCATGACGCCGGTGGCCGGGTCGTTCCAGAGTACACGCTCAAGTCGCTTGGCGGCATCATCAGTGCCATCGGCGCAGATGACGACGCCCGAATGCTGCGAGAAGCCCATGCCGACGCCGCCGCCATGGTGCAGCGACACCCAGGTGGCGCCGGACGCAGTGTTCAAGAGGGCGTTGAGCAGCGGCCAGTCGGAGACGGCGTCCGAGCCGTCCTTCATCGCTTCCGTTTCGCGGTTCGGCGAGGCGACCGAGCCGGAGTCGAGGTGATCGCGGCCGATGACAACAGGAGCCTTGAGCTCGCCGTTTCTGACCATTTCGTTGAAGGCGAGGCCGAGCCGATGGCGATCACCGAGACCGACCCAGCAGATGCGTGCTGGCAGTCCCTGGAACGAGATGCGCTCGCGCGCCATGTCGAGCCAATTGTGCAGGTGGGTGTTGCCGGGGGTCAGTTCCTTGACCTTGGCATCGGTCTTGTAGATGTCTTCCGGATCGCCGGAGAGTGCGGCCCAACGGAACGGGCCGATGCCGCGGCAAAAGAGCGGGCGAATATAGGCCGGCACGAAGCCGGGGAAGGCGAAGGCGTTTTCGAGGCCCTCTTCCTTGGCGACCTGGCGGATGTTGTTGCCGTAGTCGAAGGTCGGGATGCCCATGTCCTGGAAGGCGATCATGGCTTCCACATGTTCACGCATCGAGGCGCGCGCAGCCTTTTCGACAGCCTTCGGGTCGCTCTCGCGCTTGGCCTTCCACTCGGCCATGGTCCAGCCCTTGGGCAGGTAGCCGTTGACCGGATCATGCGCGGAGGTCTGGTCGGTGACCATATCCGGGCGGATGCCGCGGCGAACCATTTCCGGCAGGATTTCGGCGGTGTTGCCGAGCAGGCCGACGGACTTGGCTTCGCCGTTTTTCGTCCAGCGGGCGATCATCTCCATCGCCTCGTCGAGCGTTTCCGCCTTTTCATCGACGTAGCGGGTGCGAAGGCGGAAGTCGATCGAGTCCGGGTTGCACTCGACCGCGAGGCAGGATGCACCGGCCATGACGGCTGCCAGCGGCTGTGCGCCGCCCATGCCGCCCAGACCACCTGTCAGCACCCACTTGCCTTTGAGGCTGCCACCGTAATGCTGGCGGCCGGCCTCGACGAAGGTTTCGTAGGTGCCCTGAACGATGCCCTGCGTGCCGATGTAGATCCACGAGCCGGCCGTCATCTGGCCGTACATCGCCAGACCCTTTTTATCCAGCTCGTTGAAGTGGTCCCAGGTTGCCCAATGCGGCACCAGGTTGGAGTTGGCGATCAGGACGCGCGGCGCATCCTTGTGGGTGCGGAAGACGCCGACCGGCTTGCCGGACTGGACGAGCAGGGTCTCGTCTTCGTTGAGGTCCTTCAGGGTTTCGACGATCTTGTCGAAGTCGGCCCAGGTGCGGGCGGCGCGGCCGATACCGCCATAGACGACCAGCTCGTGCGGGTTTTCTGCCACGTTCGGGTCGAGGTTGTTCATCAGCATGCGCAGCGGCGCTTCGGTCATCCAGCTCTTGGCGTTGAGCGTGGTGCCCTGTGGGGCGCGCACGTCGCGAATATTGTGGCGCGGATTGTTCATGGTCATGCCTCGCTCCCTGTCAGCGTTTTAAGGTCGAATGCGGTATTCTCGATGCTTTGAAGAATGGCCCGAAGGGGCGCGCGCAGGCGTTCCGCCTTGCTGGCGTCGAGCACGAAAGGCGGCTCCTCGGTGGCAAGATGGGTCGATTGCGCCAGTTCCATCTGGATGGCGTGCACGCCGGTTTCCGGGCGCCCGTAATGCCGGGTCGTCCAGCCGCCCTTGAAGCGGCCGTTGAGAATGCTCGTGTAACCATCGGCCGAAGCGGCGATATCGACGGCGGCCTTCTCGATAGCAGGCGCGCAGGTGCGGCCCATGTCCGTGCCGATGTTCAGGTCCGGCAGCTTGCCGTCGAACAGGAACGGGATATGCGAGCGGATGGAATGGCAGTCGTAGACGATGGCGATGCCGTGGATGGCCTTGACCCGCTCGATCTCGGCCAGAAATGCGGCGTGATAAGGCGCATGGAATTGGCGCAGGCGCGATGCCGTGTCGGCCTCCGTCGGGGCCTCGCCATCCTTCCAGATCGGCAACCCGTCGAAATCGGTCTCCGGGATAAGCCCGGTGGTGTTCTGCCCGGGATAAAGGCTGACGTTTTCCGGGTCGCGGTTGGCGTCGATTACGTAGCGGTGGAAGGTGGCGCGCACGACGGTAACATCAGGCAACAGGCCTTCATAGAGCTTGTGAATGTGCCAATCGGTGTCTGCGAGCAGGCGACCGGTATCGTTGAGACGGTCCCATATTTCAGCCGGCACATCCGTGCCGGTGTGCGGAAAGCCGAGGATGACGGGCGAGGTGCCCTGGCGGACTTCGAAGACGCTCATCTCAAGCCTCCAGTTTTGGCAGAATGCCGGCAGAAATCGCGGCATTCAGGGTGCCGGATGCGATCAGCTCGCCGGCCGCCTGCAGATCGTCGGCGAGATAGCGGTCCTCTTCGATCGTCGGCGAAACTGCACGTAGGGCTGCGGCGGCTTTTTGAAGTTCGGGGCTCGTTGTCAACGGCGCACGGAATTCGACGCCCTGCACGGCGGTCAGCGCCTCGATGCCGATGATCGAAAACAGGTTGTCGGTCATCTGCAGCAGCCGGCGGGCGCCATGGCAGGCCATTGAAACATGGTCTTCCTGATTGGCCGATGTCGGCGTGGAGTCGACCGAGGCCGGGTGCGAAAGTTGCTTGTTTTCCGACATCAACGCCGCCGACGTCACCTCGGCGATCATCAGGCCGGAGTTGAGGCCAGGCTTCTTGGCGAGAAAGGCCGGCAGTCCGTAGGACAAGGCCGGGTCGACAAGAAGGGCAATGCGCCGCTGGGAGATCGCGCCGATCTCGCAAACCGCGAGCGCGATCTGGTCGGCGGCAAACGCTACCGGTTCTGCGTGGAAGTTGCCGCCGGAGACGACGGAATTGTCGGAAAGGACAAGCGGGTTGTCGGTAACGGCATTCGCTTCGATTTCGAGCACGCGCGCGACCGAGCGCAACAGGTCGAGGCAGGCGCCGTCCACCTGCGGCTGGCAGCGAATGCAATAGGGATCCTGCACCCGCTCGTCGCCCTCGATATGGCTTTCGCGAATGGCGGAACCTGAGAGAAGCGCGCGAAGGGCGGCGGCGGTGTCGATCTGGCCCTGATGGCCGCGAAGTGTGTGAATGTCCGGATGGAAGGGCGCAGACGAACCCATCGCTGCATCGGTCGACATTGCGCCGGTGATGAGCGCTGCCTGGGCGGCGCGGTGGGTGCGGAAGAGGCCGGCGAGCGCGAGTGCGGTCGACGTCTGAGTGCCGTTGATCAGCGCGAGGCCTTCCTTGGCGGCAAGCACCACCGGCGTCAGCCCGGCCTTGGCAATGGCCTGTGCGCCGGACATGCGGGCGCCTTCGAAGAATGCCTCGCCGTGGCCCATCATGACGGCTGCCATGTGGGCAAGCGGTGCCAGGTCGCCGGACGCACCGACCGAGCCCTTTTCCGGAATGACCGGGATGACACCCTTGTCGAGCATCGCCTCTATCAGCCGCACCAGTTCGAGCCTGACGCCGGAGGCGCCGCGACCGAGAGAAACGAGCTTCAGCGACAGGATCAGGCGGACGATGTTTTCGGCGAGCGGCTGGCCGACGCCGCAGCAATGCGACAGGATCAGGTTGCGCTGCAGGGTGGCGACGTCAGCGCTGTCGATCTTGATCGAAGCCAGTTTGCCGAAGCCGGTGTTGATGCCATAGACAGGCGCATTGCCGGCGACGATCTCGGCGATGCGCTTGGCCGCCTTCTCGATTCCTGCGTCGAACGACGGATGCAGGCGGGCAGGTTCGCCGCTCCAATAGATGGTCTCGAGATACTCAAGCGGAACCGAGCCTGGATGCAGAATGATGGTCATAGACCGGTCCTTTCGCCCTTAAAGATGCGCAGATGAAGTGGATTGAAGCCGATGCGGTAGACGAGCTCGGCCGGATCTTCGATGTTCCAGAGTGCGAGGTCGGCAGACTTGCCGACTTCGATCGTGCCGGTTTCGGCGAGAAGCCCGAGCGCACGTGCCGCCTCGCGGGTAACGCCGGCGAGGCATTCGGCAATCGTCAACCGGAAGAACGTCGCCGACATGTTCATGGTCAGTAGCAGCGAAGTCAGCGGCGAGGTGCCGGGATTGCAATCCGTTGCGATGGCGATGTGCGCTCCGGCAGCGCGCAGCGCGTCCACCGGCGGAAGCTGCTTTTCGCGCAGCGCGTAAAACGCGCCGGGCAACAGCACGGCTACCGTGCCCGATTTGGCGATTGCCTGCGCTCCATCAGCGTCGAGATATTCGAGATGGTCGGCGGACAACGCACCGTAGGAGGCGGCAAGCTTGGCGCCACCGAGGTTGGAAAGCTGTTCGGCATGCAGTTTGACCGGCAGGCCGAGCGCCTTGGCGCGACCGAAGACGCGGGCGATCTCTGCGGTCGAAAAGGCGATGCCTTCGCAGAAGCCATCGACGGCATCGACCAGGCCCTCGGCGTGGGCGACATCAAGACCCGGAAGCACCACCTCGGAAATGTAGTCGTCGTTGCGCCCCTTGTAGTCGGCGGGGGTCGCATGCGCTGCGAGATAGCTGGTGACGATGCGGACCGGACGTTTGTCGCCAAGCTTGCGCGCGGCGCGCAGCATGTTGAGTTCGGCGTCGATATTCAGGCCGTAGCCGGACTTGATCTCGACCGTCGAAACACCTTCGGCAATGAGCGTGTCGAGCCGTGGCAGAGCGCTTTCCACGAGCGCGTCGACTGAGAGTGCATTGGTTGCCTTGACCGAGGAGACGATACCGCCACCGGCGCGGGCGATTTCCTCATAGGACGCACCTTCGAGCCGCATCTGGAACTCGCGAGCGCGGTTGCCGCCGTGGACGAGGTGCGTATGGCAATCGATGAAGGCGGGCGTCATCACCCGGCCGTTGCAATTCGTTGCTTCAAGTGTGCGGGATAGATCGGCGGGAAGGTCGCTCTCGGCGCCGGCAAAGGCAATGTGCCCGTCGACGACAGCCACTGCGCCCTTTTCCACCATGCCGAGGCCGTCTTGATCGGGTCGCAACGTCGCAAGGCGAAGATTGCGCCAGATGCCGGACGCGTTTGCGTTGGTCGAAAATTGACTCATCAGCCGATCCCCTCTCGTTGGATATAATGTATATACATAATAATCGTCTCGACAAGAGGAAAATTGACTTGCTGAAGGAAAAGGGAAGGAGACGGCGCACGGAATTGCCGCCGGGCGATGGCATTCAAATGCAAAAGACCCCGGAGCGGTTGCTCCAGGGTCTTAAAAAACGGCGCCTGGGAAAACGCGACACTTAGGCCGGATGGGCGGCACTCATGCGCAATCGCTCGACGAGGTCGACGAAGTGACGCCCGGCACTCTCAAGGCGACCGCTGTTGTCGATGATCGTGACATCCGGTCCCGATGTGACGTCGGGCACCTGTCGCGAGAGCCGGCGCAACACGTCCTCTTCGCTTTCGCGTCCGCGCTCGGCAAGACGCTTGGCGAGCGCGGCGGGCTCGGCCGTGATGACCGCGACGGCGATGTTGCCGAAGGCGGCGCGGAACGCCGGCAGGGCGCTTCGGCTGCCGTTGACGATTGCCGTGGTGCCGTGTTCGACATTGCGGCGAACGTCTTCGGGAATGCCGTATTTCAGGCCGTGCGCGTCCCAGGACACAGCGAAGGCGCCTGCCTGCTCCATGTCGACGAATTCGGCGACTGAAACGCTTTCATGCACCTCGCCTCCGGCGTCCGACGGCCGCGTGATCACGCGGCGAACGAAGTGGACATCGGAGCAGTCGCAGAAGTGTCGGGCGGCAAAGCCCATGACGCTATCCTTGCCGGCCCCGCTCGGGCCGACGACGACGACAAGCGCGCCACGCCTAAGTTCGAGCTGGCTCATGCGACACGCCGACCTTCGCGCCAGACCGAACGCACCACTGGAATACCTTCCTGCCTGTGGACACGCGCGATGTCGGCGCGCAAGCCGACGGCAATCCGGCCACGATCGTCGAGGCCGACGGTGCGGGCAGGGGTGGTGCTGACCATGGCGATCGCCTTCGGCAGGTCGATGGCTTCAAGCTCATCGGCGAGCACGAACGGCGCGTGGATCAGGCTGAAGGGCACATAATCGGACGAAAGCACGTCGAGCACGCCGCGGTCGGCAAGGTCACGGGCGGCGATATTGCCCGAATGCGACTTGCCGCGCACGATGTTGGGCGCGCCCATCAGCACACTAAGACCGGCGCGATGGGAGGCTTCCGCCGCTTCGAAGCTGGTCGGGAACTCGGCGAGCTTGATGCCGTAGCTGATAGATTCGTCGACATGGGCGATCGTGGCGTCGTCGTGGCTGGCGATGGTAATGCCGCGCTCAGCACAGGCCTTGGCGAGCGCATCGCGGTGCGGGCCGGCATACTTCGCCGAAAGCGCCTGCTGACGTTCAACGAATTTTCCGAATTCGGCGTCCGACAGGCCGCGCTTGGATTTGTAGTAGAGCGTGTACTGGTCCATCGTCTGGAACTGGCGCTGCCCCGGCGCGTGGTCCATCAGCGAGACGAGCTTGACCTGCGGATCGTTCTGGAAGTCCTCGTAGTGATCGAGCACGTCCGATGTCGAAACCTCGCAGCGCAGGTGGATCAGATGGTCGGCGCGCAGGCGGTCTTCCTGCTTGGCCTGGGCCAGCGCGTCCGCCATGCTGCGCATTTCGCCCTTCTGGAAACCGCCGTCTTCGTCCGAACCAAGGCGCAGGCAGTCGAATACGGTGGTGATGCCAGACGTGACGACCTGTGCGTCGTGTGCCTGGATCGCGGCGATCTTCAACCAGCGAACGCCGGGCCGCGGCGAGTAATGTGCCTCAAGGTGGTCGGTGTGCAGCTCGATGAGGCCAGGCAGAAGGTAGTCGCCTTCGAAGTCTTCACCAGTGTTGGTCGTGCCATGAGAGATATCGGCGATCTTGCCGTCGCGGATCAGCACCGAGCCGTCGAGGATACTGTCCTCCAGAACGATGCGGGCATTGGTCAGGACTTGTTCATTGCTCATCTCATGCGATCTTTCGTTGTGTCGCGCCGCGGAGCGGCAGCAGGGAATGGACCAGGAACGGTGCGCCACGGTGCGGCTCGACGAAGAGCGCAACTGACGTGACGTGAAGCGGCTTGCCGATGTGATCAGCAAAGGTGCTCTCAAGCACGGTCCGCATTGGTTTCGCTGTCTCGCCGGGTACCGGCCCGGTCAGCGTCAGGTGAAACTGAAATTCTTCGAAAACAAAGGGATATCCCCACTTTCTCAAGTATTCCCTCTGCCGCTCCGGAAGCTTGTCCGGGTTGCGTCGCGCCATGTCCAGGTCCGACAACGGCGCCCGAAACGGCTCGAAGGTTTGCACGGCCTGCGCCGCGAATTCCTGCAACGCCTCGCAGTGGGTCGCGGAAACCAGCGCGAAGAACGGGCCAAGCTGAAGGAGCGTGAGTTGAGGGATCTCGAAGGGTTCAAGGTTGTCGGCAAACGTTTCGAAGGCTGCGACCAGCTCGGCTTCGCTGCGGTCTTCGGCAAGTGTGAAGGGGGCCTTGAGAGTGCCGTGAAAGCCGTAGCGTCGCGGGTCGGCAGTCAGTGCATGTCGCGTGGCGGCATCAAGGCTGCCTAACGCTGAAAGTTCATTGGTCTCGCCGGTAAAGGCATCACGGCCGAGCCAACGGGCCGCCGTCTGCGACAGCCGGTCGTCTGCCGGCGGCGCGAAGTAGATTGCATAACGCACGGTCTTCACTTTCTTGTATCGACCGGCCCGCCGGAACGGCGGGTCGATTGTTCGCGGGATGCGATGCGCAGCTAGCCGATTTCCATGACAACATCATGATGACCGCGCTGCAAAAATTCTTCTCGTCAATGAGCCTTCTGCCCCATCAGTCGCGAGCGGCAGGCGTTCGAGATGCTGTCGAAAATAAACACGACCAGCAAGATGAGAAGCACCATATAAGCGACATTTTCCCAATCGGAGTTGGTACGCATCGCTTCCCAGAGTTTCAGGCCGATGCCACCGGCGCCGACAGCGCCGATGATCGTTGCCGAACGCGTGTTGGATTCCCAGAAATAGAGCGCCTGGCTGGCGAATACCGGCAGGACCTGCGGCAGGACGCCAAAGCGTTGCACGGCAAGCGGGGTGGCGCCGACGGATTTTACGCCTTCGCGCTGCTTGTCGTCGATGTTCTCCAAAGCCTCGGAGTAGAGCTTGCCCAAGGTGCCTGTATCGGTGAAGAAAATTGCCGACATGCCGGCAAGCGGTCCCGGGCCAAAGGCGCGCGTGAAGAACAATGCCCAGATGAACATGTCCACCGAACGCAGGAAATCGAAGAAGCGCTTGGCGATCTGGTTCGTCAGGAAATTCGGGGTGATGTTGCGCGCCGCCAGGAAGCAGAGCGGGAACGCGACCAGCGAGGCAAAAAGCGTGCCGACGAAGGCCATGACCACGGTCTGCAGCAGTTTGGTCCACACATCCAGATGCTGCCATTCGGCGTTGTAGAGGATGTTGTTCCAGGCAAGCGACAGGTTCGAGCGCGTGGGATCAATGCGCTCGCCGCTCGTGATCAACGAAAATACGTCGCCATAGCTCTTGCCGAAGAACGGTGAGTGGACGTCGAAGAGGAAATTGGCCCAGCCGAAGAAGCGATTGCGGATCGAGACGTCGTCACCTTCGACGTCGGCCCAACCAGTTGCACCAAAGGCGAGCGTGATCTTCTCGCCCGGGCGTTTCTGCGTGGCCCAGGCGGGAAGGGCACCCTGAGGGGTTACCGTGTCCTGGCCATCGACGGCCATCGTCAGCGTCTCGCCACGATGGGTTGCCTTGACGAGTCCGTCGGCAATTTCGATCTTCGTCGACCTGTCATAGGTGATGACGGCCCTGGTGATGATTTCCTCGGTCCGCATTTCGACGCGGTTCTGCTCACTTGGCGTATTGGCCGCGCCGAGCGCTGAACCCGGCGCCATGAAGCTGAAGGATGACGTCGTCTTGGGCTTTGCGGTCTGTGCGGTTGCAGCGGGTAATTCGACTTTTCGGGTCACGGTTTCCTTGTCGAGTTCCACCCATGCCGGATTGGGATTTGGCCCAAGTGGCGAGTTGCGCTGGTAATCGAGCGTCATCGTCTTGTCGCGGGCGATCTTGATCTCGGGTCGAACCTCGTAGGAGACCCAATCCGCGAGATAGGTCCCGGCAATGCCCCAATTGGCGTTGCCCAGAACATGCCCGATCGAAAAGAACCACCAGCTGAAGATGAGGTAAGCGACGAGGCCGACACTGATGACAATCGTGCGCAGGCGCTTGTTCGAGGAGCCCTGCAGCAAGTGCGGGTGACGCGATGCGATCGCATCCATTTCGAGAGCGCTTAATCTGGTCGTGGAGGTCATGATGCGCACCTACTGGGCAAGCTGGAAGGCCTGGTCGCCGACGAGGCGACGGCGCAGCCATGCGGAAAACTGGTCGACGGCGAAGATCGTTGCAAACAGCAGCATGACGATCGCCAGTGTCTTTGCCTGATGGCCCTGGCCGATCGACAGACGCAGCAGTTCGCCGATACCGCCGCCGCCAACTGCGCCGATGATGGTCGAGGCCCGCACGTTGATCTCGAGACGCAACAGGAAATAGCTGGCGAAATTGGGCAGCACCTGCGGCACCATGCCGAACCAGACGCGTTCGATCCAGTTGCCACCGGCGGCGCGCAGGCCCTCGTCCGGTTTCATGTCGGCGTTCTCGACCACCTCGAAAAACAGCTTGCCGAGTGCGCCGACCGTGTGGATCGAAACCGCCGCGATCGCGGGTATCGGCCCGAGCGAAAGGATTGCCAGGAAGAAGCCGGCGATGACCACTTCGGGAAAGGCGCGCAGGATCTCCATCAGCCGGCGCACGACACCCCGCACCCACGGATTGGGCATCAGGTTGCGGGCGGCGAGGAAACAGAAGATGAAGCCGAAGAACGTGCCGATGACGGTGGAGAAGATCGCGATGTTCACGGTCTCCAGCATCTTGTGCACATATTCAGGAATGTAGAAGCTCTCGGTCAGGTAGAGCCGACCCTCGGGATAATTGTACTTGAAGCTGCCGTCGTCGTAGGGCGAAGGCAGATCGAACATGGCGCGGAAGATTTCCAGGCCGTCACGCGGCGCGAGATCGCCGACGAAATCGAAGAAGTGCGGCAGGCGGTCGAAGAATTTGCCGGCATTGGAATCGTTGGCAAACCAGAGCGAGCCGGAAAGGGCGAGCAACAGCACGGCGAAGCCGAGCCAGGAGTAAAGCCGGCGACGGGAGTTCAACTCCTGCCAGTGGCGCTCGACCAGCGCGCCGTTTTCACTCAGATGCCTCGGGAGCATGGAAGTTGCCATGAATGTTCCGGCAATGCCGGCCTCTGTCGACAGGCGCTCCAGGCGCCCCAGAAAAAAGGCGAACGCTGGCCGTTTTGGCGGCCAGCGTCCTTGAATGATCAGGAAAATCAGCCGCCGATCGTTGCCTTGCGGGCGTCGATGATCGGCTTGTAGAAGTCGGCGTTGACTTCGGTGAAGCCAGTGAAATCGCCACCCTGGATGGCGGAGAAGCAGGCGGCATCGGTCTTCGGCAGGTCGAGCATGAACTGCTTGAACTTCGCCTTCATGTCGTCGTTCATCGTCGAGCGGACGACGATCGGGCCGTTCGGGATCAACGGCGACTTCCAGAGCTCGACCAGGTCGTTCATGTCGAGGATGCCCTTGTCGACCATCTTCTTCAGATTGCCCGAGGTGTAGCCGTCCTTGAATTCGCCGACGCCCGAACCGAAGGTCGTGCCGGCATCGAACGTGCCCTTGACGACTTCGAGAACCAGGTTTTCGTGACCGCCGCCGAAGCCGGTTTCACCGAAGAATTCCTTGACCGGCGCGCCGATCGATTCCGGCAGGGTGACGAGCGGGATGAGGTAGCCAGAGGTCGAGTCCGGATCTGCAAAGCCGAGCTTCTTGCCCTTCAGATCTTCGAGCTTGGTGATGCCGGAATCCTTGCGGGCGACCATGATCGAGTGGTAGCCGGTCGAACCATCGGTCTGGACGGTCGTCAGGATCGGCTCGACCGCGTCGGCCTTGGCGAGGTAGATCTTGGCAAAGCCCGAAGCGCCGAGTTCGGCGTAGTCGAGCGTACCACCGAGCAGGCCCTGGATGACGCCGTCATAGTCGGCGGCCGGGAACAGCGAAACCTTTTCGACGCCGATTGCGGCCGGCAGCTTGTCGACGATGCACTGGAAGTTGCGCAGGCGGTCGGCTTCGTTTTCGCCGCCGATGATGCCGACGCGGAATTCCTTGAGGTCTTCGGCCTGAGCGTGGCCGACGAGGGCGAGCAGGGCGACGGCGCCCAGAAGAGCTTTCTTCAGCATAAGGTTCTCCCGTTTCTCCGGCTTTGCCGGATGATATTCGGTTTCAAAGAGGTGCCCTTGACGTGGGCCTTCGATCCTGGCGGGCGTCAGATGCCGGCCAGTGCCAGCGGCTGGAGGCCGGCAGATGCCGTTTGTTCCTGCGGAATGGCCGCCGGAATGTTGATGCTTGTCGAGGTCATCGATTCCTCGATGCCCGTGTCGGCGCCGTAGATCTCGGCGACGGCGGCCGCCGTCAGATCCTTCGGCTGGCCGTCGAAGACGACGCGGCCGTGCGCCATACCGATGATCCGCTCGCAGTAGTTGCGCGCCGTGTCGAGCGTGTGGAGATTGGTGATTACGGTGATGCCGTCGCGCTCGTTGATGTCGCGCAGCGCGTCCATGACGATCTTGGCGTTGAGCGGGTCGAGCGAGGCGATCGGCTCGTCAGCGAGCAGAACCTTCGGCTGCTGCATCAATGCGCGGGCGATGGCCACGCGCTGCTGCTGGCCGCCGGAAAGCGTGCCCGCCGCCTGCAGCGCCGTCTGCTCGATGCCGAGGCGCTCCAGCGCGCCGATCGCCATGATGCGCTCTTCGCGGGTAAACATGTTGAGGATGCTCAGAACCGTCGAACGATGGTTCAGGCGACCCAGCAGCACATTGGTCAGAACGTCGAGGCGTGGCACCAGATTGAACTGCTGGAAGATCATCGCGCAGTCGCGCTGCCAGTTGCGCAGTGCGGCACCGCGCAGTGACGAGACTTCCGTGCCGGCAAACTCGATCGAGCCGGACGACAGGTCGACCAGGCGATTGATCATGCGAAGCAGCGTAGACTTGCCAGCGCCGGAGCGGCCGATCACGCCGACCATCTGGCCCTGGGGAATGTCGAAGGTAACCGAGCACACGGCTGTCTTCTTGCCGAACTGGCGGGTTACATTCTTCAACTGAAACATTTCTAGCAGGTCCTCTTTCGGGGAGACCGGTCATCGGTATGACACCTGCCATATCGGCGCTTCATGAAAGCGAAATGTCAGTTTCTTGTAGTTTATGTTACAGTTCACAGCCTCGCCGACATCCTTAACGGAATGTGACAATCGCAGCGGGATGGAGGTGCGTTGTCGCTACCTCAGGAAGCGCTCGGGGTTGAAACCGACGGGGTCAAGGCCGTTTGCGGCGAAGCTTTCGGGCGCCGGTAGGCCAATCAGCAGGTTTGCGGCAAGCGCGCCCAGTGCCGGCGACGTCAGAATGCCGTAGCCGCCCTGGCCGGCAAGCCAGAAGAAATCCGGTCGATCCTTGGCGTGACCGATCACCGGCAATTTGTCCGGTGAAAAGCTGCGCAAGCCGGCCCAGCTCTTGAAGATGCGGCGGACCGGGACGGTCGTCGCCTCTTCCACGTAGTGTGCGGCCCAGGCGACATCGATCTCCTCGGGCTGCACGTCCGTCGGTTCGCACGGCGTGGCGTCGGCGGGAGAGGCAAGCAGCCGTCCGCCTTCGGGCTTCATATAGAAGTCCTCGTCGATCTCGTTGATCTCGGGCATTGTCAGGGCATCGATTTCGGTGGGCAGGTCCACGGTGATCGCGCTGCGGCGATGCGGCACGATGCCGACCGGCGCCACGCCGAAGAGGCTTGCGACCGGATCGGCCCAGCCGCCAGCCGCATTGACGATGACCTGGGCATGGATCTCGCCGGCATTCGTCGAAAGCACCCAGCCATTTGCCTCGCGGCGCGGAGCCACGATGTCGCTGCGCTCAATCACCTCGGCGCCATGGCGACGTGCGCCGCGCAAGTAACCCTGCAGCAGGTTCTCGACCTCGATGTCCCAGAAGTTCGGGTCATAAAATGCGGCCGCCACATAGTCGCGCCGAAGAATCGGTACGCGGGTGATTGCTTCGTCGACGGTCAGCCTTCGCAGGTCGGGATTGACAGCGCTTTCCTCGGCAAACACCGCCTCAAGTCGTGCCGCTTTCTCCGCATTGGCGATCATGACGCCGCCACGCTGCTTCAACAGCGGTACGTCGGAAAAGCCTTCGGGAGGCTGATCGAAGAAAGTCTTGGAGATCGCCGCGAGCTTGCACACTTCAGGGGCGTTGTACCGCAGAACGAATTCGGCCGCGGAGCGCCCGGTGCTGTGATAACCGAGCCCGTCTTCCCGCTCGATGACGGCAACGGAGCGGTGCGGTGCCAGAAAAAAGGCCAGCGAAAGGCCGGCAATGCCGCCACCAACGATTGCCACATCAAATTCACGCATGTCCCAACCCCGCTCCTGATTTGGTGGGACCATAGGCAGCGCGTGTTACGCGTTCAAATTTATAACGGGAAATGTCGCTATCAATTCTGCTGATGATCAAGGCAGTGATCAAGCGGCGCGGTATCGGCCACATGCGTAAGGAAGGCGGCCTCGGCCGGATTGAGAATCGAGTTCGGGTTGGAGATGCGAAACACATCCGTCGTTGGCAGGTTGTGGTAGGGCGGCAGTTGCCAAAGTCGTCCGCCGGCGACGGCGGGCGCTGCCAGATGATCCGGCAGCATGCCGATGCCGACGTTGGAGGCGATCAGCCGCATCACTTCCTCGACATTGCAGGAGACGGCCCGAACCTGCTGGCCAAACGAGCCAATGGCGCGCACTGCCGTCACGGAGTTCATATGCTGTCCGCCGAGCACATCGGCGATGAACGCGATGTAGGCATTGCCGCGAAGATCGTTGAAATCAACACCCTCGACGCCGAACAGGGGATGCTCGCGGCCGCAGTAAAGCGCATAGCGCTCACGTACGTGGAAGCTCTTGTTCAGCCAGGCGGGGATGTTGCCGTCGCAAAGACCCATCGTCGCGATGTTGCGTTCGACTGCGCTCAGAACGTCCACAGTCGTGGCGACCGTCACCGAAATCGTTACCTTCGGATGCTGGATAAAGAAGCTCTCGAGCTTCCGGTCCCAGGCCGGGTTGTGGGCATGGCTGACGACATGAATGTTGAGGTGGCCGGTGATTTCCTCGCCCACCGTTTCAAGGACGTTGGGAAGCCGGATGACGGCCGCGAAGATGTCGCGGCACTGCGCGTGCAATCGGGCGCCGGCGTCGGTCAGGTCGAAGCGGCCCGGGCGGCGGTCGATGAGCTTTTGCCCAACGGTCTGTTCGAGCCGCTTGAGCGCCATGCTGACGGCCGGCTGCTGCAGCAGGAGCCTGTTGGCCGCAGCGGTGATGCTGCCTTCCTCCACCACGACGACGAATGTGCGCAGCAAGTTCCAGTCGAGATTGTGAGCAAAGCGTTCTAAGCGGTCGTTGGCCATTGGCGGGTACGAGCATGGACCTTTAGCGTGGCACTGGCGCGGCGCGGTCACGACGAGCGCCGCCAAGTGAACCCGACCCTTGTCGCTATATTTCGACGGATTTGCAACATGAACGGCACCTGGCGACCGGTGGCGCGCCCAATGTGTAGCGCGCAAGGAGTCCTGCGGCACTTCACAGCCGATTGTGTGGCGCTCAGCGAGGCCATTCCGCAGACGCATGAGGCGGTGCCTCAATTTCGTTTGAAAGCCTTGGTTCTGCTTGCCATAACCGCAAGTGGAAAAATCCGATGGGAGAGAAACATGGCCGGCAAGACGCAATTTCAATGGGACGACGCGTTCCTCCTCGAAGATCAGTTGACCGAGGACGAGCGCATGATCCGCGACACGGCGCGAGCCTATGCACAGGATCGCCTGCAGCCGCGGGTCATCGCTGCCTATCGCGAAGAATCGACTGATCCCGAAATCTTCCGGGAAATGGGCGAACTCGGTCTGCTCGGCGCGACCGTATCGGAGACCTACGGCGGTGTCGGCGCTTCCTATGTCGCCTATGGCCTTGTCGCCCGCGAAGTCGAGCGCGTCGATTCGGGCTACCGATCGATGATGAGCGTGCAATCCTCGCTGGTCATCTACCCGATCTACGCCTACGGCTCGGAGGAGCAGAAGCAGAAGTATCTACCGAAGCTGATCAGCGGCGAATGGATCGGCTGCTTCGGCCTGACGGAGCCTGACGCCGGTTCCGACCCCGGCGGCATGAAGACCCGCGCCATAAAGACGGAGAACGGCTACCGTCTCGTCGGTTCGAAGATGTGGATCTCCAATGCGCCGCTCGCCGATGTCTTTGTCGTCTGGGCAAAGTCCGAAGCCCATGGCAATGCCATTCGTGGCTTCGTGCTCGACAAGGGCATGAAGGGCCTCTCGGCGCCGAAGATTGCCGGCAAGCTGTCGCTGCGCGCCTCGATCACCGGCGAAATCGTCATGGACAATGTCGAGGTCGGCGAAGATGCGCTGCTGCCGAACGTCGAGGGGCTCAAGGGCCCGTTCGGCTGCCTCAACCGCGCCCGCTACGGCATTTCCTGGGGTGCGCTTGGCGCGGCCGAGTTCTGCTGGCACGCCGCTCGTCAATACGGTCTCGACCGCAAGCAGTTCAACCGCCCGCTCGCGCAGACGCAGCTCTTCCAGAAGAAGCTCGCAGACATGCAGACGGAGATCTCGCTCGGACTTCAGGGTTCGCTGCGCGTTGGCCGCCTGATGGATGAGGGCCGGATGGCGCCGGAAATGATTTCGATCGTCAAGCGCAACAATTGCGGCAAGGCGCTCGATATCGCCCGCATGGCCCGCGACATGCATGGTGGAAACGGCATCTCCGAGGAATATCAGGTGATGCGCCACATGGTGAACCTCGAGACAGTCAACACCTATGAGGGCACGCACGACGTTCATGCGCTGATCCTCGGCCGCGCCCAGACCGGCCTCCAGGCCTTTTTCTGAGCGGCCGATCATGGAAGCGCCACTGAAGGGTATTCGCGTTCTTGAGCTGGCCCGCATTCTCGCCGGTCCCTGGATCGGCCAGACGCTCGCCGATCTCGGCGCCGACGTCATCAAGGTGGAGAGCCCGGCGGGTGACGACACCCGCACCTGGGGGCCCCCATTTGTCGCCGGCGAGGAGGGGGAGAAGCTCGACGCGGCCTATTTCCACGCCTGCAATCGCGGCAAGCGCTCGGTCGTGCTCGATTTCACGACCGAGGAAGGGCAGGAGGCGGTGCGGCGGCTGGTGGCACAATCCGATGTCCTGCTGGAAAACTTCAAGGTCGGCGGCCTCGAGAAATATGGTCTCGACTACGCGAGCCTGAAGAAGGTCAATCCACGCCTGATCTATTGCTCGGTCACGGGCTTCGGTCAGGATGGTCCCTATGCGCATCGCGCCGGCTACGACTATATCGTCCAGGGCATGAGCGGGATCATGGATCTGACCGGCGAGCCGGATCGTGAACCGCAGAAGATCGGCGTCGCTTTTGCCGATATCTTCACCGGGCTTTATGGCGTCATCGCCGTCCAGGCGGCATTGGCGCAGCGCGAGCGAACCGGTAAGGGCCAGCAGATCGACATGGCCTTGCTTGATTGCATGACCGGCGTGCTCGCCAATCAGGCGCTCAATTTTCTCGTCTCGGGAAAGGCGCCGCGCCGCCTTGGCAACGCCCACCCGAACATCGCACCCTACCAGGTGTTCCCGACGGCGGACGGGCACCTGATTGTCGCCGTCGGCAATGACCGCCAGTTCGTCAAGTTCTGCAACCTGCTTGGCCGCGGCGATCTGGCGACGGACGAGCGCTATCTGACCAATGCCTCCCGCGTCCAGAATCGCGAGAGCCTGACACCGGCGCTTAGCGCCGAAACGGCAAGGTACGAACGGGACGCGCTTTTGACATTGCTGGAAGAGGCAGGCGTGCCGGGCGGTCCGATCAACACGGTCGCCGACGTCTTTGCCGATCCGCAGGTCGTGCATCGGCAGATGCAGATCGACACGCCGCATTCCGGTGCGGCCGGTGGAACGTCGCCGGGCGTCCGTACGCCGATCCGTTTTTCCGATGCCTCGCTGGTGCTTGACCGCGGTGTTCCGCGTCTCGGCGAGCATACGGCGGAGGTGCTGGCGGAGATCGGCATGACGGCTGCGCCCGAAAAAGCGAAAGGGTGAGAGGGATTTCTCCCTCTCACCCTTTCATCGCTGCAATTACAGGTGCTTGAACCGGTGCGTTAAACCTTGAGCGCCCGGTTGAAGACGCGTGACAGGCGCTCGGCGAATGCGCGTGGATCCTGCGGCTTGTCGCCATCGAGGACGCGCGCCTGGTCGAGCAGAAGCTGAACGGCGTCAGTCCGAAACGCGCTGTCATCGGCCGGGCAGGCGGCGATTGCGGCAATCAGCGCATGGCCGGGATTGATCTCGAGGATCGGCTTTGCCGCTCCGTCGAGGCGGCCGGCGCCCTGCAGCATCTTTTCGAGCTGGCGGTCGGGGCCATTCTCGGGCGCGACCAGGCATACGGCGCTTTCCGTCAGGCGATCGGACGTGCGAACTTCCGACACGGCGTCCCCAAGCGTTTCCTTGGCGAAGGCGACGAAATCCGCCACCGCCTGGCTTGCCTCGGGTGCGCTGTCGGCACTGCCCTCCGGCTTTGCGACACTGCCCAGATCGGCCGAGCCCTGCGTGATCGACTTCATCGGCTTGCCTTCGAAGTCCGGTGCCGACGTCACCCAGAAGCTGTCGACCGGGTCGGTCAGCAACAGCACTTCGATGCCGCGTGCACGGAAGCCTTCAAGTTGCGGCGATGCCTTGAGCTGGGCCAGGTTGTCGCCCGTCAGGTAGTAGATCGCCGACTGGCCGTCCTTCATGTCCTTGACGTAGTCGGCAAGGCTGCGGTGACCGTCTTCCGAGGTGGTCGTGCGGAAGCGGGAAAGCGAGATCAGCTGGGCACGGCGTTCGAAGTCCTCGTAAATGCCTTCCTTGAGCACGCTGCCGAAGTTTTCCCAGATCTTGTCGAAGGCCTCGCGATCGCTCTCCGCCAGCTTTTCGATCGCCGTCAGCACGCGGTTGGTCAATCCCTTGCGGATGCTCGACAGCAGCGGGCTTTCCTGGATCATCTCGCGCGAGACGTTGAGCGGAAGGTCCGAGGTGTCGACCAGACCCCGCACGAAGCGCAGGTAACGCGGCAGCAATTCCGCCTCGTCGGTGATAAAGACGCGCTTGACGTAGAGCTTCATCCGGCCCTTGCGGTCCTGATCGAAGAGGTCGAAGGGCTTGGAGCCAGGCACGAAGGCAAGTGCCGTATATTCGTGCCGGCCCTCGGCGCGGAAATGCACCGTCAATGCCGGATCGTCGTACTGGCCCGAAACGCCCCGATAGAAGTCGGCGTAGTCTTCCTTGGAAATCTCGCTCTTCTGCTTGGTCCAGAGCGCCGTGCCGTCGCCGACGGAAACCGGTTCGGCACCGGGCTTTTCGACGATCGAGATCGGAACCGGAACGTGGCCGGACTGGTCCTTGACGATGCGCTCGACCGTCCAGCGCGAGGTGTAGGTCTTGGCATCTTCCATAAGATGCAGGGTGATGCGCGTGCCGCGTGCCGGTGCGTCAGCACGATCGGCGGCTGCGACCGTGTAGCTGCCCTTGCCGTCCGACGACCAGTGCCAGGCGTGGTCCGAACCGGCGCGGCGCGAGACGACGTCGACATTGTCGGCGACCATGAAGGCGGAGTAGAAGCCGACGCCGAACTGGCCGATGAGCTGCGCGCCTTCCTTGCCCTGTGCGGCTTCGATGCGCTCCATGAAGGCGCGCGTGCCTGAACGGGCGATGGTGCCGAGCGCCTCGACGAGTTCGTCGCGGCTCATGCCGATGCCATTGTCCTCGACGATGAGGCGGTTGTTTTCCTCATCGAGCGTCAGCTTGATGCTGGGGTTCGTATCGCCTGCCAGCAGTTCCGGCGAGACGATCGCCTCGTAACGCAACTTCTCGCAGGCGTCCGCGGCGTTCGAAATCAGTTCGCGGAGGAAGACATTCTTGTCGGAATAGACCGAGTGCACCATGAGATGGAGCAGCCTGGCTACATCGGCTTCAAAGACATGTTTCTCGACGGACATTTCAGCTTCGCTCATCGCGGTGGCAACTCCTATGGTTCCTTGGTTCCTGCCCCAATTGGCAAGCCCGCCGATCAATTTCAAGTGCTGTTTATGACAGGCCGGGTACCGGCAGGCATTGCGCCCGCCGCAGTCCACAAACATTGCGATCAGCGGCGAGGCGAGAGGTTCAAGCAGTTCACGTGGAAGGCAACGCTCAGATGTTGCCCATGCAGAGATACTTCATCTCCAGATAGTCTTCGAGCCCGTGACGGGAGCCCTCGCGGCCGATGCCGGATTGCTTGATGCCGCCGAAGGGGGCGGCCTCCGAAGACATGCGGCCGGTGTTGATGCCGACCATGCCGTATTCGAGTGCCTCGGCCACATGCCAGACGCGCTTGAGGTTCTCGGCATAGAAGTAGGCGGCGAGGCCATAGATCGTATCATTTGCCTCGGCGATCACCTGTTCGGCGGTCTCGAAGCGGATGATCGGGGCAATCGGGCCGAATGTCTCTTCCTGGGCGATGCGCATGTCGGTCGAAATGCCGGTCAGCACCGTCGGTTCGAAGAAGGTTCCTGACGTGCCGAGGCGATGACCGCCGCTGCGCACCTCGGCGCCCTTGGACACGGCATCGGCGACATGGGCTTCGATCTTCTCGATCGCGTGCCGGTCGATCATCGGCCCGATCGTGACGCCGGCGGAAAAGCCGTCCCCGACCGAGAGTTCGGCCACGCGTGCGACGAATTTCTCGGCGAATGCGTCATGCACCGCCGATTGCACATAGATGCGGTTTGCCGAAACACAGGTCTGGCCGGCATTGCGGAACTTCGCCTGGACGGCGCCATCGACCGCCTCGTCGATATCGGCATCGTCGAAGACGATGAAGGGCGCGTTGCCGCCGAGTTCCAGGCTGACCTTCTTGATCTGGTCGGAGCACTGGCGCATCAGCAGGCGCCCGACTTCCGTCGAGCCGGTAAAGCTAATCTTGCGAACCTTGGGGTTACTGCAGAGTTCCCGCCCGATCGCAGCACCTTCCGAGGCGTAGAGCAGATTGACGACGCCGGCCGGGAAACCCGCCTTCTCGGCCAGGACGAACAGGGCTCCGGCAACGAGCGGCGTCTGTTCGGCAGGTTTCAGGACAATGGCGCAGCCGGCGGCGAGTGCTGGAGCGATCTTGCGGGCGACCATCGAGGCCGGGAAGTTCCACGGGGTAATCGTGCCGACGACGCCAACGGGTTGCTTGATGACCAGCATGCGGCGGTCATTGGCCGGAGCCGGAAAGGTCTCGCCGTAGATGCGCTTGGCTTCCTCGGCATACCATTCGACATAGGCGGCCGCGTGCAGCACTTCGCCTTTCGATTCTCCGACCGGCTTGCCCATTTCGGCGGTCAGGATGGCGGCGAGATCGTCGGCATGGGCGATGATCAGGTCGTGCCAACGTCGAAGCACGGCACTTCTATCCTTGGCGGGCTTTGCCGCCCAAAGGGTTTGCGCGGCGGCTGCCGCGTCGATCGCCGCACTCGCCTGTTCGATGCCCATATCCGGCAACGACGCCAGAAGCTCGCCGGTAGACGGATTGAAGACGTCGAAGGCCTCGCCCGTCCAGCTCCCGGCGAAATGCGCAATGCCGTCCAAGGCAGAAAACAGTTCGCCGTCGCGCAAGTGTTTGGTCAAAGCCGGCGTCAGGGTCATGATGGGCGTCCTCCAGCGATGCCTGTCGGACGCCGACCGACCCGCTTCCTGTTTGTTCTTGCGGGTGTCGTTCCTCCCGACACCCGGAGCCATTTCATCGGCCCGGACAACCGCGTTAGCGGTCGCCCGGCAAAGCGTCAACCGCGTGCTTCGAGGATCGATGCCTCAAGGATGTCGAGCGCCTCGGCAAAGACGTTGTCCTGGATGGTAATCGGCGCGAGGAAACGGATGACGTTGCCGTGCACGCCGCAGGTCAGCAGGATCAGACCCTTGTCGAGCGCAATCAGGCGCACCTTGTTGGCAAAGTCGGCGCTCGGCAGATTAGTCTTCACATCGTTGAATTCCACGGCGTTCATGAAGCCGGGGCCGCGGATGTCGACGATCTCGGGCGCCTGTTCGCGGATTGCGGCGAGGCGCTGCTTCAGACGACCGCCGAGCAGTTCGGCACGTTCGCAGAGGTTCTCTTCCGCGATGACGTCGAGTACGGCATGCGCGGCGGCGATGCCGAGCGGGTTGCCGCCATAGGTGCCGCCAAGGCCGCCCGGCGCCGGTGCGTCCATGATCTCGGCACGGCCGGTGACGGCAGCGAGCGGGAAGCCGCCGGCAAGGCTCTTTGCCATCGTCATCAGGTCGGGCGCGACCTCATGATGGTCCATGGCAAACATCTTGCCCGTCCGGGCAAAGCCGGTTTGAACTTCGTCGGCAATCAAGAGGATGCCGTGCTGGTCGCAGATTTCGCGCAGCGCCTTCATGAAGGTCGGCGGAGCCGGGTAGAAACCGCCTTCGCCCTGCACCGGCTCGATGATGATTGCGGCCACGCGACCCGGATCGACATCGGCGGCAAAGAGCTTCTTCAGCGCCGCCAGCGACTGGTCGACGGTGACGCCGTGCAGCTCGATCGGGAAGGGGGCGTGGAAGACGTCGCCCGGCATGGCGCCGAAGCCGACCTTGTACGGGACCACCTTGCCGGTGAGCGCCATGCCCATGAAGGTCCGGCCATGGAAGCCGCCGCCGAACGCGATCACGGCCTGGCGGCCAGTCGCCGCGCGGACGATCTTCACTGCATTTTCAACGGCTTCCGCGCCGGTCGTGACGAAGATCGTCTTCTTGGCGAAGTCGCCGGGCGCAAGCGCATTGAGGCGTTCGGCGAGATGCACATAGGTCTCGTAGGGCACGACCTGATGGCAGGTGTGGGTGAAGCGATCGAGCTGCGCCTTGACGGCGGCGATCACCTTCGGGTGGCGGTGGCCGGTGTTGACGACTGCAATGCCCGAGGCAAAGTCGATGTAGCGGTTGCCTTCCTTGTCCCAGATTTCGGCGTTCTCCGCACGGTCGGCGTAGATCTGCGTGGTCATGCCGACGCCGCGGGAAATGGCAGCGTTCTTACGATCGGTGAGGCTAGTCATGGCGCGTGTCCTGTTGCTGGCGGAGGCAATATATTGCATTTTTTCTGCAAGATTGTCTGGGAAGTGGTACATCTTTCAAAATGGAATGCAAATCAAATTTGGTGATCGAGAGAACACCGGCGCTGATGACGCATTCTTGTAAAAGGTCATGCCCGGCAGGTAAGTTCGCCAACGCGCAGGCGCGGCGCAGATTCGCGCCGGCACCCGCGATCGAAACAGGGAAACAGAAAATGGGCGGCGTGCGCTACAAGGTTGCCGAGGCTGCACGGCTGGCGGGTGTATCCGCCTCGACGCTCCGATTGTGGGAAACCCAAGGACTGGTCGTGCCCGAGCGCTCACCGACGGGCCACCGGCAATACACCGAAGGCGATCTCGCCCGGCTGAAACGCATTTCCTGGTTCCGGGTCGAGCGCGGTCTCAATCCCGCGGCCATCAGGGAAGCGCTCGAAGCGGAAGCGGCCGGGGACGACGACGCGCCCGCACCGGGCGAAAGCGGTCTCGACAATCAGGTCGGTCGCAAGCTGCGCAGTCTGCGGCATGCCGCCGGCCAGACTCTCGAACAGGTCGCAGGCGACGTCGGCATTGCCGCTTCTGTCCTCTCGACGCTCGAGAGAACCTCGCAGGGCGTGTCTGTCGCTGTTCTGCACAACATCGCCGAATATTTCGGGTCGACGGTATCGAGCCTGTCGGGCGAAGAGGAGACCGATGGTCGAGCCGTTGTCCGTGCGGGAGAATGGCGCACCTGGCCGAAGACGACGCCCGGTGTCACCGTGCAGCTTTTGGCCGACGGTCGCAACCAGATGGATTGCCATCGCTTCGTGCTGGAGCCGGGTGCTTCGAGCGAAGGCGCCTATCGGCATGAAGGCGAGGAATTCGTCTATGTGCTTTCGGGGCGTGTCGAGTTCATTCTCGACAGCGATCAGTTTTACGACCTGAGCGCCGGCGATTCGCTCTACTTCGAAAGCAAACGCCGCCATGCGTGGACCAACCGGCATGACGGCGAAACGGTTCTTCTCTGGATCAACACGCCGCCCACGTTCTAACCCTCGGGCTGACTGGAGGACGCTCGTTTCTGAAACGAAACAAGCGCTTGCGGTGCGGTTCTGCAGCGGCGACCGAATTTGCAGGCGTGGCGTCAGCCGCCAGCCGCCGGTAAATGCGCGCGCTTGCCAATCAAGCGGTCAAAGTTTGGCCCTATTCGGCCCTAAGGTTTTGGGGGCCGCCCTCAACGCGTCTTGCGACCGACCGGACCCTTCGCGCTTCTTCGAAGCAAATGGCAACCTCGCGGCAAAAATCGTAGCTGACCACGGAGTTGGCTCCACAGGAAGTAGACCGCAGCGGTCGGAACTCCGAGGGGACGTTGAATGCTGACTATGCGCGACCGGCAACTGGACGGATTGAGAGCCGTTGCCGTTTTGATGGTGCTGTACGCGCATTTCTTTGCCGCCGATGATTCCCATTGGGGGCATCTCGGCGTGCGGATGTTCTTCGTGCTCAGCGGCTTTCTGATAACGCGGCTGCTCCTCGACGCGCGTTCCGCGGCTCAGTTCGAAGCAGCGACGACCCTCAGGTCGTTCTATATCCGCCGTGCCCTGCGCATCTTCCCACCCTATTTCGGCATGCTTGGCTTCGTGTGGCTGGTCAACCTGGAAGGCGCCAGGGAAGGCTGGGCATGGCACGCGCTTTATCTCTCGAACTTCTGGTACGCGCTCGAGGATGCGTGGACGCCGTGGGTGCTCTGCCACACCTGGAGCCTGAGCATTGAAGAACAATTCTACATCGTCTGGCCGCTCCTCATTCTGCTGACGCCGCGCCACTGGATCGGGCGGCTCTGCATCGGCGTCATCGCCTGTTCGCTGGCATACCGATTTTATTGGCCGCTCACGGGGGAGCCCTCGCTTGCACGAGACCTGCTGCCTCCGGCATCGATGGATGCGCTGGCGGCTGGTGCCCTCTTGGCTGTTCACCGATCGACGGCCACGGCCTGGCCGCGATGGATGACAGTCAGTTGGCTGCCGTTTTCCATATTATCCCTCGTGCTGCTTTGGGGTCGATCGATGCCGGTGGGGCCGGCACTTGATTGGATCGTTTGGATCGGTCTCGAAGTTTTGCCTCTCGTCCCGCTTGTAATGTTGGTCGGCACCGCTTCCGCCGGGTTTCGTCGCGATTTCGGCAGGTTGCTGGAACTCCCGCCGCTAACTGCGCTTGGGCGTGTCAGCTATGGCGTCTACCTGTTTCATCCGGTCGTGCTGGCGCTGGTCGTCAAGGCGCAGGGGTGGATACCGGTCAACGTTTCGGAACAGGGCGTTGGGCGCTTGGTCGTCGCAGGTGCCGCCACTCTGGTCGTGGCGGCGTTCTCCTGGCTGGCGTTAGAGAGGCCGCTCAACGGCTTGAAGCGGCACTTTCCCTATCTTCGTGCCAACGGTCGGCCAAGTGCACCATCCGCGAGTGCTGGAAGCACTGTAGACTGGTTTCAGGGGCGAGGGGACGAGCGGCCGCATCCGGCTTATCGTGCGGACGCCGCTGGCCGGGGAAACGCGCTTCAAGCCTCAGATCTGCAATAGTGTTCGAGATTGTTCATGACCGTTCCGTTGGTTTCCGTCCTGCTGCCCGTCTACAACGCCGAGTCCTATCTCGCCGCGGCGCTTGAGAGCATTCTGAGGCAGGACTACCAGCGGCTGGAGATCATCGCCATCGACGATGGTTCGCGTGATCGCTCACTGGAAATCATGCGGCGTTATCAAAAGGCCGATGACCGCGTCACTATCATCTCCCGCGAGAACCGCGGTTTGATCGCGAGCTTGAACGAAGGTCTCGCTCTGGCAAAGGGCGATCTCATCGCCCGGATGGATGCCGACGACATTTCCTATCCGTCACGGCTGTCGCGGCAGGTGTCGCTGTTCATGCAACAGCCGCAGCTCGCGCTGTGCGGCACCGGCATCGATACGCTCATCGGCGATCGTATCGTCCGCGGCACGCCCAATCCGATCTATCGGCCGGAGAACCTGAAGGCGCTGTCGATGTTCTTCACGATCTTCATGCACTCGACCGTCGTCTACAACAGGCATGTCATTCCGGAGGATATGCTCACATATGACGCGCTTTATGTGCATGCGGAGGATTTCGATCTCTTCCGGCGTGTCACCGACCGTTTTCCGGCGATGATGATCGACGAGGCCATGGTCGCCTATCGTATCCATGGCAACAGCGTGACGAACAAGCACAAGCGCCAAATGCGCCGTACCCACTTGAAGATTGTTGCTGAAAACCTCGAGCGCGAACGTCTTTGCGACAATCCCCAGGCGCTCAATGACATCGGCCTTGCCGTCACGGCCGAGACGATCGGAAATGCTGCGAACAGCATTCTGGCGCTCGAAGACAGGATTTCCGGGTACCCGAAGCAAGGCCGCGCCGGCTATGAGGAAGGCGCCTTGAACCTCTTCTATTTCCTCTACCAGCTTGTCAGCGACGAGCGGCGGCCGCAGCTCACCCATGAGTTCCTAACGCGGACGGGCAAATGGGGGCTTATCCGGCGCCGGGAGCGATACGGCCTCATCGCAGGCGTTCATGCGCCCTGGTGCAGCAGCATGTCGCTGGCTGCGATGAGGCGCATGGATGCCCTGTCGCGATACCTGCAGTCGGTGCCGGCAGCGAACGTCCTTCCTCGTCATGGCCCGGTCTAATATGACAGTCGAACGCCCGGCATGGGCGGCAAAGGGATGCGCGAACGCGACGGAGACGCCGTGGGTGCCGACGTCGGCCGCGCGCGAAGAGACCTTCGCAAGCTTCATCGTCTGCACGCGCAACCGCGTTGAGGCGCTCGATGCCTGTATCCGATCGATCGAGGCGGCGTGCCGCTCCCATGCCACAGTGCGATGCGAGCTTGTTGTGGTGGATAACGGCTCAACGGACGGCACACCCGATCGCATCAGCCGGATTGCGGCCGCGTCACCCATGGCGATCACGCATGCCGTCGAGACCCGACCGGGCCTGGCTGTCGCAAGAAATACCGCAATGGCACATGCACGCGGCAGGATCCTGATCTTCATTGATGATGACTGCGAAGTCGACGTCGGCTATCTGCGCGATCTGGAACACCACTGTGCAGGCGGCGGGGGCGGGGTCATCCGCGGCGGCCGTGTCGAGCTCGGCAACCCCGCCGACTTGCCATTCACCATCAAACGGTCGAACGTGCGCGAACGGCTGACGCATGAGGTTCATCCAGGCGGCTTCGTGCTGGGCTGCAACATGACAATGCATCGTGAGGTCGCATTGCGCGTCGGCCCCTTCGACGAACGGTTTGGCGCCGGCGCGCCGTTGCTGTCGGCAGAGGACACCGATTATCTCGTGCGCGCCGATCGACTTGGTATCCCCGTCGAATATGTCCCCGACATGGTCGTCTTCCATCATCACGGCCGTCGCGCACGGGCGGCAATCGAGACGCTTCATTGCAACTACAGCTTCGGCAATGGCGCGCTTTGCCTGAAGCACCTGCGCACCGCGCCGTGGCTGCTGCGGCATTTCTGTTGGACCGTCAGGTCGGCGTTCGGGGAAATCTTCGGTGGCGCCCGGTTCGACCCCGTCTTGCACCTATCGCACTGGCCGATCGTTTTCATGAACCTGCTCGGTGCCCTCAAGTTCGTGGGCCTGTTCGTCGCGGAGCGATCGCCAGGTCCGGCCGAGCAACGGGCCGAAGAGCAACTCCACCGCTGAGGACGGTCGCCATGTTCAGAATCTTCTTGCCGGGCCTGCAGCTATTGCGCGATGCGCTCGGCGGACAAATGCGTCTGCTTCCGGCCGTGGTGATTCTCGGCCTTTGCAGCGCAGCACTCGAGGGCGTCGGTATCGGCCTCATCATCCCCATGCTGGGCATCATTGCCGGCGATCAGGATCCAGCGGCATTGAACGGCGTCTCCTCGCTGTTCCAACAGGTCGGGTCGGGGCTGGACGACGGCGAGCGGCTGATTGTCATCGCAGGCGCGGCTTTTGCCTTGATCGCGCTCAAGAACGTCATCGCCTTTGCCAACACCGTGCTCGCGACCTTCATCAACGGCAAGGCAGGACACTCGATCCGCAGCGCCCTGTCGGGTCAGCTCCTGCGGGTCGGCTATCCCTTTTTCATGAAGGAGAATCCGGGGCGCCTGCTCAACATCATTTCAAATGAGTCCTGGCGGGCCTCCGATGCAATCCAGACCGTCCTTGCGGCGATCGTGAATGGCTCGGCCGCCGTCATTCTCCTGGCATTCCTCCTACTTCTGTCCTGGCAGATGACGCTGTTCGTGGCGCTCGGCCTCGTTCTCGTCCAGCTCGTGCACTACGTCCTGTCTGCAACCCTCAAGGGGCCGAGCCGAGAAGTCACCTCCTTTAACAGCGAGCTTGCGGCTCGAATGCTCCATCTTGTTCATGCCGGTCGTTTGATACGGATATTCGGCCAGGAGGCGCGGGAGAAGGCCGTGTTCGATACGGCGTCGGATGCGGTCAGACGCGCCGGGTTCTCGCTACAGGCCCGTCAGGGCGTGCTGCCGCCACTCACCGAGACGCTCCACTCCGCCCTCTTCCTGGCTGTTGTTGTCGCCGCCTGGTCTGTCGGCGTCAGCTTTCCCGTCATCGTTGCCTTCGTGGTCCTGCTCTATCGATTGCAGCCGCACGTGCGTGCGCTGCAATTGTCCTGGAGCCAGATCCAGGGCTGGAGCGGCTCATTGGAGGAGGTGCGGTGGCTGTTGGACGCATCCGACAAGCCAAAGCCACCCGAGGGGAGGGAGCCATTCGATTGTCTGCGACAGCAGCTGAGATTTGATCGGGTGACCTTCCGATATCCGAGTTCTGGCTCGCGTGCCGTGGTGCTGCATGCCGCGACATTCAATATCCGTGGCGGCCGCTCGACGGCGGTCATCGGCCGGTCCGGTGCCGGGAAAACCACGATCGTCAATCTGTTATGCCGCTTCGTCGAACCGGACGAGGGGCAGATCCTCGTCGATGGTATCCCCCTGAACCGGATAGACCCGGTTCAGTGGCGGAACCAGATCGCGCTCGCCAGCCAGGACCTGGAATTGGTGGATGGTACGATCCTGGAGAACATCACCTATGGCCGGGAGGCGACGACCGCAGAAGTGGAGCACGCGGCCAGGATGGCCGAAGCACACGGCTTCATCGAAAGCCTGCCGCAGGGTTATCAAACCGTCGTCGGATACAGAGGCGCCAGCCTCTCGGCGGGGCAGCGGCAGCGGGTTGCCCTGGCCAGAGCCCTCGTGCGCGACCCCGAGATCCTGATCCTGGACGAAGCCACCAACGCGGTCGACGGCCTGTCCGAAGCGGCCATCGTCGAGACGCTGAAATCGAGGGCCGGGCACCGCACGACCATCGTCATCAGTCATCACCGCAGCACGATTTCATTTTGCGACGAGGTCGTCATCCTCGGCGGTGGCCGGGTGAAAAGCCAGACGCCTTTCGCTGACGTGGCCACCTTGAGCATGGATCAGCTTTACGAGCACGAAGCGGCGGGCGAGCGCCGCGCCTGAATGAGCGCTGGGGCCGAGTGAGTACTTGGATATCGCGTGGCCTGGCGTCCGCTCGCCGAACCAGCCATCGCGATCGAAACGAAATCGGCGCGCGGCCGCTTGATCACGGGCCGCGCGCCGACTGTTGTCTGTCGCCAAGCGCTCGAACAGGCCACCCCCGTTCCCGTCGTTCCATCGGGAAGAGGGGCGGCCGGTTCGCGGATCAGGCGGCTGCGTAGCGCTTTGCCATCTCCGGCAAGCGCAGGGTGCGGATCTTCGATGCCTTGCCGGCGGTGCGGAAGGCTTCGAAACGCTCCCTGCAAACCTCGGTCATGAGAGCCGTTGCTGGCTTTAGGTAGGTGCGCGGGTCGAAATTCTCCGGGTTTTCAGCGAAGTTCTTGCGGATCGTTCCGGTCATGGCCAGACGCAGGTCGGTGTCGATGTTGACCTTGCGCACGCCGAGCGGGATCGCCTTCTGGATTTCCGACACCGGAACGCCCCAGGTCGGCTTCATCTTGCCGCCATAGGTGTTGAACAGGTCCTGCAGATCCTTCGGAACCGAGGACGAGCCGTGCATGACGAGGTGGGTGTTCGGCAGGCGCTTGTTGATCTTTGCGATCGTCTCGATCGACAGGATCTCGCCATCCGGCTCGCGGGTGAACTTGTAGGCGCCATGGCTCGTGCCGATGGCAACGGCCAGCGCATCGACGCCGGTCTTGGTGACGAAGTCGAAGGCCTGTTCCGGATCGGTGAGCAGCTCCTCGCGCGACAGCTTGCCTTCGAAGCCGTGGCCGTCTTCCTTGTCACCAGCGCCGGTTTCCAGGTTGCCGAGGCAGCCAAGTTCGCCTTCAACGGAAACGCCGGCCGCATGGGCGATCTTCACGACTTCGGCGGTGACCGCGACATTGTATTCATAGCTGGCGACGGTCTTGCCGTCCTTTTCCAGCGAACCGTCCATCATGACGGAGGTGAAGCCGTTGGTGATCGCCGAAATGCAGGTCGACGGCTGGTCGCCGTGATCGAGATGCAGACAAACGGGAATGTGCGGATATTCTTCCGCCGCACCAAGGATGAGATGGCGCAGGAACGCATCGCCCGCATAGGAGCGAGCACCGCGGCTTGCCTGCAGGATGACGGGGGAATCAGTGGCGTCAGCAGCGCGCATGACGGCCTGAATGTATTCGAGATTGTTCACATTGAACGCCGGCAGCGCGTAGTCGTTCTCCGCCGCATGGTCGAGCAGTTGCCGCAATGTGATCAATGCCATTCGATATCTCCCTTTAGTGTTTCGGCACAGCCTTGTGCGCCACGAAAAATGGTCCGGCGTAGTGCCGCACGTGCTTGCATCGACGCAAAGTCGATGGCCGGATTGTCGTGCGACGTGGCAACGCGTGCGAAATGGTCGCGCCCACCGAAGTCTGGCGCACAATAGTTCATCAAAGTGGTTTGGCAACGGTCAAGAGGCAGCCTGCGAGGGGCACCGAAGCCGCTTCAATCGATTTTACTGTGGACTGGATGCAACACAGCGGATCTAACCGTTTCGCTTTCTAGTGGTGCGCCACGGACGAGCGGGTCGGGGAAGGTCAATACCACTTTTCCGCGTGCTGATGGCGGGTTGCACCGAGATAGAAAACACCTATAGGGAAACACAGTGTCGCTGCTGAGTGAACGCTTTGCAAGAAGATTGCGGCAAAGGCTCTGTTTCTTTCCGCACATTACGTAAACTGCGCCTTGAATTCACGAAATTTGCATCAGGGCCGATTCTTGCCGTTCTGGGGACAGAGCGGCGCCAGCATCTAAAACGTTGCAGTAAAAACGCGTGGATTGCCGCCCGGTTGTCACACCTGCGTCGCAAAAACGACGAAAAGGACCGCAAACGAAATACAACCTGTGATTTCGTAAAATTACAGCTCTATAGATAAAGATGCAGCAGGTTGCAGAATCCGCCTTGCGTTCGAGAAAGATTTGCACTTCTCTCCTGCGATCACAAACCCAAAAAAGGGGAAGGAGAGAAACAAAATGGCATCACTGAAACTCAACCTAAGCGCCGCCGCGCTGATCGGCTCGTTGCTCATCGGAGCAAGCCCGGCTCTTGCCGAAGCTGTCCTGCATCGTGGCAACGCCGGTGAGCCGCAGACGCTGGACCAGGCCCATACGTCGATCAACATCGAAGAGTTCATCCTCAAGGATCTCTACGAAGGCCTGACGATCTATGACGCCTCGGGCAAGATCGTCCCGGGTGCAGCCGAAACGTGGGAGCTTTCGGACGACGGTACGGTCTATACCTTCAAGCTGCGCGCTGACGCGAAGTGGTCCGACGGTTCACCGTTGACTGCAGAAGATTTCGTCTTCTCGTTCCGCCGTGTCGAAGACCCGAAGGTCGCGGCCGGCTACGCCAACATTCTCTTCCCGATCAAGAACGCCGAAAAGGTCAACAAGGGTGAACTGCCGACCGACCAGCTCGGCATGAAGGCTGTCGACGACAAGACGCTCGAAATCACGCTTGAGCGCCCGACCCCGTTCTTCCTCGAGCTGCTGGCGCACCAGACGGCACTTCCGGTCAGCAAGGCAAGCGTCGAAAAGAATGGCGCGGACTTCGTCAAGCCGGGCGTCATGGTTTCGAACGGTGCATTCACGCTCGCCGCGCACGTTCCGAACGACAGCCTGACCGCCGTCAAGAACCCCAACTACTGGGATGCCGCCAACGTCAAGCTCGACAAGGTCATCTTCTACCCGATCGACGACCAGGCCGCCTCGGTTCGCCGCTTCGAAGCGAAGGAAATGGATCTCGCCTACAACTTCTCGGCCGATCAGCTCGATCGTCTGCGCAAGTCCCATGGCGAACAGGTTCATGTTTCGCCGACGCTCGCGACCTACTACTACGCCTTCGATACCCGCCAGGAGCCCTATAGCGACGTTCGCGTTCGTCAGGCCCTGTCGATGGCAGTCGATCGCGACTTCCTCGCCAAGGAAATCTACGCCGGCTCGCAGCTGCCGGCCTACTCGATGGTGCCCCCGGGCATCGAGAGCTACGGTGATCCGTCCAAGGCCGAGTTCGGCACCCTGTCGCAGCTCGATCGCGAAGACAAGGCACTGGCTCTGATGAAGGAAGCCGGTTACGGCGAAGGTGGCAAGCCGCTCGAAATCGAGCTGCGCTACAACACCAACCCGAACCACGAGCGTGTTGCAACGGCCGTTGCCGACATGTGGAAGAACACCTTCGGCGCCAAGGTGTCGCTGGTGAACCTCGACGTGTCCTCGCACTATGCCTACCTGCAGGAAGGCGGCAAGTTCAACGTTGCGCGCGCCGGCTGGGTTGCCGACTACGCCGACGCCGAGAACTTCCTCGCTCTCAGCCTTAGCTCCAACAAGACCTTCAACTACGGCCACTTCGAAAACGCTGAATTCGACGCGCTGATGAAGAAGTCTTACGAGGAGCAGGATCCGGCAGCTCGCTCCAAGCTGCTGCATGAAGCTGAAGCTCTGCTGATGAAGGAACAGCCGATCGCTCCGCTTCTGACCCAGGCCGACCTGTGGCTGGTTTCCGACCGCGTCAAGGGCTGGCAGGACAACTCGCCGAACCAGCACTTGAGCCGGTTCCTGAGCGTCGCCGAATAACGAACAGGGACGACGCGCGGTGAAAATGCCGCGCGTCGCCTCCGGAGCACGTCAATGATTTCCTTCATCCTTCGCCGATTGGCGAGTGCGGTGCCGACCTTGTTTATTGTCGTCACCATTTCCTTTTTCCTGATGCGGTTTGCCCCTGGCGGCCCCTTCAACCTCGAGCGTCCTCTTCCGCCACAAACAATGGCGAACCTGATGGCGACCTATCAGCTCGATCAGCCCCTGTGGCGCCAATACGTTCACTATCTCAGCAATGCGGTGACCGGCGACTTTGGCCCGAGCTATATCTACAAGGATAACAACGTCGCGCAGTTGATCGGCAAGGGCTTGCCCTATTCGATGGAGCTCGGCCTGTACGCACTGCTGTTTGCCGTGATCGGCGGCGTTACCGCCGGTACGATCGCTGCACTCCGGCAAAACAGCATCCTCGACTTCACGATCATGTCGGTCTCGACGCTCGGCGTCACCGTACCGAATTTCGTCGTTGGTCCTGTCTTGACGCTGGTCTTCGCCATCGTCCTGGCCTGGCTGCCGGCCGGCGGTTGGGGTGACGGTTCGTTGCGCTTCCTGATCCTGCCGATGATCGCGCTCGCACTGCCGCAGCTCGCGGTCTTCGCGCGGCTTACCCGCGGTTCGATGATCGAGGCGCTGCACACCGACCATATCCGAACGGCCAAGGCCTACGGCCTTCCGGCAAGGACAGTCGTCATCACCCACGCCATGCGCGGCGCGATGCTGCCGGTTGTCTCCTACCTCGCACCTTGCGCGGCGGCATTGCTCACCGGTTCGGCTGTGGTCGAGACGATCTTTACCATTCCGGGCGTCGGCCGCTACTTCGTCCTCGGGGCGATCAACCGCGACTATACGCTGGTGATGGGCACGGTCATTCTCGTCGCCATCTTCGTTATCGTTTTCAATCTATTGGTCGACATTCTCTACGGCCTGCTCGATCCGAGGGTTCGCCATGACTGATGTCGTCCAGACGCCGGCGGTAACGCCGGAAACCAAGGGGCGCAGCCTCTTCCAGCTGGCGGCCATGCGCTTCAAGCGCAACCGAGCTGCCATGGCCGGCTGCGTCATGCTGGCCCTCATCGCGGTATTCTCGTTCCTCGGGCCACTGTTTTCGCCGCATACCTACGACCAGGTGTTCCCGTCCTACGTGAATATCGGACCAAGCCTCGAGCCGCGCCCTGACACGTCCACCCTGCAAGGGGTGATGGAAGGGATCGCAACACGCGCCCGCGTCACGCTCAAGGAGTTCAACATCGACGGTGAGACCTTCACCGCGACGATCACCTCGGAGCAGCCGATCGATGCCCGCGCGACGCGCTACTTCGATCGTGCCAACGAGTTCCGTGACACTCAGGTCGTGGCAACGGAGGACGAGGGTCGTACTCTCAAGGTGACCGGTCAGGTCAGTCGCGAGTATTTCCCGTTCGGCACCGATTCGAACGGCCGCGATCTGCTGGTGCGCGTCATGCTCGGCGGCCAGATCTCGATTGCCGTCGGTCTCTTGGCAAGTCTCGTGTCGCTCGGCATCGGCGTCGTCTACGGCGCGACGTCGGGTTACATCGGCGGCCGCGTCGACAACGTCATGATGCGACTGGTGGAGATCATGTATTCTCTGCCCTTCGTCTTCCTCGTTGTCGTGCTCGTGGTCTTCTTCGGACGCTCGTTCATCCTGATCTTCCTGGTGATCGGCGCGGTCGAATGGCTGGATATGGCCCGTATCGTGCGCGGCCAGACGCTGGCGCTGAAACGGCGGGAGTTTGTCGGTGCAGCCCAGGCGCTCGGCCTGACGGACTGGCAGATCATCCGCCGGCACATCATTCCGAACACCATCGGTCCTGTCATCGTTTTCGTCACCGTCGTCGTGCCGAAGGTGATCCTGCTCGAGAGCTTCCTCTCGTTCCTCGGCCTTGGCGTTCAGGCGCCGCTGACGAGCTGGGGAGCGTTGATTTCGGAAGGTGCCAACAACATCCAGTCGGCGCCCTGGCTGCTGATCTTCCCGGCCATCTTCTTTGTTCTGACGCTGTTCTCGTTGAACTTCGTCGGCGACGGCCTGCGCGATGCGCTCGACCCGAAGGACCGCTGACATGGCTGACACAAACGAAACCATCCTGGCCGTTCGCGGCCTCAAGGTGAACTTCTCGACGCCTGACGGGACGGTCGAAGCGGTCAAGGGTATCGATCTCGACGTGCGTACGGGCGAGACTCTTGCTGTTGTCGGCGAGTCCGGCTCGGGCAAAAGCCAGACCATGATGGGCATCATGGGACTGCTCGCCAAGAACGGCACCGTTACCGGTTCTGCCCGCTATCGCGGTCAGGAGCTGGTGGGTCTTTCGCCCAAGGCGCTCAACGGCGTGCGCGGTTCCAAGATCACGATGATCTTCCAGGAGCCGATGACCTCGCTCGACCCGCTCTACACGATCGGCCGGCAGATCGCCGAACCGATCGTGCACCACCGCGGCGGCACGTTCAAGCAGGCGCGCAAGCGCGTGCTGGAACTGCTCGAACTGGTCGGCATCCCCGAGCCGGGTCGACGCATCGACAGCTATCCGCACGAGCTTTCGGGCGGCCAGCGTCAACGCGTGATGATTGCGATGGCGCTCGCCAACGAGCCTGACCTTTTGATCGCCGACGAGCCGACGACAGCGCTTGACGTGACGATCCAGGCTCAGATCCTCGATCTCCTGAAGTCGTTGCAGAAGCGCTTCGGCATGGCGATCGTGCTGATCACGCACGATCTCGGCATCGTCAAGCACTTTGCCGAACGCGTCGCGGTAATGCGCCGCGGCGAAGTGGTGGAGCAGGGAACGACCGCAGACATCTTCGAGCGGCCGCAGGCCGACTATACGAAGATGCTGCTCGCAGCAGAGCCGAGCGGCCGCAAGGCACCTCCGGCAGACAGCGCACCGATCATCCTTGAAGGCCGGGACGTCTGTGTCGACTACGCGATCGGCGGTGGGTTTTTCACCCGCGGCAATGCCGTCTTCCGCGCGGTCGACAAGGTCAACCTGCGGCTTCGCGAGGGCCAGACGATCGGCGTTGTCGGTGAATCCGGCTCCGGCAAGTCGACGCTTGGGCGTGCTTTGCTGCGGCTTTTGCCGAGCAGCGGCTATTACCGCTTCGGCACGACCGACATCTCCGGCTTCGACCGCGGCCAGATGCGCCCGCTACGGCGCGCGCTGCAATTGGTGTTCCAGGATCCCTATGGCTCGCTGTCTCCGCGCAGGACCGTCGGTGAAATCATCACGGAAGGCCTGCACGTGCACGAGCCCTCGCTTAGCCGTGCCGATCGCGACCGTCGTGCCATCGAAGCGTTGAAGGAGGTCGGGCTCGATCCGGCCTCGCGCAACCGCTATCCGCACGAGTTTTCGGGTGGTCAGCGGCAGCGCATCGCGATCGCGCGTGCCATGATCCTGAAGCCGAAGGTGGTTATTCTCGACGAGCCGACATCGGCGCTCGACCGCTCCGTCCAGGGCCAGGTTATCGAGCTGCTGCGCGATCTGCAGCGCTCGCACGGCCTGTCCTACATCTTCATCAGCCACGATCTGTCGGTGGTGAAGGCAATGTCGGACTACGTGATCGTGATGAAGAACGGCAAGATCGTCGAGGAAGCCGATACCGACGGGATCTTCACTGCACCGAAGGAGCCTTACACCAAGACGCTCATCGGTGCGGCCTTCAACGTTTAAGGCGGAACCCTTACCAGGGCTTTGCAGGGGCGCGGCATCCGCGCCCCTGTTCTCGTTTTGGGTTGGGCGCAGCAGTGTCGCGGGTACGCGGTATTGCGGGGACACCATGCGCATGACGTCCGGCGTCGCCGCGTGGTCGCCGACGTTACCGCCCGTCGCTTTCGCCAGACATGTCCGTCGCAACGAGCTTCTTGTCGAGGCCAAATTTCTGCATCTTCTCGTAGAGCGTTTTCCGTGAGATGCCGAGCGACTCGTATACGGGCTTCAGGGCGCCGCCGTAGGTGGCTATGGCATTGGCAATCAGCCCCTTCTCAAACGCTGCGACCTTGTCGGCCAAACGGCCGCTGTTCGGCTCGGACGAGTTGATTTCGTTCGAGGCCGTATCGAGCCCAAGAACCAGCCTTTCGGCGGCGTTACGCAATTCGCGCACGTTGCCCGGCCAGTTGCGTTCCGCCATCTCGGCCAGCAGGTTCTGCGATACCTCGACTTCATCGCGGCCGTAACGAGCCGCAGATTCCCGTACGAGCTGCAGGAACAAGAGCGGAATGTCGGCACGACGCTGCGTCAGCGGCGGCACGCGCAGCGTCGCGACATTGAGGCGATAGAGAAGGTCGGGCCGGAAGCGGCCGGCGGCCACCTCCTGCTCGAGATCGACCTTGTTGGTAGCGATGAAGCGTACATCCAGCGGCACCACCTCGTTGGAGCCGAGCCGCGTGATCACGCGCTCCTGCAGGACGCGCAGAAACTTGGCCTGCAGATCGATCGGCATCGAGCCGATCTCGTCGAGCAGGATGGTGCCGCCGCGCCCATGTTCGAACTTGCCGTAGCGTGGACGGATCGCGCCGGGAAACGCGCCTGGCTCATGTCCGAAAAGCTCGCTCTCGATCAGGTTTTCGGGCAGGGCTGCACAGTTGATGGCGATGAAGGGATTGTTTGCCCGGCCGCTCAGATCGTGCAGGGTGCGGGCCACGACCTCCTTGCCGACGCCGGTGTCGCCGATGATCAAGGTGTCGGCATCAGAGGCGCCGATTGCGCGGACCCGATAGCGCAGATCGACCATGACCTGACTGCGGCCGGGCAGGCGTTGTTCAATGTCGTCGCGCTTGCCGGCCACCGCCTTGAGCCGCCGGTTTTCGAGTACCAGTGCGCGCCAGTCGAGCGCGCGGCGAATGGTGCCGGCAAGCATCTGTGCGGTGAAGGGCTTTTCGACGAAATCATAGGCGCCTTCGCGCATGGCGCGCACGGCCAGTTGAACGTCGCCATGGCCGGTGACAAGGATCACCGGCACCTCGACGTCGATCTCGCGGATGCGCTGCAGGAAGGTCATCCCGTCCATGCCCGGCATCCGGATGTCGCTGATGACGACACCGGGAAAGCTGAAGCCGATGAACTCCAGGGCGTGTTCTGCGCTCGCGAAGGTATCGACGCGGAAGCCGGCGAGTTCCAGCGCCTGCGCACTCGAATGGCGCAACTCCTCTTCGTCATCGACAAGTAGGACGCGGCTCTCGATCATTCGGCGGCCTCCTGGCCCTGCTCATCGGCGACGGGAAGTTCGATGCGGAATTCCGCACCGCCTTCGGCGAGGTTCGTGGCAGTCAGGCTGCCGCCGAAGTCCTTGACGATGTTGTAGGAAATGGACAGGCCAAGGCCTAGTCCCTTGCCGACGCCTTTGGTCGAAAAGAATGGGTCGTAGATGCGCTCGGCGATCGCCGCAGGTACGCCGGGACCGCGGTCGCTGACCGCGAGCACGACCTTGTCGCCGTCGCTCCAGGCGCGAAGCCGGATGTGGCGATCGTCCAGCCCCTCGACCGCGTCGGCTGCGTTGGAGATGACATTGACCAGCACCTGTTGCAGGCGGACAGAACCGGCGCGCACCACCAGCGGCGCTGGACCAAGATCGATGTCGACGTCGGCCGCGGCCGCCTTCAGCCTGACGGCGACGATCTCCATCGTGTCGCGCACGACATCCTCGATCAACACCGGCCCGAGCTTTTCATTGGGCTTACGCGCAAAATTGCGCAGATGCCGGCTGATTGCCGCCATGCGGTCGACCAGGCCGGAGATGCGCCGGATGTTGTCACTTGCCTCTTCGGCCCGCCCACGCTCGATCAGCAAGGCTGCGCTGTCGGCATAGGTTTTTGCCGCCGCCAGTGGCTGGTTGAATTCGTGCGAAAGCGCCGCTGACATCTGGCCGAGGCCCGCGAGTTTACCCGCCTGGATGAGGTCCGCCTGGGTCCGACGCAATTGTTGCTCGGTCTGGCGCCGTTCGGCGACTTCTTCCTCGATCTGCACGTTGACGCGCGCAAGGTCCGCGGTGCGTTCGTCGACGCGTCGCTCGAGTTCGGCCTGGGCTTCCGCCTGCATCGAGATGCGCTCGTTAAGGCGGGAGCGTCGCTGCCAGAGAATTGCGGCGGCAAGGCCGGTGAGGCATAGAAGTAGAAGGGCAGCGATGACGGTGGTCAGCGCCTGGGTGCGGACGGATGCCGTGTCGGTCAGCACATTCACAGTCCAGTCGGCATCGGCCATGTATTGCGACAGCAGCAGGTATTCCCGGCTCGTGTCGCTGGACGCGATCGTCATCAGGTCGTGATCAGTGAGGCTGGTGCGCGAGATAGGCAGCGCGCGCAAGGTGGCATTGGCATAGCGCCTTGATGTCTCCGTGCGTGCAAGCCGCTCCGGGGTCAGCGGCAGGACTGACGCATAGAGCCATTCCGGCGTGCCGGACATGAAAATGATGCCCTCCGGGTCGGAAACGAAGATCTTGTATTCGCCTCCCTGCCAGGATGCCTCGATGCTCTCGATATCCACCTTGAAGACGATGACGCCGCGAATGTCGTCACCCACGCGGATTGGCGAGCCGAAATAGTAGCCGCGTTTCAACGATGTCGTGCCGAGTGCGTAGAAGCGGGATTGCTGCCCGCGCAGGGCTTCCTGAAAATAGGGGCGATAGCTGAAATTCTGCCCGACGAAGCTCGTCGGACCGTCATAGTTGCTGGCAGCAATCGTGTCGCCGTCGGGTGTGATCACATAGATATCGGATGAGTTGAGAAGTGCATTGATATCTTTGAGATAGGCGTTCACAGCCTCTCTCAGCCGACGGTCGCGCGGTCGTGTGGCCAGTTCGCGGATGTCGTCGTGGTCGGCGATCAAAGCGGGCAGGGCCTGGTAGCGATTGAGGTGACCATCGAGGGCCGCCACCGCGAGCCTGAGCGCCGTATTTGCCTGCGCCGATGCTTCATCGAGATAGCTGCGCGTGGCCACGGCATTGCCCTGCCAGGCAAGAGCGGCAACCGCCAGCGGCAAAAGGATGACAGCAACAACCAGGCGGTATTTCACGGAATGTCTGGGCTCCTCCTCCCGCACGTTCCCGACAGCCACAATGTGACCGATGGCGATCTTAAGCAGCAGCCGATCCACCCACAAGGCAGGGAACGTCTGCTCGTCATTCGTTCAACGATTTTCTCCAGTCGTCAACGGTATGTTGACAATGCGTTTGGTCGCGGCCGTCTTTCGCAACGATCCGGATGGGCGCATCTATGCGTCATGACAAAGCCCGGTCTTGGCGGGCAGAGAAAGGATCACGGCAATGCTCAATCAGATCAAGGGCCTGCACCACGTTACATCGATGGCGGACGACGCGTTCACCAACAATCAGTTCTTCACGAAGACACTGGGCATGCGTCGCGTCAAGAAGACGGTGAACTTCGATTCCCCCGACGTCTATCATCTCTACTATGGTGATGAAGCCGGCACGCCCGGCACGGTGATGACCTATTTTCCTTTCCCGCAGATGCCGCGCGGACGTGCCGGCACGGGCGAAGTCGGGACCACCGTCTTTTCCGTTCCCGAGGGCGCACTCGGCTTCTGGCGCGAGCGGCTGTCAAGCCTCGGCGTCAGCGGGCTCAAGGATGAAGAGACCTTCGGTGAAAAGCGTTTGAACTTTGCAGGCCCTGATGGTGACGGCTTTGCGCTGGTCGAAGTGCGCGACGATCCGCGGTCGCCTTGGACGGATGGCGGCGTTTCGCAAGACCATGCAATCCACGGCTTCCATTCGGCCGCAATGCGGCTGCGCGACGAAGGGGCGACAGCGGAACTTCTGAAGTTCATGGGCTACGAGGAGCTGGACCGTAAGGACGGCGTCACCCGCCTGATTATGCCTGATGGCAACGGCGCGGGCCTGATCGACCTTGAGACCATGCCGAACCTCAACCGTGCCGCTCAGGGGGCGGGTTCCGTTCATCACATCGCCTTTGCCGTCGACAATCGCGAAAAGCAGCTCGAAGTCCGCAAGGCGCTGATGGACACCGGCTACCAGGTCACCCCGGTGATCGACCGCGATTACTTCTGGGCCATCTACTTCCGCACGCCGGGCGGGGTCTTGTTCGAGATCGCCACCAACGAGCCGGGCTTCAACCGTGATGAGGATCTGGCCCATCTCGGCGAGGCGCTGAAGCTGCCGCAACAGCACAAGCACCTGCGCCCGGTTCTCGAAAACCATCTGCAGAAGCTGGAAGCCTAAATCTATTGGCTGAAGCGCACGGCGGCGGGCGACGCCGCCGATGCCACATCCGGCAAGCAATAAGGAGACTTTCCATGGCAGATCACGGCTACGTCCATAAACTGAAGGCCGGCGAGCCCGGCAATCCGATCTTCTTCGTCTTCCACGGCACGGGCGGCGACGAAAACCAGTTCTTCACCTTCGGAACCCAGCTGATGCCGGAAGCGACGATCATTTCGCCGCGTGGCGACGTGTCGGAGCATGGCGCTGCCCGCTTCTTCAAGCGGACAGGCGAGGGCGTCTACGACATGGCGGACCTATCCCGTGCAACCAAAAAGATGGCCGAATTCGTCAGGGCCGTCGCAGGCGAACACCAGGCATCCGAGGTCATTGGGCTCGGCTATTCGAACGGCGCGAACATTCTTGCCAACGTGCTGATCGAGAACGGCCTATTCGACAAGGCTATCCTGATGCATCCGCTAATCCCGTTCCGCCCCAGAGACAATGCAGCGCTCGCGGGGCGTCAAGTTCTGATCACCGCCGGGGAGCGCGATCCGATTTGCCCGGCGCCTCAGACGCAGGCGTTGGCGGACTATTTCAAGGCGCAGGGCACCGCCACCGAGATCGAATGGCATGCCGGTGGGCACGACATCCGCCAGAATGAAATCTCTGCGATCGAGCGTTTCATCAAGGGTTGATATTCATTCCAGCCGGCGGCGGAACAGCCATGAAGCGGCCGAGAGCGTGACAAGGGCGATGACGCAGAGCGGAATCGTCTGGCGCACGACCTCGGCCAGCGGGATGTCCTTGAGGAATACGCCCTTCACGATCACCAGGAAATAACGCAGCGGATTGACGAGCGTGACCGGCTGCAGCCAGGCGGGCATGTTCTCGATCGGCGTGGCGAAGCCGGAGAGCAGCATTGCCGGCACCATGAACAGGAAGGCGCCGAGGATTGCCTGCTGCTGTGTCATCGACAATGCGGAAATGAACAGGCCGAGCCCGACAACGGCGGCGAGATAGAACACTGCGCTGCCGTAGAGCAGGAACAGCGAGCCACGCAGCGGCACGCCGAAGATGAAGACGGCGGCGAGAATATAGACGGTGATGTGGAACAACCCGATCATCATCGGCGGGATCAGCTTGCCGATCAGGATCTCGTGGGTGCGCAACGGCGACACCATCAACTGGTCGAAGGTGCCAAGCTCCCGTTCGCGCGCGATCGAGAGCGCCGTGACGATCAGCCCGATCAACAATGCGATGCTGGCAACGAGATTGGGCACCATGAACCATTGATAGGTGAGGTTTGGGTTGAACCAGTTCCGGGCCACGACCGCGATCGCCTCGGACGACACGCGCTTGCCGGCCGGCGTATCGGCGGCGAGCATGCCGACGATGCGTCCGAGGTAGCCCGAGACGATCTGCGACGCATTCGACCGACGCCCGTCGAGAATGATCTGGACCTCGGCGGGCCGGCCCGCCTCAATGTCGCGCGAGAAGGTTGGGCCGATCTCCAGGGCGGCAATAGTGCGTTGCATGTCGATGGCATCGCGAACCTCGTTCTGATCGTCGGTAAACGCAATGCTTCGAAACGTCGGAGAGCCGTCGATCCGTTCGACCAGTTCTTGTCCCCAATGGCCGTTGTCGCGATTGAGAACCATGACGTCGACATTGGTCACCTCGAGCGTGGCCGCATAGGAAAACACCAGAAGCTGCACGATCGGCGGTCCGATCAGGATTGCGCGGCCCTTGGGGTCGCGCAGCACCGTCAGCAGTTCCTTGACGATCAACGCCTTGAGCCGGGTCCACCACATGTCAACCAATCCTCTTGCGGGTGCTTCGGGCCGCGAGCGCGAAAAACACGCAGCCGATCAGCAGCATGACGGCGATCGCCTGCAGGAACATCGGCCAGATGTCGCCAGCCAGAAACACCGTCTGCAGGCTCGGAATGAGATAACGGGCTGGCACGATGAAGGTGATCCATTGGATGACAGTCGGCATCGAGTTGATCTCGAACAGGAATCCGGACAGCAGAAAGGCCGGCAGGAAGGCCGAGATCAGCGCAAGCTGCGAGGCCAGGAACTGGTTCTTGGTGGCCGCGGAAATCAGAAGACCCTGGCCGAGCGCCGGCATCAGGAACGTTGCCGAAAGCGCGTACAGGGCTGCAACGGAGCCGCGGAACGGGACGCCGAAAAGGAAGACCGCGAGAAGTACACAGAGCGTCATCGACGCCAGCCCGAGCAGAAAATAGGGCAACAGCTTGCCGGCGAGCAGCTCCGCTGCCGATACGGGTGTTGCCATCATCGCCTCCATCGTGCCGCGCTCCCACTCGCGCGCGACGACCAGTGAGGTCAAAAGCGTGCCGACGAGGGTCATAACGATGGCGATCGAGCCGGGCACGAGGAAGTTCCGGCTCGTCAGCTCCGGGTTGAACCAGAACCGTTGCTCCGCGGAGATTGCCGGCGGCCGGCCGGCATCCTCCTCGAGCCGTTGGCGCTCCCAGTTGGCGACTGTAGCCTGGGCATAGTTCTGCACGAAGTTGGCGGTGTTCGGATCCGAGCCATCGACGAGAACCTGTAATGCCGGGTGTCGTCCGGCGGCATGATCGGCAGCAAAGCGGGCAGGGATGATGACGATCCCACGGATACGCCCGAGCACGAGATCGTCTTCGAAATCGCGACGGTCACGGCCGAGACTGACAGAGAAGTAGCGCGATGCCTGAAAGCCTGCGGCGAGATCGCGCGTCAGGGGCATCTCCTGCTCCACCACCAGGCCGATGCGCGTTTGCGTGGTATCGAGCGATACGCCGTAGCCGAACAGGAACAGGAGGATCAGCGGCAGGACGAAGGCGATGAGGATGCTGCTCGGATCGCGGACGATCTGGTAGCTCTCCTTGCGCACAAGTGCTGCAAAGCGGCGTCCGCGTCCGGTCGTCGGCGTTTCGATTTGTGCCGAGGTATTCATGCCGCGGCCTGTTTTTCGTCAGACCCCTGCACCAGGGCGATAAAGGCGTCTTCCATCGTCGGGTCGGGGTTGGCCGCATCGGCCACCTGCTTCTTCAGGTCATCCGGCGAGCCGAGCGCGATCGAGCGCCCGCGATAGATGAGCGAGATCCGATCACAATACTCTGCCTCGTCCATGAAGTGGGTGGTGACCAGCACCGTCACGCCCTTTTCGACGAGGCCATTGATGTGGGTCCAGAACTCGCGACGGGTGATTGGATCGACGCCCGAGGTAGGCTCGTCAAGGAACAGCGCTTCCGGTTCGTGCAAAACGGCGCAGGCAAGGGCAAGGCGTTGCTTGAGGCCGAGCGGCAGGTCCTTGGCGGACATGTCGAGCAGACGGCCGAAACCGAAAATCTCGACCATCAATCGCGTCCGCTCCCGCTTGCGCTCGCCGGACAGGCCATAGACACCGGCAAAGAAATTGAGGTTCTGCGCGACGCTGAGATCGCCGTAGAGCGAGAATTTTTGAGCCATGTAGCCAAGGCGGTTGCGCGCTTCGGCGGCGTCGCGGCGCAGGTCGAAGCCGGCGACGCGTCCTTCGCCGGCGCTCGGCTTCAACAGTCCACAGAGCATCTTGAACGTCGTCGATTTTCCGGCGCCGTTGGGCCCGAGAAGTCCAAAAATCTGGCCACGTGGAATCTCGAAGGTGATGTCGTCGGCAGCGGTGAAATCGCCAAAGCGCTTCGTCAGGCCATGGGCCTCGATCACTGGCCTGCCGTTCTCGTTCGTAAACGGCGTCTGCGCCTCGGCCAGTTTCGAGCGGCCGCCCGGACCACCGCCGAGCATGTCGATGAATGCATCTTCAAAACGCGGCGGCGTCACCGTCGCTTGCGGCGCGGCGTCATTCTTCTCTGGCGATGCTGATGGCGGGGCTACCCCTGATGCCATGACAAGGCGGATGGCTTCTCCCTGGATGACACCGTCGACGACGCCGTCTTCATCGAGATATCGCGCAAGCGCCTCGCGGCGGCGTCCCGTGATGCCGGAAATCTTGAAGACACGATCGGCGACGCGCCCCGTCAACTCGGCGGGCGCGCCGGCAAAAAGCAGCTTGCCCTCGTTCAGCAGCAACACCCCGTCGCAGGCCTCCGCCTCGTCGAGATAGGCTGTCGACCAGACGACGCCGATGCCGGAGGCCGTCAGGTTTTCGACCATCTTCCAGAGGTCACGTCGGGAAATCGGGTCAACGCCGACGCCCGGCTCATCGAGCAGCAGCAGGCGTGGTTTGCGGAGCAACGCGCAGGCAAGCCCGAGCTTCTGCTTCATGCCACCGGAAAGCTTGCCCGCCAAGCGCGACGTAAAGCGCTTGAGGTCGGTGAATTCGAGCAACTCGTCGTATGTCGCAGTGCGTTCGGCGAGCGGAAGGCCGCGCAGGTCCGCATAGAGATCGAGGTTTTCCTGGACGCTCAGGTCTTCATAAAGGCCGAAGCGCTGCGGCATATAGCCAATGGACGCCTGAATGCTGGCGGGGTCCTTCGCGGTGTCGAAACCCAGGACGTCTACCTTTCCTTCGTCGGGCAGCATCAAGCCAGTCATCAGCCGGATCAGGGTGGTTTTTCCCGCACCGTCGGGGCCGACCAGACCGGTGATGCGACCGCCGAGAATTTCCCCGTCGATCTGATCGAGCGCGGGCGCGCGCTCGCCAAAGCGCTTTACCACGCCGGAGATCCGAACGAAGGGTTCGTCGGTCATGGCACGTGCCCTTCAGCCGTTGGCAGACGTACGGTGACGGGCATGCCCTGGCGCAAATCCTCTCCCGGCTTGGTTACCACGATACGCAGGCGGTAGACGAGATCGGTGCGCAGTTCCGGCGTTTCGACCGACTTCGGCGTGAATTCGGCAACGGGAGAAATAAAGCCTACCGTTGCCTCATAGGGCCGGTCCGGGGCCGTATCCGAGACGATCTCGACTTTCATGCCGGGATGCACGCGGCCGAGGTCGGGTTCGGCGACGTAGGCGCGAACCCAGACGGGCTCATTCAGCGAAAGCACATAGGCGGTATCCGCTGGCGCAATCATCGCGCCGGGCTCGCGTACACGGGAAAGCACGATGCCGTCGCTCGGCGCCAGTAACTGCGTATCGGAAAGCGAGGTGCGCGCGCTGGCAAGCTTGGCTTCGGCAGCCTGCACCTGTGCGGTGGCAGCCGCGATGTCTTCGACCCGACTTCCTTCCTCAAGCAGTGCAAGTGCCTCGCGGGCGGAGGTGGCGCGAGCGGCCGCCGCGGCGCGAACGGCGCTTGCTTCGTCAAGGTTCGCCTGCGAAATCGTGCCATTCGGCCGCAATTGTCGGGCGCGCTTATAGGCGAGCTCGGCATTCTGGAGATCGGCGAGACGCTCCTCATGGGCGGCGCGCGCCTGAGCGATCTCGGTCTTGCGTGCACCGGCTTTCAGCTTTTCAAGATTGGCGCGCAGCGCACCGAGGTCCGCCTCGGCCGCATCGACCGCCTGTTGAAAAGGTGTGGCGTCGAGGTTGCCGAGGATATCGCCCGTCTTGACTGGATCTCCTTCGTCGACAGCAAGCTTGTCGATGCGGCCGCTCACGCGAAAGCCGAGAGACACCTGCCTGATATCGACATTGCCGTAAAGCACTGAGGCCGAGCGCTGTTCGGTCCATCCAAGCCGCGAGGGTAGCTCGAACCACCAGCCGGCAGCGACTGCTCCGGCGAGGAGGACGACCGGGATGAGTACTTTCCGGTTCATGGTCGGCGCTCCCCATTCTCTCCGAGCGCTTCGACGAGGCCGGCGGCATGGCGCTGCAGCATCTCCAGTTCGGCGGGGCCGACGGCCTCCCACCGCATCTGCCGTAGCAGTGCGGCATGCGCCATGCGGAAGACGAGGATGCTGCCGACGAAAGACAGCGTCTTCAGCCGGACCTGCTCCGATGCCGGGTCCTCACCAAGGATCGCGCCGACCAGCCGGCCGGCCATGCCGATCATCGGCCCCATGATGTTTTCGTAAACCCGTGCGAAGGCTTCCGTCGGCTCCATCTGCTCGCGGATGATGAATCGGGCCCAACTCTCGGACTGCTGGCTGACGAAGAGGCCGACCATGCGCTGGGCCATCTGCGTCAACAAGGCGCGTGCCTCCGTTGGGCTCATGGCGCCACCTTCCGCATCAAGCCGTGCCAGGCGTTCCAGGATCACGGTTCGCAGATCGGCGACATGTCCGCCGATGATCGCAGCCAGATGCTCGGCTGCGGCGATGTAGAGGCCTTCCTTGCCGCCGAAGTAGTAGGGGATCGCCTGCAGGTTGACGCCGGCCGCATCTGCGAGTTTTCGAGTACTTGCCCCGTCAAAGCCATAGCGTCCAAAGACGTCGATCGAGGTCGAAAGCAGCTTCTCTTTGGTGAGGTCGCCGCGATCGGGTTTTGGTGTGGGCTGGGAGTTTTTGTTTTTCATCACCTGCGCATACTGCGGCATTCGAGAGAGTAAGTCAATCGAATGAATGTACATAAAAACAAGCCGACGGATCGCGCGCCATTTTTCTAGAAGATGGCTTGGTAGTGTCGCCCTCGAAAGGCCCAACGCTAAAGTGCGAGACTACGCGACGTCGCGCTCGTCATTTTCCAGCCTTCGCTGGAAGAGGGCGGCGATCAGATCGGATTGCGTGATGATGCCGACCAATCGGTTGTCGGCGTCGACAACAGGCATGTGGTGCAGGCCCATGTCAGCCATCGGCGGGACGAGCTTGGCGATCATCGTTTCCGGCAGTGCCGATTGGACGCGACGCGTCATGATCTCGGAAACCAGCCGTGGTGGCTTCGGGCCGATTCCGATGACGTTGCCGAGGCGCTGCCTGAGGCCGCCGTGCTGTGCCAGCATCGTATGCTTGATGAAGTCGGTCTGGGTGACGATGCCGACGAGACCTTCTTTTTCCGTGACCACCGGCAGGGCCTTGATGTCGTGCTCGAGCAATGTCTGCCAGGCTTTGCGCAGTGAGGTTTCCGGCGTCGCCGTCGCCACGTCGCGTGACATGACTTCGCCGCAGGTGATTTCGCCCGAGCGCCGATTGAACGCGCGGATCTGCGCCTGATGAATGAGCGCATCGAGTTCGTCCGGGCTGATATCGACAACTTCGCCATATTGCGCCAGCACCGCCTGCAAATCTTCCGGCACGATGCCGAGACGCTGCATCGGCGGCGGGTCATCGGTGCGGTGCGTATTGCCGGCGGGCGCTAGGTGCGGATAACGGCGGCCGGTGGCGTTGTTGAACAACAGCGCGACGACGAGGATGAGCGCGGAATTGATCGCGACCGGCGACAGCACGAACCAGTAGCCGGCCTCATGGATCGATGTGCCGCCAAGCACGGCGGTCAGGGCGACCGCGCCGCTCGGCGGATGAAGGCAGCCGAGCAACAGCATGATGGCGATCGCAAGTCCAACGGCAACGGCCGCCGCGACCACCGGTTCCGGAATGAGAAACGCGCAGGTGACGCCGATCAGCGACGACACGATGTTGCCGCCGAGGATGGACCAGGGTTGCGCCAACGGACTGGACGGCGCGGCGAACAGCAGGACCGCGGAGGCGCCCATCGGCGCGATCAGCAGGGGCAGATTGGCATCGGCACCAAGTGCCAGAGTGCTGACGAGGCCGGTCAGGAGAATGCCGACAAGCGCGCCAAGCGACGCGCGCAGCCGCTCCATATGGCTGACGGGGACGAGCGATGGGATGAAACGCTTGAGATAGGCACTGGCCTTCGACATGGCAACTCGCGGGCGGCAGAATGACTAATTGCCCAGCCCAATAGCACATGACGGAGAATTGGGCAGGAAATCCACATCCAAAAAAACGCGATGGATTAAAATATATGCACGGCGCCTGCGTCGGAAGCATCGCGGGCCTCGGCCTCCCGCGTATCGATCGTCAGGTCTGCGACCCATCCGATCGGGCGGCAGAGAAGTCGATGGTAATCTTCGTGCCTTGATCCCATGCGGTCTCGAAGGCGATCGGGGCGTCATGCAGCTCACTGATGCGCTGGACGATTTTCAGGCCGAGGCCGAGCTGTCCCGTACGCTTGATATAGCCGAGATCTTCGTGATGTTCCGGAAGATCGACGAGCCCCTTGCCGTTGTCCTCGACGCTGACGATCGCGCCAGGGCCGCAGGTCAGCACAATGCGGGTGCCCGTTGGATTATGCTTGACCGCATTCTCGATCAGGTTGCGCAGCATGTTTTCGACGAGCGCCGGGATAACCGTGACCGCAGGCGTTCCTTCGTCGACGAATTCCAGCGATTTGTCGTGGTCAAAGACAAAGGGCGCGATCGCCTCTGCGAGGCTCGCACCGATCTGCGAGAGGCTGGCCGATTGATAGGCCGAAGGGTCGACGGCATCGGCCCGGGCGAGCGAGGTCAGCTGCTCGAGAATATGCGTGAGGGCATCGAGGTCACGTTCGGCATTGCGGGCGCGAGGGTCGTTGATGTGGCTGAGTTCCATTTTTGCGATCGAAACGGGGGTGCGGATCTCGTGCGCTATGGAGGAGGAGAACAGTTTCTGGGATTGGACCAGGTCGGCGACCCGCGCCAGCATGCGGTTGACGGCACTGATCAGGCGAGCGATCTCCTCGGGCATGCGGGTGAGTGGCAGCCGAGCACCGCTATCGCGGGGATCCAACCGATCTGCCGCCGCAGCCGCCATGGCCACCGGTTTCAATGCGCTGCGGATCGACCAGATCGTCGCGCCGATGACGAGGCAGAACATCAAGGTCATCGGCACGATCATGGAATCGAACATCTCGTGCAGCAGTGCGCCGTACATGAAGCCGTTCGGGTCCTTCAGGATCGCCAGTTCGACCAGGACAGTCGCCCCGGCACGCTCGAAGGTTTGTCCGCCGGCGACGCTGAACGGTTTGCCTGGTTGAATTTCGCGTTTCCAAAAATTCGGCGCGTCGATGCTCATTGGAAGAAAATGCTCGGCGCATTCCGTCGTGCAGTTTGAATAGAGCGGCGTACCCGTCTCCGTTCGGACCCTGAGGAAGATCGAGCCATCGCGATCATGGCGGTCGATATAGCGTTCCCTCAGCTCGCGATCCGGTTCGAAAATTACAATGCCGTCGCGGACGTGGATGGCACGCGAAAGAGCCTCCGTCTCCTGTTGCAGCATGAGAACGCTGAGCTTGTCGTCGTCGAACCAGTAATCTGCAAAGACGACGCCGATCTGGATTGCCATGGCGAGCAGCGAGAACGCCACGATGCGGCGGGCAACGATGCCGATCAGCGACGAGTGCTTCATAAGGCCCGCCTGAGCAGATAGCCGATCCCGCGTACGGTCTCGATCTGGATGCCGGTCTCGTAGACCTGCAGCCGTTTGCGCGCCCTGGAAACGGCCAACTCCAGCGCATTGGGGCTAATCTCCTGGCCATATTCCGAAAGTGCGGTTTCCAGCCTGCGCTTCGGAACGACCCGGCCGACCTCGCGCATCAGGATTTCGATCAGCGAGCGTTCGCGCGGCGGCAGCGGTACTACAATGCCATCACATGTCAGGTCCGCGGTCGCAGGGTCGTAGCGTAGGGCGCCTGCCTCGAGAACCGGCTGCACCGCTTGCGGATTGCGCCGCAACATCGCGCGGCAACGCGACAAGAGCTCCCGGTGATGAAAGGGCTTGACCAGATAGTCGTCGGCGCCGGCATCCAGTCCGGCAATGCGCTCATCGACCGATCCCCGCGCCGTGATGATCAAGACGGGCAGCCCCGGATACTCCTGGCGAATGCGGCGCAGCAGTGTCAGGCCATCGCCATCCGGCAGGCCGAGGTCAAGCAGAATCAGGTCGTGTTCCTGAGCCGCGATTGCCGCTTCAGCGTCCGAAACGCTCGAAACGGCGTCGAGCCGCCAGCCCGCATCGCGCATGGTCTCTCCGACCAGTTCTACCAGTCGCGGACTGTCTTCAACCAGGAGCAGGCGCATCGAGTCGTCTCGGCATGACCATTCTTCGTTCGACCATATGGGCTTTCTCAAGGGCTGCCAACTCCCCCGCGCATGCCAACCAAAGCGGGTGTCGCAGAGGCAATGAGCAATCTTGACGGGGTTTCGACAGCTTACGGGGCGTATGTCGACAGAGCAGAGGCAGGCTGCAGTCGAACCGGCGAGCCCGCATGACGTGGCCTCCGCCTCTACTGGATGCCCGCGACAGCATCGGCCGTAAAGCAAAATCGGCCCGGCAGTCGCAGCAGGAGAAGACTGTTTTGATGGTCACGAAAATCCGCCGGCCAGAGCTCGGCAGCATTGCGCTCAGTGCGATCGTCAGCGTTTATTTGCTCGCTATCACCAATAATTCCTTCTGGACGCATGCCGCGGTCTATTTCGACCATTCACGGCTGTCGCTTCTGTCCTTTGGGACCGCACTGGCGCTTACGACCTTCGCGGGTATGATGCTGGCGTCGGCCAAGTACATCATGAAGCCGGTGTTGATCTTTCTCATAGTCGCTTCCGCGGCGGCTGCCTATTTCATCGATTACTTCGGTGTAATCATCGACAAGGACATGATCGGCAACGCTGCCGTGACGACGCAGGCCGAGGCGAGCCATCTGTTGACCGGCAGCTTGGTGCTGCATCTGTTTCTCTATGCTGTCGTTCCTTCACTGTTCGTGGTCTGGGTCAAGGTACGCCACCAGCGGGTCCTGCCCAAGACAGCAACCACTCTTGCCATTGTCATTCCCTGCCTGCTCGTCAGCGGCGGGCTGATCTATTCGGATTTTGCAAGCGTTGCCTATGTCATTCGCGAGCACAAGGATCTGATGAAGCGCTTCAATCCCACCGGGCCGGTTTCCGCTGCGTTAAAATACGTATCCTCGACCTTTAAGGAGCGCAATATTGCCGTGCAGCCGCTAGGCACTGACGCCCGGCAGGGTGCGCGTGTCGCCGCGGCGGGCAAGCCGGTTGTCGTGGTCGTCGTTGCCGGTGAAACCGCCAGGGCGATGAACTTCTCGCTCAACGGTTATGACAGGGAAACCAATCCGGAGCTCAAATCTCTCGGCGTGATCAACTATACCGACACGACGAGCTGCGGCACGGCAACGGCGATCTCGCTTCCCTGCATGTTCTCGGTCTATCCGCGCAACGAGTATACGGAATGGAAGGCCCGCTCGACCGAAAACCTCGTGAACGTTCTAACCCGCGCCGGCGTTTCTGTGTCCTGGTGGGACAATAATACCGGCAGCAAGGGCATTGCCGACCTCATCAGCTTCGCCAGCATGACGAACCAGAAGAACAGCCCGCTGTGCAACAATGGCGAATGCCTTGACGAGATTTTCCTCGGCGAACTGGACAAGAAGCTGACAGCGACCAAGTCGAACAGCGTTATCGTGCTGCACCAGCTCGGCAGCCACGGCCCGTCCTACTATCTGCGTTATCCGGAAAAGTTCCGGAAGTTCAAACCGGATTGCCGCACAGCTGAGCTGATGAAATGCTCAGTCGAAGAAATCACCAACGCCTACGACAATAGCATCCTCTACACGGACCATGTGCTGGCAAGCGTTTCCCGCCTCTTGGAGAAGCATCAGAACGACATCTCTGGCGCGATGATCTACATGTCCGACCACGGCGAATCCCTTGGCGAGAACGGTATCTATCTGCACGGCGCGCCCTATGCGATCGCGCCGCGCGAGCAGACTCAGGTTCCCTTCGTCACATGGTTCTCGAAACCGTATCAGGCGGCAATGGGCGTCGACACAAGCTGCCTTGCCAAGGAGACGGATCAGCCGAAATCGCACGATAACCTGTTTCACACCGTGCTTGGCATGATGGATGTCGAGACGAAGGTCTACAATCGCGAGCTTGATGCCTTCGCCAACTGCACCCGGCAGGATCCGCCCGGCAAATCGAACGGTTCCGCCTTCCAGGCCGCCGATACGGCAAAAGACCTGCCGGCGCCGATTGTCCCGGCAACGATCATGCCGGGTGCGAAGGCGCTCTAAACGATCGGTCCGACCGCGGATCCGGTACAAATCTGATCGACCGGTGGAACAAAGCAACCATCTGCGCACTTCCCTGAATGGACACTCGTTTGCGCCACAGTGCGGCAATGCAAACGAAGGGTGGCAAAGACGCCAGCGCCAATCGGCGCCGGCGATCCATGCTTTTGCAGAGGGAGAGACTGATGCAGGTCGTCGGAATACAGGTTTCCGCTGAACGCGCCGGCAAGGCCGGCTTCACGGTCGAGTTCGTTGGCGCCGAGGGCGAGGTCGTCACGGTGACATGTCCGCAGGATGCGGAAGGATCGCTGAACAGGTTGAATGCGGTGGCGAGGGCAAAGGACATTCTGTCCGCCGCGCTCGGAGCCGATGAAAAATTGCAGGATACGCCAGATCCGCGCGCAAGTGCCGCCGCGCTGCGCCCGATCCCCAATGCGCGGACTGCACATGACCGTAAAACCATGGAAGAACAACTCGACGAAGGTCTCGAAGATACCTTCCCGGCAAGCGATCCGGTCTCCATTGCCAGCTCGGCGATTGCCAAGGGAAACTCCCGCCGTTAATCAGTGGGTTCTCAGTGGTTCAAATCGAGCCCAAGATGGCGCACCATCCTTGCCCGGCGCCTTGGCTGCTTTTTCGGCTTGATCATCGCTGGCATTGCCGTGTTTCTGCCATCCATGCAGTCTATCGGCGCTCGCATCCAAGCGCCGAACATCCGTTGCGGCGTCAACCCTTTCGTCGAGTACCGGAGGACTGGCGCATGAGCGCGCAGCATCTGACCTTTGCCGTCGGCGATATCCACGGCTGTCTGACCGAGCTTCAAGCGCTCCTGAGGCAGATCGAAACCTATGCGCCCGAGGGCAGGGTGATCTTTCTTGGTGACCTGATCGACCGCGGCCCGGATAGCCGAGGCGTGATTGAATTGATCATGGCAGGGCCGCAGAAGCAGGGCTGGTCCTGGCTGACGCTCAAGGGCAATCACGAGGAAATGCTGCTCGGCGCACGCAGCGGCGAGAGCGATGTCGACTGGTGGCTGCTTAACGGCGGCAAAGAGACACTGGCATCCTACGATCACACTATTCCCGCAGCGCATTTGAAGTGGCTGATGCAGCTTCCCTCCATTATCGTCGAACCGTTTCGCATCTTCGTCCATGCGGGCGTCGATGAAACCATGCCGCTGGAGCGCCAGGGCGAGGAAATCTTCCTGTGGATCAGGCGGCCCGACAATCACTCCGGCGATTATTGGGGCAAACACCTTTGCCATGGCCACACGCCGAGCCGCTCCAATCCACGCACCGTCGGTAACCGGACCAATGTGGATTCGGCTGCCGTGTTTGGCGGCAGTCTGTCCTGCGCGATTTTTGACGATGACGTTCCGGGTGGCCCGATCGGTTTTCTGAGCGCCGGGCGTGGCGCTGACCATTCGTAACTCACCGTTGCCGAAGATGATCACGGGCACACCGAATTGCGTTGTGCCCCTGATCTCCAGGCTGTAGGTGTGCCGGGACTGTCGGGCGGGCTTTCTCGCCCATCATTGCAGCTTCAGGGGATCACCGTTGGATACCGCGCCTTCATCTCTCTTTGCCAAGAACTTCGCCGCTCTCCTGTTCGATATGGATGGCACGCTGCTCAACTCGATGGCCGTCGTCGAACGCGTCTGGGGCGCCTGGGCTGTCCGGAACGGGCTCGACCCCGTCGAAATGATGAAAACGGTACATGGCGTTCGCGCCGTGGATACGATCCGCACGCTCGAACTGCCGGGCGTTGATCCGGAGCATGAGGCGCACGAACTCGCGCTCGCCGAAATCGCCGACGTCGAAGGCATCATCGAGATCGAGGGCGCTGTCGCCTTCCTCAATTCACTGCCGCCGGAGAAGTGGGCGATCGTCACATCGGCGCCGCTCGACCTTGCCGTTCGTCGCCTCGCGGCCGCAGGTATTCCCACGCCGAAGCTGATGATCACCGGCGAAGACGTGTCGGTCGGCAAGCCCCATCCCGAGGGCTATCTTTTGGCCGCCGAAAAACTTGGCGTGCGGCCGGAAGACTGCATCGTTTTCGAAGACGCTCCGGCCGGAATTCTCGCGGGCAAGGCCGCCGGCGCCGAAGTCATCGTGATCATCGGCGCGCACTCTGCCGCGGCAGACACGCCGCACCTGACGCTCGCCCGCTACAACGATATCGAGGCAGGCATTGCCGATGACGGCCTGCTGTCGCTGCGCCACCGTCGCTAGAGCGTTTCCGATTTAGACGGAACCGCACACGCATTTCCTGAGGGAAAGCCGCTTCGCATTTTTCCTGGAAATGCGCTAAGCGCTGCCCTTGAAAGACGCGGGCCGCCATGACGGTGCCACCTCGCGAAGTTGATGAAAGCCGGAGAGCCTGATCAGGGCCTCCGGCCTTTCCGTCTCCTGGCTCAGGCCGTGACCCAGCACTTCGTCAAGGCGTGGCCGCCCATCAGTTCGCCGTTCGGATCGTCGGCCCAGCCGCCGACCTTGTCGTTGGTGGCGTCGATATAGTTGTTGAACATCGGCACGATGACGCCGCCTTCGTCGCGCAGCATCATTGCGGCCTGGCGATAGATCGCCTTGCGCTTGGCCTCGTCGAGTTCGCCGCGAGCGGCGAAGATCAACTTGTCGAAGTCTTCGCGCTGGAAACGCGTGTCGTTCCATTCGGCCTTCGACAGATAGGCAATCGAATAGACCTGATCCTGCGTCGGTCGGCCGGTCCAATAGGACATGCTGAAAGGCTGCTTGTTCCAGACATCCGACCAGTAGCCGTCGCCCGGTTCGCGCTTCAGGTCGATGGTGATGCCGCATTTGGCAGCGCTCATCTGGAAAAGCTGGGCGGCATCTACGGCGCCGGGGAAGGCGACGTCGGACGTGCGCAGCAGCACGGAGCCGTCGTGCCCGGATTTCTTGTAGTGGAACTTCGCCTTGTCAGGGTCGAAGACACGCTGCTTGATGTCGTTGTCGAAGAGCGGATAGCCATTGATCATCGGCGTATCGTTGCCGACGGTGCCATAACCGCCGAGAACCTTTGCCACCATCTCCTCGCGGTCGACGGCATATTTCAACGCCAGCCGCAGGTCGTTGTTGTCGAACGGCGCGGTGTTGCAATGGGCAATGAACACGTAATGGCCCTTGCCCGGCACATTTCGGATGACCACGCCGGGAAGGCGCTTGATCAGTTCGACAAGCTTCGGCTCGATGCGGTTGATCATATGCATCTGGCCGCTTTGCAGCGCCGCGGTGCGCGCGGTCGAATCGTTGATGACGACGATTTCGATCTGGTCGGCATGACCGCGTTCGGCCGATCCCCAATAGCCTTCGTGGCGCTCAGCGACGTGTTTTACGCCCGCCTCGTTCACGACAACCTTGTAAGGACCGGTGCCAATGCCGGCGGTCGGATCGTCCTTGCCGCCGTTCGGCTGGATCATCAGGTGGTAGTCGCTGACGATATAGGGCATGTCCGCATTGGGCTGCCGCAAGGTGATCACGACATTGTCGCCGTCAGCCTTGATCGTCTCGAACTCCTGCACAAAGGGCAGGGCCGCCGATTTCGAGTCTGCATCGCCGTGGCGCTCGAGCGTTGCCACCACGTCAGCCGGCGTCAAAGGCTTGCCATTGTGGAAGGTGACGTCCTTGCGGATCTTGAAGCTCCAGGTTTTTGCGTCGCTGGAGGCCTCGTAGGACTCGGCCAGGCGGTACTCGATCTCGCCGGTCGGTGCGACTTCCAGCAGCTGCTCGCCCCAGCAGCGACCGAGCGTGTATGGCACCTGGCTCGCCCATGTCGCAGGGTCGAGGCTGTTGGTCGATTCGCCGCCGACCAGGCCCGCCCGCAGCGTCCCGCCCTTGACGGGGCCCGCCGCGCGGGCGGCACTGCCTAGCAAAATCTGCGCCGACGCGATCGTCACGCCCAGCGCCGCTGCCCTCCCCAAAAATTCCCGTCGTGACAGGCGGCCCGCTGCAACCTGTCGGCTCATGTATTCCAGTTCTGTTGGCATCGCTTACTGCCTCCCTCGCAAGACGCGCCCGGCATACCGGCAACGTTGCAGGATAGTGTGGGAGAAGAGACGTCTGAGATTCTCACCCGACGACAGTTCATGCCGCAGATGATGAACACAACGTCGTATTCGGCTCTGCCTTCATCCTTCAGTCCATCCGTCGCAGACGCGCGAAGCGGGCTAAGATCAACATGCAGCGTGAGACCACCTCACGCACGAACCGTGTCTGCGCCGGGGTCCCGTCAGTTCGGCAAGCAGGATGTGATATTCGCCGGCAAGGCGGATGGAGAGCGGCCCGTGGTCGGAGACACACGCACGCCTGTCGGCACTGAGATCGACGAAGCCTTCGGCATTCAGGCGCACGAACGCACCGCGAACGCTGGTGCGACTGACCTTGAAATGATCGGCGATCGTGTCTTCGGATTGCTTGGTGCAGGGCTTCAGCGCGTGCTCCAGGACGGCCTGCGCAACAACCGATAGACGGACTCGCTGCGACTTGATCTCTCAGACAACGCTGTCCCCCCAAGCAAGCCGGGCGGGTCTGCAATACATGCCCCATAACCTCGATAGTGTCCCCAAACTATACGCGTCAATATTGTATACAATAATGTTGCCATTCGTATCCGGCTATCGTATGCAATTGGTGACACGCCGGGTTGATCCGCTGTGTGCCTAGGCGGGAGGAGGCATGCGACGTGGATCGCATGACCCGCAGAGGCGGAGATTGTCGAAGTCAACGGGAGGGGAAAATGAAGAAAAGAATTCTGCAACTTTGCGCCACCGCAGCAGGCATCGTGGTCGGCCTCACGGCGTTCACCGCCAGCGCCGCCACCACGCTTGAGACAGTCAAGGCGCGCGGCAAGCTGATCTGCGGTGTCTCGATGAGCACGCCCGGGTTTGCGACGGCTGACGCCAAGGGCCACATGCAGGGTTTCGATGTGGACGTGTGCCGTGCCGTTGCGTCGGCTGTTTTCGGCGACCCGGAAAAAGTCGATTTCGTTCTGACGAACATCAACACCCGGTTCCAGGCTCTGCAGTCAGGCGAAATCGACATGCTGTCGCGCCAGACCACCCATACCTTCTCGCGCGAAGTCTCGCTCGGTCTCGATTTCGGCCCGACGGTATTCTATGACGGTCAGGGGTTGATGGTGCCGAAGTCGCTCGGTGTCAACAGCGCCAAGGAACTGACGGACGCAGCGATCTGCACACTGCCCGGCACGACGACGGCCCAGAACCTCAGCGATTTCTTCCGCACGATCGGTGGCAAGTTCGAACTGGTTGTTTTCGAAAGCCCGGATGAAAACCGCAACGCCTTCTTCTCGGGCCGTTGCGAGGCGATCTCGTCCGACCGGTCTGACCTGGCGTCGATCCGTGCGGTTGCCAACAATCCGGACGACTATGTCGTCCTTCCCGAGACCATCTCCAAGGAGCCGCTCGCTCCGTCGGTCCGGCAGAACGATTCCAACTGGCGCGATATCGTTTCCTGGTCCGTCTGGATGCTGATGGCGGCCGAAGAGCGCGGCATCACCCAGGCCAATGTCGACGAAATGACGAAGAGCGAGGATCCGGAAATCCAGCGCATGCTCGGTGTCAACGAAGAGCTCGGCAAGATGCTCAACCTCGACAACAAGTGGGGCTACAACATCGTCAAGGGCGTCGGCAATTACGGCGAAGTGTTCGAGCGCAACCTCGGCACCAAGACCGCGCTTGGCCTGACCCGTGGGCCGAACACCCGATGGAGCGAAGGCGGCCTGCTCTACGCACCGCCGTTCCGTTGATATTCGTCGGCCCGCGCCCTGGCGCGGGCCTTTTTCGTCTTCGACGTTCCCCTTTGCCCGGCAGACGTGTCGCCATGTCCCTGTTTTATGACGCGCGCATCCGCGCCTTCCTCTATCAAACGATCGCGATCGGCGCTGTCGTCTTCGTCGCCTGGGCGATGTTCAGCACGGCGAGCGCCAACCTTGCCAAGCAGGATATTGCCACCGGCTTCGGTTTCCTGGCGCGTCAGGCGGGTTTCGTCATCACCGAGACTGCGATCGCCTATGAGCCGACCGACAGATTCGGCCGTGCCATCCTTGTCGGCATCGCCAATACGGTGAAGGTTTCGGCACTCGCCGTCTTCTTCGGTACGATCCTCGGTGTGCTCGTCGGCATCGGCCGGCTGTCGCACAATCCGGTTCTGTCGCGCCTGATGCTTGCCTATGTCGAAGCGCTGCGCAACGTCCCGCTGCTCCTCTATCTGCTGCTCTGGTATTCGCTGATCATCTCCGTGTTTCCGCCGGTAAAGCAGGCGATCGAGATGCTGCCGGGCGTGTTCCTGTCCAATAGCGGTCTGGTCATGCCGGCCATGCGATGGGCGAGCGGCTTTGAAGCTGTGCTCGTCGCCCTGGTTGTCGGCGCCATCGCCGCCGTCTTGATTGAACGCGTCCTTGCACGCCGCCGGATCGCCACGGGCAAAGAGATGCCTGTTGCCACCATCGCGACACTCGCCTTCCTGTTGCCGCTCGTGGCCACATTGCTGCTCGCCGACATTTCGGTCTCGATGGATGTCCCCGAGCTCGGCCGGTTCCGCTTGACCGGCGGCTATCACGTGCGCCCGGAATTCGTGGCACTGCTGATCGGCTTGACGCTGAGCGCTTCGGCAAATGTCGCCGAGATCGTGCGCGCCGGCATTCAAGCCGTCAGCAAGGGACAATGGGAGGCCGCCACGGCCCTCGGCCTGCCACGCTCGCGCACGCTGAAACTCGTCATCCTGCCGCAGGCGCTGCGTATTATCGTGCCGCCGTTGACCAACACCTATCTCACGGTCTTCAAGAACAGCTCGCTCGCGATTGCCATCGGCTATCCGGATCTGGTGATGGTTTCCAACACCATCATGAACCAGACCGGCCAGGCCATCGAAGCCATTGCCATCTTCATGGCCGTCTATCTCGGCCTGTCCATCCTGATCTCGCTGGTGATGAACTGGTACAACGCGCGCGTTGCGCTGAGGGAGCGCTGAGCCATGGCCCAGTTCGAAGGCTTCGTTGCCGACCCGATCCTGATGGCGCCCGCCGCCCGCCCGATGGTGCGCAACCGTACCTGGCTTTCCGCCTATTTCGGAACGCCGGGCAACGCACTGATCACCATACTTTGCCTCGGCACGATCTTCGGCCTTGCCAAGCTCGCGATCGGCTGGCTGTTCGTCGACGCGATCTTTTCCGGCACGCCGGCGGAGTGCAAGGTTTCAAGCGGCGCCTGCTGGCCGTTCCTGTCGGCCAAGCTGCGCTATATCTTCTTCGGCTTCTATCCCTTCGACGAGCAGTGGCGACCGCTCACGGCGATGCTGCTGTTTCTCGGCGCTTGCGGCGTGTCGATGGTGCCGCGCACTTGGGGCAGGGCGCTTGCGGTCACATGGATCGTGGTGATGCTGCCGACGCTTTACGCGCTGATGGCCGGTGGCCTATTCGGGTTGACCGTCGTGCCGACCACCCAGTGGGGCGGCCTGCCGCTGTCGTTCATGCTTTCCTTCGTCGGGCTCGCCTGCGCCTTGCCGCTCGGCATTGCACTTGCGCTGGCGCGTGCTTCGAGCCTGCCGGCGATCCGCATTCTCGGCGTCGGCTTCATCGAAATCGTCCGCGGCGTACCGCTGATCAGCATCCTGTTCATGGCGACCGTCATGCTGCCGCTGTTCATGCCCGATGGTGTCACCATCGACAAACTACTGCGGGCCCAGGTCGCGATCATTCTCTTTGCCGCCGCCTACATCGCCGAAATCGTTCGCGGCGGATTGCAGGCGGTTCCCAAGGGGCAGATCGAGGCGGGCCATTCGCTCGGGCTGCATTACTGGCAGATCATGCGCAAGATCGTGCTGCCGCAAGCCCTGAAGAAGGTTATCCCGCCGCTCGTCGGTCTGTTCATCGGCTTTTTCCAGGATACGACCCTGGTGACGATTGTCGGCCTGCTCGATTTTCTCGATACCGTGCGCACCGCCATGCGCGATCCGCAATGGCAGGGCATCGCCGTGCTCGAAGGCTACGTTTTTGCTGCGGTCGTTTACTTCTTTTTCAGCGCATTAATGGGCGCTTATAGCCGTTTCCTCGAGCAATATTTCAGGGCCACGCATGACTAGCAATATTAACGTCATCCGCAGGGCGCATACGGTTGTCGGCTTCGACACCGAGACGAAAAGCCATGTCTATCTCAACGACGTCGACGTCGCCTATGACGATACCGGTTTCGTCCATGTCGGCGGGCATTATGACGGCGCCTTTGCCAGCGAAACCTCCGGTGCCGACCGGATGGTGATGCCGGGTTTCGTCAATGTGCATTGCCACTCCGGCGAGGAACCGATCTCCAAGGGCATCTTCGAAGACGCGGGTACGGCAGCACTTTGGGGCAACGCCCTCTACGAGTATTCCAACCTGCTGGAAATCGACGATGGCGCGATCGAGGCGTCGTTGACCGTGATGCTCGGCGACCTCATGCGCAGCGGCGTCACCACGCTGCTGGACATTGCCGGGCCGCATGAAAGCTGGCTGTCGACCTTGGCGCGAAGCGGTGCTCGCGCCTTCGTCGCTCCAGGCTTCCGCGAAGCGCAATGGCATGTCGAAGACAGCCATCGCCTTGATTTCATCTGGGACAAGGCTCGAGGCCGCGAGGCTTTCGCCCGGGCGCTTGATGTCCTCGACACTGCCGCAGCCCATCCCTCCGGACGCCTTGGCGGGGTGGTGGCGCCATCGCAGATCGAGACCTGCTCGGCCGAATTGCTGCAAGACGCGGCCGCAGAGGCGCGCAAGCGCGGCATGCCGATCACCATCCACTCCGCCCAGACCATGGCGGAACATGAGGAAATGCTGCGCCGGACCGGCCTGACCGCGGTGCAGTATCTGGAAAGCCTGGGGATCCTCGGCGACAACCTGATCCTTGGCCATTGCATATTTGTCGACAGCCATTCCTGGACGCGCCAGCGCACCAATATCGATCTCGGCCTGCTGGCAGAGCGGCAAACGACCGTGGCTCACTGCCCGGTGACCTTCTCGCGCAGCGGCATGGCGCTGGAATCGGTCGGGCGCTATCGCCGCGCCGGCGTCAACGTCGCCCTCGGGACCGACAGCTATCCCTTCAACATGCTTGAAGAAATGCGCCAGGCGATGATCTGTGCGAGGCTTTCGGGCAAATCCGTGTTCGACGTATCGACCGCGGATATTCTCGATACGGCAACGCTTGCGGGTGCCCGCGCGCTTGGCCGTGACGATATCGGCCGGATTGCCGTCGGCGCAAAAGCCGACTTTCTCATCGTTGACCTGAAACACCACGCCATGCAGCCGGTTTACGACCCCTTGCGCAATCTGCTGCATTGCGCGGCGGAGCGCGCTATGGAGGAAGTGTATGTCGATGGACAATGCGTCGTGCGCCATGGGCGTCCGACCTTGATCGACTATGACGGCGCCGTGGCGCTGCTGCAGGACGCGCAGGATTACGCGTGCCGCAAGGCGCCGGAGAACGATCCCAAGAAGCGGCCGATGCGCGACCTGGCGCCGTTGTCGCTGCCCGTCCGTTGCTAGAACACCACGCGGGCGGTAATCATTGATCCAGAAAGCGCCGGCTATGCCGGCGCTTTTGAAAGGTCAGGCTTGCGCGACCAGTCGCGGTTTCTCGGTGGCGGCATCGTCCTGTTTCGACTTCACGAGAGGCTGCCCCTCCCTGAACAGCTTCCACTTGGTTGGTCGGAATGCGACCCTTGCGCGGTCCTGTGTTGTGGTTCTCTCGGGTGGCAGTTCGATTTCGGCATGTGGGTG
>NZ_LMDT01000007.1:0-230598 GCF_001425885.1 Ensifer sp. Root1252 | reverse complement strand
CGCAATCAATCCCATCCGCAATCTCCCAGGTCATCAAAACCCGGGGAGAGTGACATTCTTACTTTGCAGGATCAGGACACTTTAACTTTGCGGCTACATCTGAAAGTCGCGTAATATATCTTATGGAACTTCAATGCGCCTTACTGCGGGTCGTTCTGAGTGACCCATCGAGCCAGCTTACGCGCCCCTCCATCTCAAGTATGGATTGGGACGCGCAATCTGTTCCTAGCATTCTGTTGCTGTGGGGAAGCGACTACTGTTGAAGCCCAGGGTAAGCCCAGACACCCGATACACGCATCAGATCCCGGTAGATTACCAACCGTTCGTCAGCGCCCACCTTTGCTGCCTCTTCCTGAGACGGTGCGTCCAGCGCATTCAGTGGCACGACAGTGGTCGGCAAATCGCGTTGCGTCAGGGCATCTTCCATGACCGTACGAGCACGGCGCATATGGCTTGAGCTTGTCACCAAAATTACGGTATCGGCCTGGTGCCGCACTAGGAGATTGGCAGCGTTGACGACATTGCCGATCGTATCTTTTGATTTGTCCTCAATGATGATGCGATCACGGCTGATGCCCTTGTCGACCAGCCACTTAGACATGATGTCGCCCTCGGTGACGCCGTTCTTCGGTACTCCGCCACTCACCATAACGAGCGCTGTGGGATTAGCTTCAGCAGCTTTCAACGTCACTTCGAGGCGGTCAAGCAGAGTTTGCTGGGCCGTGCCGTCGTCCGCCAACGCATATCCGAGCGCGACCACCATCACCTTGCCAGGCAGCGTCGGTACATCGAAGTTTGGCTTTTCTGCCATGATCTGCTCTGCGCGGATAAAACGCTTGCGATACACCTCTGCTTGTTCGCGATCGAGCCCTGCGAGAGCTTGATGAGCGAGCGCCACGTTGGTCTCATCGCCACGAATCCGAGCAATGGCCTCCAACCAGCTTTGGGCGTCAAAGGCCGTCGGATCTTTTTCGAGGATCCCCTGGAATGTCGTCTGCGCCTCGTCCAGTTTTTTCTGAATGATCTGGGTCGATGCGACGGCGTACTGAAAATCCAGTCGCTCAGGAGCTAACGTCGACGCCTCCTTGAAAGCCGCTTCCACGACATCGTATTTGCCGTGCAGGGTGATCCCCTTGAAGACCTCGGCTTCGGCTTTTTTGACGTCGCCGCCCGACCAGTAATATTGCATGCCCGTGTCGACCAACTGCTTGATGCGGTCGGCATTGGCCTGATCAAAGGCACTGACTGGAACGGCCGAAATAAAGCAGGCCGTTGCTGCCAGGACGCCCAGAATGTAGCGTCTCGCCCCACCCTGCGCGCGTGTGGCAGCTGGTGCGACCTTGATCGGTCCCGTCATGACGGCAAAAATGGATCTCAGCTTCATTTAACTCTCCCAGTTTTCCGCTGACCGGCCGAGCCTACTGACGACCGGATCGAAATGTATTTTCCGTGATCACGACCGAACCGTTACATTCATAAGAGGTTCGGTCCATGTAGTAAGACCAAAAACTGACCACTTGTCCAGTCAACGGCCATGATTCCCAAATCACTGGCAGAAGAATCCAGCAATAGGAATTATAATACAATATGATAGGATATGTCTGGATAGACGAATTGGCGGTGTTGGACTGACGGCAATCGTTGATTGGTACTGTATTGGTATCTTCACCCAACAGCCGACCTTTCACCCTAGTCTCGCCGATCACGTAATCAACTCCGTGGCGGACTTGGCCGTGCACCCACAACGCTGGCCGCTTTTCAGCTACGAGGCTTTCCAGATCCGAAGCGTAGCAGGCAGACAGTGGATCGCCGCTGAACTCCGGCGCGTTGGATGGAGGAGACGGGACGTGTAATGGATATCGTCGATGGCTCAATGCCGACCACAGACATGAAGAACGTTGGTTACGACCACATTCTGGAGAAGCCAGCCAATCTCAAGTTCTGTGATCAGGTTCGCTCCTAACCCAATCAGTTAGCCGCCCGGTCGATCGCGCAAATAATGTGATCGACCGGCAAGGTCTTTGCCGGCACTTTTGACGGCGTGCTGTGGCGGATTTTGCCCTCATGGGTCTCGGGCTATTCACGATTCTATGCGGCCTGTTCCAGTTCGCGCCGCCGCGTCGACCAGCTTACGTCGACCAAGGTATCGGAAGTGCCTCAATGAGGTATAGATTGGCGTTGCCGCGCTTTCTAATATTCCTGGGCGTGGCTTCCCCGCCAACGCGACGTCGTACGCCTTCGCGACGAGGGCGGCGCCCGCTTGCCGCCAAGCGATCGGCGCCGCCCACCTCTTCAAGGCAGATCTGCAATGTGACTGCAGCCAGAGTTCGCTACGATGGCTGTGAACCTGGCGCTGGGCGTGATCAGCGATGCTGCCGATAACTTAACGTCATCCTCCGGGGAAAGCGGGGTGGCGATGAACGCGGCCATTGGTGCATGCGAGCATATTGAGGCGCATGGATATACCGGGGTCTCCAGAGACGCTACAATCGCGTTTGGGTGCGGGGCGTCGAAAGAGCACAGAGAAGGCTATGCATAAGTTCACCGTCACTATCAACGAAGAGTTCGCGGCTGATACCGCCGAGGAGGCTGCCTTGCTTATGTATCAGGAGCTGACCAATCGGCCGCCGCCTCTGTCCTATTCGGTCACAGATGAGGCAAAGATCACCACTGGCCTCACGCTGGATCGGAAAAAGGCCGACGAGTTTGCCAGTGTCGATCACACCGCCGACCCCGGCAACTGGTGACGGACAGCTCGCCCAAAGGAGAGCAATCGGCGTCCTCATTGAACATTGAATGCGTATCGATCAATCGACGGTTCACGCAACGCTTGCGAATGCGATGAGTTGGAGCGCTTGACGACGCTATACCCTTGGATCGCTCATACCCCCTGAGTGTGGACGCCTTTCGAAGGCAATCGAAAGATGTGGAAACCGCTGTCGATCGCGTTGTCCTGTCAGGGTCAGGGTGAAATGTTTCGCATGGAGCGCTGAGGCATCTGAGTCGCATCGTCAAGCAAAGGTCCGAGGCAGATTTATTGTCAGGCCACAAATCGACCCGGCCGCCTCCTCAACCCGCCGCCGCAAGCATCAGTAAAATATAGGAGGACTGCATATTGGCCGCAGCCACGTTTCACCCGAATGTCATGAGGCCCAACGGCATTTCCTCGCAGATTGCGGCAATTTCTATCTGCAGCCTATCTGCCTTGACCGCGATTTATTATGTCGCACCGGCGCCCAGTTTGCCTTGGAGCGACGCTTCCGTGGAACTCGCGCCTGATACCGACCCTTCAAAAGGCACGGTTGCCCCGAGCCCTCCAAAGTTCGAGATTGTGTTCAGCGACGGCGATCGCGGGCTGATGGTCTATGGCGGATATGTCTATGTCGTCCGACTCGGTGACAAGCTGCCTGATGGTCGCCGGGCGATAGGGTTCGAAAAGCGGGAAGGAAGTTGGTCCGCAATGACACTCTAGGACACGTTTCCGACGTCGCCTTTGTGGATGTTAATGGATTGTTAACGCTCACGGAAGGCGCACGGGCCCTGCCCTCCCCGGTGCCATTGCCTGTCATGGCGAACTGGCGCAACCCTTTCGTTAAGGACTTGTAAACCAGTGTTTTTGGGTGGTGCATGATGATGAACGAAACTTTTTACAATGGCGTGCCGGAGATCGAAACCGGCCCTGTTCCGTTAGAAAGCGCCCCGATTGGCGAACATGCCGTACAGGGCATCCCGCTTGTCATCGAGGTAGTCCTTGGCCGCAGCAGGCTGACTGTGGCCCAGCTTTCCAAGCTGCATCGGGATGATCACATAGATCTCGATACAAATTTTGGAGACCCGGTCGACCTCAAGGTCAATGGCACGGTCATTGGCCGAGGTGAGATCGTTTTCAACGAATCCAAGACCGCCATCGGCGTGAAGATCGTAGAGATTTCTCACGGCAGGCGCCGGTAATTGAAATCGCCCGGTTTCAGCCGTGAAACCAGCCATGCCACAAATGCAATATTCGGTTGTATTTCGAACAAGTATGGCAGGACTGGAACGAACGCCGAATGGGCAAGAGTAGCAGTGTCAGCCCTGTTGTCGTCGGGGACCAGGGTCACGGCCTCACCGAGGCCGCTGCCCATCAAACAGGACTCGAGACGTAGCAAGAGCGCCGCGAGCTTTTCCCACGGCGTCTCGGTTGGCCATTTGTGGACGCCTGGTACCCGATCCTATCGAAGCGGCAAGGCCACCGGGCGGATGGGTGCGGCGTCCGCGCCACGGAACTTCAAGGACGCGCCGACAAATGCGAACTCATAGATGCGATCCCTCGACAACCCTTCGAGATTGACGAGTTCGATGATCGGCGCGCCCTGCTGGGCGAGCAGATAGGTGTGCACCGGAACGTAATTGTTCTCAGTTTCGGCAGGAAACGCCTCGAAGCTGAGGTTGTCGGCACCCACCACGATGGCGCCGCCATCCTCGACCAGGAACTTCGCAGCATCGATGCTCAGCCCCGGAGGGTTGTTCATGTAGGCCGATGCGTTCTCGTAATGCTGCATGCGCCCGGTGCGGATGAGCACGACATCGCCCTGCTTCAGTTTCACGCCTTGGCGGTCGAGCGTCTGCTGCAGATCCTTGCGCGTCACCCGATAGTTGTCCGGCAGCATCTGCATGCCCTTGGCTGCAGCGACATCGACCATGACCCCGCGCGCAATGATCGGCGGCAGCTTCTCGGCGCCTGTGACAGTCCAGCCCTGGTCGCCAAGGTATTCGGTGGCGTCATAACCGTTCCAGATCTTGCCGTTCAAGCCAAAATGATTGAGTGCATCGATATGTGTGCCCATGTGTGCATACATCGACACGGCCGAGCCTGTGTAGCTGACATGCTCGTTCATCTCCTTGCCGACTTTCATCGGGTCGGAAACGGCGGTGCCATGCGGCGTGTGGGTCATCCACATCTGGTATGGCGGATCGCCCGCCGCCTCCCAGCTTGGCATGCCGATGAAATACTCCACCGCTAGATCGTAGGACGTGCCTCCATCAATCCGCGAGAGGATCGCAGCGCGGGATTCCGGCGTGATCAGATTGAGGCGCCCGATCTCATCCTTTGGCCCCCAGGGGCTCTTGCCGACCTCTTGTGCGAGAGCCGCATTGCCAACGAGGCCGGCGATGAGGGAGGCAGCCAAGGCGCGGCTGAGAACTTTCGTATCGAACATGATGAACTCCTTCTTCTCGCTTTCCCTGAAATCGGGAAGCTGGGTCCATCTTATTGCTAGCCCAAGCGCGAATAATCGGCGACAATTAGAAAACATAATTTACTCAGGAGAAAATATGGATCTGTTGGCCGCCATGCGCTCGTTCCGTCGCGTCATCGAGTTGCAGAGCTTCAGCAAGGCGGCCGAAGAGCAGCAACAATCGAATGCGTCGATCAGCAAGCAAATCCGGCAGCTCGAGGCGCGGCTCGGCACAGTGCTGATCGTGCGCACAACGCGCCGCATGAGCCTCTCGGAAAGCGGGCGCAGCTATTTCACCGAATGTTGCAGGCTGCTCGACGAGCTCGACGATCTCGAGCGGAAGACATCCGGGGAAACCGGCGAAATCAATGGCCGGCTCCGGATCAATGCTCCCCTGTCTTTCGGACTGACCGTTCTCGCACCGATGCTTGCCCGCTTCATGATGCTTCACCCGCAATTGAAGGTGGATATGACGCTCGATGACCACGTGCTCGACGTCGTCTCCGAGGGCTTCGACGTTTCCATCCGCGTGCGCGCGACGCTTACGGATTCATCTTTGATTGCCAGGCGGCTTGGTGAAGTCGAGCAATTCATCTGTGCAGCGCCTGCCTATATCTCGGCAAATGGCACCCCGACCGAGGTCAACGATCTCAAGCATCATCATTGCCTCGCCTACCGGCTTGCCGACCAACCGGGGAGCTGGGTGCTGGAAGGTCCCGATGGGACGACAAGCATCGAATTGCCCGCGCGTTTCGTCGCGGACAATAGTCTGATGTTGTGTCAGATGATCCAATCCGGCATCGGCATCGGTGCCTTGCCGTCCTTCATCGCCAACCCGCCGCTTGACGGCGGCAAGCTCGTGCGGATTTTGCCGCAGCAAAAACTTGCCCGGCGCAGCATCTACGCGGTCTACCCGACCAACCGCCTTCTGCAGTCGAAAGTGAAGGTTTTTACCGAATTTCTAGCCGGCGAGCTACGGAAAGCCGGTTTCTAGACCAGGCTTTTAGCTGACGCGCAAAGTGATCAGTATCGGCCCCTTACGACCTCCTACCATCGCCATCTCTAAAACTGGACGCCATGGCGCGCGGTGCAGCCAGTGCCTCACACCGGCGATCACGCAATTTTGCAATGCCGGGCCTCGCCTCCGCCGCGCTTAGACCGATAATGAGCGGAAACGAACCGGAAAACCGCCGATGCGCAATGCGATACTCAGGGCCGCACAAACCCCGATCCTGCTGGCGTTCATATCCGTGAGCGCCTTTGCGACCGACGTGCCTCGGTCGGGCGATCCGGTCTTCGACCGCGTCATCACGTTGGTGAATTCGGAGTTTCACGACGAAAATGCGCTCGATCGCTTCAACGCCGCGGCAAAAAAAGAAATCGAAAGCGCGGCACCCGCGCTGTCCACGACGGGTTCCACGGCCCGCGTGGATGCGGCTATCGAAACGGCGCTGGCCAGCCTGCAAGCCTCCCACAATGGCCGTTTCAAATCGGACACGATTGCGTACTTCGAGTTGAGCGACATCTTCCGCTTCGCTATCCGTGATGACCTGCGTCGGTTGTTTCCGCCCGATGGAGAAGTGAGCTACGCCGGCATCGGCATGGTCACGCAGTTAGGCGATGCCCGGTTCGTGACCGATGTCTATGATGGTTCTCCGGCAGCAAAGGCCGGGATCGTCATGGGCGACGAGATCCTTGCCGTCGATGGTAAGCCCTATCGCGAGATCGCCTCCTTTCAAGGCAAGGTCGGGCAATCGGTTGACATCCGTCTCCGCCGCAGGGCCGATGCGGCGCCGATAGGCGTCAAGGTTGCGGTCGAACGGCTGCGTCCGCTCCCAACATTCGAAAAGGCGATCGAAAACAGCGTCGCAGTGAGCGAACGGGACGGGCAAAAGATCGGCTATGTGAGGTTCTGGACCCTCTCGACGCGCGATGGGCTTGATATCGTGGAGCGCGAGCTTTCGACCGGTCGCCTGAGCAATGTCGACGGGGTGATCGTCGACCTCCGCGGGCGTTGGGGCGGTGGCGCTGCGGACGCCGCCGAACTGTTCGTCGGCGACACGCCGTCGTTCCGATTGATCCCGCGGCGCGGAAAGGACACGCTGGCAAATGTTCGCTGGCGCGGGCCGGTGGTGGCGCTGGTCGATGAGGGCACGCGCAGCGGGCTCGAGCTTTTCGCCTACGCGCTGAAGATCAATGGCATTCCGCTTGTGGGCGAGCGAACCGCTGGCGCGCTGTTGGCTGGCCGCGCCTATACATTGCCCGACAACAGCCTCCTTGAAATTGCCGTTTCCGATGCGGTCATCGACGACAATGTTCGGCTGGAAGGAAACGGGATCGCCCCGGACATTCGCGTCGCCCTGCCCCTCGCCTATGCCGCCGGCCGAGATCCGCAACGGGAAGCCGCAGTCTCGGAGATGCTTCGGCTTCTCGCCGACGGCACCTCGGACCGCATCGTCACGCCACGTCAACCGTCGCTGACGCGGTGACAACGAACGTGACACCCTGGGGTTTGCGGGCCATTCAGGCAGCTGCGCTCGCCCGGACGATTTCCCGGCCAAGCCGGACGACCTCGTCGACGAGCAACTTCAAGTCCTGGCGTCTGGTGCGGTGATTGTTGATCGCGACCCTCAGACAGTGTTCTCCATGCACGGTCGTGTCTGAAAGCCCCGCCGTGGTCCTCGTCCGCCTTTATCTTCGTGTTCCCGTGACAATCGTCGCAGTAGAACGTAACTCGACCTTGTTGCCGCGCATGGACTGACGCGCCAAATCAAGAACCTCATTTTTGATCGCCTCATGCGTCGCGGCGTCCGCCTGAGCCAGCCCCGCGACCACGGGCGCCGCTATTTCGGTCATGAAGGTCCAATACCGTTCAGGAGACTCGTGCACCATCATCGTTGAGATCTCCCGCTCATCGACATCTTGCAAACCTGCGTCGGCGAATGCCGCCGACATCATGCCCGCGGCTGCGCAACGAAACAGGCCGGGCGCGCCGGGCATCGGCGCGGGCAAAGTCACGTGCCGCGCGATCGTTGCCATTATTGTCGTCGCCCAGGGATTTTTTTCAGGCCCGCTCCAAACAGCAGCACAAACACGCGCGCCAGGTTTCGCGACACGACTGAATTGTCGCGCCGCCGCGCCGACATCCGGGAAAAACATGAACCCGAACCGGCATAGTACTGCGTCGAAGGATTTATCGGTAAAAGGCAGACTGCCGGCGTCGCATATCTCGGTCGTGAAATTGCTGAGACCGCGATGTCGGGCATTCTCGGCGGCCACCTGGAGCATGCGCTCGGACAGGTCTGTTACCGTCACTCGACCATTCGGGACCAAAGCGGCAGCCGTTAACCCCGGTTCGCCGGTGCCAGCCGCGACATCGAGAACATGGTCACCATCCCTAAGCTTGGCCTGGTGGATCATTGCATCGCCGAACGGAGCGAGCCAGCCCAGAACCAGTTCGTCCCATTTCTGCCAGCCGGTTGAAAACCGGTCCCAGAGATCCTTCTGCTGCTCACGGATGTGGTCGAGATTGTTGGACATGCACGTTCCTCCCGTGGATGCGCTCTCGTGTCTCATCGATCGGAACTATGAACCCTCTTTATATGGATACAATCAGTTTCATGCCTTTTGGGGCGCGTGCCGCACTGTCGTCCAGCTCCTTGTTGAATTGAGTTTTGCAGCCCGAATGCTGTTGCTTGGGCAACAGGGGCCACCCAAATTGCCTTCTGCTGATTTGGATAACGACAATCGGCGCTAGGGAGACCGGGCTCGGCAGGCTATATTTCCCCTGTGGAGATCGTGACGGAGAGATTCGCATCGATGCCGAACCCAACAAACGGCAAGAACAATGGTCGGGTAGAGGCCAACGACGAACAACCCCTTAGCGCCCAGTTACGGATGATGCATGCAGCCTTCATGGCTTCGCCACTCCGAAACCGGATCATCTGGCTCGCCCTTGGTATCCTGACCGTCATCGTCACCACTGCCTTCGGTCAGATCATCCTCAATCGATGGTACAAGCCGTTCTACGACACGCTGGAAAGACGTGACCTCCCGGCCTTCCTGCACCAGCTCGTTGTCTTCGCCCAGATCGCCGGAGCTTTGCTCGTTCTCAATGTTCTGCAGACATGGCTCGGCCAGCTTGTTCGGCTGAAGCTCCGCGAAGGCCTGACACTCGATCTCATCCACGAATGGATGAAGCCGGCGCGCGCGTTCCGGCTGGCGAATGCAGGCGCCATCGGCATCAATCCAGACCAGCGCATACACGAGGATGCACGCCATCTGTCAGATCTCTCCGCCGGGCTGACGATTGGGCTGATCCAATCCGGCATCCTGCTCGCCGGCTTCATCGGCGTGCTCTGGTCGCTGTCGGACGGCTTCGTCTTTCACATCTCGGGCATGGCCATCAACATCCCCGGTTACATGGTCTGGGCTGCCATTCTCTACGCGGGCACGGCGTCATGGCTGAGCTGGCTCGTCGGGCGGCCATTGGTCAAGCTCAACGGTGAACACTACGCACGCGAGGCGTCGCTGCGCTTCTCGCTGATGCGCATCAACGAACACATCGAGGCGGTCTCGCTGTCATCGGGCGAGACGAACGAGAAACGCCGGTTGCAGGCAGATCTCGCGTCCGTTCTGGAGATCAGCCAGAGCCTGCTGCTCGCCGTTACGCGGCTGACCTGGGTGACGGCCGGTTATGGCTGGATCACTGTTGTCGCACCGATCGTCATCGCCTCGCCGGTCTATTTTGCCGGCGATCTCAGCTTCGGCGGCCTGATGATGGCCGTGGGCGCCTTCAACCAGGTGCACGCATCGCTGCGCTGGTTCGTCGACAACATCGGTGCCATTGCCGACTGGCGCGCGACATTGATGCGCGTCGCCGCGTTCCGCTCAGCCCTGCTCGTCGTCGACGACCGGCATGAAGGCGACAAGCGCATCGAGTTCGTTACGGCTGATGGACCGCAGATGATGTTCGATCATATCGAGATTGTCTCGGCCGCCGGCTGTATCAAGCTTTCGGAGCCCAATGTCACCATCAATCCTGGTGAACGCGTGCTTGTCACCGGTGCGGCGGAGGTGGAAAAAGCGCCCTTCTTCCGCGCCATTGCAGGTCTCTGGCCCTGGGGGCATGGCCGCATCTCGCTGCCGATCGATGATGGCCTCGCCTTCGTTCCCCGCTCGCCGTATTTTGCGCCGGGCACGCTGGAAGAGGTGCTTGCCTACCCGAAGACGCCAGACAGCTTCAAGAACGGCGAACTTAGCGGCGTGCTTTCCAAGGTCGGCCTTGGCCGCCTCGCCGATCGTCTCGACCAGGACATGCGCAAGAAGCTCAATCTGAGCGAGGTCGAGATGCGTCTTCTGGCGATCGCCCGCCTTGGTCTGCACAAACCGCGGTGGCTGATCATCGACGAGGCGTTGGATACACTGGAAGACGATGCCTATCGCAAGGTGATGACGTTCCTCGACCAGGAAATGGGCAAGGCGGCAATCGTCAACATCGGGCGCAGGGAACGCGCCAACGGCTTCTTCACCCGCGTGCTGGAACTCGAAAAGGACGCCGCCGGCGGTTCGTTGCGTCTGATCCGGCCAAAGAGCCTGCGCCCCACCAATCCACAACTTGTCGATTGACAGCGCTCGCGCTGAAGGCGGGAGCGATTCCGGTAGGGGGCGAAACCCTAAGCGCCATGGCGACGCTCACACGACGGGGATATGGCCGGTTTCGCCACACAACAGTCGTTGGAAAAGCACCTTTCAGACGGCAGAGTGCAACCCTTTGCTGCCCCTCAGTCGTACCGTCCTGTACGTCGGGATCGCGCCCACGGCCTTTTCTCATGGGGTCGGGATCTCCGTTGAAGCCCCCCAAAAAAACGTCGCAAAATCGCCAGCCTGGTTGCCGTCCACCTTAGATGCCTCCTGGAATTTAGATGTTCCTTGAGATCAGTGCATTTTTTCCTCACAGGCTGGGCACTGGCACATCGAACGTTCGTCCTATATCTTTCATTCACCGGTTGCAGGCCACCGCGCCGGCGCCAATTGGAGCCATCCGAGCCGCGTTCGATTCCATAACCCGCAGGGACGATAAGTATGCCGACACGTGCCACACTGAAAGAACCGCGCGCTGAAGGGAGACGTAAAGACTCCCGGCTCGAAACATTGCTGTTCCGTCTGGAGGCTCAGCACATCTGCCTCGAATGGGCCTTCCGAGAAATAGCCGACCGTCCGGGCATTGTGTTCGAGATGGGGCTGGGTCACGGTCGTACCTACGACCACTTGCGCATCCATCTCCCGGAGCGCGAGATCTATGTTCTGGATCGCGAGATCGACTGTTTCGCCGACTGCACGCCGCCAGAGAACTATTTGCTGCTCGGCGACATCGAGGATACGCTTGGTGCCGCTGCCACCCGCTTTGACAGACAGGTCATCCTGGCGCATGCGGATATGGGTTCGTATGTCAACGCGAACAATATTGCGACAAGCGCCAAGCTGAGCCGATGCCTCCCGGCAGTCCTTGCGCCGCATGCCATCGTCCTGTCCGATTTGCCGCTCGAACTGGCGGGGACGCGTTCGCTACCGCTTCCGCCGGGCGCGCCCAAAGACAAGTATTTTCTCTACGTCAATGGACCATGGTGATCCGCTGGCGTGCCGCTACGGGAAAACTTTGACTGCGCCGGCCGCAACGAGGACGAGAGTCAGGTGCGAGATCGCGCTTTTGTCCTCCTGACCGGCGAATATTTTCGGCCCGTGAGGCAAAAGCTTGGCCCTCACCGACCCAAGGCGGCACATTAAATTGCTAACGCATCCCTTTGATTAAAAAGAAACAGCGCCTTCTTGGAAGGCGCTGTTTCGGTAGGACAATGTTGCCGCGGATCTTAGCGCGGGCGCAATTTCATGTGACGGTTGACGTCCTTGTAGAGCAGATAGCGGAACTTGCCGGGGCCGCCGGCGTAGCAGGCCTGCGGGCAGAATGCGCGAAGCCACATATAGTCGCCGGCTTCGACCTCGACCCAATCCTGGTTAAGCCGGTAGACGGCCTTACCCTCGAGCACGTAGAGGCCATGCTCCATCACGTGGGTTTCGGCAAAGGGAATGATCGCGCCCGGCTCGAAGGTCACGATGGTCATGTGCATGTCGTGCCGCAGATCGGTCGGGTCGACGAAACGCGTCGTTGCCCACTTGCCTTCAGTGCCGGGCATGGCGGACGGTGTGATGTCAGCCTCGTTGGTGAAGAAGGCTTCGGGAGCAGGAAGGCCGTCGACGTATTCATAGGCCTTGCGGACCCAATGGAAGCGAACGGGAGATTCGCTTCTGTTATGCGCCGCCCAGTTGCTGGCCGGCGGAATGAAAGCAAAGCCGCCGGGCTGCATGCGGTGCTCCTTGCCATCAAGCGTGACGGTCAGTTCACCCTCGACGACGAACAGCGCACCCTCAGCGCCCTCATCGAGTTCCGGCCGGTCGCTGCCGCCGCCTGGAGCGATTTCCATGATGTACTGCGAAAATGTTTCAGCAAAACCGGACAAAGGTCGCGACAATATCCACAGGCGGGTTTTGTCCCAGAACGGTAGATAGCTGGTGACGATGTCCATCATCACGCCCCTCGGAATCACCGCATAGGCTTCGGTGAAGACCGCACGGTCGGTCAGGAGCTGCGTTTGTTCCGGAGCGCCGCCATGGGGCGCATAGTAATTACGACCAGTCATTTCCGTCCTTCAGTTCTCAAAACAGGCACCGCCTCCTCACAAGAGCGGTGCGGTTGGGTTATTGCCAATGGAATGTCAAAGCAGTGCTGCACGCAGGTCGCGCGGCTGATCCTTCTCTTCGTCGAGATCCAGTTCCGCCTCGACGTGATGCAGATGTTCGGCCATCTCACGGATTGCCGTGTCCACATCCCTCGCCGCGATGCGGTCGACGACCGCCATATGCTCGTCCGGCCCGCAATTGTGCAGGTGTTTCGAACGGTACATGGCGGTGATCAGCGATGTGCGCGAAACCAGGTCGCGCAGGATGCCGAAAAGGAAGGCAGAGCCGGAGAGCTCCGCCAAAAGCAGGTGGAATCCGCCGGAAAGACGAACGATTGCAGAGAGATCGCCTGCCCTACCCGCAACCCGTTCCTCGTCGATATGGGAGCGCATACGCTCGATGTCTTCCACCGTCGCCCGCTCGCACAAGCGCTCGACCACCCGCTGCTCGATCGCCCTTCTCGTCACGAAGACGTCGCGCGCCTCATCCACCGACGGCTCGGATACGAAGGCGCCCCGGTTCGGCATGATCGTAACCAGCCCATCCCGTTCGAGCGCGGTCAGCGCCTGGCGGATACGGGCGCGACTGACGGAGAAAATCTCGGCAAGCTGCTCTTCCTTGAGGCGGGTGCCTGGGCGCAGGCGCCGCTCCGCAATGGCAAGCCAGATCTTCTCACAAATGATAGCCGTCGGCGCTCCGGCGGTCTCGTCCGCATTGTACATGAAATCTCCCATAGCCGTTCGCATACTCTCGTCGGCCAGCGTTCAAAGTCAATTCCACTCACTGCAGTTTGATATTGACTACAAAATTGTAGACAATATTGTGTACCGTAACTTGATATGCTGTGGCAACCACTTAAACGACGGCCATCGACCGGTGTGACAACCGACCGCGCTGACCTGAGAGCTCATTGATGGACTTTGACTTCACCGAACTGCCAAACAACTACATCACCTCCGATCGTCAGTTCGAGATGCGGACACCCGACATCGCGTCCTTTGCCGCCCTCAAAACGAAAACGAACTGATCCATGCGCATCCTTCTCGTCAACCCGAACTCCACTGCCTCGATGACCGAACAGGCGCACCGCAGCGCTGAGCGGGTTGCAGCCGCCCCGACGCTGGTCGAGTCCGTCAACCCGACCACAAGTCCCGCCAGCATCGAGGGCCATGCGGACGAAGCCATGGCGGTGCCGGCGATGCTTGCCGAAATCCGCGCCGGAGAGGCGCGCGGGGTCGATGCCTATGTCATTGCCTGCTTCGACGACCCCGGCCTTGGCGCTGCACGTGAGATCGCCCGCGGACCGGTCATCGGCATTTGCCAGGCCGCCATCCAAGTGGCGATGAATATCGCCACGCGCTTCTCCATCATCACGACATTGCCGCGCTCTGTGCCGATCATCGAGGACCTGGTCGACGCCTATGGTGCGGGCCACCGCTGTCGCAAGGTGCGCTCTGTCGATATGCCGGTGCTGGCGCTGGAGGAAGACCTCGCCCACACGGAGGAAATGCTCGTACAGGAAATCCTGCGCGCCAAGCATGAGGATGGCGCTGAGGCGATCATTCTCGGCTGTGCCGGAATGTCGGAACTGTGCGACCGGCTTAAGCTTAGAACGGGCATGCCGGTGATCGACGGCGTGACCGCTGCAATCAAGCTCGCCGAAGCACTGGTTGGCGCGGGTTATACCACCTCCAAGGTGGGCGCCTATGACTATCCGCGGGTTAAGTCTGCGGCCGTCACCCGCCTTGTGGATACGGTAGCTTAACAAACAGCTGCAACTGACTGAAAACAAAAAGCTCCGGAGGAAACTACCTCCGGAGCTTTTTCATTCTGTGCTGACGCTTGGGCTAGGCTGCCTGCGTCGGCTTTGCCATTGACGCGACAGCTTCCTCGACGCGGTGGCATGCCGCGCGGGAACCATCGGCAAAGCTTCTCATTGCCGGACGTTCGCTCTTGCAGCGGGCATCAGCCAGCGGACAACGCGGGTGAAAAGTGCAGCCCGACGGCGGATTGAGCGGGCTCGGCACTTCACTGGCCGTGATGCTGCGCTGGCGCTTCGGTTCGGCGATATCGGGGATCGTTTCCAGCAGCAGCCGCGTATAGGGATGGCGCGGATTGGCGAAAAGCGTTTCCGTGTCCGCCTCCTCGACGATGCGGCCGAGATACATCACTGCAATCCGGTCCGACATATGGCGGACGACGCTCATGTCGTGGCTGATGAAGAGATAGGTTAGCCCCATCTCATCCTGCAGTTTGCGCATCAGATTGAGGATCTGCGCCTGTACCGATACGTCGAGTGCCGAGGTTGGTTCGTCGCAGACAAGGAATTCCGGCTCACCGGCAAGCGCACGCGCAATCGAAATGCGCTGTCGCTGGCCGCCGGAAAACTCGTGCGGAAACTTCGAACCATCAGAAGGCGCAAGTCCGACGATGCGCAGCAATTCGCCGACGCGCTCCATCACCTCTGCTTCCGAATTGCGCAGCTTCAGCTCGCGCAGCGGCTCGGCGATGATGTTTTTCACCCGCCAGCGCGGATTGAGGCTGGCGAAAGGATCCTGAAAGATCATCTGGGCGGAAAGGGGCTCGCCGGAGCGACCCGGCGCAAAACGAACCTCACCCTCCGAGGCGCGATAGAGGCCGGTGACAAGCCGGGCGACGGTCGACTTGCCGCAGCCGGATTCGCCCACCAGACTAAGGCAGCCGCCCATCGGCACGGAAAAGCTGATGTCGTCCACCGCGCGCACGAACTGGCGCGGCTTGCGCTCTAGGACCCGGTTCAGCCAGGGGGCCGATACATCGAAATTGCACGTCAGATCATTGACGGTCAGGGCGTCACTCATAGAACTCCTCCTGCATTGAGCCAGCAAGCACTGACGCCCAGGCCGACCGGGGTCGGCTCCGGACGATCTTCACGGCAACGCGGTCCCGCCTCGGGACAACGTGGATTGAAGGCGCAGCCGCGCGGGATGGCGTTCAGGCGCGGCATGGAGCCGTCGATCTGGTTCAGCCGCTCGACACGGCGCCCGAGCGCGGGGATCGAGCCCATCAGCCCGCGCGTATAGGGATGGCGCGCATTACGGAGCACCTCTTCGACCGGGCCAATCTCGACCAGGCGACCGGCATACATTACCGCAACCCGATCAGCGGTCTCGGCAATCACGCCCATATCGTGCGTCACCAGCATCACGGATGTGCCGTGGTCGTCGCAGAGACGACGCAGCAGAGAGGTGATCTGCGCCTGGATCGAAACATCCAGCGCCGTCGTCGGTTCGTCGGCGATGATCAGCTTCGGCTCCGCCGCAAGCGCAAGCGCAATGACCACACGCTGCCGCATGCCGCCCGAGAACTGGTGCGGATAGTGATCGAAACGTGCCTCAGGTGCGGGAATACCCACTTCCTTCAGGAGGTGGATAGCCCGTTCCTTGGCACCCTGCTTCGACAGCTTCAGGTGAAGGCGGATCGTCTCGACCAGTTGCGCGCCGACGGTAAAGAGCGGGTTGAGCGATGTCAGCGGATCCTGGAAGATCGCGCCGATCTGTCGGCCGCGCACGCCCTGCATTTCCCTGTCGGAAAGCTGGTCGATGCGGCGACCCGAAAGCCAGACCTCACCGCCGGATATCCGTCCCGGCGGTTCGAGCAGACCCTGGACGGCAAGGCCGGTCATCGACTTGCCGGCGCCGGATTCGCCGACCACACCCAGGATCTCGCCCGGCCGTATGCTGAGCGAGACGTCGGACAATGCCGCCACGGTGCCGTGCCGTCCGGGAAACTCGACGCAAAGTCCGCGCACGTCGAGAACCGGCGAAGTTACGAGCTCACTCATGCCGCAGGTCCTCCAAGGGATAGCTGGGTGGGAAGATTTCGCTGACGGGTGGATGGGCCCAGCTGCGTTCGGGGTATTTGGCGATCAGCCCGTCAAACTGCTTTTGTGCCTGCCGGCGTGCCGCATCCATGTCGATGCCGGCGACCTTGCCTTCGTGCATGGAGAGACGGCCATCGACGAAGACTGTCTTGGTGACACGCCCCGAGCCACCGACAACCAGCGTCGTGATCGGGTCGATCGCCGGCGCCATGTGGTGATCCATCAGGTCGAAGACCGCGATGTCAGCCCGGGCGCCTGCTTCGAGCCGCCCGAGATCGCTGCGTCCCAGAGCTTTCGCACCGCCCAGCGTGGCGGCGTCGAAGAGATCGGCGCAGCTGACGGCTGCGGTGTCGCCCTCGACGACGCGGCAGGTGATGAGGCCGACCAGAAGGTTCATCAGCATGTCCGGCGGCGCAGTGTCGGTGCCCATGGCGATGTTGATGCCGCGTTCCTTGACCGAGCGGAAGGAGTTGAGCGTGCTGCCGCCGCGTGCCGAGACCATTGGGCAATGGACGATGCTGACGCCGTTGTCGGCATAGAGCTTGAGATCGTTGGCCGTTGCCTGCGTGGCATGCGGGGCGATCAACCGCGAACTCAGGAAGCCGAGGCTCGCCATCCACTCCGGCGCCGTCTTGCCGTGAAGACGACGGACCGTATCGACCTCCATCGTGCCCTGTGCGGCGTGCAGCCGGATCGAGCAATCGAGATCGCGCGCGGCATCCGCCGTTCTCCTCAGCAGCGCCTCGGTGCAGGTCTCGACGCGATCAGGGGCCAGAAGCCCGCGAACCAGGCCGCCATGACGGCCATCGTGATCGCGGATGAAGCCGATGGCGTCGTCGAGGCCTTGCAGGCCTCTCGCCTCATCGAAGACGGCCTCGAGCTGTCCCGGCGCCTCCAGCACCATGCCGCCGGAGCGGTAGGCAGGGCTCAGATAGACGCGCAGGCCGAGATCGCCGGCGGCATCCGAGGCGGCTGCAAACTCCTCGACCGTTTCGCCCCACTCGCGATAGAACAGCGACGCGATCGGTGCCGCGGTGGTGATCCCGTTGAGCAGAAGCTGAGCGAAGGAGAAGCGTTTCTGGAACGCCAGTTCCTCCTGCGTATACATTTCATAAGGCCCGCGCTCGACGTAGGAGCGCGGCCAGACCCGGCCCTTGGCCCAGCCTGGCTGATGGTCGATGGAAAGGATCGTCGTGTCGAGATCCGAGAGGGCATCGAGATCGATCAGGCCGGGGCTGATCATCGCCGCGCCGAAATCCACCATGCGTGCGACCTCGCCCTCGAAGTGCTGCCCGACATAAAGCAGGCTGCCGCCTTCGATGACCACTTCGCCGTTTGGGATGAGACGGTGACTGCCGTCGCGGTGGCCGAGAACCCATTGCGCCGTCAACAGTGTGCGGCCTTCGGCACGCGTGCCGAGTTTCAAATCCTTGAGGTCGATCATGGGATGGCTACCTCCGCGACACCGTTACGGGCAACGACACGGCCGCGCTTGACGACCAGCGGACGTGGTGCGACTTCGACGACTGCATGGGCAAGCGTTTCGCCGACGAGCAGGGTAAAATCGGCATTGCAGCCAACTTCCAGGCCGTAGCCGGCAATGTCCATGACGTCAGCGCCACCGGTGGAGCAGACATGAAGCGCATGCTCCAGGTCGACGTCGCGGCGCAGGCCGTTCTTCATGCCGAGGATGCGAACGCGGTCCATCATATCCGGCTGGCCCCACGGGCCCCAGGTGTCGCGAATGCCATCGCAACCTGCGGCCACCTTCACGCCAGCCTCCTTGAGGCGCAGGATCGACGGTACCGTCGACGACGGCGAGCCCGTCGTGACGATGCGCACATCGAGCTCGGCGATCTGCTCGATCAGGCCGGCGACCCGCAGGTAATCCGGAGCGCCGAGCGCAAAGGCGTGGCTGATCGCAACCTTTCCCTGCATGCCAAGCGCGCGAATGCGCTCGAACATCATCTCCATGCTGAAGGCGCCGAGTTCACCGGCTTCATGCAGATGAATATCGATCGGCTTGCCATGTTTTTCCGCAAGGCCGAAGACGGCATCGAGATGCCCCTTCGGGTCACGGTCGATGCCGCAAGGATCAATTCCGCCAAGGACTTCCGCGCCGTTGCTAAGAGCCTGGTCGAGAAGTTCTGTTGTGCCCGGGCGGGTCACCAGGCCCGACTGCGGGAAGGCGACGATCTCGATGTCGATGATGCCGTCAAGCGCCTCTCGCGTTTCGATGATGCCATCCATCAGGCGCAGGCCGTGCGTCGTGTCGATATCGACATGGCTGCGAATATGGCTGGCGCCGTTCGCGGCCAGCATGATCGCCTGGCGCATGGACTGGCGATGCGGATCGATGCCGATCTCAAGCCGCTTCTCGCGCTCGAAATCGATGCGTCCGCGCAGCGTCGCGACCTTGGCGTTTTCATGCCAGGGCATGCCCCAGACGGACTTGTCGAGATGGGTATGGGCTTCGACCAGGCCGGGAATGGCGATGTGGCCACGGCCATCCTCGATCGCCACGCCATCGGCCTGAAGGTTCTGGCCGATCGCTTCGATCTTGCCGTTACGGATCAGGATATCCGTCAGCGCCCCGCCGTGGGGACGGACGTTACGGATCAAAAGATTGGACATCATTCACCTCAGTTTCGGATTGAGTGCGTCGCGCAGCCAGTCACCGAGAAGGTTGACTGAGACGACAAGTAGGCAAAGCTGCAACACCGGGAACAGGACGACCCACCAGACACCGGAGAACAGGAACTGGTTCCCGAGCCGAATGAGTGTTCCGAGGCTGGGCTGGCTCGGTGGCATGCCGATGCCGAGGAAGGAGAGCGTCGCTTCCGTGAGGATCGCCATGCCGAAGTTCAGCGTGGCTGCGACCATGATCGGCGTTAGCGTGTTTGGCAGGATGTGGTTGAGCATGATCCGCCGCGCCGGCGTCTTCAGGAGGCGGGCAGCCTGGACATATTCCTTGCCGCGCTCGACGATCGTCTGGGCGCGGACGGTACGGGCATATTGAACCCAGGCGCTGAGCGTGATCGCCAGTACGAGGACAGCTGCCGATCCGACGTCGCGCAGCTCCGGCGGCAGCATCTGGCGGGCAACGGCACTGACGAGAATGGCGATCAGGATCGTCGGAATGGAGAGCAGAACGTCACCGATGCGCATCAGGATGTTGTCGACAATGCCGCCGAAATAGCCGGCGATGAGACCGAGGCTGAGGCCGACCGTCAGCGAGAAGATCACCGAGCAGACCCCGATCAGGATCGAAATGCGCGAGCCGTAGAGAATAGCCGAGAGCATGTCGCGGCCCTGGGTGTCGGTGCCGAGAATGAAGGGCCATTGGCCATCGGCCTGCCAGATCGGCGGCAGCTCCGAGTTCCAGAGATCGAGCTGCGCCGGATCGAACGGGTTCTGCGGCGCGATCAACGGCGCGGCAAAAGCCGCGGCGATGAGCACGAGCAGGATCAGCGCGCCGGCGATTGCCGACGGACTGCGGGTAAAGGACCACCAGAGATCGCTCTGACGCCAGCGCGCGAGCCGGCCGATCTTGGCTGTCGAGGTTGTTTCCTGAGCCTGGTCAGTCATGGGGCGGCCTCAGCGTGTGGCATCGCGAAGACGGGGATCGATGACCGCATAGGCGATATCGACAAGCGTGTTCAGCGTGACGAAGATGAAGGAGACGATGCACAGGTAGCCTGCCATCACCGGGATATCGAGGAAGGTCACCGCCTGAATGAACAGCATGCCCATTCCCGGCCACTGGAACACGGTTTCGGTGATCAGTGCGAAGGCGATCAGCGAGCCGACGTTCATCGCCGTCATGGTGACAACAGGCATCAGACAGTTGCGAAGCGCATGGCGGAAATTGATGCGCCACCGCGGCACGCCGCGGGCACGGGCAAACTTCACGAAATCAGAACGCAGCACTTCCATCATCTCGGCGCGCACGAGCCGCATGACGAGCGTGATCTGGTAGAGGGCAAGCGCAAAGGACGGCAGAAGCAGGGACGCACGCCCGGATGCGGTCAAGAGGCCCGTGCTCCACCAGCCGATCTGGACGACGTCGCCGCGGCCGAAGGCCGGCACTACGCCGAGCGAGACGGCAAAGACAAGGATCAGCAGGATGCCAACGACAAAGCTCGGCAGGGAAACGCCGATAATGCTGACGAATTGTAAGCCTTCCGAATACCAGCGGCCTCGATGGATCGCCGTCAGCACGCCGAGCGGAATGCCGACCAGCAGCGACAGGACGGTGGCGACCAGAGCCAGTTCGATGGTCGCCGGGAAGCGTTCGGCGATCAGCGTCATCACGTCCTGACCGTTTCGGTAGCTGATGCCGAAATCGCCCTGGGCCGCGTTGACGACGAAGCGCACATACTGGGTCAGGAACGGATCGTTCAGCCCGAGCTTTTCGCGCAGTTCGAGCCGATCGGCCTGCGACATCTGTTCGTTGGCCATCAGTTCGACCGGATCGCCGGCGAAACGAAAGATCATGAAGGCCATCAGCGCGACGGCGAGCATGACCATCACGGCATTAGCCAGCCGCTTGATCAGAAAGACAATCATTGGGTTTCCCGCTCAATGAGAAACCCCGACAGAGCAGGCTCTGCCGGGGCAATGTGGGGTCAATCGCCGATACGGGTCAGCCAGTGGCGCGGCTTGTTGTCGGCGCGGATGGTGACGTCGGTCACTTCCTTCGACATCGCCCATGCCATCGGCTGCTGATGCAAGGGGATCATGATGACCTGATCCTTGGCAAACTTCAGCGCTTCGGTCTCGATCGCCAATCGCTTGTCGCGATCCATTTCGACTGCGGCCTTCTTCACCATGGCGTCGAGTTCGGGATAGGACCAGCCGCCATAGTTGGCGACGCCGGCAGCACCTTCGCGGGTCGAAAGCACCTGGATCAGGATCGAGTAGGCATCGAGCGTCGGCTCGTTGGCCCAGCCGATCATAAAGGCATCGGACTTGCCGCCGGCGCGCTTCGGCGCCTGCACGGCGCGCGGACCAATGTCGAGCGTCGGCTTGAGCCCGACACGCGACAGCATCGACACGAGCGCACTGCAGACGTCTTCTTCGTTGACGCTTTCGTCGTTCATGCAGACGAGCGTGAACTCGGTGCCGACGGCGCCTGCTTCTTCCAGGAGCTTCTTAGACAGTTCCGGATCGTAGGTGGTCGGCACATCCAGTTCGGCGCTGTAGCCCGGGATCTCAGGCGCAACCATGGTACCGGCGACATGCGACTTGCCGCGCATGACGCGCTTGAAGATCAGCTGACGGTCGATTGCATGATCGATCGCCTGGCGGACCTTGATGTCATTGAAGAAGTTTTCGCGGCCGTCGTTGAGCTTGTCCTTGCGGTTGAAGACCAGGTGGATCGTGCGCAGGTCGGAGCGCTCGACGACCTTGATGTTCGGATCGCTCTTCAGCCGGTCGAGATCCTGCACGGGCGCACCGTCGGTCAGGTCGATCTCGCCCGACAGGAGGGCCGCGACGCGAGTAGCCGCCGACGTGATCGGGGTGAATTCGATGCGGTCGAGATTGTGCTTCGGGGTATCCCACCAGCCGTTATTCTTGACGAGCACGGTCTTGCTGTCAGGCACGCGCGACTCAACGATGAACGGCCCGGTGCCGTTGGTGTGATAGGTGGTGTAACCCTCGACCTTGCCGCCGACATCGGTCGGCAATTCGGACTTGTTCTCGATCAGCCAGTCCTTGTCGAACATGAAGATGTTGGTCATGTCGTTCAGGAACAGCGGGCTTGGCGAATTCACCTCGATATCGACCGTGTAGTCGTCCACCTTCGTGGTGGAGACATAGGCAGGAATGTTGCCACGCAGCGGCGACGTCGGGTGGCTGACGCGAGCCATCGAGGCCATCACGTCGTCGGCGTTGAAATCCGCGCCGTTCTGGAACTTCACACCCTTGCGCAGGTGGAAACGCCAAACCTTTTCGGAGACCAGCTCCCACTTGGTGGCGAGTGCCGGCTCAACGACGAAATCTGGCGTGTAGCGCGTCAGTCCCTCATAGACGTGATTGAGGAAGGCGAGGTTCGACGTGCTGCCGTAGGAATACGGGTCGAGCGAGAAGATATCCCGCGGGCTGCCCCAGCGCAGCGTTTCGGCCTGTGCCGTCGAGGCGAGAAAGGCGAATGCCAACCCCGCAAGGAGATGCTTTCTCAGTTTCATGTGGTTCCCTCTGTTTTTGCCATTCGTCGCCGTGCCGTGCCGACCCGGTCGGTCCGCGATCCCTCGATCACTGGATGGCTGACAGCGCTAGATTTGAAGTTGTTGGCGCTAATGTCAACTATTTTGTCGACAATTATGTTGGCAAGAATTAGCGATTCCGGTTTTACGGAGAAAAACCGTGCGAATTCAGCGACTTTGAAGCGGCGGCTACTTGCAATCGTGACGTGATAAACTGGGCAACAGCCCACTTTTCAAGGTGGATTGCTGTTGAGGGAGACACAATGAGCCGGCGGCAGCATGATCTTAGCAGGCCGCATGCAGGCAGAAATCTGCCGGGCTGTTGCTGCATCATTGCGCCCCGAACACCAAAACAGCCCGCCCCGTCACGGTCGGATGACCGGATGGAACGGACTGCTTTCGTTAGCAATGGCCGGCGGATTGCGAATCGACGGTTGGCTCAGCTCTCTCGGAAAGCGCGGCTGACCTGATCCATCAGCGGCTTGACGAAATAAGAAGCAACGCTTCGTTCGCCGGTCGTAATGAACGTCTCCACCGGCATGCCCGGCATCAGCGAGACATTGCCAAGCCGCTGGATCTCTGCCGGCGTGATCGCGATGCGCGCGATGTAGAAGCTCGCACCCGTCCGCTGATCGACCGACACGTCGGCGGACACCCGCTCGACGGCGCCGACAATCTCCGGCGTCGTCTTCTGGCTGAAGGCGGAGAAACGTAGGATCGCCTTCTGTCCGGAATAGATCTGGTCGATGTCCTGCGGCGCGACCTTGGCCTCCACGACGAGTTTGTCGATATCCGGCACGATCATCATGATCGGCTCGCCCGGAGCGACCACGCCACCGACCGTATGGACGGCGAGTTGGTGCACGATGCCGTTCTGTGGCGCGACGATATCGACGCGCTTCAGCTGGTCTTCGGCTGCAACCTTGCGCTCGACATATTCGCCGATGCGGGCATCCATTTCGCGCAGGTCGGTTCCGACTTCCTCGGCCCATTGCTCGTCGACCTGAATGATCTGAAGCGATGTCTCGGCGATCTTTTCGTGCACGCCGGCGACGCCGGCCAGCAGCCTGCCCATCTCGCCATCGATATCGGTTGCCTGGCGCTCGAGTGCGCTGAGGCGGCTTTTCTCCATCAGCCCCTTGTCATGCAGGAAGGTGTAGCGGCCAAGCTCCTCCTTGATCAGGATCCGCTCGCGGCTACTGGCGGTGCGCTCGGCATCCATGCCGCGGATCTCGTCGTTCAGCTGCTCCACCCGCCGCTCCAGTTGCCGCTTCTTGCTCTCGCGCACATCCCTGCGGCTTTCGTAAAGGCGTTGCTCGGCATGCATCATTGCAGCCACATCAGGATCCTCGGCCCGCGAAAGGAGCGTTTGCGGGAAGACGACCCGCTCGGAACGGTCGCGCTCGCTCTCCAGCCGCGCCTTGCGGGCGGCGAACTGGTCCAGGCTCTTGAGAATGATCGCCAGATTGGCCTTCGTCATCGTCGCGTCGATGCGCATGACGACATCCCCCGCCTTCACGTGGTCGCCGTCGCGCACCATGAGTTCGCTGACCACGCCACCCACGGGGTGCTGCACCTTCTTCAGGCTGCTTTCGACAACCACGGATCCTTGAGCGATCACCGCCCCGACGATTTCCGTACTGATCGCCCAACCGCCGAAGAGCCCGACCAGCGTCGCAAATCCGAGCACGCCGACGATCAGGTGGGTGCGGATCGAACGTCTGAGTGTCTGCCAATCATCCATGTTCATGCCTTTGCTGCTTCTGCTGATTGCACCACCTTGAGCGCACCCGGATTGGCGGTTGTCTGCCTTAGAACCTTCGAGAGAACTTCGTCCTTCGGGCCGAAAGCCTGCTGGCGGCCCGCGGCAAGCATCAGCACCTTGTCGACCGCAAGCAGCGCGCTGGGGCGGTGGGCAATGACGATGACGATGCCGCCGCGTTCACGGATCCCGAGGATCGCCGACGTCAGAGCTTCCTCTCCTTCGGAATCGAGGTTTGAATTCGGCTCGTCGAGGATGACGACGAAGGGATCCCGGTAAAGGGCCCTTGCAAGCGCGATGCGTTGCTTCTGGCCGGCGGAAAGCGGCCGGCCATTTTCCCCGACTTCGGTGGAATAGCCTTCCGGCAGGCTGACGATCAGATCGTGAACCCTTGCTGCGCGGGCAGCGGCGATGATGTCGTCGGACCCAGCGTCGGGGTCGAAGGAGGCAATGTTCTCGGCGATGGTGCCGTCGAGCAACTCGATCGATTGCGGCATGTAGCCGATATGGCGGGCAAGCGCTGCGGCCGGCCATTGGTCCGGCGTGGCGCCATCGAGCCGGATCGCGCCGCGCGCCGGGTGCCAGATGCCCACGAGCAGACGTGCAAGCGAGCTCTTGCCTGAGCCGCTCGCACCGATGACGCCGAGCCCCGCGCCAGCCTCCAGTGTGAAGGTGACATCCTGCAAGACGACGTCTGTCGTTTCCGGCGGAAGAGCGCTGACGCGTTCGACAGACAGTGCACGGCTCGGTGCCGGCAAATCCATGCGATCAGGCGCATCGGGCAAAAGCGCCAGCGTCTTTTGCAGGCGTCGGCGGCTTTGGCGGGCACCGATGAAGCCCTTCCAGTTGGCGATCGCCAGATCGACTGGCGCCAGTGCCCGGGCGGACAGGATCGAGCCAGCGATGATAATGCCGGGCGTTGCCTGCTCGTTAATCACGAGCCAGGCGCCGACCGCAAGGATGCCGGACTGCAGCATCATGCGCAGCACCTTGCTCAACACGCCGAACCCCGAGGAAACATCGCTTGCGCGGCGCTGCTCACGCGTAAACGCGCGGTTCTCATCCTGCCAGCGGCGCCTCAGATGCGGGCCCATGCCCATCACCGTGATCACATCGGCATTGCGGCGGCCGCTCTCGGCCATGCGATTGCGCTTGGAAGAATGGCGCGCAGCCTCCTCGACCGGCCGCTGCGAAACGAGTTCCGTCAACAGGGTAATCGCCGCCAGAATGACAGCGCCTGCGAGTGCCGTGACACCCAGCCAGAAATGGAAGGCAAAGCAGATGGCGATATAGAACGGAAGCCAGGGGAGATCGAAGAGCGCGGTCGGCCCGCTGCCCGAGAGAAAGGCCCTGATGGTATCGAGATCGCGCAACGGCTGGGCGTAGCGACCGCTGATCGGCACCTGCAACTGCAGACCGACGATCGCATCGTAGATCCTTGGTGAAAGCGCCTGGTCGAGCCGATCGGCTATGCGCACCAATAATCGGCCACGCAGCGCGTCGAACAGGCCCTGAAACGCGTATAGCACGACAACGATGGCGAGAAGCGCAACAAGCGTCGGCAGGCTTCTGCTCGGAAGCACCCGGTCGTAGACCTCCATCATGAAGAGCGATCCGGTGAGGTAGAGCACGTTGACGACGGCACTCATCAGGCCAATGCCGACGAAGGCACTCGCACAGCCCGCAAACACACCCTTGAACTGGCTGGAATTTCTGTTGGAAGAACTGTCGCGCATGGTCCCTGATCCGTTGAGATCGCGGCGGTAGCAGGCAGGCAACACAAGGCGATGACATGCCTGAAGTGATTGAAGCCTACGCCGCGCGAAAAAGGGGCGCACCGGATGGCGCGCCCCTCGCTTTGGTTAGGCGAAGCGGAAGTCGTCGATGACGAAGTTTTCCGTTTTCACACCGTTGAAGGTGATGGACGACCCATCGTCGAACGCGATCTGTGCACCGGCGTCACCATCGGTGAAGGCACCGGAGGACAGAAGCTCCTGGTAGTCGGCGAACATGTCCTTCGAAAGCACGACCACGTCGTCGCCCTGTGCACCCGCCTGGAAGTCCAGGACCACGTCGCGACCGTCGCCGGAGGCGAAGACGAAGGTGTCGGCACCCGCACCGCCGGTCAGCACGTCATTGCCCGTGCCGCCGTTCAGCGTGTCATTGCCGGTACCACCGTTGAGCTGGTCATTGCCGGCACTGCCGCTCAGCGCGTCATTGCCAGCGCCGCCCATAAGCACGTCGTTGCCAGCACCACCCTCGACCACATCGTTGCCGTCTCCGGCGACAACGCGGTCATTGCCTGCCCCGGCATCGACCATGTCGTTGCCATCGCCCGCCAGCACCGTGTCGTTGCCGTTGCCGGCCTCGATCATGTCCTTGCGGTCAGTGGCAACCAGCGTGTCGTTGCCGTCGGTGCCTTCGACGACGTTGTACTCGGTGTAGCCGTCGATCTTGATCGAGGCGGTGCCGGTCGATTCCCCACCCTGGGCGTCACGCACGGTGTAGGTGACGGTGACCATGGCGTTCTGCTCGTCTTCCAGAGCCATAAAGGCAGAAGACGGATCGGCGACGAGCTTGCCATCGACGATCGAGAAGGCTGTAGCAGCCTGAGCATTCGTCAGTGTCAGACCGGTCACCGCCGTGACCGCAAAACCGACGAGCGTCAGCCGGTCGCCTTCGATATCGGTATCGTTGGCAACGAGGTCGAAGGTGGCGGTCTCGTTCTCGGCAACGCCGCCGGTATCGGCAACAGCCACCGGTGCATCATTGACCGGCTTGATCGTCACACTGACGGTGCTCTCGCTGCTGCCACCCTTGCCGTCGGACACAACGACGATGAAGCTGTCCGATCCGTTGACATTGGCATTCGGATCGTAGGTCCAGGCGCCGGTTCTGCCATCGAGTGCGACGCTGCCATTGGCGGGCCCAGCGCCCGTCTTGACGGCATAGCTCAGCGTATCGCCATCGATATCGGTTGCCGTGATCGTGCCGCTGATCGACGTATCCTCGTTCGTCTCAATGGTCAGCGACGATGCAACAGGCGCGTCGTTGACCGGCTTGACGACGAAGGTGGCGCCGGCTTCGCTCGAGCCGCCGCGACCGTCGGAGATCTGATAGTGGAAGGAGGCTTCGCCATTGAAGTTCGCGGCAGGCGTGAAGCGAATGCCACCCTCCTCGACGGTGGCGGTACCACCGACGACCGAAGTGACGCCAGTCACCTTCAACTGATCGAGATCGGCATCGCTGTCGTTGGCGAGCAGGCTCGCAAACGGGATGACGAAGGATGGCGCATCCTCATCGATCGGGGCAAGCGTGTCGCTGGCGGCAACCGGACCACGGTTGACGAGGCTGTTGGCGATCGACGCGCGGTTCATGACCGTGCCATCGGCGAAGGTAACGAGTTCGACACCGCCGCCTGCCAGTTGGCCGTTGAGGGTCAGTTTTTCGCCATTGGTGAATTCGACCTCGACGGCTTCACCGTATTTATGCAGGACGGCTTCGCCGCGGGCGATGTCGTGCAGGACGAGAACGTCGCTATCAGCAGATGCAGCGGCCGTTTCGACGATTTCGTCGGAGCCTTCGCCACGTCCGTAGACGTAAGTATCAGAACCGTCACCGCCGATCAGCACGTCGTTGCCGGCACCACCTTCGATCAGGTCGTCGCCGAGACCGCCGGCAATAATGTCGGCACCCTCGCCGCCCATCAGCACATCGTTGCCCTTGCCGCCGACAAGCCCGTCACGTCCGGCACCACCCATCAGCGTATCGTCGCCGTCGCCGCCATCGACGCGATCGTCGCCGCCGTTGCCAATGAGGGTGTCGTTGCCACCAAGACCGTAAATCGTCTCGCCGGCTTCACCGCCGACCAGCATGTCACGGGTATTGGTGCCGTTGATCACCTGGCCGCCTTCAAGGCCCGATTTCAGATCGACAACCGTGAGATCGTCGAAGGATAATCCGGCATTGCCCCAGGAATAGAGGCCGAAGGTACCGGCGTCGAGACCACGGTCGCCGACCGGATAGGCAAAGAGGGCCTCATCGTTGAGGAAGGCGGTGATCTTGTCGCCGACGACTTCGACGCGCAGCTTCATTGCCTGACCCGGCTCGTACTTGCCGGGAACCTGGGCAAGAATTTCCTCGACCCCGTTCTTCATGCGCACGAGGTTGAAGATGCTGCCGGCGCCATTGCCGGGGCTGCGGTCGAGGATGCCATCGGCATCGAGTTCGAGCTTGTAATAGTTCTTGTTGTCCTTGTAGCGGAACAGGAAGCCGAGGCCGTCCTTGTCAGGCGTCTGGATCGTTGCCTCAACCGCATAGTCGGTCCAAGCAAGTGCTACCGGATCCTTGAACAAGGCATAGGTGCCGAGACGAAGGACGTTGACGCCGTCGCCAAGCGGGCTCCAACCACGCTTCCACAGATCCGCGGCAGTTGCCCCGCTCCAAGTCAGTTCGCGGCTAGCAAGCCCCGTCGTCTGCACCAGCTTTCCGTCGGCAAGCAGCCATTCGGATGCCTTTCCAACAGGTCCGATGCCGCCAAGCTCGCCCTCATCGACGATGTTGAAGCGCGACAGGGACTGCGGCGACGAGAAGTCTTCGGCAACGAGTATCTTGGTGCGGTCGACAACGGTGATATCGACACGATCGGTCGAGACCGAACCGTCCACAGCCGTCACCTTGAGCAGCAGTTTGTTGACGCCGGTGTCGAGATTGACGTTGGCGGTCTTGCCATTGGCAATGACGTTGCCGGCGAGGTCCGTCCAGACGTAGTCGAGCAACTGCTTCGGACCAAACGAGCCGGAGGCGTCGAGCTTGACGGAAGCCTTGCCGTCGCCGTCGATGTCGTAGGTCCGCTGGTCGATGCCGGCCTTTGCCGTTGTGTCCGCCTTGGTGACGACGATATCATCGAAGACAGAAGCGCGCTGGCCGCTTGAATAAAGGCCGACGGTACCGCCGCTAAGCGGCGCATTGGCGTCAGTGACCGGTCCGGCAAAGACATTCTTGTCGCCGAGGAAGATGTTGATCGCGCCGCCGGTGACAGCCACGGTCAACGGGATTTCCATATTGTAGGGCGAACCTTCGTTCACCGATGCCAATATGGTCTCGACGCCGTTGGCCACCTTGACCAGTTGGCGACGGTTGGTCTCGCCATCGAGCGTGAAGCGGTAGTGATTGTTGGCGTCCTTGTAGTAGAAGAGAACGCCGATCGCGTCGTTGTCGAGCTGGGTCAACGACGCTTCGAATACGTAGTCCGTCCAGGTAGACGAGCCCTCACCGACGAAGACCAGCTTGTTGCGGGCGGCATCGCTTTGGTCGAAGAGCGCGGCCTCAGGTGCTGCAAGGCCGGCTGCTCCGGTCGGACGCGAGAAGACCGTTCCCTTCAACAGGAAGTTTCCGGTATTGCCGTTGGCCGCACCGATATCGGTTGCCCAGCCGTTGGCATTGCCGTCGTTGAAGGTTTCGACCAACAGAGTGCGATCGCCACGGACAATTACGTCAACGGTGTCGCTGGTCTTGATGCCGTTGAAATCGGTGGTGGTCAGCGTCAGCTTGTGCTTGCCAAGCTCGAGCTCGGCCTTAGCGTCCTTGCCTTCAGCCACCACGTCGCCGTTCTCGTTGGTCCAGACCCAGCTCTTGACGCTTGCCGGCAGCAGCGACTTGGCACCGGAAAGCGCGACATTGGCGGACGAGGCACCCGCAGAAGCGTCAGCGATGATGTCGTCACCGGCTTCAGCCATGGCGCGTGCATTGCCGCCGCTGACGTCAATGTTCTCGAACACTTCCTGGTGGCCACGATAGTAGCCGGTCAGGCCGTCGCGATCGAGTTCCGGCTTGGTGCGGAAGCCGTCTAGGTAGTCGTCGAACCCGGTGAAGTAGGTCTCGGTGGAAATGCGGTTGTTGTCGGGATCGATGGTGATCAGGCGGATGGCGCCGTTGCCGCCATTGTTGCCTTTCGCTTCGTTGCCGTTGCCGGTGATCTCGCGCGACACACCATTCTGGTAGTTGACCAGGAACTGGAAGACCGGCTCGCCGTACTGATTGTAGGTGATGTCGGTTTCAGCGCCATCGCCGAAGATGTGACCGGAGAAGGTCATGACGATGTTCGGATAGCGGGCGAGCAGTTCGCGCGAAACATATTCGCCGTCGTTGGCGCCGCGCTGGTCGGTGCGCATGCCGTAGTCGTAGCCTGCACCTTCGTCGTAGAGCGGCAGGGCCAGATTGTCCTGGCGGCCGGCATAGCTCGTCAGCGAGTGGGTGGCGAGCATGACGCGATAATCGGGATGGGCCTCGATGACGTCGCCTGCCCAACGGATCACGTCGTCGCGCGGACCGAACTCGAGCGAGATCGACAGCCACTTGGTGCCATCGGGGGCCGTGAACGTGCTGTAGGTGTTGCGGGCGCTCATCAGCTCCTGATCGTAGGCGCCGCCAAAGGTGCCCGGGCTGGTTTCTGCCTGCTTGTCCGGCGAGAAACGCTGGTCGAGATAGATCGACGAGTGGTCGGCAGCACTGCCGCCATTGGCCTGGTCATGGTTGCCCGGAAGCAGGGCGTAGGGGATCTTGCCGTCGAGCTTGCGAAGGGCAGCTTCGGCGATGTCCCACTGGCCGGACAGGTTGTTCTGGGTGATGTCGCCGACATGGGTCATGAAGACGATGTTGTGGCTCTGGCGATTGTCCAGCAGCCACTGCGTCATGTCGCCGAAGAAGTGCTTGATGCCATCGTTGGACGTGTAGTCCTGCGTATCCGGGAAGACGGCGATCGTATAGGCATTCGCACCGGCGACGCGGACGCGGAAATCATCGCTGACCGCATGGCCGGCGGCGTCGGTTGCCGTCACGCGGACGTCGGAGTGACCGAACGCTGCGAAGTCCAGCACCAGCTTGTTGCCATTGGTGAGGACGGCATTCAGCACCTCGCCCTTGCTGTTCTGGACGGTGAAGGTCAGGTTTTCACCGGAGAAATGCTGCGACAGGTCGATCGTCACATCGGCCGCATCCGGCGTGACCATCATGTCCTTGATGGCGGTGGTCTTGACGACGGAGCCCGGGTTCGGCGTCGTGTCCTGGCCGACGGCCGGAATGCCGGCCGTTGCCGGCGTCGTCGTCGACACGGTGGTGCCTTGGCCGCTCAAGGAACCCTGGCCGAAGGCCGGCGTGGTCGAGCCTTCGCCGAAACGGAACTCGGTGCCGTTGGACGACAGCGCATCAGTCTTCAGCGCATCCGGAACGATGCCCTCCGGCTTGGCATTGCCGAGCGCCGACAGTTCCGTACCGGTCAGAACCTTTTCGATGAAGAGGAAGTTGCTGAGATAGCCGGAAGACGTCTCGCCGTCTTCGTCGGCGAAGATCAGGAAGCCCTTGGCCTTGTCGATGGTGAAGCGGGCGGCAAGCGTGCCGGTCATCTTCTGTTCGGCGACGAACTCGCCGTTGATGTATTTCTTCATCGAGACGCCGCCGCTGGCGTCCTTGTCGATCGTCAGGCCAATTCGGTTCCAGGCATCGAGCTTGGCCGCGCCGCGATAGTCGCTGTTGATGCCGAGGCCGAAGCTCTCGCCGCCAACCTTGCCGAAGATATCGCCATCAGACGTGTTGGTGACGTCCGTCTGCAGGAACGGGATCCAGCCGCTGGAGCCAGCCGATGGGAAGTAGACGTCATAGACTAGACTGTAGGACGAAGCATTGCCGGTGCCGCCCGGCGACACGAGAATGCCCTGCTGGGCCTGCACACGCGGGATATTCAGGAGCCAATCGGACGAAGATTGGATCGGAGTCGCTAGCGAATTGGGGGAGGAAGTCATGTCGGCTTTCTCTCTAAAGGTGAACGGGATCGGCTCTTGGCCGTGCGTCACCGTTATCCGCCACCCTTACCGCGCAGATGACAGTTGCTTAACAAAACGTAAAGCGGCCATAGCGTTTTCCGATGGCTGCCATCGGTTTCGCCCACCTCTTAGTGGACCGATCGGTGCGGTCACCGCCGGTGTCATGTGCCTGTCAGCTTTTGCGACAATGATACGCGCGCGGATCCAACAGGCCATGCCCGCAGGCAACAGAACCGGAAGCAATGTCGATCACTCAATTGAAAGCGTTTCACATCGTCGCCCAGTCCGGCGGCTTCTCCCAGGCCGCCCGAGACATGGCGATCAGCCAGTCCACCCTATCGCAGCACGTGCGGGAACTGGAGGCATTATGCGGGCAGAACCTGCTTGATCGAAAGGCGCGCGGCGTCAGCCTCAGCGCCCATGGCGAGCGCCTGTTCGAAATCACCTCGCGCCTGTTTCAAGCAGAGAAGGAAGCCAACGCCTTCCTGCGCGGCGAGGCAGGCACAACTGGCGGTCATCTGCGTGTTGCCGCCGACGGCCCCATCCTGGCGCTACCGATCCTCTCGCGGTTGAAGATCGATCGACCAAAACTGACATTCTCCCTAGCCGTCGATAATTCCGCCCGTGTGATCGACCAGATCATCGACTATCGCGCCGATGTCGCAATCACCGCGCAGATCCCCGACGACCCGCGCCTCCATGGCGTCCGTTTTCTGAGCATGCGCCTCGGCCTCTGCGTGCCGGCATCCCATCCGCTGGCATCGCGCGACGGCGTCACCATGAAAGAACTCGAAGGTCTCTCCTTCGTCATGCGCGAGCGCGGCTCGCGCACCCGCGAGATCTTCGAGAAGAATCTCGCCGACCACTCCATCTCGATCCATCAGATCGTCGAGATTTCCTCGCGCGAGGGCGTGCGCGAGGCAATCGCCAATGGCGTCGGCTGTGGCGTCGTCGCCGATCTCGAATTCGGCCATGACAACAGGCTCTCGTTCGTGCCGATCGACGACGCGAGAGAGATCATCGACGAGTACGCGATCTGCCTGGCGGAGCGCCGTCATCTGCCGCTGATCCGCGGCTTCCTCGATGAGGCGAGCCGCCTGTTGCCCGAAGTGGGCGACACGTTCAGAACGTCATTGCCTTTGCAGAAAGCGACAACAAAAACAATAATTTCTGCGTCGTTCCTAACACAATAGATTATAGCTTCAGTTCGTTGACGTAACGGCAGCCTCAGAGCTTGGCCGTCGCGCCGAAGCCCGTGAGGAAAGACGTCAGATTGTCGGACAGCGCATCGCAGAGATAGCCGCCCTCCTGAACGATGGCCGTCGGCAAGCCCAAACCGGCGATCGCCGCGCCGATCCTTGCGAAGCCTGATGTCGAGACCGACAAGCCACCGAAGGGATCGCCCTCGAACGCATCGAGCCCGAGCGCCACGACAAGCGCGTCCGGCGCGTAGGCGCGGATCCGGCGGAAGGCGACGTCGATGGCTGCGAGGAAATCGGCGTCGCCGGACTTGCGCTCGAGCGGCAGATTGAGGTTGTAGCCAAGGCCCGGCCCCTCGCCGCGTTCGTCCGCATGTCCCCAGAAAAAGGGATAGAAGCGCACCGGATCCGCATGGATCGAGACCGTCAGCACATCGGAGCGCTGATAGAAGATGCCCTGCGTGCCGTTGCCGTGATGCAGATCGATATCGAGGATCACGACGCGCGCCGCGTTCGACAGAAAACGCTGCGCCGCAACGGCGGAGTTATTGAGGAAGCAGAAACCGCCAGCAACGTCTGCAAAGGCATGATGACCGGGTGGGCGGCAGAGCGCATAGGCGGCGGGATCCCCAGCCAGCACCGCATCTGCCGCATCGACCGCGCTCCAGGCGCTCCAGCGCACGCTCTCCCAGGTTTCGCCGGAGATCGGGCATGCGGTGTCTGCCATGTGATATCCGGCCTGCCCTACTGCGGAAGCCGGGTATCGGCCATCGCGGGCCAGCGGGTGGATGTTCGGTATCACCTCGTCCGAGGCTTCGGCGATGCGCTGCCAGCGCGCGTAGATATGCTCGAGAAAGTCGAGATATTCGGGCGTGTGCACGGCGGCAATCGGGGCGAGCCCGTGGTCGCGCGGCCGATCGACGGAGCATCCGGCGTCACGGGCGCCGATCAGGAGCCTTTCAACCCGTTCGGGCTGCTCCGGGTTCGGCTGCGGCGCCCCGCTCGAAAGGAAAGCCTTCGGGTCGTGTCGCTTCTGTTCCTGTGCGTAGAAGGCTTTCATGCTCTCTCCCGTTCCTGCATCGTCAAGCTTTCAGTCCCTCGGTGAGAGCCACAAAGGCCTCGCCATAGGCGGCATGAGCGCGGTCTTTCGTCTGCCAGGTAATGCCAAGCCGCTGGTAAAGGCGCTGCGCCGGCTCGTTCTCCACATCGACTTCCAGCCGCAGGTAGTCCCCGCCCCGCGCCCTCGACCACGAGGCCACTTCGCGCAGCAGGCGCTCGCCGATACCGAGGCCGCGGAAGCGATCGCCGACATACAGATCCTGCACGAAGACGCCGGGCCGGCCGCGCCAGGTCGAGAAGATCGGAAAGAACAGGCAAAGGCCGGCAAATTCTCCCTCAACCTCAGCAATCAGACTGCCGAAGCCGGCATCGGGGCCGAAACCGAAACGACGGTAGTCATCGACCGTGCAGGTGACCTTGCCGGCCATATCGAGCCCGCGGCCCATAGCCTGGATCGCGCCGTGCATCGCCCCGGCGTCCTCAACCTCACCGGGGCGAATGCGGATGCCCGCGATCTTTCTTTGCGTTGTCGTCACTTCCGTCCCCTTTGCTGCCGATGAGCCGATGGCATCGATGACGCGCCTCTTGCCAGCGGCGTCAGAATGCCACCTGATCTCCGCCTTTGAGGCCGAGAAGATCACGTGCTTCCTTAGGGGTGGCAACCTCCAGCGACAAGGCGTCGAGAACGGTGCGGATGCGCAGAACCTGTTCGGCATTGCTGGTCGCAAGTTGCCCGCGGCCATTGTAAAGGCTGTCCTCCAGCCCCACCCGCACATTGCCGCCCATCGCAGCCGCCATAGTGATCATCGGCATCTGGTGCCGGCCGGCGGCCAGCACCGAGAACGAATAGTCGTCACCGAAAAGCTTGTCGGCGATGCGCTTCATATGCGTCAGGTTCTCCGGATCGGCGCCGATGCCGCCGAGAATGCCAAAGACGAACTGAATGAACAGATGACCGGAGACCAGACCGCGGTCGCGGAAATGCGCCAGCGAATAGAGATGGCCGACATCGTAACATTCGAATTCGAACCGTGTGCCGCATCCCTGACCGAGTCGGGTGAGGATGAACTCCATGTCGGCAAAGGTGTTCTTGAAGATCGAACTGCGCGTCGCCTCCAGCAGCTCCGGCTCCCACTCGTGTTTCCACGCCACTGGCTTGTCGAGCGCCGGAAACAGGGCGAAGTTCATGGACCCCATGTTCAGCGAGCACATTTCCGGCTCGGCCCGCAAGGACGCCGCCAGGCGGTCCTCCAGCGCCATCAGCGACGAGCCGCCGGTCGATATGTTGACGATGGCGTCGGTCGACTGCTTGATCCGCGGCAGGAACTGCATGAACAGCGAGGGGTCGGCGGAAGGCCGGCCGTCTACGGGATTTCGCGCATGCAGGTGCAGGATCGAGGCGCCGGCCTCCGCCGCAGCGATTGCTTCCGAAGCGATCTGGTCCGGCGTGATCGGCAAATGGGGCGACATGGTCGGCGTGTGCACCGAGCCCGTCACCGCACAGGTGATGATGACCTTCCTGCGCGACGTCTTGGTTTTCGTCATGATGTCGATCTCAACGGTTGACGGGAAGAGTGAGCTCAGCGGCAAGCTGCTCGAGGACATCGCCGAGGATGGCGACGATCTCGCCGATCTGCTCTCTGGTGATGATCATCGGCGGGCAGACCAGAAAATGATCGCCTTCGACGCCGCCGCGTGTCCGCCGCGAATAGATGATCAGTCCACGCTCATAGGCGAGATCAACGACCCGCTGATGTGCGTTCAATTCCTTCGGCAAGGGCTTCATCGTCTCAGGATCAGAAACGAACTCGGCGGCAAGCAACAGACCCTTGCCGCGCACATCGCCAATAAACGGGAACCGTTCGGAAAGCGCGACCAGTTCGGCCTTGAGCGCACCACCCATGACAGCTGCATTGTCGATCAGGCCCAGGCGATCGATCTCGTCGAGCACCGCAAGGCCGGCAGCGCAGGCGAGCGGATTGCCGGCATAGGTGAAACCATGCTGGAAACCACCGGCGTCGAGCACCGGCTGCACCAGCCTCGATGGTGCTGCCATGGCGCCCAGCGGGCAATAACCTGAGGCAAAGCCTTTCGACAGCGCGATCAGGTCCGGCTTGCAATCCCAATGGTCGCCGCCAAGGAATTTTCCGGTACGACCGGCTCCGCTCATGACCTCGTCATGGATCAAGAGGATACCGTACTTGTCGCAGATTTCGCGGATGCGCTTGTAATAGCTGTCGGGTGCGACCAGGGCGCCGGTCGAGGCGCCGCCGATCGGCTCCATGATGAAGGCAAGCACGCTATCAGGGCCTTCGGACTGGATCCTGTCCTCCAGCATGTCGGCATATTTGATGCCGCGTTGCTCCATCGAGAGATTGTCGCGGTCGAGATAGGCTGTTGGAGCCGGCACTTTCGGCATTTCCCGCATCATCGGCGAGAACGGATCGGAGAGCGCCGCATAACCGGTGACCGCCAGAGCGCCGAGCGTGCCGCCGTGGTAGGACGGAAACCGCGAAATCACCTTCCAACGGTCCTTCTGGCCGGTCGCAACCGCCCATTGGCGGGCGAGCTTCAGGCAGGATTCGACCGCTTCGGACCCGCCGGAGACGAAGAAGATCTTGTCCATGCCTTCGGGCAGCTTTTCGGCGGCGCGGCGGGCCAATTCTTCCGCCGGTTCGTTTTCGAAGTGGAGACGATAGGCAAACGTCACGCGATCCATCTGCCGCTTCATCGCCTCGAGCACGTTGCGATTGCCGTGGCCGATATTGACCACCATCGCACCGCTCGAACCGTCGATCACCCGGCGGCCATCCTGATCCCAGAGATAGATGCCCTCGGCCCGGTCGACCAGCGGCCGGCGAAGACGCGACTGGTAGAACAGGTGTGAAGCGGGCCGTTCGTTGGAAGCTGTCGTCTTGAGCATGTCGGGTCTCTGTCAGCGTTTGAGGTAACGGTTAAGAATATTGGCGGTGACGCGTTCGACCATCGCGTCGCCGCGCATCAGGGCGGCAACCCATTCGCAGCTGCCGGCGTGGAACACCTCGCCCTTGCCGCGTGGGAAATTGACGATCATGCCACAGCCGCGCTTGACGCGATCGACTGCCGCCTCTCCGGTATCGCCGATCAGTGTTTCCGCCACGAACTTAGCGTCCGCGTCGGAGAGGAACTGATCGTCGGCGGGTATATCGGCGCTCTCTTCCTTCAGCGATGACATGCCGAGCGCCAGGATTTCCAGACCATCCGGGGCGCCGCTGTCTTGCGTCGGCTCCGGCAGACCGCCGCGGATGATGTAGTCGAGGCCGTCGACCTCATAACCGAAGGCATGACCTTCGGCGCCGAGGATGTCGCCATAGTAGATACCGGTTCCGGCAAATGCCCAATGCTCCGGACGATAGACCGGAAACCCGCGGGCGCCGCGCGGGGCACAACCGCCCCAGCCGACATAGAGCCCGCGCGTGGCATTGAGCCCGAAGGTCGAAGCGCCGGGGCGGCCGATCTCTGCCGCCTCCCAGGAGCCGGACGTGCGCGTCTGATCGGCGGAACGGTAGGCCGGGTCCTCGGCACGCGAGCGATATTTGTAGCATACCTGCCGCTTGCCGCCGTCCTCCAGCCGCGTCTGCCACATGAAATTGCCGGCAAAGCGGGCGGCGTGGCCGCCCCGCTCGACATAGGTGTCGACCGCGTCGCGCATCTCCCAGGTCCAATACTCGTCGTGACCAACGAAGACGACGCAATCGTAGCCGTCGAGAATTTCCGGATTGAAATGCAATTCATGCTGGCTGGCGAGATCGACAGCATAACCTTCGCGCTCGGCCCAGCGGAAGAAATGACTGTCATAGCTTGCCCAGCCGGACGAGGCATATTTCTTGGAATAGCCGTTGGCATAGGCCCATTCCATGTGCGGGTAGCGTGGCGCCACTGCCATCGGAGAATAGATCTCCAGCGGCACCCGAGGCGCATCGATTGGGAGCTGGACGAAGCCGCGGCAGAACGGCCGCTCAATGCTGACAGTCGTTGCATATTGGTCGCGATTGGGGCCGGTGATGCCCTGATAATGGTTCGATCCACCCCAGGTGTTGTAAGACGTCCAGGATCCTGTCGCCGCCACCTGCAGTACGCGGCCCGGCTTGCGGCCGGCCTCGGGGCGCACGATAAACAGATGGTGACAGCGAATGGGCGAACGGTCGCGGCCCTCAGCCGTCAAGGTGACGCGATAGGCACCGGACGACCAGTCCGCGCCCACCTGGAATTCAAGCGTCGTCTCCCAGCCGCAGCCGACCACCGAGCATTGGTCCGGCGTATCCTGCCAGCGGGCGGCAATGCCGCTTCGCTTCATGACCGGTGTTTCGACGGCGCCGTCGCGTACGATCTCCAGTTCGAACAGGGCTGCGGTCGAACTCACCTGAAGCCGGACCGTTGCACCGGGCGGGTAGGCATAGGCGTCGGTGTAGCACCAGATTTCGCCGCGCTCGCCATCCATTCCGGGGTATTCGAAGTAGTGGCCGAGCACCGCTTCGCGGCGCTGCTCAGGTGTCAGGCCGAAATCGGGGAATTGGTTGCTGGTCATCTTCATCGCATCCATCACGCCGCCAGATATTTCTTGAGGAAAGCCCGCGTGCGCTCCTGTTTCGGTTCGCGGAAAATCTCGGCTGGCGCACCCTGCTCGACGACGACACCGCCATCCATGAACAGCACGCGGTCGGCGACCTCGCCGGCAAAGCGCATCTCATGCGTGACGATCAGCATCGTCATGTGCTCGGCGGCGAGCTGCTTCATCACCGCATTGACCTCGTCGACGAGTTCGGGGTCGAGCGCCGAGGTCGCCTCGTCGAAAAGCATGACCTTCGGCTGCATCGCGAGCGCCCGGGCGATGGCGACACGTTGCTTCTGACCGCCTGACAGTCGCGAGGGATAGGCGTCGACCTTCTCCGCCAGCCCGACCTTCGACAGAAGCTCGACCGCCAGCTCGCGTGCAGCCGCCTTCGCCATGCCCTTCAGGATAATCGGTCCCATCGTGACGTTTTCGATCACCGTCAGGTGCGGGAAGAGATTGAAGTGCTGGAACACCATGCCCATCTGCTGGCGCACCGCGTTGATGTGGCGCTCGAAGGCCTGGCCGCGCAGGCTCTGGTTGACCTGGACGCCGTCGAGCCACACCTCGCCGCCGTTCAGCGTTTCGAGATGATTGATCGAGCGCAGCAGCGTGCTCTTGCCGGAGCCGCTCGGGCCGATGATCGCAACGATCTGCCCCCGGGCAACCGACAAGTCTATGCCCTTCAGGACTTGAAGCTCGCCATAGGCCTTGCGAGCACTCTTGACTTCGACCATGGGTCGCTGGGCGGTCATCGTGATACCTCCACGTTCTGTTCGACCCGGCGCAGACCCGCTTCGAGCACGAGGTTTAGGATGTAATAGAGTGCGGCGACCGTGATGTAGAATTCGAACGGCCGGAAGGTTTCGCTGATCGCCAGCTGCGCAGCATGAACCAGCTCGGCAATGCCGATGATCGACACCAGCGAGGACTCCTTCAACAGCACGATCAGGTTGTTGCCCATGGCCGGAATGGTGTTGCGCACGGCCTGCGGCACGACGAAGTAGCGCAGCGTCTGAAAGCGGTCGAAACCGAGGCTGCGCGCGCCTTCCGTCTGCCCGACATCCACTGCCACGATACCGGCGCGCAGAATGTCGGCGTTATAGACGGCAAAGTGCAGGCCGAGACCGATGATGCCGGCGACAAGTGCCGGGATCTTGAACCCCAGTTGCCCCAGCCCGTAGTAGATCAGGAACAGTTGTAACAGCAGCGGTGTGCCCATGAAGAGCCACATGAAGGCGCGCACCGGCAAGGCCACCGCCTTGGGCGCATAGAGAACAACCAGGGCAAAAACGACGCCGAAGATGAAGCTGATGGCCGCTGCGGAGACAGTAAGGACGACAGTCCACCAGACCCCCATCCAGAGAATATCCGCATAGGGCGGGACGACGCTGAAATCGAGACCTTGCATGCGCGCCTCCCCTTCAGGCTATGGCGTAGCGTCGGTCAAGCAGATCGACGATCCGCGCGACGACATAGACGATGAGCATGTAGAGCACGGCGGCAACGCCGAAGATCTCGAACGGCTTGTAGGTCGAGCCGATATAGCGCTGGGCCGTGTAGGTGAGTTCGACCACGGATATCGTCGATACCAGCGCCGATCCCTTCACCAGAGCCACGGCGTTGACGCCGAGCGGGCGGATCATCAACCGTGCGGCCTGCGGCAGCACCACCTTGCGCATCGTCTGGAACCGGCTGAAGCCGATCGAGCGGGCAGCTTCGGTCTGGCCGCGGTCGACCGACTGGATCGCACCACGAATGGCTTCGGCCATATAGGCGCCGATATTGAGCCCAAGCCCGATCACGCCGGCGGCGAACGGCTCGAGATTGATGCCGATCTGCGGGCCGCCGAAATAGAGGACGAAAAGCTGGATCAGGCAGGGCGTGCCGCGAAACAGACTGACATAGGCAGAACCAAAGACGCGCAAAGGCCAAGAGCGCGACATCTTTGCCGCCGCCACGAGAAAGGCGACGACGAGCCCGAGCGCCAGCGAAAGCGCCGATATCTCGATCGTGATCCACGCCGCTTCCACGAAGAACGGGAAGACGCGCTGCACCAGCGAAAAGTCCATTGGAAAACTCCGGGGGGAGAACGCGACAATCTCCGGCCGCTGCCGTCAAAGGGCGGCCGGAGACGGGTAGAAGCCAGCGATCAGCGGATGTCGCTACCGACCCATTCCATCGAAATCTTCTCGTAGGAACCGTCTGTCAACATATCCTCGAGCGCCTTCTGCATTGCAGCCTTCAGCTCCGGATTGTTCTTGCGGATGGCGATACCGATGGCGACGCTGCCACCTTCGATGTCAGGCGTTTCCAGACGGCGAACCTTCTCACCGGTTTCTTTGACGGCCACCATGACCGGAATGTTGTCGACGACGATCGCATCAACCCGGCCGCTCTTCAGTTCCATCATCAGCTCGGGCAGCCCCTTGTAGGTGCGCACGTCCCAGCCGCCCTGTTCGCGGGCCCATTTCTCATGGGTTTCCCCGAGCGTGACGCCGAGCGTCTTGCCCTTGAGTTCGTCGAGCTTCTGAACGGCGGAGGCTTCGGCGACGAACACCGCGCGGCCGGCGTGATAATACGGACCGACGAAATCGACGACCTTCTCACGCTCGGGCGTGATCGTCATGGATCCGACGACGGTATCGTATTTGTTGGCGAGCAGGCCTGCGATGATGCCGTCCCAAGCCGTCGTCACCAGAGTGCCCTTGACGCCGACGCGCTCTGCAATCGCCTGGCCGATCGAGGCATCGAAGCCGACAACCTGGTTCTGTTCATTGACGAAGTTGAAGGGCGGATACTGCCCGCTCATCGCGATCTTCAGTTCACCCGCAGACTTCACCGCTTCGAGGTCGTCAGCGCGCACCGAAACGGCGGAGAAGGTTGCGGCAATGGTGAGCGTAGCGGCCAAAAGGCCGGAGAAAATGGTCTTCATGAAATGTTCCTTGCTCCTCTGGATGAATGCGCCTTCTCGTGCGCTTGGGACGGGCATCGAGGCGCCTTCCGAATTTCATGATTGCCTTTGCATCAGCATTGCGCAAATAGATAATGGGAATAGAAGGCATAGATTTCAGGAATGGTCACACCTCGATCCGAACGGCTCGTCTGGGAGCTCGATTGGAACCTTCTGCGCACCTTCGTGGTGATCGCCGAGGTCAAAAGCATCACGCGCGCCGCGGAACGGCTGAACCTGAAACAGCCGAGCGTCAGCAACGCGTTGAAGCGGCTGGAGGACCGTGTCGGGCGTCGGCTCGTCGAACGGGATGCGACGCGTTTCGACCTGACGGAAGTCGGCCAACTTCTCTACGAGCAGGCGGTCGAAGTCTTCGGGACCATATCCCAGCTGCCGCAATTGGTGCGCGGGGTCAGCGACGACGTGACCGGGCATGTGACGATCGCCGTCGCCAGCCATGTGGTGTCACCGATCTTCGACCGGGCGCTGATGGAATTTCATCGCAACTATCCGCGCGCGACACTGAACATCTCGGTGGCCGCAAGCGGCGAAGTCACCCGTCAGGTGCGGGAGAAACGGGCATCGTTCGGCCTCTGCCTTGTCAGCGTCCGCGACCCGGCGCTCGACTACCTCTTGGTCTTTCGCGAGTTCTTCGGCTTCTTCTGCGGTCCGCACCATCGGCTGTTCGGCAGGGAAGGATTGAAACTTGCTGACCTCAAGGGGGAGACCTCGGTGTCGTTCCACACCGACCATATCGCTGATGCATTGCGGCCCGTTGCGCTTCTGCGTAGCGAGGCCAAGCTCAATGCCAACGTCGTTGGCGTTTCTTCAAGCCTTGAAGAAGTTCGCCGGATGATTGTCGCCGGCCTCGGCGTCGGTCCCTTGCCGCTGCATGTGGCACGCCGCGACGTGGCCGATGGTGTGTTGTGGCGGCTGCCACCCTATGAAGCACCGCCGGCGATCGACATCTTCCTGCTGACGAACCCCGACAAGGCCTTGAACCGTGCAGAAAAGGCATTGCTTGCCGGGCTGCAGATGTTGATCGCCGAAACCCCTGTCGAAGAGCGGATCTATACGGACTGACGACGGACCGCGGGCGGCAGATCACGCTTGAAGCAATGCCTCCGCGCGGGCGCGGGCCGCCGGCTCCAGCGCCATTGCCGTGCGCGCCGAAAGATCGAAGCGAACGGTCACCGTTCGGTTGACGGCGTGAACAACATCATCAAGCGTGCCTGACATGATCTGCTCGAAGGTCACGGAGGAACGGCCCAGCTTGACCACCCGCGAGCGAATGGTGATCAGGGTGCCGGCCTTCGTCTCGTGCTTGTATTCCACTTCCGACCGCACGTCGGCCCAGCCCCTGCCCGGCTCGCCTTCAACCTCGATCCCGGCGATATGGCCAAGCAGCTGGAAGCTGGCATCATCGAACATCGCCGCATAGTGGCGAACGTTCATATGCCCCATCGTGTCGCACATCCACGGATGCGCAACGCCGACATAGGTGGTCAAAGGCTGACTTGGCATCGATGGACCTCGCTGATGGATTTGCCTGGACAAAGCGGATGAGAGATAGCGGATGACGAAGCCGCCTGTCCATGCCATGCGCTGATCGACGCTCCGGCAATCAGCTCTGACGGGTAACGAAATATCGGTGGGAAAGCGCCGGCGGCGCCAACACGCCCTCTAGGCGCATGCCTGCCACCTCCTTAGGCTGCCCTCCCTAGACGGACTGGGAAATCTGCAAGGAGCATGATCGTGAATGTGTATCTGGCCGGGCCTGAAGTGTTCCTGAGCAATGCCGTGGAGGTCCAGGCACGGAAGGCCGAACTTGCCCGTGCGGCCGGCTTTACGCCACTCGTGCCGGGCGACCTGGAAATTCCGCCGGCCGAAACCAAGCATGCGCGCGGCGTGGCGATCTATGGCGTCGATGAAGGCATGATGCTGGCCAGTGACATGATCATCGCCAATCTGACACCGTTTCGTGGCATCAGCGCTGATGTCGGCACGGTTTTCGAGCTTGGCTTCATGTGCGGCCGTGGCCGCCATGTCTATGCCTACACCAACACCTCGCGCAGCTATTACGACCGCATCCTCCACGGCCATTACGGCGGCGCGGCCGCATTGCGCCCGGACGGCCGCATGGCTGGACATGACGGGTTGAGCATCGAGGATTTCGATATGGCCGACAATCTGATGCTCGATGGCGGCATCCTGGCGCGCGGAGGAACCTTCGTAAAGCGCGAAGTGGCCGAAGCCGACCGGCTGACCGATCTCGAGGCATTCAAGCAATGCCTGGCGATTGCCGCCAAGCAACATCTCCGTTGAGATCGACCCCCGTTCAGTCGACCGGGCACGGCCAATTGGCCGGAGTAGATAGCCCGGCCGGCAATTTGGTGGCGCTGTCGCCGCATGTCAGGTCGACCTGCTCCTGCTCAAGCCCGGTTGCGGCCGACAGATCCACCCCTTCGATGCGCGTCAGGAACATGAAGGCATCGGTGAAGTCGATCGGGCCCTCGAAGCTAGAGCCGCTGAATGTGGCGCGCGACAGATTGGCCATCGGGAAACGCGTGCCCGTGATCACCGCCATTTCGAAGTTGGCGCGCCCGAGCTCGGCCTTCTCGAAGTCGGCGCCCGTCAACTTGGCTCCGGTGAAATTCGTTCGCTGCAGTTCGGAACTGTTGAATGAAGCGCCTTCCGCCGAGATGCCGGCAAAACTGGTTCGGTAGGCTTCAACCTTGGCGAAATTCGCCTTATCGGCCCTGGCGCCGGCCAATGACGAACGCACCAGCGTCGCCTTCTCCAGGTTTGCCGCCGTGAGATTCGCGCCCCTCAGATCCGTCAGGGTGAAATCAGTGTTGACCAGGTTCCCACCCTCGAGATCGATCCCGCCAAGCATTAGTTGTTTCTTGTTGCAATCGCTCCAGTCAGCGCCCGGCGCCGATGGATCCTTGCAGTTCGCCGCATAGGCAAGGTTCGAGAGCGCCAGCGTCACAAGAAATGCAGAGAGGCCGATGGCCGACCGTTTGCCACAGGCGCGAATGGCGCGTTTGATCCCGATTGTGTCGCTAAACCCACCCTCCCCGGTTGCGACAAACGAACGAATGGGCTTCGGCTTTGGGATATGCATGGCGCTGCTCCACGGCCCCTTGGGATGGACCGGTTCTGTTGCATTTCTCGTTTGCTGGCTTCGTCGGCGAAAACAACCATACAAAGCGCGCGTCACGGCTTAAGCGTATGACATTGTTGCCCTTCGCGCAAATGACAGCCACGCGATATGACAAACAAGATTTGCCTTGAGCGGGAAAAAGACTGAAACCTACCAGCCTCGGCAGCAACCCAAGCGGCGATGGGGTGCGGTCGCCCGGCGAGCAGTCAGGACAAATGCAACCAAATGCCTGCATCGAACGCTCAACTGTCGAGCGCCGGGTAGGTTGAACGTCGAAAAGCTTCCTAGGTTTCCGCAGTAACGGAAATGGAGCAACCGTTTGTGCCGCTCGACGCAGCGATTCGGTGGCCCCGAGCACGCTAGCCCGTCCCCGAAATACGGCGGCTTGCGCCAGCATGGTAAAACATGCAATATCCATACAATGTGATCTTGAGGTAGCGCCATGACGACGGATGCATCGGAGACGACCTGGCTGCCGGCCATCCGGAAAGCGAACGGACCGCTTTACATCGCTATTGCCGACGCCATCGCAGCTGATATCGCCGAAGGTCGCCTGTCCGAAGGCGCGCGGCTGCCGCCCCAGCGCGCGCTCGCCAGCGCATTGGGCATCGACTTCACCACGGTGAGTCGCGCCTACAACGAGGCGCGACACCGCGGATTGGTGGAAGGGCGCGTCGGCCAGGGCACCTATGTCAAGGCGAAAAGAATGAAGGGATTGCAGCCGGCAGCCGATGGCCTTGTCGACATGAGCATGAACCTGCCGCCACTTTTCGACGACGCGGCCCTGACAATGCGCCTGTGGAGCGACATCGCCAGCCTGCAGGGCGAACATGGGCTCGATCTGTTGATGCGGTATCAGGCGCCCGGCGGCACGCTTCACAATCGCGCTGTCGGGGCCAACTGGCTACAGCCGCGCCTGGGAGAAATCCCAGCCGAGCGCGTACTGATCTGCGCAGGAGCACAAAGCGCCCTGCTGGCCGCGATCAGCAGCCTTGCAAAGCCCGGCGATGTGATCGCCGCGGAAACCATTGCCTATCCCGGCCTACGGGCGCTCGCCGCCCATCTCGGCATCGATATCGTCGGCGTTCCTATCGACAAAAATGGCATTGTACCAGAACAGCTTGAAGCGATTTGCAAAAGCACGAAATTAAGAGCGCTCTACTGTAACCCCACGCTCCACAACCCGACCACAGCAACACTGCCGCTTGAGCGCCGCAAGGCGATCGTTGCCATTGCCCGAACCCACGGCGTAGCAATCATCGAGGACGACGCCTATGGAGCGCTACCAATCGCCGCGCCGCTGCCATTGGCAGCACTTGCGCCTGACCTCGTCTATCACATTGCCGGTCTCGCCAAGTGCCTGTCGCCAGCGCTGCGGATTGCCTATCTCGTCGTTCCGGATCGCCAAAGCTGCGTGCGCATCGAGGGCGCGATACGCGCGACGAGTGGCATGGCTCCCCCCTTCAACGCCGCGATCGCAACACGCTGGATTGAGGACGGGACGGCAAGGGAGGTCCTCGGCGCCATCCGCCAGGAAGTGACGATCCGACAGACCATGGTCAGCCGCTTGTTGCCAAGGGACGTTGTCCAGACGGACCAGGAAGGCTTCCACGTATGGCTACACCTGCCACTACCCTGGACGCGAGGCGATTTTTCCGGTCGGCTGCGGGCATCAGGCATCAGCGTCGTGGCCAGCGATGCCTTCGCGCTTGACCTAGCACCTGAAGCCGTGCGCCTCGGCCTTGGCGCGGCACGGACGCACGAGGAGTTGCAGCGCAGCCTGATGACGATTGCAGATCTGCTTCAGCAATCTCCGGCTGCATCGAGTCTCGTCGTTTGAGGTCTTTCGTTTGCGGCCGGCGAAATTGTCGCAGCAATGTATGCATACAATAAATTGACAATGCGTGCTTTTAGGCGTCTTAATCCCTGCAGGCCTGAGGCGGCACGGAGCATTCGTCGACCGCACCCAGGCATATCAGCTGGCGCGCCGGAATGGCTGCGCCGCAGACGCCTGAAAGGAACGCATATGTCTTCGGATCACGACTGGCCTCCCATACCTCCGATGCAAACTGGCTTGCGCGGTCGTTGTCCGCGTTGCGGCCAGGGGCATCTGTTCGAAGGCTTCCTCAAGATGCGCAAGAAGTGTGAGGTCTGCGATCTCGACTACTCCTTCGCCGATCCCGCTGACGGCCCCGCCTTCTTCGTCATCTGCTTCGGTTGCGTGCCCAGCGTGCTGCTCGGCGTATGGCTGGAGGTGCAATTCAGCGCCCCGCTGTGGATACACCTTCTGGTCACCGGCCCATTCATGTTGCTGACGTGCATTCCACCACTTCGACCACTCAAGGGATGGCTGGTCTCAAGCCAGTTTTTCTACAAGGCTGAGGAAGGAAAGCTCGTGCGCAGACAGGTCGAGCCACCGCTCGCCCCGACCCAATAGGCTTTCGTTGCCTGGCTGGCACTGAACGTCAGATGGCCATCCGTCATGGTTCGGTACCGATAACGAATATCAACAAGGCGCGAGCCATGCTCGCGCCTTGTTCGGTTGGCCTTCTTGGACGCTGATCGATGCGGCATGGCCGGACCGTGCGAGCCATCGGCACGGTTCAACCGCGGTGATGCGGGCATTTGCCGGGACCCCGCAGCATGCTTGGCCGCGCCCCTCAATATCAGATCATTGTACCGCCGGTGTCGGCTCGCCGAGCGAGAGCATCAGGCGGTTCGCCCAGTTGAAGAAGGCGGCGCCGTGGATCACGTCGGCAATCTCGAGTTCATCGAGGCCGGCGGCAGACAGGCGTTCGATATGATCGTCGCCGAATGTGGGTGGCGTCGCCGTCAGCGCCACCGAGGCTGCAACGATTGCATTCCAGCGTTCGCCGAGATCTGCATCCACACCTTCATCGAGCAGCTTCTGAACGTCGTCGCCCCGCTTGGAATGGTGAGATGCGAAACGCGAATGCACGGAGGCGCAGAAGATACATCCATTTGACCGCGATGCCGCAGTCGCTGCAAGCTCGCGCTCGGCACGCGGCAGGCCCGTGCGGGTGTTGTAGAAGATGTCCTTGTCCGTCTTCGTCCGGGCCTCCAGAACCTGGGGATCGCGAACGAGCAAGCGGAAGTAGGGCGACTTGGCGCGCGACGCCTCGACGAGACCGGTAAGGTGTGCCTCCGTCAGATCGTCCTCCGCGAGCGGTTCCAGCCACGGTGTCCAGCCGATCTCGGCCTGCGTGAACGCGACAGGACGATTTTCGATCGTGGGCGTGATGATGTGGTCAGTCATGACAAACTCCTTCTAAGGCTCAGGCGGCAGCGCGCCTAGCGGAGGCCGCAAGCAGGCCAAGGCCGGCGATTACCCGGATCTGGAACGCAACGAATGCGACAAGCTGCGACAGCGTCACGATGCCGTTCGTCGTCCAGCCGGCATCGATCAGCGCCTGAAGCGCCCTGGGGCTCGCGTCACGGAGATGGAAGACAAGCAGATGCGCATGTTCCAAGGCTGCCGCAAGCTTTGCTCCGAGCGCTTCACGCCCGGCATCAGAGACCTGGTAGATCGGCCCGGGTGCGTCCTCGACGCTCAAAGCGCCGGCCGGATATCGCCCATAGGGGCCGACGGCCTGCGCCGCGCCGATCTCGGCCTTCAACACCTCGACCACCCAGCGGTTCGCTTCGCCTTCCTCCAGTGGGCTGACGTAGAACTCAAAAATATCCGGATGCCGATGCAATCCCGCGACGAAGCTGGCAATTGCCTGCCGTTCGGCATGAGAGACGTCGCCAAAATTTTCGGGTTCGAAGAGCGCGAGATAGCTCTTCTGCGCCTGCTCGCGTGTTTCCGGCCGCTGGGTGCGGATGCGATCAAGCGATGAGCCCGGCTTGATGCCGGCCAGCAGGTCGATAATATCGGGTGTCGATGTGGTCACGGTAAGTCTCCTTCCTTCCGTTTAGCGGCGCGCCGGGTGCCGCTGCGGTGATCGGCGTTGTCAGCCGACGGCTCCGAGGCGTCGGGGGGCGAATTTCTCCTCCGGTGCCCATCCGAGCGCCGGTGCGACCTTGGTTGCAATCAGCTCGATCGAGCGCAGGATCAGCGGGTGCGGCGGATCGATGGAGTGAACCTGGAAGACGAGGTCGGTAACCCGATCGAGCGTCGTATCCGCACGGAGGCTTTCAATCACGTCGTCGGGCGTCCCGACATGGACGTCGAAAGCGGCGATCAGCTCGGCGAGCGAGTTGCCCGTCGGCTTGTGGCCGGCCGCAATCAACCGCTCCGCGCCGCGACGCAAGCCGACTTCGGCCAGGCGCAACGCCTCGGCGCGGCTGTCTGCCACGAACAGGCTACGTGAACCCAAAATTCGGGGTGCGCTGCCTGCCGGCAATCCCGCGAGATAGGCGTTGATGATCGGGTTCTGCAATTCGGCGAGCGACGCATCCGGTCGTTCGGCGGTCCGGGGCTGGGTGCGCGACAGCATGAGGCCGTCGCCGGCCCGCCCTGCCCTCTCCCCGCCGGCGGCGGAGAACGTGGCCTGCCAGATCCGGTCGAGCAATTGCGGCGCCGTCGGATAAAGCTGGTCGCCGCCTGAAAGGCTGCGTCCGGCCCAGGCGTCGAGAACGACGCGCAGATGCCGGGCGAAGATTTCTCCGCGCTCGGCACTCTCGAGGCCGAAGGCCGTAAACGAAGACGGCGTACCACCGGTGCCGAAGCCGATTTCGACCCGCCCGCACGACAGGAGGTCAAGCACAGCCGCATCCTCGGCAACCCGTATCGGATTTTCAAGCGGCAGCGTGATGACGCCAGTCCCGAGCCTGATCCGCGACGTCTGCGCGGCGACATGTGCCAGGAAGACGAGTGGCGCCGGCAAACCGCCTTCGTCAGCATGGAAGTGATGCTGGGCGACCCAGGCGGTATCGAAGCCGAAACGTTCGGCGGTCGCGATCTGCTCGGCCGCATAATGATAGCGCGCGCCGGCGGGCACGTCGTCGAGGAGACGCGTAAAGAACCCCAGTCGCTTGCGTGGCGTCGTATTCGTCATTTTCTGTCCTGTCATTCATTCCTGCGTCGTCAGACGAGGGCTGCTCGTTTTTGTCCGGGGATGGCGTTGATGAGTTCGCGGGTGTAGTCGCTGCCCGGCCTTTCGAAGACGTCCTCGACGGATCCTCCATCGACCAAACGACCGTCCTTCAGCACGGACACCGTGTCGGAGATCTGCCGAACGACCGCGAGGTCATGAGACACGAACAGGTAGGTCAGACCGAGATCGCGCTGGAGTTCGTCGAGAAGATCGAGGATGCGGGCCTGCACCGTCACGTCGAGAGCCGAGACCGCCTCGTCGAGAACGACGACGTCGGGGTCGAGAACGAGTGCGCGGGCGATTGCCACCCGTTGTCGCTGACCGCCCGAAAGCGCGTGAGGGCGGCGGCCAAGCGCCGCTTCCGGCAAGCCGACCCGACTGAGGATTGCCCGGACTTTTTCCTCACGCGCCGGTCGCGAGAGCTTGGCGAAATTCAGAAGTGGCTCGGCAACGATGTCGAACACCGTCTGGCGCGGATCAAGCGAGCCATAAGGGTTCTGGTAGACCAGCTGGATCTTGCGCCTGAACTGGCGCAGCGTTTCGCCGCGAAGTGACGAGAGATCGGTGCCATCGATCTCGATGCGCCCCGCAGTCGGTTTCTGAAAGCCGACAATCGCCCGGATGGTGGTGGTCTTGCCGGAGCCGGATTCGCCGACGATGGCATGGGTCGTGCCGCGACGGACCCGAAAACTGAGACCGTCGACGGCGCGAAAGGATTTGCCATCGCCATCGGGGCGAACGAAGTCCTGCACAAGGCCTTCGACGATAACGACATCATCGTCTAATGATGCGGGCTTTTCGCGCGCGGTCGCTGGGGCCCTGCGCGCAACGGCCGAGAACGACGGCGCGTCGGCAATCAGTTGCCGTGTGTAGGCGCTTCGCGGTGCGGCAAGCACGCCTTTGGTCGCGCCGACTTCCTGGACCCGGCCGCCCTGCAGTACGACAAGCCGGTCGGCTCGGTCGGCGGCAACCCCGAGGTCATGGGTCACAAGCAGAACCGATGTGCCGTATTCGGCGCGCAATTCGTCGATCAGGTCGAGGATGCGTTTCTGCACCGTCACGTCGAGCGCACTTGTCGGTTCATCAGCGATGATGAGTTGCGGCTTCAGCGCGACCGCTATCGCGATCAGCACGCGCTGACGCATGCCGCCCGAAAGCTCGTGCGGATACTGCTTCGCCCTGAGGGCAGGCTCGCTCAGCCCGACGCGCTCCAGAAGCGAAATCACCTGCGCTTCCAGCTCGCGACCGCTTGCAGCGCCATGGATGCGAAGAATCTCACCAACCTGCGCTCCGATCGTCTTGACCGGATTGAGCGAACTTGCCGGATCCTGTGGTACCAGGCTGATTTTAGCCCCCCGCACGGCATCAAGCTGTCGATCTGACCAGCGGGAAATGTCGGTGCCGTTGAGCTTGATGCTGCCGCCGTCGATGCGGCCATTGGCATGGAGCAGGCCGATGATCGATTGCGCCGTCGTCGTCTTGCCGGAGCCGGACTCCCCGACCAGCGCGACCACCTCGCCGGGCTCGATCCGGAACGAAACATCGTGCACGACACGGCGATGGGCGACGCCGTCATGGTAGGAGATCGACAGGTTCTCGACCTCTAGCACCGGTGGGTATGCAGCGATTGAGGTGTTCATGCGGCTACCTTGCCGAAGGATTGGCTGACACGATTGGCGGCCAGAACGACCAGAACGACGACGATGCCGGGCGCGGTCGTCAGCCACCAGGCGGTCGAGATGTAGTTTCGGCCCTCAGCAATCAGCAAGCCCCATTCGGGCATCGGCGGCGGTGCGCCGTAGCCCAGGAACCCGAGCGTCGAGATCTGCAGCACCGCCGATCCAAAATGCAGTGCGGCGATCGCGAGAACCGACGTCAACGAATTCGGCAACACATGCCGCCAGAGGACGGAGGTGAAGGTGCCCCCACTGCCGAAAGCCGCCTCGACATAATCGCTGCGCCGGACACGAACAACTTCCGAACGCGCCAAGCGGGCAAAACCGGCAACAGACGTGACGCCAACGGCGATCGCCGCGTTCACCGTGCCGAAGCCGAGCAGGATGATGATGCTGAGAGACAACAGCAGTGGCGGGATAGACAGCAAAACGTCGACAAGCCGCATGATCACATCGTCAAGCCGCCGATCGACCGAGCCGGCGACCACGCCAAGGCCCGTACCGATGACAAGACCAAGTGCCACAGCGACAAAGGCACCGGTCAGCGAATGAACCGCTCCGTAGACGATACGGCCGTAGAGATCGCGCCCAAGCGCGTCGGTACCGAGCAGATGGCTGGCGTCCGGCCGCCGAAGCTGTTCCCCACCAACCCCTTCGAGCGGATTGTAAATGGTGAAAAGCCACGGAGCGACTGCCCAGAGGAAGGCGATGGCGAGAACCAGCCAGGACAAAGCCAGGCCCACTGGCAACCGGCGGATGAAATGGGGGAGCGAGAAGCGCCCGCCCACCCGGTGTCCGTGCCCTGACGCGATGGCGTCATCGTGGATTGTATCGAACGTGGTCATGCGGTGGCTCCTGCTTTTGTCCGAAGACGCGGATCGAGCACAGGAAAGAGCAGATCCACGATGAGATTGATGACGACGAAGGCCAAGGCCGAGAGCACAACGATCGCCTGGAGCACGGCCGCGTCCTGGCTGCCGACCGCCCTTTCCGTCAGCCCTCCGATGCCGTTAAGGCCGAAGACAGTCTCGGTGACGACGGCGCCGGCGATGAGTTCACCGAAGAGCACGCCGGCAATGGTGAGCGTCGGCAGCAGCGCGTTCTTGGCAACGTGGCGCCACAGGACCCAGTGGCGGGTTGCCCCCTTGGCGCGAGCAACCGCGACGAAGGGGCGTGTGAGCACATCGTCGATGTTGCGCACCAAGACCTGGGCGAGCGGCGCGGAAATCGGCACTGCCAACGTGACGACGGGCAGGATGAGTTCCTGCCAAGGGCCGGGGTTGATGACCGGTACGAGGTTCAAACGAAACGAGAAGATCTGAATCAGCATGATGCCGAGCCAGAAGGTCGGGATCGAGATGAAGAGCGACGGCACGGACTGGAGTGCACCGCGGAGCCAGGCGAAGGGCGTGAGGCTCGAAACGAAGGCGATTGCGACGGCAAAGACAGCGGCAAGGACGAAACCAAGAGACGCGAGTTTCAGCGTCGCCGGCAGGTGGGTCGCAAGCATCGTGCTGACCGAAACGCCCGCTTGAACGGAATAGCCGAAGTTGCCGGTGAGAAACCTGCCGATCGTCTGTATATACTGCACCCAGATGGCGCTGTCGGCGGCGTAGGACGCCCGGATATCGGCGATCTGTTGCGGGTTGAGCCCGAGTTCCGGGTTCTGAAACTTGATCAGGATGGCGTCACCGGGCATCGCCTGAAGCAATACGAAAGAGATGGTAAAAGCCGCCCATAGGACGAACAACGCCTGCCCCAGGCGGTTGAGCAAATATCCGGACATTCGCCGTTCCTCTGCTTGATCTCATTGCGAGGGTCGGCCACGGCAATGGACGTGGCCGATCGGTCGATGTCAGTGTTCGGCAAGCCATGTGCTGTAGAAGCTTGGGCGGCCAACCGCCTCGAAGGCGACGCCCTGGACGTAAGGCGCACCGGCAAAGGCTTGCGGCTCCTCGAAAATCGGGATCGCATAGGCCTGGTCGACGACATAGTCCTGAACCTCGCCGGCAATCGCCAACCGCTTCTCGCGGTCCGGCTCCGAAGCAAGCGCCTCGAGCAGGCCGTTCAGCTTGTCATCGGCGAAGCTCTGGACCTTGTCGCTCTGGCCGCCCTTTTGGCGAAGGACGTCACGGTTCTTTGGGTAGTACTGGCTCTTGATCACGTCAGGATCGGCGCGCCCGACCATGGCCGGTGAAACCGGTGTCTTGAGCGGATCGAGATCGTCGACGATCCTGCTGCCGCTGTCGCCGGCAAGCACGGTCAGCTTGACGCCGAGCTTGCCCCATTGCTGGGCGACAAGCTGCAAGGTTTCCTTGTTCTGCGGCTGCGGCAGGGATTCATAGGCGGTCAGCACCAGTTCCTTGCCGTCCTTCTGGCGCAGGCCATTGGCGCCGACCGTCCAGCCGGCCTCATCGAGCAGGGCTTTTGCCTTTCCCGGATCGAAGGAAAGCTTTGCCGAAATGTCGCGATAGCCGAGCGCCGTGGAGGCGATGATTGACGTCGCCTGTGGGTAGTTGGCGGAAAACAGCGTGGTGACGACTTCCTTGGCGTCGGTCGCGTGCAGCAGCGCCTTGCGGACCCTCACGTCAGCGACGAGCGGATTGTCGGGTCGGAAGACGACGCTGTTGTTCACGCCGCGCGTCGAAGGCGCGTAGATCTGGTAATCCTGCGCTTCAACCTGTTTTTCGTCATAGGCCTGGACCTGCCGGATGAAATCGGCCTGGCCCGCCAGCAGAGCGCCAATGCGCACGCTGTCCTCGCCGGTGATGATGTATGTGATACCATCGAGATAGGGCCGCCCCTGATGCTCCAGCTTTGCCGGACCCCAGGCGTATTCTTCGCGCGCCTTCAGGTTCAGCTCCTTGCCAATCGTTTCGCTGTCGACGACAAACGGACCGGAGATCTTGGTGGCATCGCCCAGTTGTTCAAACGGAAGCGCCAGCGTGCTTGCGGCAACGAGCCCGGAGCCGATCACCGACGTGCCCTGCAGGAAGCCCGGCGACGGCTTCTTGAAGTAGAATTTGACGGTCAGCGGATCGATGACCTCGCTGCGCGCGTAGTTGTTGATGACCTCCGAGACCGGCTGCTTCAGTTCCTTGTTGCCGAGCCCGAAGACGTCGTAGTTCTTTGCGACGGCAGCGGCATCCAGCGGCGTGCCGTCGGAGAAGGTGACGCCAGGACGGATCTTGAAGGTGTATTCGGTCGCATCAGCGTTGACCGTCCACGATTCCGCGATCCAAGGCTCGATCTCGAGCGTCTTCGGGTTCTGGTAGGTCAGCTTGTCGGTGATCTGGTTGAGGATGCCGCCATTTGGGTAAAAGCCGCCAGCCGGCGGGTAGAGATTGGTATGGGCCTGCTGCTCGAGATAGATCAGCGTCCCGCCCTTGATCGGATCGCCTGCACCTTGTGCAAAAGCGCCGGGCAGGAAAAAGCCGGAGGCGGGGAGTGTCGCCAGCGTCAGCGCGAGCCGTTTCAGTTTCGTCGTCATGGGAGCCTTCCTTTGGATGTCTGTAGGCTATCGTACGACTAGGCGTCGGCTTATCAACTAAATCTAGTAAATTAATATGCTATATGTTTCGCGCGAAGCGAAAGAAGCATCTCCGCCTCAGAGCCGATGGAGATATTTCACCCGCGGCCGCCTCCCTGCCTTCTTTTGCTGGGATCAAGCGGCATGTGGATCATGGTGCGGAAAGAGAGCAGACGATCGCGCGAAACGCGCCACGAGCCATTGACAATTCGGCCATTGTTCATTGAAAACTTTGCCAATTCCTTCCAAGCCCGAGATTGAGATATTCATGACAAATAACAAGGTTCTTGTCGTCGGCGGCGCCGGCTATATCGGCTCGCACACCTGCCTTCAGCTTGCGTCCAAGGGGTTCGAACCCGTGGTCTACGACAATCTGTCGAACGGCCACGAGGAGTTCGTCAAATGGGGTGTTCTGGAAAAGGGTGACATCCGCGACCGCCAGCGCCTCGATGAGGTGCTTGCACGCCACAAGCCGCGGGCGATCCTGCATTTCGCCGCAATGATCGAGGTCGGGGAATCCGTCAAGGATCCGGTCTCGTTCTATGACAACAACGTCATCGGGACCTTGACCCTTCTGTCGGCAGCACTGTCCGCCGGCATCGAAGCCTTCGTGTTCTCGTCGACCTGCGCCACCTACGGCCTGCCGGAGAGCGTGCCGATCGACGAACAGCACCGCCAGGCCCCGATCAACCCCTATGGCCGCACGAAGTGGGTCTGCGAGCAGGCATTGAAGGACTATGGCCAGTACAAGGGCCTGCGCTCGGTCATCCTGCGCTATTTCAACGCTGCCGGTGCCGACCCGGAAGGGCGGATCGGCGAGTGGCATGAACCCGAGACACACGCGATCCCGCTGGCAATCGATGCCGCTCTTGGCCGCCGCGACGGCTTCAAGGTCTTCGGCACGGACTACGACACCCGCGACGGCACCTGCGTGCGCGACTATATCCACGTCCTCGACCTCGCCGACGCCCATGTTCGCGCCGTCGAATACCTGCTTGAAGGCGGCGACAGTGTCGAACTCAATCTCGGTACGGGCACCGGCACGACGGTGAAGGAACTGCTGAACGCCATTACCGATGTCTCGGGCCGCAGCTTCGGCATCGACTATGTCGATCGCCGTGAGGGAGATTCGACCACGCTTGTCGCAAACAACGACAAGGCTCGCGAAGTCCTTGGCTGGGAGCCGCAATACGACCTGGCGGCAATCACGCGCACGGCCTGGAACTGGCATTCCCGCCGCAACCAGGGCGCCTGACATCAGCGACTTCGACTGATCGCACCCCTGGCATAGATGGCTAGGATGCCTCGCGTACCCGGTTCAGAGGCAATCTGGAGCGGGTACGTCGAAGAAGCGGACGCTCAATCAGGAGATAGGCCGCAATACCGGCAAGCGTGCCAGCGGCCAAAGCGCAGAGCAGCGTCAGCACTGAATTCAGACCGATCATCGCAGCAGCCTTGACGACGACCGATATGGCGAAGGTGTGCCAGAGGTAGATCGAATAGGAGGCATCGCCGAGCAACGTCGGTAATGTCCATTTTTGAAACCAGCCGCCGGCTTCAAGCGCAAGCGTGCCAACGACAAGCATGACCGCCAGCGGGCCTAATATTCTTTCGTCAAACGGCAGGCGCAGGACGGCAAGGGCTGCAAATCCGGTGAATGCGCTTAAGACAAGCACAATGCCGAGGCCCGGACCGGCAACCCTGCCCCGCAGCCAGAATTCGGCGACAATCATGCCGGCGACAAATTCCAGGATGACCGGGCGCGTATAGGTTAAAAACAGCGCGTTTTGCGTATCGATCGCGAGACCCAGCAATACAAGCGACACAAACAGCGCTGCCATCACCGGTAGCCGGCGGTGTCTTGGCAGCATCAACGAAGCCGCAAAGACGACGTAGAAGAACATTTCGAAGTTGAGTGTCCAACCTTGCACGAGCACCGGCCAGATCTCGCCGCTGCTGGGCGAACGCACGGGAATGAACATCAAGGACGCCAGGATATGCCCGAGCGTCAGCACGAGGTTCGGGAAAAGGCCGGCAACGCCGCCGCCGATCATCACCAAGGTGGCGAGCCAATAGATCGGCGCAATCCGGCGTAGCCGCTCTCTAAGGAATGCCAGCGGCGTGGCCGGGCGCCGGTCACTGATCACCCACATGATAAAGCCGCTGATGACGAAGAAGACGTCGACCCCGGCCGCGCCGATCGCGAAGTGATGGCCTGTCCGTTCGGCTGCGTGAAAGAGCACGACCCCCAGCGCCGCAAGCGCACGCAGATACTGGATGCCGTGGATGGTTTTCATCGGCGTTGGTGCCATCAGAACCTCAGCTGCGGATGATGGCTCGCCAACACCCTGCCCTCTGCAAGGCGCCGCTCGGTGACGACGCGCCGGCCCTGCCTGATCGTCAGCTTGCCAGCTGCGAAGTAGAGCAGGAACGAACCGACGTGATAGGGATTCATGATGTCGATTTCGACAAACGCCCGCACGAAAAGCAGCATGGCGACGCCGAAGAGCACCGAGGATTCGGTGTGATGGTCGTAGGCCAGCAACCGTTTGATATGGCCGAAGACAGTGACCAGAAGCACGTTGCAGAGGAGCACGAGCCCGATTGCTCCGGTCTCCACCATCGCCTCGATGAAGGTGTTGTGGAAGTGGAAGCCCGAGCGGGTGGCGATGAAGAACTCTTCCCAGAGACGTTCGGGTTCGGAGAAGCCCTGGACCCAATAGGCCTGGTAGCCCACCCCGACGACAGGCGAGGATAAAGCGGCTTGTATCCCTTGCTGCCAAAGGTAGGTTCGCCCCGTAAGCGTGGAATCCTTGCCGAAGAGGCCGAGAACGAGGTCGACGCCGCCGCCGTAGGTCGCAGCGACGGCGGTGATCCCGCCGACGACAACAGCACCTAAGAACAGTCCCTTGCGATGACCGGGCGACAGCATGCCCACGGCGCGCATGCCGAGCCAGCAGCCAACGATGGCGACGGCCGTCAGAACCGACGTCGCCGATTGCGAGGCAAGCAGCGAATAGGCTGATATCAGCCCGACGGCCCCGGCGGCGGCGAGCCAAAGCCCGCGTTCCCTGAGCGCGACTGGGGCGATGAAGGCGAAGTAGATCCCGAGTGAGGCGTAAAAGCCAAGCTGGTTCTTCGAGGAAAAGGCGCCGACAAAGCTGAACGTACCGTCGAGCGGATCGAGGTGGTAGACGCCGAACAGCAGCGAATAGGTGAGCACGATACCGACGCCCGCCAGTGCGCCGCGCACGAGCGTGCGGATGTCGATCGTGCGCATGGCAATCAGCGCGCAAACGACATGCGAGAGATACTGAACTCCCGTCCTTGCCGTCATCCCGGGCGCTGCCGACCAGAAGACGGAAAGGCAGGCAAAGACGGCAAAGGCAAGGATCCAGATATATCTGCCGTAATTGCCGAGCACGCTTCGATAGTCGACGAGCACCAACGGCAGCCACAGCGCATAGTAGACAAGGATCGACGCCTGCCCGAACCGCGAGGAATAGGCAAAGACGAAGAACGATATCGCCAGCGCAAACGTACCGTAGGTCTGGTTTGCACCAGGAGAAACGAGGCTTGCCTTGGAAATCCTCATCACGATTCCTTAGAGCGTAGCCGGGTTAAACAGAGTCACAGAAACGCTCCATCTCTTTATTTCCAAGCATTTCCTGACGGAAAACCGCTTCGCACTTTTCCTTGGAAAGGCTCTAGCGCATCGCCAGATTGGCTTCGACCTTGATCACGTCGCCCGGCAGCACCGGCGTGTTCTCGTCGGCGGCAATCTGTTGCGCCTTGCCATCCTTTTCACGGACGATCGAATAGCTGATGACAGCGTCCGACATGTCGTCCTTGGACTGTGCCGCCTCGGCCGATTGCAGCAGCGCCTCGGTCATGAGGTCGCGACTGGTGCCAAGTTTGATGGACAGCGTATCGAGCTCAGCTTCGGTGTTCTGCAGGTCCTGGGCAAGCTGGGCATCCCAATCGTTGCGCAGGTTGGTATCGTCCTGGGTGGCCTTGCTGACATCCTGCTTTGCCTTCAGAGACGCCGTGTCGATATCCAGAACAGCTGACTGCAGCTCCGCCACGCGCTGTTCCAGCGCGAGCTTGCGCGCGCTCAGCGCCAGCCCCTTTTCGGCAAGCCCCTCGATCTTGTCCCGGTCCTCGATCACCAGATCCAATTGACGGTTCTGCGTTTCTGACTTTTTCGCCAGTGCCTGGATTTCGCTTTCGAGCAGAGACTTGAGATCGGCCAGCGACGCCAGCTGGCGTTTCTGCCTTTTGTCGCGCGAAACCATCAATGCAGTCTCGCTTTCAAGCAAGCCGGCGACGTCAGGCGCGTCCTTCAAGTCCTTCGGCAATTCGATCTTTTCCTTGCCGGCGATCTCCGCCTGCAGGCGCGCGCGCCGGATAAGCAACCGGTTGCGTTCGGAGACCTGCACGCTCGAATCTCCGCGTGCGTTGATGTAGTCGCGTGCGAAGCGCTGTCCGCTTTCCGAACGTCTCAACCCGCCGCCAAGGCTGACGGCCTTGAGGACCGTCAGGTTCGGCACGTAAGGGTACTCACCGGGCTTCTGGATTTCTCCGGAAAGATAGACCGGACGATACTGCGCGAGCTCGACCGACGCCGAAGGCCGATCACGCAGGCCGAACAGCGTCTGCATCTTGAGGCCGATCGCCTCGCTCATCTCGTTGGTCGTTTTGCCCGCCGCCGGCAGATCGCCGATGAAGGGGATGGAGACCATGCCGGAGGCACCAACGGTGTATTCGCCGCTGACCACCGACCAGTCGCGCACAGCACCTTCTGCGGTCTGCCATTCGGCCACGCGGATCTTCAACTTGTCCATGACGCCGAGATGGTACTCGTCGGCATGGACAGGCAAGGTGCCGAACACAGTTATGGCCGCCAGCATGGCGACCTTCAGAGAATACGGCTTTCGGAGGGAGATACGCGATCTCCCCTTGGCAATTTGATGTTTCATTACGGTTTCCCGGTTGCTGGTCGCGCGCGCCGGCGTCCGACGACGAGGTCGTCAGGCTCCGTGGCGCAGCGTTTGTCAGTAGCTGCCGCGAGAAAAGCAGACTGCGGGGATCGTCTTGACGACGATGAAGAAGTCGCGGATCAGCGACCAGTTCTGTACATAGTGCGTGTCGAAGGCGACGCGGGCGGCATAGGAAACGTCATTCCTGCCGCTGATCTGCCACAGGCCGGTAAGACCCGGGCGAGACTGCAGATAGAACACGGCTGCGGCGTCGTAGAGTTCGAGTTCGTCTTCCACGACAGGGCGCGGGCCGACGATGCTCATCTCACCACGGATGATGTTGATCAGCTGCGGCAACTCGTCGAGGCTGAGTTTGCGCAGAACGCTGCCGACAATGGTCACGCGCGGGTCGTCCTGAAGCTTGCGCGTCGCACGCCATTCCTCGTAGGCGCCCGGATTGTTGCGGAGATAGTCCTGCAAGAGCCGATCTCCGTCTGCCCGCATCGTGCGGAATTTCAGGCAGCGGAATGCACGGCCGTTATGGCCGATACGGCGGTGACCGTAAAAAACGGATCCACCATCGGAAAACTTGACGAGCATCATCAAGAGCAGGAAGAGCGGACTGAGAAAGACGAGAGCCAGTGAAGCGGTGAAAATATCAAAGCCACGCTTCGATATTCCTCCTACCGGACGAAATGCTCCCGACTCTGCGGTACTGAAAAACGGCGAATTGGCCGATCGAGTCGCAGACTTCATAGAGAAGACTCCATTTACGTTGGCGATTGGTCGGTCCCCTGTGGGGGCGCACTCGTATCCAAGAATGAGTGTATGGTTAGAATTTGGTTTTTAAAGGCGAAATGATGGCCGGTGCCGTGCCCGCGGTTCGCGGACGTATATCATCGATCGCGAATATGTAATATTTCTTCGGGACCGAAGATCATCTATTCATGGCGAGCCAAGTGGCTTCCAGTCGATTTCGATGTAGTTCGCGGGCAAACCGAATTTACTCATGAAAAAATTGGCCTTACCTTGAACTAGTGATGTTTGCTTTCGTCTTGCATCAGAAGATTTTCCCCCTCTGTAAATTGAAATCCGTCAAATTCACGGGCGCTTTTTGCGGCGCAGCATTCTTTTGCACTGCACGCACAAAACCTTCACAAACGCGAATCTTGTAACAAAAGTTGATAACAAAGTGAGAGCGAGGCCAACTTCGAGACGAGCGAAACAGGGCGAAACCCACGGAGGGTGGAATATCGAGCGACACATTTCGCCCCGTTAAACCCCTAACCAACCTCGATATGGCCGGCCGCAAACTGATTCCTTGCATCCGCCCCACGCCGTGCAATCAACGGAATTTGATTGGAGGCGGCCTGTTCTAAAGGCGACATAAACATTTTAGGGGCTATAGCGGCTTATATCGCATGTGCGGTTATTGTCGGTTGAACCGAGGGATAACCGCCAATATATTGAACCTCTGTGGTGGGAAGGGCCTTAGCTCATATGGAGACACCAACAACAGCCCCGAAGGCAAGGTAGCGCGATGTTCGCACCACGCGTCTTTGCGAGCATGATTGGCGCTTTGGCGGTCTTTGCCATCGTCACCTATCTGCTGAACGGTTCGCTTACCTCGACCCTTTTTCAAACCTTGATTTGCGCCGTCTTGATGCAGGTCGGGTATTTTCTGGCTGTCGTTTTTCTCGTCTGGCAGAAGGCCCGCGAGCGCGACAGGCAGGCGGCCGAGAACGCACGCGCAACGACCGATGAAAAACAGGCGGGTAAGGTTTCGACGGGGCGTTTGAACAGGCCGGGTCACTTCAACCCGTAGGGCACGGTGGGGAGCTCCCCTCGCCGCCCGCGATGCCTACAACAAAAATGTCAACGTTTTGACGCGGTTGCGACATGATCCCGTTGCATCGTGCGGCGGGCCGGCAAGGAATACCAATGCCGGCCATGCCCGACGTAACGCTGGAGGCCACAATGACCGCAGCTGCAACGATGGACGTTTGTGTCATCATCGCCGCAAAAAATGCCGCCGAAACGATCGCAAGGGCCGTCGCTTCGGCTCTGGCCGAGCCGGAAACGGCCGAGGTCATCGTCATCGACGACGGCTCGACCGACACGACCGCATCAGCCGCCCTGTCCGCTGCCGATGACACCGGGCGATTGAACGTCGTGCGCTTTGAAAAAAACAGGGGGCCGGCTGCAGCACGAAACCACGCGATCTCGATCAGCCGCTCGCCTATCCTCGCCATCCTCGATGCCGACGATTTCTTTCTGCCCGGCAGGCTGGCCCAGCTTCTTGGGGTTTCGGATTGGGATTTTGTCGCCGACAACATCGCCTTCATGGACGAGACGGCTGCCGCCAGCGCAGCGGCCGACGTGGGCCGGTTCCAACCGGAGCCGCGCCTTCTCGATCTCACCGGCTTCGTCGAAGGCAATATCTCGCGCCGCGGTGTCAGGCGTGGCGAGATCGGTTTTCTCAAACCCCTCATGCGGCGTGCGTTCCTGTCCAGCCATCAACTCGCTTACAACGAGACCCTCCGCCTCGGGGAAGACTACGACCTCTATCTGCGGGCGCTTGCCAAGGGTGCACGCTACAAGATCATCCACAGCTGCGGCTATGCGGCGATCGTGCGTGGCAATTCGCTCAGCGGTAGTCACCGCACCGAAGACCTGAAGCGCCTTTATGAGGCCGACCGTGCCATCCTCGCCGACAATCAATTGAGTGCAGAAGCGACGGCCGTGATCCGCCGGCATGAACGCCATATCCGGGGACGTTACGAACATCGGCGCTTTCTCGACCTGAAGCGCGAGGGCGGCCCAATGGCTGCCGTCACCTACCTGCTCGGCAAGCCGGGGGCCGTTCCGGCAGTCGCCGGTGGGATCTTTGCCGATAAGACCGAACGTATGCGATCGGGCAAGCCGGACGCTCCGGTGGAACTCGGCGGCTCGGGGCGGCTGCGCTACCTGCTCCCAGCTTCCGCTGAGTTGAGCCAATGATAGGCTAAACGGCGCCCGCTCGGGGCGCCGCTTGATCTCAGCCCTTAGAGATAATCGCGACGAACTGTATCGAGTACGTCGCGGAAGCGTGCCTTGCGTTCGGCCAGGACGCGGTCTTCGCTCAATTGCGGCTGCGCTCTGCTTGCCTGCCACAATGCCAACGTCGACGGCGCCGCCAGAAGCTGCTTGGCCGCTCCACGCAAGAAAGTTTGCCTTGGCTGGGTCGCTCCGACGACCAGGTCTCCGTCGATCTGCCGCCGGTTCGGGTCTTCACCATAGGTCTCGGCGATATCAAAACCCATGCCCCAGAACCGGGTCCCCTTGATCATCGCTTCCGCCCGGCTTGAAACCGGGACATGGCGAGGGCGATAGGTGACCCCGACCGTCCGGGCCCAATCGTTCCATTTGAAGCTGTTGATGCTGTTCGAAGTCGAGACCGCGACCCACGGAACGCGAAAGGCGTCCGCGAGGATCGCTCCGTGCATCGATTCGGCCACGATCAGCTCGGACTGCGCGATCTCCCGGATCACGGCTCCGGCCTCTCCACGCGGGTCGATGTAGTGCAGGCCGACCGTGCCGCAGGTCGTCGGCCACATGCCGGCAATCGCACTCTCCCAATGGGGCACGAAGCTACGCTTGTGGATCTTGGGCAAGTTCTGGAACTCCGGCATCTCGGCGACCATCACCGCCGGGTCAACAATGCCGCGTTCGGGTTCGATACCGACCTTTTCGGCCGTCAGCGGGCCGCGCACACAACGAATGTCCCATTCCGCCGTATCGCGCATATCCGGAAGCGTGCCATAGCCAAAGCCGCTGCCAAGCACCAATTTTCGCATGCCGTCGGGTAATAACGCTCGATTGAGCACCGTACCGACGCCGACGAGCAGAATGTCGTCATGGCTGTCGCGGAAACCAGGCAAGAGGAAATCCCAGAGCCAAAGATTGAGGTCGTCTCCAAAATTTCCGTGATGTGATTCCCAGTAATAGGGCTTCATAAGCGGTCCCTTCTCTCAAATAAAAATGTGTCCGGCGCCGCAAGCGGCGGGTCTTTCTCCCTTCTGAGGGATGCTGTCTTCGTGATCAGTGTTGCGGTGACAGTTTGCCGACGGCCAGTTCAAGGGCGCTTTGCAACAATTTCGGATCGCGCCATACCCAGCGGGCAAGCAGCCTGAACTGTGGCACCTTCCTGCGACGCAGGCGCCGAGCCTGACTCCACAATGCCTGACGGCGGGCCGTATGCTGATAGGAGCGGATCGAGGCGATTTCCTGCGGCCGGCGCGAAAAGCGGCCCTCAAGCGTTTCAAGCGCCACGAAAGTGTTGAACTGCTGCTGCAGAAATTCCGGCGAATCGTTGTCGATCGAATGGAAGATGTTGATGCCCTCGCCGCGTTCCGCACCCGCGCCATCGCAAAGGACCACACGTCGCGCCGACAGCACGCAATCGCAGAAGAACAGCACGTCCTCGGCTGCCAGCCGGAGTGCGGCATCGAAGCGGATCGTTTCGAACAGCGAGCGCCCGATCACCATGCAGGAAAGGTGCAGAAAGCTCCAATTCCTCAGCATGACGTTGGATAGATCGGGGATTTCCACGACCAGCGGGCTCTCCTGCAGCCGGATGCAGGTATCGCTCTTCAGGAGATCGGCGACTCCAAAATGGTAGTAGAATGCATCGCCTCCCGTTATCGACGCCCAATAACAATCGGCATCGAATCGCGTCAGGCTTTGATAGGCATTTCTGAGGTGATCCGGCGTCCAGACGTCGTCGGAATCAAGGAATGCTACGAACTCCGAATCCTCAGGAACATGGTCGAGCCCGGTGTTGCGTGCGCCGCCCGGTCCCTGGTTGGGTTGGCGCACGATGGTGATGCGCTCGCGCATGTTTTCGCTGAGCGGCGCCAGCTCCTCATCAACAGGATAAGGAGATTGATCGTCGACGACCAAAACATGGAAGTCCTGAAATGTCTGGGCGAAGACGGACGAAAGCGCCCGCCGAAGGATGCCCGGCTCCTTCTGGTAGTAAGGTATAATAATCGTCAGCTTTGCCATCTTTTCGCCCCTGAGGCTTCTCTACAAAGAGTCTTGCGTGGTCTCCTCCCACTGGGTCGCGGCCGTATGTCTATCGCTTGTCCTTTGTCACTCATTCTTTCAAAGGGCTCACGGGATGTTCGCCATGCCCTCAACCGTCAATGCCAAATCCGTCACCCGTAACGTCGGCTGGAGCGTGCTCTCAAAGACAGGCACATTCGGGCTGAAATTTGTCACCGTGCCTATTCTTGCGCGCATCCTGACGCCTGAAGAGTTCGGAACAGTCGCTGTCGCACTCACCGTCGTGCAGTTTCTGGCAATGATCGGCGGCGCCGGTCTGGCCTCCGCGCTGATCATTCAGCGCGACGAGGAAATGGACCTTGTCCATTCCGCATTCTGGGCGAATCTGGCGATTTCAATGGCAATGGCGCTTGGGCTTTTTGTCTTTGCCGCACCGCTCGCAACGCTGCTGGGGGCGCCGGAAGCTGCCTACCTATTGAAGATGATGAGCCTGCTCATTCCGCTTCAGCTCGGCGGCGATGTCGCTTATGCGCTCCTGGCCCGGCGCATGAATTTCAGCAAGGATGCCGCCTGGAGCATGATTTCGGAAACGCTCGGCGCTCTCGTCGCCGTCGCCATGGCGCTCGCCGGTTTCGGCGTGTGGTCGCTCCTCGGGCAGCTCTTCGTATCGGCGTTGATCCGCCTTTTCGGGCTTTATGCCGTCTCCGGCTACGTACCGAGGCTGGTCTTCTCGTTTCGGCGCGTATGGATATTAAGCCGCTTCAGTCTCGGCATGATGGGCTCCGAAATCGCAAATTTCATTACCTTCCAGTCGCCAATGGTGGTGATCTCCCGCTATCTCGGTCTTTCCGATGCCGGCGCCTATTCCGCCGCCAGCCGGTTCTCCAGCATTCCAAACCAGATCGTGCTTTCAGCTGTCATGGGTGTGCTTTTCCCCGCCTTCAGCCATATGGGCGAGGATCGCGAGCGCCGGTCGCAGGCGTTGATGCTAAGCACGCAGGTCACCACGGTGTTGCTTGCTCCGATGATGTTCGGGCTGTGGGCGCTCGCCGAACCAGCGATGCTCGTCCTCTTCGGCAGCCAATGGGCGGCGGCCTGGCCCGTTCTCGGCCTTCTGGCTTTGTCCAAGGGCATCCTGACCCCCTGCAGCACCTACGTGCCCTATCTCAAAGGCATCGGCCAGGGCGCCGTCCTGTTCTGGTGGGCTGTGATCCGAGCTGTCATCACCACCGGCGCGGTCGCGTATGGGGCCATCAACGGCTCACTGATCGACGCGATGATCGCGCTTTGCATCGTCAACGTTCTGACGCTGGTCGGATATTCATGGGTGGTCTTCCGGGCCGACCATATGCCGTTCGTGAGAGGCTTCTTCGTCTCAACGCGGCCGATGTTTGCGGCCTTTGCCATGGCGCTTGCCGTGCGTTTTCTGCTCGAGCGATTCGGCCCCCTGGTTCCCAACGCCATCTTGCAGGTGCTGATCGGGGCTGCCATCGGCGGTCTCATCTATCTCATTCTGATGGTTCTGACCGAGCGGCAGTTGCTGGTGAAACTACATCGGATGATCCGCCAGCGCGGCGCGGTGGGTGTTTCGCCAGAACCTGCGGAATGATCGTAAATGGCGAGCTCGGCCCTGCCTTACACTCGCCGCAATTCGCGCCGCCGGCAGCAAAAAAACTCCGATTTGACAATGATCAACGAAAAAAAATCTGCAATTTTTGATCGCAATTAATCGGCGTGTGTTCAATCACAGACTTTGGTTCATGAGAATATGAGCATATTCCGCAACATGCGACAATACGTGCGCTTTTAAGGATTGAAGGGGTCGATTCCCTGTTGTTTTGCCGCTAACTCGAAATGTGGCGAATGCTGCACCGCAACAAATCATGGCTGATTCTTTTGTTGCAGCGCCATATTTTTATCCACGCCCCTGCCCTAGTTTAATCGATGCGGGCTCTAGTCTGCTCTGTTGAAACGGCGCCGAAAATGACGCTGGCAGATAGGAGTGACGGATATCGTGGCTATGGACGCGAACATTTCCTCGCGGATCAATTTGATGCGCATCGTGCTGATCTCGGGCATCGTCTTCGTACATGTGCCGCATGATCCGCAAACCAGCCCGTTCCTGGGAACCTATGGGTTTCTGGACTGGCTGCGCGTGTTTTTGGGCGACAGCCTGTTTCGCGTCGGCGTTCCCTGCCTCAGCGCGATCTCGGGCTATCTCATGTTCCGACGCGGTCTGGACACGTTCGATTATAAGAAGACTCTTCGGACCAAGGCGCGCACGGTGCTGCTTCCCTTCCTTCTGTGGAACCTCGCGTTTCTCGCTCTCGTCTATGTGGCGCAGCTCAAGAATATTGGCTTCGGCTACCTTCCCGATGTGGTCAATGCCACGCCACGCGAATGGCTGAGCCTTGCTTTCGCACTTGAGGCGCTGCCGATCAACGTTCCACTCTACTTTCTGCGCGATCTGCTGCTATGCATCCTGCTCTCGCCATTGCTGGCCTGGCTGATCAAGCGCTATCCGCTGCAAACGCTTGGTGTTCTGCTCGCCTTCGCCGTGCTCCCGCTGCCGAATGGCATCTTCCTGAAGAAATCCATCCTCTTCGGCTTCTGCACCGGTATCTATCTGAGCCTGCATCGCATCGATACCAAGCTGCTCGACCCCTATGCCCGATCGATCACCGCCGTTTTCCTCGCCGCCGCTGTCGCGCTCTCGATCGTTCTTTACCAGACCGGTCCGGAGTTCCCGGTCTGGGTCGATATGCTGCGCAGCCTAACGGCACTTTCCGGCATCGTCGGATCCTGGGCCGTTTCAGCGCTTCTCGTGCGCACCCGGCTCGGCGAACGCCTGGCGCGTACCGGTGGCCTCAGCTTCTGGATCTTCTGTGCCCATTACCCCCTGCTCATCGTTTCCTGGATGGTCTGGAATCGCACCGAGATCGCCGACTATCGCCTGTTCTATTTCACGATCCCGTTCATCACGATCGCCATTCTCGTTGCCGCGCATGGGCTTGCCAAGCGCCTGGCACCGGGCCTCACCGCCGTCCTGACCGGCAGCCGCACCGGCTCCTCCCAAGCCAACGCGCGCCCGGATACCGGCCGTCGCTCCGACTACTCGCCACAGCAAAGGACCTGACCATGAGATCGATCAGACCTCACCGCCTCGCCCTTCTCACATGTCTCGCCACCGGCCTTGCCGGCTCCGCAATGGCACAGGAAGGTGCCACCGGCACGTCGTTCCTCGACAACTTCGACACGCTCGACACCGGCCACTGGTATGTTTCGGATGGCTGGAACAACGGGCCGCACCAGAACTGCACCTGGTCGAAGGAGCAGGCGGTGGTCGTTGACGGCATCCTTGAACTGAAGTTCGAGGAGGGCAAGACAGGCGAACGCAACTATGCCTGCGGCGAGGTCCAGACCCGCAAGCGGTTCGGCTATGGGACCTACGAAGCCCGCATCAAGTCCGCCGACGGATCGGGGCTGAACTCAGCCTTCTTTACCTATATCGGTCCTGCCGACAAAAAGGCGCATGACGAGATCGACTTCGAAGTGCTCGGCAAGAACCCGGCAAAGGTGCAGCTCAATCAGTACGTCTCCGCCAAGGGCGGCAACGAGAAGCTCGCCGACGTACCGGGCGGCGCCAACCAAGGCTTCAACGACTACGCCTTCGTCTGGGAGAAGGAGCGTATCCGTTACTACGTCAATGGTGAACTGGTTCACGAAGTGACCGATCCCGCCAAGATCCCGTCCAACGCCCAGAAGATCTTCTTCAGCCTGTGGGGCACCGACACCCTCAGCGATTGGATGGGCACCTTTAACTACAAGGGGCCGACAGCGCTGCAGGTTGACCGGATCGCCTTCACCGCACCCAACGACAAGTGCCAGTTCGCCGAGTCCGTCGCCTGCAAATTGAACTGAGGACGGCACAACGCCGCCGCATCCGTGCATCGCAACGCCACCGTTGCGATGCACGATTTCTTGAATCAAGCTTGGCTCGGGCTAAGCACGAAAACGGATGTTTTCATGCTGCAGATACTTTATTTCGCGCAGGATCTGGCTGACCCCGCGGTTCGCCGTCGAATCCTGATGTTGAAGGCAGGCGGTGCGCGCGTGACGCTGGCCGGCTTTCGCCGGGGCGCGAACGCACTGGCCGCGATCGAGGGCATCGATCCGATCGAGCTCGGCACGACGCGCGACGGTCGCTTTGCCCAGCGGGTCTCAGCGATCACCAAGGCCTGCCTGTCGCTACCCGCCAAGCTGCGCGCGGTCGGCCGGCCCGACCTGATCATCGCCCGCAACCTCGACATGCTCGCCGTCGCCAACAAGGCGGTTTCCATGTTCGGCGGTGATGTCCCTATTGTCTATGAATGCCTCGACATTCACCGCCTGCTTCTGCGCAAGGACGTGGCTGGACGCGCCATGCGCGCCAGCGAAGCCTATCTCGGACGCAATGCGCGCCTTTTGATCACCAGTTCTCCCGCCTTCGTCGAGCATTATTTCCGCCCACTCTCCGGGTTGGAGACGCCAGTCATGCTGCTGGAGAACAAGGTGCTGGAGCTCGGCGATCGAGATTGCCTGCAGGTTTCCGCGGCCCCCACAGCGCGACCGGACGGCCCCTGGCGGATCGGCTGGTTCGGTGCGCTACGCTGCCGCAAGTCGCTCGAACTGCTTTCGACGTTCTCGCGCCGCATGGAGGGCCGTTTCGAGATCGTACTACGCGGCCGGCCCGCCTATTCCGAGTTCGACGATTTCGACGGTTTCATTCGCAATGAGCCGCACATGACCTTCCACGGCGCTTACCGCAGCCCGGAAGACCTCGGCGCGATCTACGACGAGATCGATTTCACCTGGGCGATCGATTTTTTCGAGGAGGGCCAGAACTCCAAATGGCTGCTTCCGAACCGGCTCTATGAGGGCTGCCGACACGGACGGGTTCCGATCGCCATGCGCGGCACGGAGACGGCCCGTTTTCTGGCGGTCCGCGGTCTTGGTTTTCTGCTTGATGAACCCGAGCCGGACAACCTCGTTTCGCTCCTTGGAGCGGTCGATGCCAACAGCCAAGCCGATGCGTCTGGGCGGGTTGCCGCCTGCAACACCGACACCTGGGTCTTTCGCCACACCGATTGCGAGAACCTCGTGAGGCGCCTTTCGGCAATTGCATCGACGGCCCCCGAGCCCGCGACGCCCCTTTCTCAAGCCCGTCAAAACGAAGGTGGTTTGTCATGAACACAACAGATCTGACGTCGACGCGCAGCCTGATCGTCATCCCCTGCCTCAATGAGGCTGAACATATCGAAGCTCTGGTGGACAAGCTTCGTCCGTCACTGGCGCCACTTAATGCGGTCATCCTGATTGCCGACGGCGGCAGTACCGATGGCACCCGCGAAATCGCAGCGCGGCTGGCCCAAGGCGATCCGTCCGTCCTGGCGCTCGATAATCCCAAGCGCATCCAGAGCGCCGCAATCAATCTTGCGGTGGCCGAGTATGGCTCATCCTTCGACTTTCTGATCCGCATCGATGCGCATGGCACCTATCCTGATGATTATTGCCAGAAGCTCGTCGACGAAGTGATCGCAACCGGCGCCGACTCCGTCGTCGTTGCCATGGAGACAGTCGGCTTCACGCCGTTTCAGAAGGCGACGGCCTATGCCCAGAATTCCAAGCTCGGAAATGGCGGCGCCAAACACCGGCTCGGGGCCACAAGCCATTGGGCCGACCACGGCCATCATGCGCTGATGCGCATTGCAGCCTTCAAGGCGATCGGCGGTTACGACGAGAGCTTCAGTCACAACGAAGATGCCGAGTTCGACTATCGGTTCCGCAAGGCCGGCTATCGCATCTGGATGACCGACAGAACGAGCATGGTCTATTACCCCCGGGCAAAGATCGGGCCGCTGTTTCGGCAGTATTTCAGCTACGGCCGCGGGCGAGCCCGCAACGTGCTGAAGCATCGCGTCGCGCCAAGCCTGCGTCAATTGTTGCCGCTCGCCGTGGCACCGATCGCAATCGGCGCCCTGCTCGCCGTCATCAACTGGGTCGCCGCCGTGCCGGTCGTACTTTGGGCTGCAGCTTGCATCGGCTACGGGGCCTGGATGGCGCTCGGCCAGAAAAACCCCTACGGCCCGCTGGCAGCGGTTTCGGCCATGGTGATGCATTTCGCCTGGTCCGCCGGTTTCTGGCGCGAGCTGCTCGACCTTCGCAACAGGCGGGTCGCACCATGATTGAGGCAACGAAGAAAATGGCCGCCGGCCTTCGGGTCGACATCGCGGTCTGCACGTTTCGCCGGCGAGAGCTTGCCGAAACCCTGCGTTCGCTGGCTGCCATTACCGTGCCGGATGGGACGGCAATTCGGATCATCGTCGCCGACAACGATCTACAGCCAAGTGCCGAAGGTCTTGTCGACGCATTGAGGTCGGAAATTCCCTTCGGGATCGACTATGTGCATTGCCCGGCGAGCAACATCTCGATCGCCCGTAACGCCTGCCTTGATAACGCATCGGGCGACTACCTCGCCTTCGTCGATGACGACGAAACGGTTGCTCGCGACTGGCTGGTGCGTCTGCTGGAGACGGCCTCAGCCACCGGGGCCGAGGCGGTTCTCGGCCCGGTCCGAGCCGAATATGACCTTTCGGCGCCGTCCTGGATGCGCCGCGGTGACTTCCACTCGACGCGACCCGTCTGGGTCGGCGGCGAGATCATAACGGGCTACACCTGCAACGTCTTGCTCGATCGAAAAACGCCGGCACTTGCCGGCCGGCGTTTCAACCTCGCGCTCGGCCGAACCGGCGGTGAAGATACGGAGTTCTTCACCCATATGCACAAGGCCGGCGGCCGTCTGGCCTATGCGTCGGATGCCCTGGTCTACGAAATAGTGCCGGAAAAGCGCGCCAGCTTCCAATGGTTGGCAAAACGACGCTTTCGCTCGGGCCAGACACATGGACGCCTGCTCGCACAGGCCTCTGCAGGCAGCGGAAAAGCCGTCGAGATCGTTCGTGCCGCCGCAAAGTGCGGGTATTGCGCTGCCGCAAGCCTCATCCTGCTCGCCTCGCCGGTCGCGCGTTCGCGCTATGCCCTGCGTGCCGTCATGCATGCCGGCGTCGTCAGCGGCCTTTTCGGCGTTCGCGAGCTCGAGCAATACGGCACATCGGAAGTGGCGGCGCCATGACGACAACCAATCCAGATGTCAGCTTCGTCATCGCGGCCTTCAAGGCGGCTGATACAATCACGCGCGCAATCGACAGTGCGCTCGCCCAGGAAGATGTCTCGGTCGAAGTCATCGTCGTCGACGATGCGTCGCAGGACAATACGGCGGCTGTCGTCGAGGCTATCGCCGATCCGCGTATCCGGGTGATCCGACTTCCGGCCAACCGGGGCCCTGGCGGCGCGCGCAACGCCGGTCTCGACGCAGCCCGCGGCGAATGGGTCGCCATCCTCGATGCCGACGACACGGTTCGCCCCGGAAGACTTGCGCGAATGATCGCACGGGCACGCCGCGAAAGCGCTGATATCGCCGTCGACAATCTGGAGGTTCTGAACCTTGATGGCCGGCGCGAACGGATGTTTGACGACACGACGCTTGAGAATACACCGGTTCTCACCCTTGCCGCCTTCATCGAATCCAACGTGCTTTTCAGGTCGACCTATAATTTCGGCTACATGAAGCCGATCTTCGAACGTCGGTTTCTTGAGCAAAAGCGCCTCCGCTTCAAGGAAGAGATCCGCATCGGCGAAGACTATATCCTGCTGGCCTCGGCCCTTGCCGAAGGCGGGCGCTGTGTCGTCGATCCGTCCGCCGGCTATCGTTATCACATCCGCGAAGGCTCCATCTCGCGCGTGCTGGAACTGCGCCACGTCGATGCGATGATCGCCGCCGACACAGACTTCCTCAGCACCCACGCCATCGACGCAAGCGCGATGGCCATGCAGCGCAAGCGCAGCCGCAGCCTTTACGAGGCGCGCGCCTTCTTGGCACTCGTTGAACACATCAAATCCAGATCGCTGGGCGGCGCCATCAGAACCGCGCTCTCCAACCCCCGCGCGCTCCGGCATCTCAGGATGCCGATCGCCGTGCGACTGCGCCGCCTGGTTGCGCCGCTGTCGCGCTTGAAGCCCGCCACAATGACGGTGGCGGCTGAACGATCCACCTCGGGCAAAAGCCCTCACACGAGAAAAGGATAATGCCATGGACCGTATCAGAACTGTCAGAAAAGCAGTTATTCCGGTTGCCGGCAACGGCACGCGTTTCCTTCCCGCGACCAAAGCTGTGCCGAAAGAGATGCTGACGATCGTCGATCGTCCGGTCGTGCAATATGCCGTCGATGAGGCCCGCGAGGCCGGCATCGAACATATCGTCTTCGTCACCAGCCGTAACAAGCAGGCGATCGAAGACCACTTCGACGATACGCCCGAGCTGATTTCGTCGCTGACGCGCTCGGGCAAGAACGCCCAGATTTCCGAGCTCGAAGCCATGTTGCCCAGGGCCGGCTCCGTCAGCTTCACCCGGCAACAGGCGCCGCTCGGCCTCGGACATGCCGTGTGGTGCGCGCGCGACCTGATCGGCGACGAGCCTTTTGCACTGCTTCTGCCCGACATGCTTTCCTATGGCGCGCGCGGCTGCATGGCTGGCCTGATGGATCTCTATCGTCAAACCGGAGGCAATGTCGTCGGCGTCGAACAATGCGCGCCGGAGGATGCCTCCAAATACGGCATCGTGGGCAAGGGAACGTCCGTTTCGCATGGTTTCGCGGTCACCGAAATGGTCGAAAAGCCGAAAGCGGGAGAGGCGCCCTCGAACTTCTACCTCAACGGTCGCTACGTTCTCCAGCCTGAGATCTTCGGCATTCTCGCCCGTCAGCAGCGCGGCGCCGGCAACGAAATTCAGCTGACGGACGGCATGCTGAACCTGTCCAAGGACCAGGCGTTCCACGCCCACCCCTATGATGGCCGAACCTTCGATTGCGGCTCCAAGCATGGGTTCATCGAGGCGAACGTCGCCTTCGCTCTTGCTCGTTCGGATATCGGCGATTTGGTCTACGAATCCGTCAGGGACATGGTTTTGTCTCACGAAGGCCGCATCCGCGCGGCATAAACCCGGTTTCCGGCGCCCCGAGATGTGGGGGCGCCGGCCGATAGCTATATGAAAACGGACAGAGCGACCCAATGAAACAAAGAAGTCTACCGTTCAGTAGCGTATTGCCCCGCGAAGCCGAGGAATCCGATGGCTTCATCGACCTTGACCGGCTTTTTTCGGTGGTGGTTCGTCGCGGCAAGACAGTCGGGCTGTTCGTCGCCCTGTTCGTCGTTCTCGGCGGTGTCTACCTGCTTTTCGCCACGCCGAACTATACCTCGATGACGCAGATCCTGCTCGACGAGAACCTCTCGAAATTCGCGGAAGAAGAAGCTTCCCCACAAAACAGCCAGCTGCTCGATACCCAACTTGCCAGCGCCGTCGAGATCCTCAAATCAGGCGAATTGGCTCTGCGCGTCGTCGACAAGATCAACCTTGCCGACAACGACACGATCGTCAATCCGCCACGCTCGGCTTTCGCTGTGGTCAAGGATTGGATGAAATCGATCACCGGTGTGTTTACGGGCGGCTCTGCGGTTTCGGAAGAGGCCGCACGCAGCGGCCGGCGACAGAAGGCAGCCGCGCTTATCCAGCAGGGCCTCGCCGTCGAACGCGTCTCGCGAAGCTCGGTCGTTGCCCTTGCCTACCGTTCGAGCGATCCGCAGCTGGCAGCGCAGGTGGTGCGCGCCTATGCCGATTCCTACCTGACCGACCAGTTGAACGCCAATTTCGAGGCGACCGAACGGGCATCCGTGTGGTTGCAGGAGCGCCTGGCCGACCTGAGGCAGCGTTCGCAGGTCGCTTCGCTGGAAGTCGAACAATACCGAACCGACAACGGGCTGACCTCGGCGCGGGGAGAACTGATGTCCGAGCAGCAGCTCGCCGATCTCAACAGCCAGCTGATCATTGCCCAGGCCGACACGGCCTCCGCTTCGGCCCGCTACAAGCAGTTTCAGGCGATCGTCGAACAGGGCCCTGAAAAGGCGGTCGACAATGCGACGATCTCGTCGAAGGACGGCGACAATTCGGTGATCCGCGACCTCAGGACCCGCTATCTGACCGTCAGCAAACGCGAGCAGGAGGTGACCCAGAGCTTTAGCGCCGATCATCCCCAGGCGGTATCGCTGCGGGCGGAGAAGAACGATATCGGCCGCCAGATCTATCAGGAACTGCAGCAGCTGACCTCGAGCTATCGCAATGAATACGAGGTCGCGCGGTCCCGCGAAGCCTCGTTGCGCGAAAACATCGAGGGAACCACCGGCCGGAACTCCGACGCAAACCGCTCGCTCGTCCATCTGCGCGAACTCGAGCAGAAGGCCGCAGCTCTGAAGACACTCTATGAATCCTATCTCGGCCGCTATGAGCAGGCAGCACAACAGCGCTCCTTCCCGATTGCCAAGGCTCGGGTGATTTCCGCAGCCGGCGTGCCTGTTTCGCCCTCAAGCCCGAAGAAGACGATGATCCTGGCCCTCTCCGCCGTGCTCGGCATGATGGCAGGCGGGGCGTTTGCGGCGTTTCAGGAATTCCGGGAGCGCACGTTCCGTCTCGAAGGCGACGTCCGTTCGATCCTCGGGCATCGGGCGCTCGGTTATGTCCCGCTGATCGGCCCGCGCCCGGCGACAGCCACAGACCATATGCGTGCCCGGTTTGTGAAGGACAAGGGACCACCACAACCGACACCGGAGCCGGTGCCCTTCGAACGCGTCAGCCGCATCGTGCTCGACGCGCCGCGCTCCTCCTTTACCGAGACGTTCCGCAACGCCAAGCTCGCCTGTGACCAGATGCTGCATGGAAATGCCTGCCGTGTGGTCGGCATTGTGTCGGCGGTTCCCGATGAAGGGAAATCAATCGTCGCTGCCAATTTTGCCGCCCTTCTCGCCGCCAGCGGCAAGCGGACGCTGCTGATCGATGCGGATATCCGCAGGCCCGGCCTTAGCAAGATGATCACGCCGGCGCCCAAGACCGGACTTGTCGAGGCGCTAACCGGCGAGACATCCTGGCCGGCCGGTATCAAGATCGACCACAAGACGAAGCTTGCGATCTTCCCGGTCGGTGGCGAAGCCACCAACCACTACCCGCATGACAGCCACGAGTTGCTCGCCTCGCCGGCCATGGAGGAATTGATCGCGAACGCGCGCAAGTCCTTCGACTATGTGATCGTCGACCTCGCAGCACTCGCCCCTGTCGTTGATGGCAAGGCGTTTTCGCCGCTTGCCGACGGCTTCCTCTTCGTGGCCGAATGGGGCCGCACACCGTCACGGCTCGTGCGCGACCTGCTCCACGCCGAACCGCAGATCAACTCGAAGATCCTCGGCGTCATCCTCAACAAGACGGATATGCGGGAATTGGCGAAATACAGCGACTTCGGCGCAGCCGAACACTATCGCCACCGCTTCGAAAAATACTACGTCGACAACTCAGCGACCCGGCGCGAAGCGGAGCCGGTCTGAACCTCGAGAGCCCAACTCGCTTGGGCTCTCAGAGCATTTCCAGGGCAAGTGCGTAGCGGTTTCCCGTCAAGAAATGCGTAATAACAAAGAGATACAGCCGTTTATGCAATTTCGTTCAACCCGGAAACGCTCGTGCCTTAATCCTTCCAGAACAGCGGCGTCAGGATGACCAGAACGGTCAGGATCTCGAGACGGCCGAGCAGCATCATGACCGACAGCAGATAGAGCGCCGGATCGGACAAGGTGGAGAAGTTTCCAGCCGGCCCGATGATCGGGCCGAGCCCGGCACCGACATTTGAAAGCGCCGTGGCGATCGCCGACGCCGACGTCAAAAGGTCATAGCCAAAAGCGCCCATGGCCAGGCTGCCGAAGGCCCAGATCATCATGTAGGCCGTGAAGAACAAAAAGACGGTCCGCTGCACGTCGACATCGACCAGCGCCTTGCCGTAGCGAACCGTGTGGATCGCGTTCGGGTAGATGAGCCTATAGAGCCCTGCCCGAATGGAATTGAAGATGATGATGAAGCGATATGCCTTCATGCCGCCAGCGGTCGAGCCCGAACACCCGCCCATGAAGGTCGCTGCAAAGGCGAGTGCGACGATGAAGTCGCCCCACAGCATGTAGTCATCGCTGGCAAAGCCTGTTGTCGACAGGATCGACGATACCGTGAAGAACGAATGCGCCAGCGCCTCGTGAAAGTCGATGCCGTTTTCCAACCGTTGAAACAAGCTGGCCCCAATCGCGAGCACAGTGAGGTAGGAAAGGAAAACAATGATCTGCGGGTCCTTCAGCGTGTCCAGCCGGCCGCGCACGATAAAGATGATCAGCACGGAAAACGGCAGGCTGCTGACCGTCATGAAGAAGGTCGCCACCCACAGGATCGGCAGGCTGTTAAAATAGCCGAGCGAGGCGTCGTGGGTGGAAAAGCCCCCGGTCGCAATCGTCGACATCGCGTTATTGATCGCATCGAAGCGATCCATTCCGAGATAGCCGTAGATGATCGCGCAGGTGACCGTCAGGACGATGTAGATCAGTATAAAGGCACGAGTGAAGGTGACGATGCGCGCAAACGGCTTCTCGGTGGTATCGGACGATTCCATCTTGAAAAACGACAGTCCGCCGACGCGCAGATACGGCATGACGAACAGCCCGAGCGCGACGATCCCGATGCCGCCGAGCCAATGGAGCAGCGAACGCCAAACAAGAATACCGGGTGGCGCATTGTCCAGACCGGCAATGACAGTTGAGCCGGTTGTGGTGATGCCAGAGACAGACTCGAACAGCGCCTCGGCGAAATCGAGATTGACCGAGGATAGCCAGAATGGAATGGCACCGACAAACGAGACGACGAGCCACAACAGGTTGACGAGCAGAAAGCCCATTTTCCGGTTGAATGCCGGTGGTCCGCCCTGCGTAGCCGCCATTGTGACCAGCGAAAGGCTACCCATCAGACACGCCGAAACAGCGAAAACCTTCCAGTCCGGATGGCCGAAATAGAGATCGACCAGCGCCGGAATGAACATCGCGAGCGAAAGATAGAGGCCGACCTTTGCGGCAATGTTGATGGCAGACTGGTAAATGGTCGCGTTCAACGGTCAATGCCCCGGTCTTGGCTGTCCTTGTCCACTCGCCCGCGCGAGTCGCTGTCACTTGCCATCAACATCGGGATTAGCGGCCAGCGCCGACGAACGCAAGTTGGACATCCCGCTTAACGATCACAGCAGTTTTTCCTAGTGTCGACGATTGCTGTGGACCAGAACGCGATCACATCATCGTGGCGCGACAAGTCATCACCTTGACTTATTTCTGCGTGTATAGCCTCATCGAACCGACGCCCCTGCAAACTTGAGCCCTGAAATGACCCCCGCGCGATTTACCCAATGCCTACTTGCCCTTCGCTGGACGCCGATCAATCTCGCGAGCGCGCTCCATTGCAATCTAGCGTGGATCGAGGCGATGGAGACCGGCGACGAGAAGGTACCCACCGAACTGGCAACCTGGCTCGAAACGCTGGCAACGGCCCACGAGACAGTGGGCATCCCCGTGGCCTATCGCGGCAAAGGGCTGGAGCCGGCGAGCAGCCGCGCGGCGCGGCGCTAGCGATCATCAGCACCGAGTTGGCTGCAGCGCAGAATTTTTCCGCGAGGGGATTGTGCGCGCTCGGCTTTAAAGAGCTTCGCGGCAACATCGCCCGACCTTGTTCAGAGCTCGGATGGCTGGAACGTTGTGCATCGTCGAGCACGGTGCCAGCTTGGAAAGAGAGCTTCTGTCAATGCCGCAAGATCCTGCGTGATTTGATACACTAGAAGTGGCCCCGGCGTTGATACGCCGGATCATAGTCATGTGCCGCTCTCCGGCTCCCGTCGGCCCGATCTGGCAAGGGCGCGGCGCTGGTTCCCGACGCTTGCCTCCTCAGCTTCGTAGGCGCCGGTGGCGCGCAGAAGCCCGCGCATACGATGGCGCATCGCCTCAAATGCCGCCCATTGCGACTTCGGCACCATTTTAATCGCATGTCTGTCGCCGCGGGCGAGTGCTCCCGGTCCGAAACGTGCATCGAGCGCCTTGCAGACAGTCGTGAACTCCGCACGGATCTCCGGATTAAGCGCCCGAACCTTCCCCGCGAGATGCTTCGCATTCTTCGCCGTCTGGTCCGTCAAACGACGGAGCGCACTCTCAGCTTCTTTGGTCAACCCTGGTATAGCGACACTCATGCGGTTTCGTTCAGTCCTGACCGCCAAAAACTCCGCCTCGTAGGCGGCGGCGTAGGAGCGCCCCATGGCGCGAATGGAGGCGGCAGCGATATTGACATACTGCATCGCTTCCCGACGCTCTCGTCCTGCTGCCAGGAGCCTGTCCAACACCCTGTCCGAGCCACGCAAGGCGCCATAGGCGGCGGGATCAGCGACAATGGCATGCACAATGCGTTCGGGGTCGATCTTCATTGTTACAAGGCTTTCGATCGTCGTAACCGCGGTGGCCGGATCGCGCCAGATCCGAACTGCGTCTCGCCCGAGTGCCGCTCTCTCCTGCCTGTAATGCTGGGCCTCCACCGCCCTGAGCCGCGCCTCATCCTCCACACGGATCTTGAATTCGGTTACAGCTGGCAACATTGGCAAGCACGCGACCGCATACTGCGGAGCAAATGCTGCCGGCGCGATGAGTTGAGCGGGCTCATGTTTTTCTATCATGCGCTGCTCCGCCGCAAACCGTCTAACGACCGAAAACAGCACAGTCAGTTCGGCCTGCCTTTCCTCCACCATGCTTTCCGGAAAACGCATCGCCGTATCGCGCTTAGCGAAGCCATCTGCCTTGTCGGAAAACGCAAGCCATCCGAACCGACGGGTCAGTGCATCGTCGATGGCCTTGACCTCCTGGACCACTGAGCGATCCTCCGTGGCGATCCGGAAAGCGGATCGATATGCCTCATCTCCCCCTTTCTCCCAGGCCGTTTCGATCTCCAAAAGCCGCGCTCTTGCATTTTTGGAAAGTGCCGGAACAACGAAGCTCATATGCAATCTGCGCATTCGCTCGCGGTTGAGGAAGCGCTCTTCTTGGCTACGAAACTCCGTCGCCAGAGCTCGCGCCAAAAGCGCGAGCTCTGGCACAGCTGACAAGGTCGCCGCCCTCTCCTTCCTGGCCGCTTGACCGTCGACAAGGTTAGCGCCGCCACGCAGTTTCCCGAGTGCTTTCGGGAATCGAATAAGCCGGTCTGCGATCAGCTGCGGATCCTTGGCGGTATTCGAGGATTGTTCGTTCAACCGCGCAAGCGCGGCCGCCGGATCGCGGTAAATCCGCTTGAGCAAAGGCATGATGATCGCTTCCTGCTCCGCCCAGGCAGGTGATGCGAGGTGCGCAAGTCGAGCATCTTCCTCGAGTGTCCGCGAGAACGAAATCGTTGCCGGGAGTAATTCTGGATCCTCATCCGCACTGACCTTAGGAACCTGCCGCCTGGCTGCACTGCTACTTGCCTCAATGCCTTCGGCATGCTCAGCCGCAATATCAAGCGCGGAGTTGGCGCGTTGCCATAGTCTAACCACTCGACCACGCTGATCGGAAAGCCAGCTCAGTGTACGATCCGCCTTCTCAACAAGACTCCAGCCAGACACTACCTCAATTCCGCGACGCTTCGCGAAGTCCTCTGCCAGTGATCGGTATGCATCCTGCGTCACGTAATCGAGCGTGGTCGTTTTTCCGCCCGAACGCGAGAGCCGTATAACCAGCTGCGGAAATAAGTCCGGCAAACGGTTTTCCTTGGCAATCCGTCGTTGTCGGTCCTCTGCTTTTTCGATCAGACCCGCTCTCCAGATGTTGCGCTCGACAACACGCTCTTCGAAGCGTCTTTTGCCAGTGTCTTCATCGTTGACTGGAACCTTGACCGTGACCTTCTCTGTTCCATCCTTTCGAAGCATCACGGTGTCGCCGACCTGCACCCCGCCATTCTTCAGCGCCTTCGGCAGACTGACGCCCCACAGACGATGAGTCATTCCATCTTCAATACGAAGATCGGCATAGGGACTTGGACCTACATCGTCGCGCGGTCGAAACGTCGCAATTCCTGTTTCGACAAGCTCGCCGCTAACCCCGTCGGTGTAGTCGGCACGCGGCGCTCTGTCGCGTTCCCGCCTCCGCTGGAAATCCTCCGCAGCAACATAAAGATCGACGCGATCGCGGTGGCGGGTCATCGCGACATACGTCAGATGCTGGTCCATCATGCCGGTCGCCAGCACGAAGGCGCGATGAAAAGTCGAACCCTGACTTTTGTGGATGGTCGCGGCGTAGCCATGATCGACATTGCGATAGGTATCCTCGGCAAAAACGACATCGCGTCCATTGTCGAGCCGCACCGTGAGCAGCGCCGTCCCGCTTCCGGCTGCCGTCGAGCAAACCGTCCCGAGCATGCCGTTCTTCACGTGCTGAACAGTAAGGTTCTTGGCATGCGGCGCGACGAACCGGGCATTTTCGAGAAAGATGATCCGATCACCAACCGCGAACTCCCGCATACCGCGCTCGGTCAGGAACGGCCGGCTGTCCGACAACAGTCCATCCGTCGAAAGCACATTGCGAATAGAACGGTTCAACACCTTCACGTCGTCATTGGTATGCGCAAGTACAGTCAGTTCGTCGCCACGAAGTTTGCGACCTTCCGCCCTGGCGTTCGCTACCAATTCGCGATGTGCAGCTGTCCAGTCTACGACGATGCGCTCGATGGCAGCCTGACGGGTCTCGGCGCTAACGATATGCCCGCGTTCGCCATAAGCGGCAAGCGCCGCTTTCACATCGCCGCGGGCAAATTGCTTGGAGGCCGTACGCGCCCATTCCTCTTTCTGCCGCCGGACACCGGCCAGCTCTACAGAGTTGATGCGCTCGACAATCGCTCGGAAAGCCGCACCGGCCTGAATCGGCTGAAGCTGCATCGGATCACCAATGAGCACCGCCTTTGCGCCCGCGACCTCGATACGCTTCAACAAACGCCCCATTTGTTGGGACGACACCATTCCGGCCTCGTCTACGACCAGCACATCCCCTTTTCCGAGAAGATCGTTACCTCGCTCCCAGGCACGTTCCCAGGAGGCGATGGTGCGGGCGAGAATACCGGAACTTTCCTCCAATCCCTCAGCAGCCTTGCCGGCCAGTGCCGCACCGACGACACGCCGCCCCTCATTTTCCCAAACAGTACGGGCGGCACTCAACAATGTCGATTTACCGGCGCCGGCCACACCGACGACCGCGGCAATTGCGCCACCGGCGGTAACATGCCGGACGGCATCGATTTGCTCTGTTGCGAGCCGAACACCACCGGCAGACATTTCAGATTCAATTGATGTAACGGCAGCGTCAACGCGGGACTTAGAGACACCGAAGCCTTTCATCTTCGACAACTTAATTGCCAAGCGTGCCATTTCATATTCGGTTCGGACCAGAGCGCGCGTCGTGAACACCGCCGGACACTCTACTTTGCAGGTTTCACTGTTTAGCCGTTGCGGCTGCAGCATCACCAGATCGTCCGATGCCATCAGTCTGGCGCGTATATTGGCAAAGACGATCGGATCGTCGATATAACGATGTAGCGCGCGGGCGATATCCCTCTCGTTAAAGGTCGATCGCTCGATGGCGAGTTGCTTGAGCAACAAGGTCGGATCATCCGTGAGCCGGTCGGCAATCTCATAGCGCTTGGCCAATGCAGTCGGTGAAGAATAGGGTTCGACGCCTTTACGAACAAGCGCAGCACGATCCGGACCGAAATGCCGTTGCTCCAGTCCGCGAAGTCCTTGTTCATCGTAGGAACGACCATCAAGGCGGAAGTCATGACCGGCAAGCGCCAGATGGCGGCTTGCCGTTTCCGCCCAGGCAACCTTCCACTCCTTCATCGCTTCCTTGTCGCCTGCCCACAGCCGATAAACGATTTTCCCCTCAGGTCGGTCGGGCGTTTTGACGCGTACCGGTTGGCCGTCTTCACCGACGATCGCGACTTTCTTTGGCCCGAACCCCTCCTCGGCCAAAGGGCGCAGCGTTGCCATAATATGAACATGCGGATTGCCGTCCTTGTCGTGATAAACCCAATCGGCGACCATTCCCCGCGACGTGAGGTTTTCCCGCACGAAGTCGCGCACAAGTTCGATGTTCTCCTTGCGGTTTAATTCCACCGGAAGCGCGAGAATGATCTCGCGGGCAAGCTGCGCATCGCAGCGCGTCTCGAAACGGTCGACCGCGTTCCAAAGCACTTTACTGGCACCAGCGATCGTCCGCCCATCTATGGCCGCCTTCAGCCATGCGGGTGTCTCGGCGGGCAAAGCAAGTTCTTCATGCGCCAGTTCCGCAGCATCGCCATAGTAGCGGAATTCCTTGCCGATCTGTTCGTCCATCATCTTGGTGCGATGACGATAGGCAGCTGCAGAGATGATACTGCGTCCGGCACTCCGGCTGATCACCTGAGCCCTCACAAACATGATAGCCAATTCAGGTCAAGCTCCCCTCCCAAGCGCGTCGCAACTGCGACGTATATTGCGCCATCCGCCTACTTAGTAGCACTTCATGATTCATCTTTGGCTCGGAGTTTCATTTTCCAATACCTCATTTCCGACGATTTGACTACTAAATTTAAGACAGTATAATCGCGTCTCATCGCAGACAGAGGAAGGACGAAAGGTGCGCGCAAAAACAACCATTTCCGATATCGACGCTCAGATCGAAACACTGCGGGCGAAACGCAAGAACCTACTGGTTAAAGCCAACGAGCGTTTCGCCCGGATGGCGCAGAAAGCCGGTCTCGCCGAACTCGACATTCCCGACAGCGAGCTCGACGCCATTTTTGCAGAGATCGTCACGCGATTTCGCGAAAGGGTCTGAGGGGCCGACGGTCCATCCGCTTAGGCGGCTTGACCAGCGGATTGTATTTCTCGAACGGAAGCTGCAACGCAGGATGACTCAAGAGCGCAAGCGCGAAACCCGCGAAAAGATCATCCTCGGCGGATTGGTCATCAAGGCAGGCTTAAGGAACGCCGATCGGGCGTTTCTGCTCGGAGCGCTGATCGAGGCGAGCCGGGTTCCAGTCGGGGCGGCGGAGCATGATCGGCTATGCGCCCTCGGTGCGAAGGCCTTTCGGGCGGAGGCCCGCGCACTGATCAAACTATAAACAGAGAGTGCGGGATGGCGGCGAAACGACGACTCAGCCCGATGGTCCTGCTGGCACTCGTGCCAATAGCAGTGAGCCTCGCGACTTTGCTTATCACAGCTTACAAGTGGCCGACGATGGCGACTATGGTTGCGCCCGAGTATGCCTATTGGTTCATGCGTGCGTCCCCGATTCCCAATCTTTTCTTTGGACCGATTTCGGGGCTCATTACTGTGGCAATCTTGCCTCTGCACCGGCGCAGACCGATCGCGCTTGTCAATGTCATCACGTTTCTCTGCATTGGCGGATTTTACGCTGTGCGGGAACACGCCCGACTGTCCCCCTTCGTTCAGACTGGAGTGGTCAGCTGGGCAGCGGCGTTTTCCTATCTCGATCTCTACGCAGCCGCAGGCGCAATCGGCGGCTTTGCCATCGTGGCGATCTCCGCCCGTATGTCCATAATCATCGGTGGACCGGTAAAACGAGCCCGGCGGGGCACCTTCGGCGACGCCGACTGGCTGTCTATGTCTGCCGCCGCCACTCAGTTTCCGGCGGATGGCGAAATCGTCATTGGCGAGCGCTACCGGGTCGATCTCGAGACGATCCACCGTGTCCCCTTTCGGCCTGACGACCGGTCAACCTGGGGGAAAGGCGGCAAGGCACCGCTGCTCACCTATAGGCAAGATTTCGATTCCACTCATATGCTGTTTTTCGCTGGTTCAGGCGGATACAAGACCACGAGCAATGTTATTCCGACAGCGTTGCGCTATACCGGACCACTGATCTGCCTCGATCCCTCGACCGAAGTAGCGCCGATGGTTGTTGCCCATCGGCGAACGAAGCTCAAACGAAACTGCATCGTACTTGGCCCATCCAATCCCGCTTGGGGCTTCAACGTCCTCGACTGGATTGAAACCTCGAAATCCAAGGAAGAGGACATCGTCGCGGTTGCTCACATGCTTCTGTCGGAAAGCTCTCGGATCGAAACATCGACGGGGTCATATTTCCAGAACCAGGCGCACAATCTTCTGACAGGTTTGCTGGCGCACATCATGCTCTCTGCGGACTATGCCGGCCGTCGCGATCTTCGCAGTCTGCGCCAGATTGTTTCCGAGCCCGAACCGTCAGTCCTGGCGATGTTGCGCGACATTCAGGAAACATCGCAATCGGCCTTTGTCCGCGAGACGCTGGGCGTCTTCACCAATATGACGGAACAGACTTTCAGTGGCGTCTATTCTACCGCGTCGAAGGATACACAATGGCTATCGCTCGACGACTATGCCGCGCTCGTCTGCGGGACGGCATTCAAATCGGGTGATATCGTCAAGGGCGCGATCGACGTTTTCCTGAACATTCCCGCCTCGATCCTGCGCAGCTATCCGGGCATTGCCCGCGTCATCGTCGGTTCACTGATCAATGCCATGATCCAGGCCGACGGGGCCTTCGACCGCCGCGCACTCTTCATGCTCGATGAGATCGATCTGCTCGGCTTCATGCGCGTGCTCGAGGATGCCCGCGACTACGGCCGGAAATACGGCATCACGCTGATGTTGATGTATCAATCGGTCGGCCAGCTCGAAAAGCACTTCGGCCGTGATGGCGCGACCTCATGGATCGATGGATGCGCCTTTGCATCCTATGCGGCAATCAAGGCGCTCGACACGGCCCGGAACGTTTCCGCTCAATGTGGCGAAATGACCGTTGAGGTCGAGGGCCGGTCCCGCAATATCGGCGGGAGCAGCTCTGACAAAGCTTCGAGGCGGTCAGAGAGTGTCAGCCTTCAGCGCAGACCGCTGATTATGCCGCACGAAATCATCCAGTCGATGCGCAAGGACGAGCAGATCATCATTGTCCAGGGTCACAGTCCGTTGCGTTGCGGACGGGCGATTTATTTCCGGAGAAAAGACATGAATGCGGCGGTCGAACCCAACCGGTTCGTCAAGGCACCGGCGACCTGAACGATCACATCCTGTCACCGCTCGGCGATACGTCCAAAAGATTGCGGTCGAAGCAAGATGACGCACGGCCTCTATTCTGGAGGCGGGTCATCGGTGTTGCGACGGACGAGTTCCTGCCGTGCCGCTTCCAGTTCGGCTTCGATCTGGTGGCGCTCCTCGGCGTCCGGGCAATACTGCAATTCAGCGCGCAGTTCCTCGATGTGCTGTTCGATCGTCATCGTCATCTCCTTGAATTTGTGAAAGATGACGCCGTCGGTCATGAGGGGTCGGAAGGGGTCAAGGCTCGCGTCACGCGACCGGCGGGGCCGGCGCGCGGAGGAGCCGATTTTGCCGCTTGCGGCAAAATTGGAGGGGCCGCGCGGCCTTGAAGCGTTCCGGCCCCTCATGGCATCCTGACACTTCTGAGCAGACAGGGTGGGTTGGGTATGCAATGTGCTGGCACCTGGCTGACCTCGCTTCTGACAAGATCCGGTTAGAGCGCCACGAGTTGCATTTCGCCAATGACGACAAACAGACCGGGACCGTAGCCTGCCGACTACGGCCCCTCCTGGCTATATACTCAGCTAGGCGACGATCCGGCTGGCTGCAGTAGCGACTTTGGCATAGGCCGAAATTGGCCGGTCCGCTTTAAAGGTGAGGTCCCTTTCGACGCGCAGGCCAAGGCGGCCGCGAACGGATTGGATCTCCGAGAGAAGAACGGAACCGAGTTCGGGAAACCCGACGCCGAGGTCGCAGAGCCCGAAGAGCAGATCGGGGTCCTCCGGTTCGGCAGCAGCGATCAACCATGTGGCGGCCGCGTCGGGCGTAAACAGTTTGACGAGCGGAAGCGGATCGAAGTCTGGATCGCGTTGGAAGCGTCGACCGTTGGTGATGAGGGCCGCGCGGATTTCCTCGGTGATGAGGCGCATTGGTATTCTCCAGGATGAAGGGGTTGGACGGAGCGGCCCCGCGATCACCGCGGGGCCGGCGTATGCGACGCTCAGGCTGGATCATTCCACAGGATGACCTTGCGGTTCGCCTCGCCGCCCGGTGCCGGTGCGACATTGCCGAAAATCACGCCGATCTCGGGCGCTTCGAGCTTGACCGAGAGGTATTCCTCGCCGGTGCGCTGCGAGTTCCGGTACCAGCCGGCGCCGATCTCGAAGCCGGTGCGGCGGTGGATGATGCGATAGTCAGGGGCGCCTTCGCTTGTCTTCTGCCCATTCGGGATGAGGGCGATCGGGGCGTTGACCTTAATGGTGGCGAAGAGACCTTCGAGGGTGCCGTCGGTCTTTTCGGTAAGGGTTGCGATCGTGGTGGCCATGGTGCTGTCTCCTTCGGTTGCTCGGGAACCATTCCCGATGGCGCCCGAAGAAGGGGCCGAGCCGCAAGTGTCACCGCAGCGAAGCGGAGGGAAACCCCTTGCGGGTTGACGCTGGACGCGGCCGGTCCCTTAGAAAGGCGACATCGAGAACGGGAATGGCATCCGAGGCGACCGATCGGAAAGACACGTGGCCGGTGCGCGCCATCGCATCCCGGCGTTCAGAAACCGCAGCGAGGATGGTATGGGTCGGCGCTACAAGAGCAGCGTTATCGCCCGGAATTCAGTGCAAGGCTGCGAAGCTCTTCAATAGCCGTGACGCCGACGGACGGGCTCGCAGGATCGCCAAGGTCCGCAGGAGGCCGAAAGATTGCGACAACGCATGATATGAGCGTGTCTGCGAATGGATTACGAAGTTGGCCTTGCGGCTCCCCTCACCGCAGGCGCAGGCGCGACGTTTGCCGAAGATCACGCCGATCTCGGGCGCTTCCAGCTCGACCGAGAGGTATTCCTCGCCGTTACGCTACAAACGCCGACCGTGAACCTCCATGGATAACCGTTCGACAGGCGGAGACCGGTTGGTACGTCGGAACGAGGAACCGGCCTAACGTTTCAATCGTCTATCCGAAATCCGACCTTCATAACCACCTGATAGTGCGCCACTGCGCCTTCCTTGATCTGTCCGCGGATTTGATCCACCTCGAACCATTCGAGGTTTCTCATGGTTTTCGAGGCCCGCATAATCGCTGTTTCGATCGCCTCGGTCACCGAGACCTTCGAACTACCGACAAGTTCCACCTTCTTATAGATATGGTCGCTCACGTTATCCTCCCAGGTTGGTTTAGGCTCTGCTCGGCTTCAAAGGGGCTCGTGGGCACCGCTCGATGGGATTGCTCGACCGAGCTGGCATCGCCACGCAGACAACGCTGCGTCAAGAGACTGCTGGCATGGAAGTTCACAGCTAAACGCCTACGATCCGGCAATAACCGGTTGTTGTCAAACAGTCTGCTGCTCGGCGCAGGCTGCCGCCGCAGCCGGGAGACCAATCGACCGGATTGACTGCCGCCGCTGGCATTTATCGTGCGAGACCTCCCGGGAAACTTCGCACTCGACAGCGGATGAGACGTAAGCCTCGTTCGGGTAGCGACGCGCCCGATGACCAAGCGGCGTGAACGTGTAGGCGCCGCCTGCGTTGCCGAGAGCACAGATGAGGCGGTAGTCTCTCAGCCGTAGAGATAATACGGAAGCCAGAGCGCCATGCCCGGCCAGACATACATGATGACCATGCAGAGTATGACGATCAGCATGTAGGGTATCATGCCTGCGAAGATCTGGCTGAGGGTGACCTGTGGCGGCGAGACACCTTTGAGATAATAGGCCGACATCGCGACTGGCGGCGACAGGAACGCTGCCTGAAGATTGACGAAAACGAGGACACCCCAGAGAATGGGATCGATGTCGAAGTGGCTTAGCAGCGGCAGGAAGATCGGCACGAAGATGATGATGATCTCGGTCCATTCGAGTGGCCAGCCGAGAACGAATATGATCGCCTGCGACAGGATCATGAACTGCACCGGCGTCAGGTCGAGCGCCAGCACCCATTCTTCGACGAGCGCCTGGCCGCCAAGGATAGCAAAGACCGCGGAGAAGAGCGCTGAGCCGACAAAGAGCCAGCAGACCATCGCGGTCGTCTTCGCCGTCAGGAATACCGCTTCCTTGGTGCGCTTCCAGTTGAGCGTCCGGGCCTGGAACGCAAGCAGGAAGGCCCCTGCAGCGCCGACGGCAGCGGACTCAGTCGCCGTCGTGATCCCGAACAGGATAACGGCAAGGACGAGCGCAGTGAGAATGCCGAGCGGCATGACGGAGGAGACCAGAAGCTTCACGACCTGCAAGCGATCCGTGGTCATGTTGCGGTAGTAGCGCACGAGTACGACCGCGGCGATGGCGGCGATGATGCCGAACGTTACGTAGAAACTCCCTGTCGGCCCGTCGACCGCCGCCGGACCCGCATCGAGCGCCGGCGCGCCGAGCTCCTCAAGCCCTTCGGGCGCTTCGGCCTCGGCCGAGGCTTGCGGATAAATGACGACATACCACCACACGAGCGCAAGCGTGAATGCGGTCAGCAAGAAAGGTACCAGCGCAGCGCAGGTATTCTTGATCAGCTTCCAATAGGTGAGCCGCCCCTCCGGGGTCTCGATTGCCATCGCCCGCGACGGCGAAAAGAGCGCGGAGAAGAGCCCGGCTAACATGTTGTGTGAATAGAGGGCCTCAAAGCTCCTCATCCAATCGGGCACCGGAACTCTTGTCTGTTCTTCGGGTAAGGCGGGTGCGATCTTCGGATTGATCATCGCCCAGCCGAGAATGTAGACAAGATAGAGGAACGCAAGGAAAAAGCCGGGCAACATCGCCGCGGCATAAAGCTTGACGACCGACTGCCCGGCAACCGCCGCGTAGACGATAATCATCACCGATGGCGGGATCAAAATGCCCAGCGTGCCGCCGGCGGTGATGACGCCCGAGGCAAGCTTCACGTCGTAGCCGGCGCGCAGCATCGGGTTCATCGCGATGACGCCCATCAGCACCACCACGGCGCCGACGAGGCCGCTGGCGATGCCCCAGAAGGTGCAAACGATGAGCGTTGCAACGGCAAGCGACGCCGGCACCCGTCTGAAACAGAGCTGGATGCTGTAGAACATCTTGTCGACCAGCGCACCGCGCTCCATCACGTAGCCCATCAGCACGAAGAGAGGGATGGAGATCAGGACGTCGTTGGTCATCGCGCCGTAGGTGCGCTGAACCATTAGGTCGAAGACGCGATTGTCGATCCAGTGCTCGGCCGGATTGTAGAAGGCATAGAATCCAAAGAGCATGCCGAGCCCCATCAGCGTAAAGGCTGTCGGGAACCCCATCATGATCACGATCACGATGAAGATCAGCATCGTCAGTCCGAGGAACGGATCGCTCACGTCTCGATGTCTCCCCCCAGGCCTCGTTTTCGCGCTGCCCTGTCGATGTCCTGGGCGCGCTCGATCGCGGCCTCGCGCGTTTCGGCGTCTATGTGCTCGCTATGCGCAAGCTGCTCGGCGACGACGTCGATCTCCTCGACATCCTCAATGCGGCTCGGCCATTCTCCGGACCTGAGACAGACGATGCAGCGCATGATCTCGGCCAGTCCTTGAAGCATCACGAGAGCACCGGCTATCGGTATGACGGTCTTGAAGTAGTAGATCGGCGGCCCCTCTGCCGTCACGGTCGAATGCTCGCCGATCCGCCACGAAAGTGCCGCGTAATCGTAACCCGCGTAAACGAGGGCGGCGACGCCGGGCAGGAAGAAGAGGATGTAGAGGACGAGATCGAGCCCGGCCTGTATCCGCGGTCTGAGTGAGCTGTAGAGAAAGTCACCACGCACATGAGCGTTCTGCGCCAAACCGTACGCTCCGGCGAGCATGAACAGCGTGCCGTAAAACATGTTGCTGGCGTCGAAGATCCAGGCGGTCGGCATGTTCATGATGTAGCGTTTGAAGACCTCGACGCAGACAAGTGTCATCAGCCCAATGATGAGCCACGCCGCGGCCTTTCCAACCCACACGCTGATTGCATCGATCCTGAGCAGAAAATCCTGAACGGTCACGCGTGCCCCCAGATGGTGCATTCTTTTGGCCAGAAGTTCTCCGCCCGAAATGCCCGAGCCACGCGTCAGAGTTCTTTGGCGACACCGTCCGGACCGAAATAGTGATCGAACACCAATCTCCGGCCGACGACGGTGTCCTGTTCCCACCGCGTTGCCCGCTGTGCAAAAGCGAGCTGGGACTGAAGAATCTCCTTGAAGAGCGGGTTTTCGGCCGCTTTCTTCTTCACGACCTCGTCGTAAACCTCCAATTGCCTCTTGAGGATCGTTTCAGGCGTCTTGTAGAATTTTACCTTGTCGGTCGTCTGCATCTCCAAATAGTCTTTCGAATAGCGATCGATCGCCTTCCAGTGCATGTCCTGTGAAGCAGCCTCAACGGCATTGGCGATGATGGCCTTCATTTGCTCAGGCAGCGCGTCGTATTTCGTCTTGTTGAACATGATTTCGAACTGCTCGGCATTCTGGTGGTAGCTCTGCAGCATGCAGATCTTCGAGACGTCGGGGAAACCAAGGACGCGGTCGGACGAAGCGTTGTTGAATTCGGCCGCGTCGAGCAACCCACGGTCCAGTGCCGCGACGATCTCGCCGCCCGGCAACGCATTGACTGCCGCCCCGAGACCGGTGAAGACGTCGATCGAGATGCCGACAGTGCGGAATTTCAGTCCTTGGAGATCCTCAACCTTGGCCACAGGCTTCTTGAACCAGCCGAGCGGTTGTGTCGGCATCGGACCATAAGGGAACGAAACGACATTGGCGCCGATGGATTCATAAAGCTTGGCGAGAAGCTCCTTGCCGCCGCCATATTTGTGCCACGCCAGCAGCATGTTGGCGTCCATTGCGAAGCCCGGCCCGGAGCCCCAGAGGGCCAGCGCCGTCTGTTTCCCGTAGTGGTAGACAAGAACGCCGTGGCCGCCGTCGAGGGTTCCTTGCGACACTGCGTCGAGCAGGCCGAAGGCTGGCACGACGGCGCCCGCCGGCAACACCTCGATCTTCAGGTCGCCGCCGGTCATGTCGTTGACCTTCTTGGCGAAATCGAGCGCGAACTCGTGAAAGATATCCTTGGAGGGCCATGTGCTCTGCCAGCGCATGTTGACGGGCCCTTGCGCCTTGACGACACTCGGTGCAGCGATCACCGCCGCGCCGGCCATAGCCGCACCGCTAAGGAACTTGCGACGCGACGTCCTCCCTTCAATATGGGGTCTTCGTTTCACCTCTTCCTCCCGAACACATGAACTCCTCACCCGCAGTCGAAGGGCGATGAAGGGTGCCGCGGTCTCCCGCCCCACTCGTGATCAAGGGTCTTGACCCCAAACAATACTCCTCAATCGAGCCCCAAGCAAAGGTTGCAGAGAGCAGCGCTCGAAAATCTTTTCAGGAAACGTTCCCTCGACTAACCACTACGCTGGCCAATCAAACCATATCTCCGTTACGCGGAACTTCCCCTCGACCCGTTTGCACTGAACGACGATATCGACCAACATCTTCAACAGGTCGCGAATATCGTCGCGCGCGAGATCCTGCCCGCCGTCGGATTCCTTAACGAGCAGGGTCAGTTGCTCAAACGCGAGGGCTGCCGAGTCAGCGTGCACTGTGGTGATGGACCCTGGATGCCCGGAGTTGATATTTCGGATGTAGTAGAAAGCCGTGCCGTCGCGCAGTTCCTGCAGCAGGACACGATCGGGACGCATCCGCAGGCTTGACTCCAGCAGCTCCTTGGGACCGATTTTCGCAAGGCCCTGTTCCCCCTTCGAATAGAACAGTCGAACGTGGTTTGGTTGCGGTATGACCAGCTCGGCTGTGTCCTCGATTGTGATAATGCGCTCGAACGTCGGAATGTGCTGGATCAGCGCCTTCGACAGCGTGGTTTTACCCGAGCCGGTCGCCCCGGAAATAATGATGTTCTTCCGGGCGACAACCGATTGCTCCAGGAACGCCGCATAGTTTCCGGCTTCGTAAAGCTTAGACAGCCTTCTGTCCGGACTGTCGGCTCGATCACCCGCCGCGGCGGTCACGGTAAATAGTCCTGCTGCGTCTAGGCCGCCTAACGACAGGGACACGGATGAGGGTTTGCGAATGGTGATGCTAACCGTGCCTTTTGTTGTTGCCGGCGGGATAACGATCTGAATACGCTCGTCGTCCGGAAGAGTTGCCGAAAGGATCGGCCTCGCCTCGTCGATCGCCTGATGCGAATGACTGGCAACGGCGCGGGCAAGACGCATCAATCTGTCGAAGGTCAGTTCCGCAACGTCAAAGCGCGACCAGCCAGCGGACCCTTCTGCCAGGACTTCGCCCGGCCGGTTGATGACCACCTCATAGAGTGTGGGGTTTTGCAGCAACCCGGCGATCGGCTGGAGAAGCTGGCGCACGACAGGCGCGTCGCACGTTCCCGTCACGCGCTGATCCTCATTTCGTTACGACGCGCGCGCGTTTGCTGAAGTCGCCGAGGACAGAACGTTCGAGAACAGAGTTACGTGGTTTGGACACCCGCAATTCATAGATCCCGGAAAAATCGAGATCACGCGCCACGAAAATCGACACGAGCTCGCCCTGATGCTTGCTGAGCGTCGGGACAATATTAATCGATTGCTCGACGGCGATCGCTGCCGCTTGCCTGCCGGCGCTCGTCGTACCCTCCGCGTCAACGTCCTGATCCTGTAATTGCCTTCCGCCAAAGCTCGCCACATCACCAACGATCGACAGGAGCAAAGCACTGCCGAAGCGCTCCCACCAATGACTGTCGACATGACCGTCAAAACCGGCTCGACCGAGCGCATCGGTTGCGGGTGAAGCAAGCGCAATGATGACACCGGTTGGCGTTTTCGCACGGTTCCAGAGGACGAAGAGCCGCTTCTGGCCGCGCCGCAGACCGCCGCGGTATTCGCCGACAACTTGTGTGCCCTTCTCCATCAGCACCACGCGGCCGTTATCCGAAAACACGTCGCGATTGATGACACAGCTCGCGAAGCCAGGCTGGTCAGAAGACAGCGCCGTTTCGAGCACGCACGGGATCGAAGTCCCCATCGCGACGATATAGTTCCGGTTGCCGAGATGTCCGGCGCGCGAACCTTCGAGCCGTGTCGGCTTCAGCCTGCGGTCGAAACGCTGATCTTCGTTCTCGCCTACCTCGCCGCCAAGCGCGCCATTAATGGGCAGATAGGTCGAAGCTTGATCCGGCGGTGTTTGCGTGTATTCGGAACGGCGATCGATCCCTTGGCCTGCGTTGAAGGCCATGACTGGGGCTCGCCGGGCAGATTCCAGAAGCTCGTCTTTTTCGGGTTCGGTGGGCGCTTCGGCGACAACCGGCGTTGGCAATTTGACTTCGGGCAATGGCTCCACCGTCTTCGGCTCCTCTTTTGCCGGCTCGAAGTCCGTCGCTTGCCGGATGACCACCCGCTCCTCACGATTGGCATTCGGGTCAAGGGTCTGCGAACGCATCGACCACAGCCCGAAGCCGATGAAGGCGAGGATAGCTGCGACAACGGCGCCGCGTCTGAGAGCCGGGTTGCTGTCGAACCCTTGGGGAAGCTGGGCATGTCCGCGTTCGCCGGGTATCGTCGTTGGAACATCGTCTGTCATTGTGCGTCTCTTTGGGCTGTGTCCTCATCTGGTACCTTGACGACCCTCTCCACCGATGGAGAGGTCGTATGTGTCCCGGGGTTGTCTGCGCCAAGAGTCTGGGCCTCGTTGAAGACGCAGATCACATCCGCTCCGCGACGCAGGATGAACTTGCGGCTGATGGCATGGACGAGCACGAGATCACCGGAGACGGATTTCGGGACGAGACTTTCGGTTCCGTCGGAGTTCTCAAGGTAGATTGCCGGGATCTCCCGGTTGTCGCCGAAGACAAAGGTTGTAAGCTTGCCGTTGTCGTAAACGGCCTGCGGTTCGATCGCGGCAGATCCTTGCGCCGAATATTGCCAGTTGCGCGGGCCATATTGCTCATGGAGCGCCAAAACGTCATTTGCAGCACCGGCTTTCTCCGCTTGGCCACGGGCCTGCGCTTCCAGGCGCCGGCGCCGCGCCTCGTCAGTGGGATAGCGGTACTTCACATAGAAATAGGTATCTTGCCCGGCAACAACGGAGCCGTCGCGCACTGTCAGCTCCATCTGGTAACTGCGCTTTGAGCCATCTCGTCTTGTCGTGACAATGGAGATGTTGGTGATCGGCTGGTTTTCGCGCGGTTTTAGGAACAGAATATTGCCGGCTGGCGCCACCTCCCAGGCTACCGAATTGCCAAGCGCCACATGCGCGATCTCCTCATTGGGCGCAAACTCCACCTGAACCGACGAGCGCAGTGTGCCGACGATGCGGGTGATGTTATACGGCTGATAGTTGACGAAACGAACACGGTTGTCCTGCCCGGCGCCGCTCGGAATATTGAGGGCCAAGGCTGGATCAAAGACCGCGGTGACGGCGACAAGGGCGGCCAAGACTGGAAATGAAATTGTCTTCAATTGATCGCCTCCGGATCTGCCCGATACTCACTGACGATAAAGCCAATTGGATTGACCAGCCGGTCGGTCGAGGAGACCGGGGCATTGACATAGGAATAAGTGATCGTCGCCACCCAATGGGTTGTGCGCACATCGTCTGCCCGGGTGATGGTGCTGAGAAAGCGCACCGACACGACGCTTGCGTTGATCAGGGAGATCGACTTGATCGTGACTTTCACCGTCGAACCCCGCCCGTAAACATTTTGTGGGGAGTGGGGATTGCTGCCGCGGTAAAGGGTGGCAAACCGCATCTGCTCGGGTTGCGCCGACAGGAGTGAGACGGTCTCGAAATTCTCCTTGGCCTCCGACCAAACATAGCCTTCGCGCGCCCTGACATAGCGCGCAGCAAAATACTTCGTCACCGCTTCGTCGTAGCTTCCGGCCCCCGAGGTCAGGGCCGACACCACGTCGACAATACCGGTCGAATTGTCGACACGCACGACGAATGGCACGGCCGTCTTTAATGGCGCGAGCGCAGCGACGGCAAAGACGGCGGCGCAGGCAACGAAACTTGCAACAATCGCAATAGTCCAGGCAATTCGTGCCGAACGTTCGACGCTTATCAATCGATCCTGATCGAAACGGCGCGCCCTGTCGAAATAGGCCTTCAAACCATCCGGGGTGATCATTGGCGCCCCAGCGCCTCGGCGCATTTGCGATAGGACGCGCGTTCGTCAAACTCCTCGAAGGCCGCGGGAACTGGCTGTTCACGCAGGTAACCGAGCGGTTTTGCAGAACGCTGTCTACCGCCCTCCCATTGCCACATTGAACGGTTGAGCGGGCGTTTGGTGTATCCGTCGCATTTCGGGAGATGAGACGTCATCGTGTTGCATCCGCTGACCAGGGCCAACAATAGGAGGCAGAAGACAGTTCGCGGCATATCGACCGGTATCCTTTGTTCATCCGTAAAGGGTCGCAGCGCCGTTGAGGCACCTTGCTGGAAGAGCATCGGCAGGTCACGACGTGTCGTGTTCCGACAAGCGGCGAACGGCGGCGCGCATACCGCGTCGCGCGATGCGCTGGACAGCGACTGCTCCGGAGGTGAGCGTACTCTCATGCGCATCGCGTGCCGCAGAGTAGCCATAGGTCAGCGACGCACCACCGGCAGCAAGGGATGCTGCGATACCGGGGAGCTGATAAAAGACGTAGAGGCTTGCGATCCCAATGGCTCCGATCGCTATCGGCCGCATCAAGACGTCCTCGTAGGCTTCGACGGTGGTGAACGACGTGTCGAGCGTCGTGATCAGCAGCGAGCCGACCGCAACGACCAGGATCTGTAAGATAACGAAATTGACCAGTTGGCCGATCCAGGCTTCGGTGAAGCGCCGCGTGCTCTGAAACATCGCCAGTGCAATGAAAATGGGACCGAGTGCCAGAATGATGGCGAGTGCGACGCGGGCATAGAGGGAGACGATATAGCCGATTGCAGCGACGACGAATGTAATGACGACCATCAAGAGGCCACCGAACGCGGTCGCGATGTCGAGCGGCCAAGAGCTTCTGTTCCAGATTTGGTTGGCCGACGCCTGCCCCTTGTCGAGCAGTGCATCAAATGTCGACGCACTCGGTACGGTGCCGGTGTTGAGCGCCGTGGAGATTTCCTGCGGCAGACTGGTGAAGAATAGATCAGTTACAAACGCCCGATAGTCGGCAGCATTGCGCACGAGCATCACCAAAATGCCGAGCTTGATCGCGCGGTAGGCAAACTCCAGCACAGGCGCTTCGATGGACCCTCTGAGAACCAGATAGCCATAGAGGACGACATAGAGCACGAGGGCCGCCGTCAACGGCCCCGCCACCCACGTGCTGATGTTGGATGTTCCGGAAGAAATGAAACTCTCAAGTGGAGCCTTGAACTGATTGTCGAGGAAAGCAAAGACCTGGTACATCCGCCTTAGCCCCCAAGCGCCTTGTTCGTTCGCTCGAGCCGAGCCTTGCCACGGACCGCCTCGGCCAAGCGGTTCAAGTCGGTGAGAACCTCACCGTGCGAGCAGGCGACGGGCAACAGCAGGCGGGTCGGCATCGACGTTGTCATTTGAGTGCGGCTCCCATTGCGTCCATCCGTTTGCGCCAGTCTTCGGCCTGGCGTTGCAGATCAACCTGAACCTGCGCTTGCTGGATCATCTGCAGTGCCTGCATGCGCAGGGTGTCCGTCTCGAGAAAGGCGGTCTCGGCAAGCAGCCGGGCCTGAAGGTCTGCTATGTCCTTGGCGTCTCCGGCCGCGGCAATCCGTTTGCGCAACTCGTCGATGCCGTCGATGCGCTTGGTTGCCGCGTCATAGATCTGCTGCCCGAGGCTCATCTGACCGGCGTTGCGGTTCTGCATACGAGCAAGTTCTGAGGCGTAGAAATCGTTGGCGCTGGTTTTATAGATGCTGTTGTCATCGAGGAACCTCGTGGCGGAATCGCCAAAGGCGCCGGCGCCTGCGCCCTTCAGCAGCCCTTGGACGGCTGAGAAATCGTCGGGTAGTGCGTTGCGGATCGCCGGATCGTTCAAAATGGTTGCGATATCAGCCATATCGGTCAGTTTGTTAAGGGAACCGTAAAGCTGCTGCGCCTGATCAAGCTGCGCCTTCATCGAATCCAGTTGCTTGGTCAACTGGGCAATGCTCTCTATGTGTTTGGCGATTGCAGCGTTATCGACAACCGGGATCCCCTGCCCTGAGGTCCCTGTTGCATAAAGCACTGCGGCTGCAGCGATCATCGCTGTCATCTTCCTGATCATCAGCTTTTACTCCTCATTTGCTGGAACAGCGGCAACCAGGCGGACGGATCGTCTCCTACGTCCGCACGGATACGATCCCCCAGTTCGACATTGGCGGTGCGCCCGGACAACACGGCGAGTTCATCGTCGAAGCCTGCGAGATTGAGTTCGGCGACAACGCTGTTGTGGCCCTGCTTGACGATAAACCGCCTCGCATCGTTGGAGAGTGCACACGATATCAGTTCGAACTCACGCTCCGTCAGCTTGAAACCATCGACATAATCGGCATGACTTCCACGCGCATTCGGCATGAATAGCTGTGTCGGGCATTGTTCGATGATCGTATGTGCAATCGGTGAACCGATAGCGTCGCGTGGGCTTTGCGTGGCAAACAGCATCAATCCGTTCTGCTTGCGGATCGTCTTCAGCTTGTTTTGAGCAAGATCGCGGAAGGCCTCGTCGGCAAGCGCCTTCCAGAATTCGTCGACGACGATGATGATCCGGCGGCCGTCGATCAACTGCTCGACGCGATAAAACAGATAGGCCATCAGTGGCGTGCGGATTTCCTCATTGTCGAGGAAATGCGTCATGTCATAGCCGAGGAACTTCGCGCCGATGCCTATGTCGTCGGCATCATTGTCGAACACCCAGCCAAGCGGCCCGCCTTTTTCCCAGCGACGCAGGCGCGCCGCTATGCCCTCAGGATCAGTGTTGTCGAGGAAAGCACGCAGCGCCCCTATGGTGCGCTCATCGCGCGAAAGGTCAGCAATTCCCTCGATGGCGCCGGCAATATCGCGGACTTCGGTAACGGAAAGCTCACGCGCCTTCGAGCCGACAAGCTTCGCGATCCATTGGGACAGAAAGACCTTGTTCTGCGGCGTGAGCTCAAGACCCTTAAGTGGTGCGCATCCAGTTGGCGCACCATTTTGCAGCGGCAGATAAATCCCGCCTGCGGCGCGCACGAACAGATCGGCGCCACGGTCCTTGTCGAAGAAGACAATATGCGGATCATGCTTCTGCAACTGAGAGAGCATGAAATTGACGACGACGGTTTTGCCCGATCCTGTCGGTCCGCAGACGAAAGTATTGCCGAGATCACCATGGTGGAAGTTGAAATAGAACGGCGATCCGGATGCGGTTTTCAGGAGAGCGACGGCGGGGCCCCATTCGTTGCCGTGCTCCTGACCGCGGGGATAGGAATGGAACGGAGAAAGAGCGGCGAAATTTTTGGACGTGATTGCGCCAGAGCGGGCGCGATAGCGAAAATTGCCCGGAAGCTGCGCCCACCAGGCTGCTTCGAGCCCGAGATCCTCACGGGCAACGACTGCACCCCCATTGGTGAGGTGCGCGCGCGACTTTGCCAGATTGTCATTGAGCTCCGTCACCGATGGCGCAAAGACTGCGAGCGTCAGATGATGTTCGCCCAGGGCGAACCGGTTTGATTCCAGATCGTCGAGGGCGTCTGCAAGCTCGTGCAGTTGTGAACATGCCCTGTCGCCAGCGCTGACCATCTGGTTCTGTTTGCGCCCCATTATCACCTTGGCGTCGGCCTTGCTGACAAAGGCGAATGACTGAGTGAGGATGAGCTCGAACGGCGCCGTCAGCAGGTCATCAAGCATGCCAGTGCGGGTGCGCGCCGGGTACTCCTTGAACCCGAACATGCCGGCGAAACGGCTCGCGGCTTCATGTCGTATCTCGGCGGTTTCCCGGCCAATGATGACCCGGTCGGAGTAAATCGCTGAAGAAATGCGCCCTTGCGTAAGCGGGATCGGTTCTCGCCTGCCGCCGACCAGTTGATGGAGCACCTCACTCGGCTCGGAAAAGACAATGCCGTCGTGCTCATAGATCGATAAAATGCGCGGCGCGAAGCGCGCCAAGCCGGCTGAGACGTCGGTCGTCACGTCGACCAGATGTTTGAGGGCCTGGCGATCAAGTTCGAAGCCAGTGGCCCGTGCGGTCTTTAGCCTCGTCAACAGCGATGCGATCTTGCGAGCAGGATGGCGGGCCGGATGCCACACCAGCGTCAGATAGAGATCGTTGCGAAAGAGATCCTCGCCAACCATCCTGTCGCGGTATTTTCGATTGAGGCTGTCGGAGAAGGCATTGGCATAAACGCCATTCGGATAGTCATTGTCGCGCCGGCGGATGATATGTGCCCATAGCGCCAACCGCTCATCGGCGATGTTGCGATAAAGCGTGTTGAGATCGCGGTGAAACGCATCGATATCGAGCGGATCAGCAGTTTCAAAAGCGATGCCTTCAAGGGCGATGACCGTCATCAAAGCGCGAGAATCGAGGCCAATGACGGTCTCATCGATGTGACGGACGTAGGGAATGAAGGTTTCCGGTTCCAGTTCGCGGGCTTTGAACTTAGCAAAACTAGTCAAGGTCTAGATCCTCCAGGCCATAACATGATCAAGGCGCAAGGGAGTGACAGTCGAGCCTCCCCACAGAACCGCGTTGCGCGCCCTGCATCGCGTTTCGACGCAGGCAACGAGGACGCGGAACATATTGTGGTCGTGCTTGACGAGTGCTTTGAAAGCGAGATGGAGAACCACGCCAACCAGGGCATAGACAATCGAGCCGGCGACGATGAACAGGATCGTCGTCAGCATCACGTTGATCGCCATCGCCTCCATCGTCACCCCGGCAACCATGATGGGACGCGTGCAGGCAAGAAATAGCGTGTCTTCCTCAACAGCAGCAGCGCGCGACATGAGCATCATCCGACGATCGTGTTGACCAGTTCAGTGGCGCCGAAGATGCCGCCGATACCGATGATCCAAAATCCTGCCTTGCGCAGATCCATGTAACCGAACATCCAGGAGATGCAGATGACTATGATGGCGATGACCGCGAGCAGGCGCGCGATATTGCCGGTCAGCATATCGACAATGTTCTGAAGCACGTTTTCAATGCCAGCGGCCTGGGCGAAGGCTGGTTCCATCATCGCCAAGGTCGTCGCTGCGGTGATCAATATCGACGCCGCAACAGGCTTTAGATGCGATCGCAAGGTCATTCGAAACTCCCTTTATTGTTGGCAAAAACGACAACCGAAGAGCCCGCTTTGGAAGCAAATACATCCCACTCATCCTGGCCGCCGGGGGACAACGGCTGGACCTCGTGTGCCTTTATGGGTTCGTCGCGCGGCGCGTCATTTTTGGGCATTGGGTCAATGTCGCCGCCACCCATTGCTCGCTGCGGCGACCGTGCCTGCTGCGTGACATCTTCCAGTACGAGCTCGGCCAGGCGTGGCTTCAACCGCTCCTCTTCTATTTGAACACGGCGGTCGTATCCGACGATCTCACCGATCTTTGCATCGCCCCGACCGAAGTAGGCGCGCAGCGTGACGGCTTCGAGCTCTGTGCCTTCGAACCCCGCGCGGTCCGCAGCGACCCGGTATTGCGTCAGAAGGTGCGCCGTGGCCTTGAGGTTCTCGCACGGGTCAAAGCCATCGACGATGCTCATTCCCATGCTCGCAAGGTCAGACGGGCTTAGGCCCCCGAGCCCGAGATCCACGCTATGGCCCTCGGCAATGAGCCTGGTCGCAATATCGGCGGCTTCGACGATATCGCGCGGCGGAGCGCCGAGCGGATAATCACTGTTGATACGGATCGCCAACGGCGCAATGCCGCTTTCAATGCTGACGACAGCCGCGAGGATCTCGCTTGAGATCGTCGGTGCGCAGGTCTCAGCCAATTCGACGAATAGGACGGGCATCGGATCAAAACCACACACGTTGGGGCGCCACCCCATCAATCGTTAGGTCGACGAAGCGGGGGTGTTGGCGCACATGCGGCGGTTTCAGCCGGTACGCTACGCATACGCGTCGTCCTTGTGCCCATTCCCATTGACCCGCCTGTCGCCCGTCCAGCCACCGCCTCGTACAACTGTCGTTGCCTGTTGGGACCGGCCGCAACGAAATGCATGTCGCTTCGCGGCCGCGGTCTCCACTACGCTGGCTCAGCCGATACCCAGCTTCGCAGTAATAGGGCTCATACCCCGGACGAGACGCTCGAAAACCGATACCGCTACAGACGGGGAAGGACCGCCCCTCCGCCAAATGTTTCCAAAGCTTGTGGATTGACGGCCGGCATTCCGCGAACTCGGTTGGGCCGCCAGGGTTCGACAGGCAAAGAAGGACTTCACATGCCCAATTATCCGCATAGGATTTAGTCTCGTACACGGCATATATTGCAATCGACAAAGAGCCGGATAGGACGATCTTAGAGATGCTGAAAACCATGCGAAAACCTCGCGGAGCAACTAGAGAGACCATGGGGGAGCGATTTGTCAGATCGCCTGCGTGTCACAAAAATGACAGTTAAATCCATGCCAACGTCATTTGACGCCCGCTGGCAGAGCATTACGTTTTCGTCGCTCGCAATGAGCGAGATCATGGACAATCCGGTAGAGGGAGAGACCCCGCAGGCTCGCCTCAAGCAGCTGGGAATGCTGAGCCTGCTTTATACCTTGCACCTGGCCAACATCCCGCTGACGCTGACAAACATCACGGAAAAGACAGGATTGACGCGGGGCGGAGCGGCAGAGCCGATCGACCAGCTGGTTGCCCGCGGCCTTTTGAGGGAAGGCTGGGCGAAGAACGCGCTCGGACGGGGCAAGGCCCGCGAATTCGAGATATCGGATACGCTTTTTGCAAGACTGAAACAGGCCAGCTCGCCTTGAGCGCCAATAGACTTTTATTGATCATAGTCGGTTCACTCCATTGGGTTGAGGCGGAAGCGGCGGCCTCACTGGCGTGAGTAACCCCATGTTTCGCGCACTGGAATTGAAGGTCGCCCTTGTTCACGATGGTGCGGAAATTGCAGGCGAGCGCACTTGGCGGCATGCCACAGCAGCAAGGTCGGAAGCGTCGGGTGGATGGAACTAAGCTCCACGGCCAGAACGTCTTCGATCGCGATACGCGTGAGGAGGTCACTTGCCTCCACAAACAGAAACAATCGTTTGCCGCGCGCCCACATTGTGATCTTCCCGCCAGCGACAAATTTAATGAGGTCGCCGTCGTCCGTCTGGAGCAGTTGGCCAAGTGCGGGACGTTCTGCCAGGCGTCTGACGACATATGCGGCGCCTGGAACCTCAATGCACAGCTCACTGGCGGTCGTGGGTAAGCCGAATTTAGCGTTGGAAGTCAGCATTTGAGCCCACCCCCGCTTGCTCGAACTCTTCGAGGACGGCAACGATCGCTTCGCCGATTGCCTTGATATCGCCCTCGCTGTGTCCCGCTGTCGGACATATGCGCAATCCGGCGCGGCCTTTTTGAACGGTCGGAAAGAAAATTGCCGATGTGTAGAATCCTCTATTCAGCAAAGTTCTCGCCGCCGCGATTGCTCTTAATTCGTCACCGATCTCGACTGTTCGTATCGGCAGAGAGGAACCGCGCTGCTGGGTTGGAACGAGGCAGTCAAACAGAGCAATGCGTGACTGCAGCTCAAGCTGCAGATTTTGGAGTTCCGGCGTGCGGTGCAAGGCTTGGGATGCGAGTGCAGCGCCGATCGCCGCTACATTCAAAGATGCAGAAAATGCATGAGCAACCCCGAACCGTCGAAAGAGCTGCTCCTGGTGGTCGTTGCCGAGCATCAGCAACCCGCCTGAGGCGCCAAAACCCTTGCCCAGAGATGCTGCAATAATCGTGCGGTCACCGAGCGACCCGTCAATCTGTGACCGGGCAAAGCCTTCGCCGTTGCCTCCGAAGATGGAGATGCCGTGGGCGTCGTCGACATAGAGGAACAAGCCGTAACGGTCTTGCAACTGGCGCAGTTGTTCGAGCTTGACACAACCTCCCATGGAATAGACGCCGTCGCAAATGTAGGCAACTGCAGGATTTTTTTTACAAAGTGCCTCGAGCGCTTCGATGTCATTGTGCTCAATCGTTTCGACCTTGGTTTCACCAGCGAGCGTTCCCTTGTGATAGGCAAGCGTCGCATGGGCGAGGCGGTCAAAAACCATCACGGGCTTGGCGCCACCTGTCAGGTGACCGGAAGCGATCAACGGAAGTGCACTCATGTTTGCGGCCAGCACAGTGCTGAACGCAATCACGTGCGCATCGAACAACTCTGACAGGGCCAACTCGAGTTCGCCGATGATCGCGAAATTGAGGCGGGTTCGCGCGCAAGACCAATGCAAGGCTCCATAATTGATCAGCGCTTCGATTGCGCCATCGATAATCTTCGGATGATTATCGAGCCCTAGATAGGAGCAGCGCACGAAATCAACGACACGGCGCTCGCCTTCATGCGGTAGAACGACAGCTCGACCGACTGAAGGGCGCGCATAGAGGGCCATGAGCCCATGGAAATGCGCAGCATCGAAGTGGCTTCGCGAATGGCGGATGAGACTATCGGTATTCCGGCGAAGGCTCCTACTTACGCCGTTCGGACCGGTTTTAGTGGTTATCGACATTTCGTGCCTCCAGAACATGAATTGAGTGGAGACTGGCTGTTGTAACGATCCTATTCAACGAAGCATTGTGCAAATATTTTTGAATCTTCTGCAAAATACAAAAACAGTAGCTTAAACAATAACTCACATTTTACTGATTTATAAGATACTAAATTCAAGACATTCAGTATTACTAAATCAACCTTCTCCTATAGACGGCTTAAGTTCCACGACGTAGCCTGACGCCCTGACTGTGCGGATGAGATTGCCGCCGGTCAGGCGTCGCAGCGAACGACGCAGGTGGCCGATGTGCACATCGACGGTGCGCGACTGAACATAGAGGTTTGGCGGCCAGGCGACCTCGATCAATTGTTGGCGGGAGAAGACGTTGCCGGGAGCCTCGAGAAGCCGGCTCAACAACTTGAACTCGATTGGTCCGAGTTGCAGCTCGCGCCCTTCATATATCACCAGCCGCCGCCCCACCCGAATTTTCAATCCTCCAAACGCCAATGTATCCGCCAGCGTGTTCGTCAACGGCGGTTCTGTTGCCGCCTGCCGTGCGGCGAGTTTTGAAAGAGAATGAAGATAATTCAATAGCCTAATGGGCAACACGGGCCGAACGAAGTTTTCATCTACGCCGGCCTTCAATAGATCCAGATAATGCCGCTCCTCGCCGGCTGCAACGAGGGCGATCGTTGGGATTGCGGCAGTGATCTCGTTGGATCTGATCGCCGCGGCTGTCCTTAAAGTCGATGCCGCGTCTGTGCCTGTATCCAGGATAATCACCTCCGGCTTCATCGCCGCTGCTTTCTCGACGACCTCTTCTTCACTGGCCAGCACGGTTCGGAAGCCATCGACGTTCAGGATGTGCGTGAGCAGGAGGTAGATGTCCACGTTGCGCGGGCAGATAAGGATCAGAGGTTTCATTGCGCAGCCTCCGCGGCTGTTCTTCGCTGGCGTTTCATCGTTGCCTCATGATTTTGATGTCACAAACTAACTTACTATCAGAACCCACCAACTCGCTGCACCCCTCAAATTGTACTGTGTATTTCGCTATATGTTTGGATTTTGCAATAATGTTCGCAATCATTGATGCAACAAAAGATTGCCAAAGCCTGAGCTTTGCCGCTATCTTAGGGCTATCGATAGTCGACGAGGACAAGCGTTCGTTGTCGAATAATGTTGCCAGGGACGACACGATAAGAACCGCCAAGCGGCTTCTGTGGCTCACGGATACGGAGTTCCAACGTCCGGCAACATCAACATCACCTGCCGGACAGCAGGGAGATTGAGCTTGTCCAAAATTCTCGTTAAATCGTCCGGCATCAGCGATACGGCCGGTAAGGACGGCATCTGGAAAAATTTCAGAGCCGAGGAGGCGGTCACCGCCGCAATCGATCTTTATGGACCGCAGGCCGCGACAGCCGCCGCTTATTGCGCACTGGACGCCTGGACTGAGGCGCGTAGTGATGACTACAAATTCTGGTTTGGAGTATTTTCAACGCTGAAAGATCGCAAGACGACTTAGTGTGAGTGGAAAGTGTTTGCTGGAAGGTGAAGGGAGGCAGAGCCTTTGCCTTCACCGCTATTAGACCAATGCCGCCCAAGCTTGTCGTGCATTGGCTTCCCACATTGAAAACCCCAAGCTGCGCTCCATGTACCTAAGTGAAAGCCACACTTAGGAGGGGTCTGCATGAACCGGAATACCGTAATTGGCCTAGTCGTCGCTGTTGTGATCATCATCTTGGCGGTGATGTTCCTAATGCCAGGGACGAACGACACCGCGACAGAAACGGCAACTCCGCCGGCAACCACTACGGAACCGTCAACAGCGCCGTCTACAACTACTCCGTCCACCACGACTCCATCCACTACGGAGCCGACTACGACCGCACCATCAACAACTCCGTCCACTACCGAGCCATCGACAACGACGCCGTCGACGGAGCCATCGACTACCCAACCGTCAACCACCCAGCCGTCGACGACAACACCGGCGCAATAACAAAGGCGGCCGCTCGATCCTGTAAACAGGAGAGCGGCCGCTCAATCGCCGTTTTGCGAGAGGAGGCGCGCCGCCACAACTGGGATAGCCCAAAGTGGCTATGTCTTAGTTTATTTCCCGCTACATTAGACTTTAGTAGGGTGGTCGAATGTAAATCGCCGGGAGGTCGACATGGAGCGTATAGAAACCGAGAAACTTGCTGCTGAGGCAGCAACGAAAGTCTGGTCAGTGACCGATTTCTGCAAAAAACACCGCCTCTGCTACGAGGAGGAGAAGAGGCTTAGGTACCTATTCGGTCACTTTGCTACTGCCCGCGAGTTGCTACACAACGCAAAGCGCACGCCGAAATGGCGGACCTGAGCAGATGTCGAAGCAGGAAGCAGTATTTATCGAGGTTTAGTCTGCCCTGATGAACAGAGCTCCTACGAGGCCGATCACAACAACACACTGCAAAATATACATCGGCCATTCTTCTGACATCGCGGCATCCTCCTGCAGGAGGATCTATGCCGATTGCAACAGACTTAAAGGGTTGGTTCGACGGTGACGATGAGAAGAGGATCGGGCGTCTGTCGACCGGTTCTAGGATTCTCACTTCGTCGGCTTTTTTCTCGAGCAAGGCGAGCGATATGTGCGCCGCCCAACGACGCGCGGGGTCGGTGCATTGACGTGCCGCAGTGCTGTGCGCGCTAGCCCGCTAGAAATTAAAGTAGATTGTGACGCCCGATCGACGCTGGTAGCGGTAATGGTCGCGGTAGCCGTCGTAGTACCCGTAATGGCGCGGGTAGCACCTGCCGTAGTAACCGCAGGAACGCCAAGCGTGCCGCCTATCCCAGCGGCGATCCCACCGACGATCCGCGCGCCATTGACGATGACGCCAGTGGCTGACCTGTTCGACAGTGCTGGTCTGTACTTGTTCGGGTTTTGGCACGAAAATCGGAGCGGCGCTTAGCGGTAAGGCGAAAGACGCAGCTAAGCCAATCGCTGCGAGGGCGGATAAGAGCTTTTTCATCGCAAACTCCTCCTAACTGGCTATCACACTGAACTAGTTGGCCTGAACCGCCGATGAACGGCTGCGCTTGCTACGATCAATGGGGAGAAGCTGCATAATTGTGGCGTCAAAATCGCCCTGTGCCCGCAAGGAGCGAGGGACTTGGCGCCAGAGGAGGATGTCGCCGCCGCAGTTGCTCTCTATGGCCGCAGACCGCGACAACCGCCGCTCATTGCGCCCTGGATGCCTGAACTGAAGTGCGTGGCGATAACTCCAAATTCTGGTCTGGCGTATTCTCAACGCTGAGAGATCGTAAGGTGTGCACTGGGACGCCACGCAAGGTGCGCATCCTGGATAGAAGCGTAGCGACGCTCGACGCAGTCGAATTCTGTGTTCAGTCCTTCTCCGTAGTAAAACTCGACCAAAACAGACCCTTTTGATGGGTTGGAAAAAACCGAAAGCTTTATTAATGTATCCCTTAAAGGGGATTATTAAATGCGTTTGACTGTCGAAGCATTCTGGAGCGGCGACTGGCGCGAATGCGGCACAATTGAGATCCTCGACGCCCAGCTTGGTTACCGGGGGCCGTCGATCGTTGAGTATGACATCGACTATTTCGCAAATTTCGCCGCCGCAGATTATAGTGCCAACGGTGAGGTAGGCGACGCCAGAGCCATGTCTGTCAGGTTCCCTGTAGACCTTGAGAGTCGATATCTGGCGACTTGGCCTCCTTTCCTACTAGACCTCATGCCACAGGGGCACGCGCGACGTAAGCTCGCGGAGCATCTTGGGCTGCGTGTGGATGACCGTGAATCCGACCTCCCACTCCTTCTGAGAGCAGCGGGCAGCCCGGTGGGCAATGTCCGCATCAAGCAGGCAGCGGAGGCTGAACGGGAACGCCTTAAGAACGTGACGCGCACTGGGGTCACTGAAGACGACATCTTCAATCGCAGCGAAAAATTCATCGAAGTCGTCGACCGGTTCGGCCTGATCGCCTCAGGATCGAGCGGCCTGCAAGGCGAATGGCCGAAGGTCGCTCTAACACAAGCGGTCGATGGTCTCTATTATCCAGACGCGTTTGTGAAGGACGATGAAGCCATCCGACACGTAATCGTAAAACTACTCAGGAGCAGCAACGAACGCGATCGGCTGATCCTGGAGGCGGAATCCGGCTATTCGCGCGTTGCCAAAGAGCTCGGCCTGCGGGTTCATGAAGTCTCGGCCTATGAGCAAGGGGTGTTGATGATCCCGCGCTTTGATCGGGAGATCCAAGGAGGGCTGCTATGCCGCTTCGGCCAGGAAAGCATGGTTTCTAGCATTGGCGTCGCGCAGTTCGGACACAACGCCGACCACGAAGACTATGTGAATGTCTTGAAGCGCCATTCGGACCAACCATTCATCGATATCGTGGAATACGCGAAACGCGATCTCACCAATAGAGCGATGGGCAATCCTGACAACCATGGACGGAACACCGCTCTGCGCAAGACTCCTGGTGGAGGCATCACGCTTGCGCCGCTGTTCGATTTCGCACCGATGCGTCTTGCGATCGAAGGCATCGCCAGATCGACGAGATGGGGAGTGATGCGCCACACACACCGCGACAGCGATCCTGATTGGTGGCAGGTCTGCGGTGCAGTTTTCATGGAGGACGAGAGAGCAGCGGCCGCGCTTCTTGGGGAGATGGCGACGTTTGCAGAGCGGCTTGCCAACGCACCGAAAATATCGCTGGCAATGGGAGTGCCTGCGGAAGTCGTGGATTTCGCCATGTCAGGGTGCGCCGAGCTTGTTGGAAAGGTGCTGGACGCAGCCGCTTCAGCGCCGGGGGTGTGAGAATATGCCTCGATGGAAGAAACCCACCAAGGAAGAAACGAGGGAATTGAGACGGCGCCTGGCTGAAAGAGCGGCGGCTGGGGATCTGCGCCTTCCCCAGGCTGTTTCTGAGATCCGAAGGGCACTTGGTTTGAACCAAAAACAATTTTCGGAACTGACAGGCATTACTCGCAGACAAGTCGCTGAGATTGAAACCGGGAAAGCAAATCCGACTGTCGACACGGTTGCCAAGATCGGGCGGCTCTTTGGATTCACGTTGGGGTTCGTCCCGAAATCACGCCTGGATTCGCCGGCCGAAGATCACAAATAGGAAGAGGTGTGGCATAGCCATTAAATCCGCTCAGTCAATGCGATGGCAGGTAAAGCGCGTACCCGACAGAGCGAACGGTTCGAATGACATCAGCCCCCGCCCGCTTCATTGCTCGTCTTATATGTCCAATGTGAATATCAACGGTTCGCGGTTCGACCTCTGCATCGGGTGGCCAAGCAGCGGCAATTAGGTCATCGCGCGTATGGACAACGTCGGGAGCCCGCATCAGGCACAGCAACAGACGAAACTGGAGTGCCGACAGAAGGACCGGTTGGCCGTCTCGCTCGACGCGAAGCCGACTGAGGTTCATTTCGATGTCGGCGTAACGCAGTATCGTTGGTGTTTGCGTGCTGGATCGCGCCGCCACATCGGCGCGCAAACCGCGCAGAAATGCAAGCAGCCGCTCTGGATTGAACGGACGGTGTATGATGCAGTCCCCGGTTGACGCGGCCAGGTGATGACCGTCGCCGCCGTTCGCCGTATTCACGAGAGACACAACCTTTGCCTCAGGCTTTGTGTTGGCCCTGATGCGGGCGCAGACGGCAGATGCATTCATGTCGGGATCAGAGCCGTCGACAATGACCGCCAGCGGTGGGGCAAGATGAACGCGGCTTAGCAGCTCGCTCAAACGGTTGGTGTTTTCAGCCGAGAAACCTTCAAGCGTGAGGATGTGTTTAAGAAGCAGGTAAAGCTCCGCGTCTTCGGTATGGATAACTATTCGCCCGTTCATCTGTCCCCCCTTTGCGGAAAACGCCCAGCCTCACGCTGGCGCGTACTCGCCGCCATTGACATCCAAGATTGCCCCGTTGACGAAGGCGGCTTCATCGCCGGCGAGAAAGCCTATGGCAGCGGCAACTTCGTTCGGGACGCCCATTCGGCCAGCGGGAATGCGCGCAATAGCCGCCTGATTGGTTGGCGCGCTGATAGCACCGGCCATGGCGGTCGCAATTCTGCCCGGAGCAACGACGTTGGCTGTGACACCGTGAGCGCCATAAGGCCAGACAAGCGAACGCGCGAGACCAGCCATTGCTGCCTTAGAGGTTACGTAAGCGCTACCGGCGATGCGGGGAAGCGTTCGCCCGGCGATCGAACCAACGAACACGATGCGTCCGAATCCATGCCGGACCATGCCTGGCAACACCGCCTGGCAGCACAACATTGCACCGGTTAGATTGACCGAAAGAACTGAGTTCCACTCTTTAAGGTCGACCTCATCGAAGGGGGACGGACCGTCGACACCCTTCGGCGAGACCCCGGCATTGCAAACGAGAACACCAGCACTTCCCCAGCTTTGCTCGAGCTCACGAAAGAATGTGGTGATCTGAGGTGGTTGCACGAGATCAACGGTGCGCGCGAACAGGCGCTCAGCACCAAATTCACGGGTAAGATCGTCTTTGGCGTTTCGCACATGCCCTTCGTTTTGACCGAAGATCGCAACCCGGTGGCCGCGTGCGAGAAGGTATTGGGCTGTTGCCAGCCCAATACCTGTCGTGCCGCCGGTCACCACGGCGATCCTTTCCGTTTGGCGATTTGTCATGCTGCCGCATCCATATTGGCAAAGAGAGAAAGAGGAGGATGTGCTTCCGGGTCTGTCATGACCTCAATCAACATTGGTCCCTCAGCATTGATGCTGCTTTTGAGCAGATCGGCCAGATCACAAGGATCTTCAACGCGGACCGCGGGGCAGCCGCAAGCCCTGGCGATCTGCACATGGTCGACGTCGGCGAAATGGCATGCCGTGGTGTATCTGCCGAATTTCACGGTCTCCGCATCCCGTTGGAAACCAAGGATGCCGTTGTTCAAAACGATGATGAGAACGGGAAGTTGCATGCGCACCATGGTTTCGAGCTCCGCCCAACTATGGGCGAAGCCGCCATCGCCAACGAGAGCAACGACAGGGCTTTGTGGACGGGCAGCCTTAGCGCCGATCGCGAGCGGCACACCCCAACCAAGTCCTGCGAGACCGCGAGGCGTGATAAACCGCATGACGCCTGGTGCACGTAACTGCCCGACAACCCACATCGAGGAATAGGAGGCATCGGCGACGACCATCATGTCAGCGGTCAGTAGGGACTGAAGCTCGGCCATCACTCTTTCCGGACGGATGGGCCCGGAAGTCGCGGTTGAAACGTCTAAACGATCACGTTCGAACGCGGTCCAGAAGCCTTTGATGCGCTCCTCCAATCGCGCACGATCACTATTGCGACGCGTAAGGTCGACGCGACCAAGTGCTTCCCGAAGGGCCGAAAGTGTTTCCGCGGCGTCGCCAACGAGGCGGATTGCCTCATAATTCCGTCCGATCTCTGCCGGATCGACATCGATATGTACGATTGTCGCAGAGGTTGGAATTTGGCGCCAGTTGTCCGTTCCATTTTGATTGGTTCGCGTACCGACCAGAAGGACAAGATCAGCTTCTTCAATCAAAGGCAGCGAGTGACGTCCGAGCGAGCGTGGGCCGGTCAATGATCCAAGGACACCGGCTGACAAGGGATGAAACTCATCGACCACCCCCTTGCCCATATTAGTGGTTATCACCGGCAGGCTTGCTTCATGCTGCAAGGCTGTCAGCTCTTCTGCGGCGCCTGAGCCATGCACGCCGCCACCTGCAACGATGATAGGAGCCTTCGCCGATGCAATTCGCCGTGCCACCTCATCGAGGGCTTCTTCAGAGGGACGCGTGCGATCAAGTGGCCATCGGCCGAGGCATTTTGATCTCGGAAGGGTGGCCGGCTGAGCCGGCGCGCGCAACAGATCGGCAGGTAGGAGCAAGACTGCTGGCCCCGGGCGGCCGGATGCAGCTGCGGTAAAGGCGGCGTCGATATAGTCGTCAATCCGGTCTGGGACTTGAACGCGCCGGACCCATTTGGCGCAGGATTGAAAGAGCGCGATCTGGTCGAAATCCTGGAATGCGTTTCTGTCCGCCTGGTCGCGTTCGACATCCTGAACGAGCGCAACGATCGGAACACTCGCCTTTAAGGCTTCCGCAAGAGGCGGGACAAGAAGTGTCGCGGCAGGACCGTTCTGGGCAGCAACCACAGCGACTTTGCCTGATATGCGGGCATATCCGTCGGCCATCGCCCCGCCCATGTTTTCTTGCCTATAGGCGATCTGTTTGATGCCGGCCGCCTCCGCTGCGAGAATAACTGCCGAGGGAAGGCTCTGGGCGAAGATGACTTCCACCTGGTGGCGGCAAAGGATGCGGGCAATGCGCTCGGCGACAGTTTCAGTTGCGGCATTGGTCATGATTGCGCCCTCTCGTTGGCGGCGTGAACACTCAGGAAATCATCGAAGGCAGCGAGGATGAGGTCGATGTCGCTGTTGGTCATTGGTGTCGAAAGGCTGGCTGCGGCGCCATGGGGAAGGAGGATGCCGCGTTGAAGGAAATGCCGTGCAAGCCCCCTCATCACGAGGCCTTCCGCATCGCTCAGCAAAGCTTCTCGAAACTCGGTTGGTGCATTGGTTTTGGGGTGTATTCGAAACAGCGAAGCTGCGCCGGTGACAGAGAATGGCGCGTCAACGCGGCTGATGCTGCTTCGAAGGCCGTCACGCAGCCGTTCTCCAAGCGCCTCCAGGTGATTGAAGCTATCATGTGTCATTGCTTCCATTGCGACGCGACCGGCGACCATGGAGACGGGATTGGCGGAAAATGTGCCGCCCTGCAGCAGCAGAGGCTTGTTCACCTGCGTACCGAAAACCCGCATGATCTCTTCACGTCCACCGATCGCACCGATCGGGAACCCACCACCGATGATTTTGCCGGCAGTGACGAGATCGGGGGTGAGCCCGTATCGCGGCGAGGCTCCTGCGTAGCCCTGCCTGAGATTGAGAACCTCATCGGCGATGATGAGAATGCCATGCTTGCGTGCAGCCGAGCTCAGTGCCTCGATGAAGGTGGCATTGGGATGAAGAAGACCGGCGCGGCTGGGCATCGGATCGATCAACACGCAGGCGACACGGTCACGCAAGGCGTGTAGGCGTTGCTCAAGTCCGTCCACGTGGTTGAAGCGAATGAGATGGACGTCATCGGCGACACTGACAGGAGTGCCATGGTAGGCAGGTATTGCCCGTGGGATGGCTGCCCGATCGTCTGGGTTTGACGCCAACGCCTGCCCGGCCTCGGCCCAATCATAAGCGCCGTGATAGGCCCCTTCGACCCTGACAATTCCAGGCCGGCCCGTGAATGCGCGCGCGGCTTTGATTGCGAACATCACCGCTTCGGTGCCGCTGTTGACGAAGCGCACTTGTTCGATGGCCGGGATACGATCAACAAGCAACTCGGCAAGCCCGATCTCGTGTTGCGTCGGGTTGGCAAAGCACGTTCCCGTCCGCATAAGATCGCTTGCAGCCTGACGGACCGGCTCGAAGCCGTGTCCATGAATAAGGGTCGTAAAGTTATTGTTGAGGTCGAGGAGACGATTGCCATCGACGTCAACCAGATAGGCGCCCTCCCCGTACGCGACGTAAAACGGGATAGGATCTTTCTCTACCGTGGCGCGGGTCACACCACCGGGAAAAACCGGCACTGCGCGACGGAAAAGACGTGTCGATTTAGTCCGTGCAGGCGAGGCCTGCGCGGCATGAATTCCTTGAACTGACATGGCTTGGGCTTTCTGAACAACAAATTCGGCTCGTCGTTTGTACGAGCTTTACACTTTTGTTGCAACAAAAAACCCAACAGTCAAGTCCATGCAACAAATTCTCTATTGCGCGGAGCCAATCGCCCTTTCGCGACAGGCTCGCCTCAGACGCCGATAGCCGTCGCGAATATCATTCTCCATTGCAGCCCGGACGGCTGCCCCATCGCGCTCCTCGAGCGCCTCCATCGCAACCTCGTGGTTGTGAACACCAAACCGCTCCTTTGCAAATTCTGGATAGAGATCGTGCAGGGAGGGGCCGATCCGCAACCAAAGGGTTTCGATCATCGAAACAAGGTGCGGCAATTTTGCCAGCCGGAAGATCCCAAAATGGAACTCCTTGTTGTGCCACAGGGCATCTGCGTACCGCCCGGCGTCAAGCGCTGAATTAATTCGTTTTTGCAGAGACCTAAGGGCCTCCACGTCCTGCGGGACAACATGTTCGGCGGCCTGCTGCGCAGCCAACCCCTCGAGCGCCAACCGAATAAGCGTGATCTCCTGCAGGGCTTTTGCATCAAGGACAGGCACGACGACCGTCTTTGGGCCGGCATAGACGAGCGCCGCTTCGCTTGCGAGCCGATTGATGGCATCACGCGCAGGAGTAGTGCTTACGTCCAAGTCCTGGGCAACCGCCCTCACCGTCAACTTATGCCCCGGACGGTAGACGCCACGGATAATCCGCTCCTTCATCTGGCGATACGCCGCATCGCCAAGGTTCTCCGCCGCACGATCAATATTGGCCAACTCGCTTACATGGACCGCCATTCAAACCTCTCACTTAGTTGACAATGCAAATTTTTGATGCAACAAAAATGAAATATGAAAGTTCTGCAAAGCTTTTGTCGCATCAACGAGTCCTAGCAGCTTTCTTGATTATCGTCACGGGTGCCGCCTGCCAGGTTGGCGCGGATTTTTTCATCGCCGTTGATTTGCCCTGGCTGCGCCTGCGGGTCGCCCGATGGGATTGTTGGTACGGGGCCGTCAAACGGGCCCTTCAGAGGTTAGACGCCACAGAGCGTCACCGGAACAGTTGAAAGGAAAGTCAGAATTGATTGGTCAATATTTATCGCTTGTTGGGCTCGAAAAGCATTTTGGCAGTGTTAGGGCCGTCACGAGCCTGTCGCTTGAAATCAGTGCCGGTGAGTTTGTTTCGCTTGTCGGTCCTTCCGGTTCCGGAAAGACAACCGCGCTGAACATGATCGCGGGATTTGAGGGACCGAGCGCCGGCAAGATCGTCATTGGAGGACGAGATGTAACGCATGTTGCTCCCAACCGGCGTGGCATCGGCATGGTGTTTCAAAAGTACGCTCTTTTTCCGCATCTGACGGTGCATCAAAACATCGCATTTCCGTTGCGCATGCGGGGCCGAGCGAACAGGACGCGGATTGCCACACAGGTCGAGGAGATGCTCGAACTCGTGCAGCTCTCAAGTTATGGGCAGCGCTACCCCCAACAATTGTCCGGCGGCCAACAGCAGCGCGTTGCATTAGCCCGAGCGCTGGCATTCGAGCCGCCTGTTCTGTTGATGGATGAACCATTGGGTGCGCTGGACAAGAAGCTGCGAGAGGCGATGCAGTTCGAAATCAAGCGCCTGCAAGAGCGGCTGGGCGCTACGGTCGTCTATGTGACGCATGATCAGGACGAGGCCCTGACCATGTCAGACCGCGTTGCGGTTATGGCCGGCGGCGAGTTGATGCAATTCGGTCCTCCCACAGAACTCTATCGGCACCCGAATTCCGCATTTGTTGCCGATTTTATCGGTCGAATGAACTTCATCGAAGGCAGTTGCCTCGAGAACGCAGGTGGCACGGCCGTGGTGCGTCTTTCCGACGACACTGTTCTTTCCATTCGTTCACAAGGTCTGCGAAATGTCGGCCCATCGGCCGGGCAAACAGTAAAGCTTGCAATACGCCCGGAGAGGGTTCGGGTTGCCAGGTGTGGTGAAGGTGGTGCGGGCTGCCTTGCGGCTGTCGTGGAGACCTGTGTCTTTGTGGGCTCTGTCCATATTGTCATGGTACGGCTGGAAAGCCGCCCGGACGTTGTGTTGCAGATACAGCTGCCGGCCGATGGAGGATTGCCATTTCACGAGCGGGATCAGGTTGACCTTCTGCTCGATGATGGAGCCATTCACTTGTTTCCAGAAACGGAAAGGCATGCGGCATGAGCGGCCTTTCCGACGTTTCGCAGGCCATGTCCGCACGCCAGCCACGATCGACTGAGGCATCCGCACGGTTTTATTCGCGTAGCGTTTCGGTCTGCTTGGTGACGCCACTTGTCGCCGCACTGGTCCTCGGGTTCGTCTATCCCGTCATCCGGCTGGTTGCGCTGAGTTTTGAGGGCGGAAGCCTTGATCACTATCGGCGTCTTGTTGCCGAGCCGCTCTATCTCGGCGTGTTGGCGAGCACGGTGAAGGTTGCATTCGTTGTGACGATTGCAAGCCTGCTTCTCGGCTTTCCCGTCGCCTATCTGATGGCGCGGTTGCGACATGGCGTTGCCATGGTGGTTGCGGCCTGCGTCTTCATACCCTTGTGGACATCGGTTCTGGTCAGGTCCTACGCGTGGGTGGTTCTTCTCCAGCGCAATGGCATCGTGAATACACTTTTGGCGGATGTCGGTATCACCGACGGACCGCTGAAGCTGATCTACACGCAGGGCGCGGTCATTGTGGCGATGACGCATGTGTTGATGCCGTTCATGATCCTGCCAATCTATTCGACATTGCGGACCTTGCCGCCCGACTATGTCAGGGCAGCGCGCAATCTTGGTGCTGGAGCGTTTCGCGCATTCATCAGTGTCACCTTGCCGCTCAGCCTGCCGGGTGTCTTTGCGGGCAGCGTCCTGTGCTTTGTCCTTGCCCTGGGCTTTTACATCACGCCGGCGTTGGTCGGCGGCCCAGGATCTATGCTGATGGCAACGTTGATCGGACAGCAGACGACTGTTCTGCTCGACTGGCCGTTCGCCGCAGCGCTTTCGACGGTGCTTTTAACCGTGACGCTCATCTTCGTCTTCCTGTTTCGAAAGACGCTCTCGCTCAGCAAGGGATTGCACAGTGTCCATTGATCTCGCACGTTCGCCAAATCGTCTGTCCCTGGTTCGCGACCATTACGCCGCGTCAGCCTTCCACGTCTTTGCCAAGACCGTCGGCATGATCACTCTGGCTGTCGTGATCGGTTGCGTCCTCTTCTTCTTGCTGCTGCCAACGCTCATCGTCATCCCCATGTCACTCAGCGAAATGGACTATATTGAGTTTCCGCCGAGCGGGTTGAGCCTCAAATGGTACCGTGCCTATTTCAGTGACCCGGACTGGATGGCGGCAACCTGGTTCAGCCTCAAGATCGCGCTTGCTACGACTGCGACAGCCACGATTACTGGCACGATGGCCGCGCTGGCGATCGTGAGAGGGCATCTCCCCTTCAGATCGGCGCTTCAGGCTCTCGCGCTTGGGCCGATGATCGTGCCGCACATTGTGCTTGGGGTCGCACTTTATCTGGTGTTCTCGCCGCTGCAGCTTACGGGCAACTTCTTCGGCTTTCTCATTGCCCATACCGTCCTTGCCACACCTTACGTGATGATCACGGTGACGGCGGCGCTGCAGCGTTTCGACCCCGCGCTGGAACTGGCAGCATTGAACTGTGGGGCCAACAGGCTTGAGGCCTTCGTCCTTGTGGTCCTGCCCAATATTGCACCGGGTTTGGCGGCAGGGGCCGTGTTCGCTTTTCTGGCTTCGTTCGATGAAGCGACGGTCGCGTTCTTCATCTCGGATATTGGCGGCAAGTCGATCGGACGCAAGATGTTCGAAGATATCGACTTCAACCTCACGCCGGTCATCGCAGCGGTCTCGACCGTGCTGGTGGCCATTTCCCTCATGTTGATGGGCGCCATTCATTTGGCCAATGCCCAAAAGCGAAACTGATCACAGCGACGCTTTCCATTTCCCTGCCAACCCTACAAAGGAAACAGCCATGATTTCGATTCCGCTGCGTTGGACTAGAATACACCGGATAGTGCTTGCAGGCGTTTTGCCTCTGATAACCTGGTCCTCCGTATCGCTTGCAGCTGCTGAGCAAGTGGTCATCGCTTCGACGGGCGGTGCCTATGACCGCGCGCTGAAGGAGGCCTGGTTCGATCCCTTCACGAAGGCGACCGGGATAAAGGTTGTAACTGTCGTTGCGACAAACGCGGAAATGCGCGCCAAGGTCGCGGCAATGGTGAAGACTGGAAATGTCACCTGGGATCTTTATCTCGATGGTGAAATCCAGGCGGCATCCAAGGCACATAAGGCGGTCACCGAAGACCTGACGGATTTCTGCAAACAGTTCGCCGGAAGAAAGGATCTCGGTGCAAACGCCTGTGCGGCCGGCGGTGCACTTTTGCAATCGACAGCCACGTTGCTCGCCTATCGAACTGGCGACGGAGAACCAATGCCGCAGACCTGGGCCGATATGTGGGACAGCAAGACCTTTCCGGGCGAGCGTGCTTTTCCGAACTTCGATGATCCGTGGCGTGTGATGGCAGCGGCATTGCTTGCCGATGGTGTCAGCCGTGAGGAGCTGTTTCCGCTTGACGTCGAACGGGCGTTAAAAAAACTCGACGAGATCCGGCCCTCGGTTTCGGTGTGGTGGAAGACCGGCGACCAGAGTGTGCAAGGTTTTCGCAATGGCGACTATTCAGTTGGACAGATATGGCTGACGCGGGCAAAGGCGATGCAGAACGAAGGGTTGCCGATCGCCTGGTCCTACAAGGCATCGTTTTTGGTTGGAGACCGAATTGCGCTCGTCAGAGGTGCTCGCAACCGTGAGAACGCGCTGAAGCTGATGGCTTTTTGGCTGAATTCGCCGGAGGCGCAGGCAAAGGCTTGCGAAGTGCTGTCGTGTACGCCGCCAAGCACCGAGGCGATCGCCTTGATGTCGGAAGTCGTGCGCAAGACGATGCCGCATGCAGACGAGGTCCGGGATTATATGGTTGTCCCCGATTCAGAGTGGATCAACGCCAATGCGGCGCAACTGCTGCAACGCTGGAACGAGTGGCTTCGCTAGCAGCGCAAAGCCGCAGATATGAAACAGACAGCTCGGGTCTCTCAAGCAGATCTGAGCCGTCCGTTCGCCAACCGATCTACGGGAAGCCTTCCGACAAAGATGCGGGGTTCTACGTTTCAGGCGCTTAGCAAAGCCCTGCCTCCGCCTTTTCCGAGCCTCTCACACGGGCTTCGGTAGAGCCGTTTTCCTTCGCGGGAGGCGCGCATGACCTTGCTGACCACGAGGCGTTTGATGCCATGGTTCGCGGAGCGAAAAGAAATGAAACTGTAGAGACCACTTTGATCGTAAGGTGGCGGTTCGATACACCGTCAACGAAATCAGCGAGATCAGACCATGGTCCGATACTAAAATTTCAGCGCTGGGCTAGGTTCTGGACCGCACAACAGTCGTGGAGTTTTTGTAGTGACAAAGGTTCTGGTTGCCGCGATGGCGCTGGTAATGGTTGGATTCTGGGGTTCTGTCGGCGTTCTGATTTACTCGCTGCTTGCGTCTTAGTGAGTAGCGGAACCGTCGTCCGTCCCCTATAGTTCCTCCCGGCAATGGAGGTTGCCTACGGAGGATTGCATGAGCGACACCACGTTTGGATTTCTGTTGGCGGCCGAGTTGTCGGCCTTACTCTGGGCCGCACTTTTCATGGTGATATTCTCGGTCTCTTGATGAGCCGCTCGGGTTCATCGCTCCTGACTTGACTTTGCGGCGGCTGCGGCCGCAAGACGGTGAAGCCCGCAAGCACCTCCGTCAGGTTGGTGACCTGCGATTTGCCCGCGTGCCCCGAATCTTGAGGCAGCGATTGCACATCCTTACCGCCGGCTTCGGCGGTGTTCTTGATCAGCCGCTCTACGCCAGAGGGCGACAAGCGATCGCGGCAATGTTGGGCGGCGATGTATCGACCGTCCGGCAGCTTTCCGAGCTTGGTACCGGCCGTCCAGTCCGGATCGTTGCTCTCAGTCTTTGGCGTTGCACCCCAGTCCCAGCCGCGCATCCAGCGCGCGCCGGCGGGAATTGCATCGACGACCTCGCACCATCCGCGGCGGAACAAGAGGCCAGCCGCCGGCCGGATCTTCCAGTTGCCACCGAGCAGACGCTCGCGCTCAACCGTCGGCAGCGCCAGGGCGGATCGGCCGGAAACAGCCTCATGCTGCCACCCAAAATTTTGGCAGGATCGCGCTCTTGGAACAGATCTCCCTAATATACGTTTATGGGAAGCCTGCCCAACGGAGGACGCCATGATCACCATCTGGGATGAAAACGTTGAGTTGAAAATAGATGATCGTTTTCACGTCATCAGGAGCGCCCGAGAGGCGGTCGCATTCCTGATGAAATCCTGGCCCGAGACGAAGAGCGCGAATTACGCAACAGCTCGGAAGGCCTGCCTGGATGCGGCCAAGGGAATAGTCCCTAGCGCGGAAGCCAGGGCCGCGTTCGAAGCTGCCGCGAAAGAAGCCGGCATCCTGCGATAAAATTGATGTCGCCCTGCCGATCGGGTGCAGTCGGACAGCGTTGTGCTCCACGCCGGAGCCCAGGCCCTCTCCCACAAGTCCGCTTGGCGGTATTTACGCCGAGCTGCGGCCTTCCTTGCTGCACTTGTAGCTCTGTAGCCGTGAGATGGTTCATGCCCTGGAAACTGCCAAAGGCGTGTCGTTGATCTCTCAACGCGTGGTGACACCTCAGGGCTAACGCCGTGCTTTTCGCCATCCAGCGGCCCGCGCTTCGGCCTCACTGCAGAACCACCGTTCTCCGTAACGCGAATTGATCACGGTCTTTGAATAAAACGTCTGACCTGGCACGTGATAGATCCGCTCGCCGGTATTGATACTGACATTGCCTTTGATAGTGCAACCAGGATCGACCGTCGAAAGGAGCTTCGATGGGTCTGAAATCCACTCCTCGATCGAAGTCACGCCTGCGATGCCTGTGGCGCCTACAAGGACAAGCAGGGCTGGCGCATCTCGTAGCAGTGATCTCCGTCGCTGTGGAACACTGCAATGCTGATGGCGCATGTCTCCCCCGTGCCATCAAATTCCTAAAGTTAGAGTTGTATAATATATTAGCCATCGATCAAAAAGCAACCGCCCTAAGTTAGGACATTGACTCTTGCGATCACGAGAACATATTAGGAACATCGAGGCGGGAAGGAAGCAGCATGAGTGACGAAATCGGCGCCACCAAGAGAGCGGAAAGCGGCCTGGTCGAGCACCTTGCGAGCATCCTGACTGCACGAAGTGGCGCGCGTTCGGCTATGCCCACGGCAGTGTAGCGCCCAATCGGTATTACTTCGAACACCGGATCGAATAGCCACCGGCCAAGAAGTTCTAATTTCACCGGCGATGCGGCCGCCAACCTAAAACCTACAAGACAAACGCTCCGGGAAGGCACCCCGGACAAGGAGAAACCATGTCCGCCGCTCACCAAACCACCCAGACCGACGATGTCGATCAGACGCCTGACGAACTCGCCTCGGCCCTTGCATGGCATAATGGCGACGCCGAGGCCACCATCCGGACCTTGCTCGCCGACTGCAGACATTTACGCGAACAACTCGCGCTCGCCGAAATTTCGATGAGCTTGGGTTTTACGCGGGGATGGCGCCCGTGCCGCCAGCCGGCTGCCGCAGTTGTAGAGGGCGCTAGCGCTTCAGGCTGACCCCATGCCGGAACAGAATGGCCTAACCCGTCGCCAGCGCATGCATACCCTGACAAAGGCCGAGGAAACCGGCCAGATTGTCAAGATCGACTGCATGTATTGCCGCATCACGCATCGCTATCGCTGTCGTGACCTCCTGCAGCTTTGCGGTGACGTCCCGATCGACGAAATTGCTCACCACTTCCGGTGTGAGAAATGCAATCACAAGGATTATCTGCGGGCAGTTTTCGAGTTGCCATGGGCCGCTGACACTGGGAAGCTCCGCATCAGGAAGCTGGTCAGGATCATGACGGTTCGCAAGCCAGTGTGGAAAGACGACGTTTTCTGAGGGGCAAGAACGATGTGCAATCTCTACAACTTGACCACGAACCAGCAGGCGATCCGCGATTTCGTTTCGATCACGCATGACCTAGTCGGCAACCTCGAGCCGTCTGTTGACATCTACCCCGATCGCTTCGCGCCGATCATTCGCAACAACGAGGATCGTCGCGAACTGGCGATGGTGCGCTGGGGTATGCCGTCCTCAAGCCAGGCGCTTTTCGAGGGCGCCAAGAAGCGCGCCGACAAGCTCCGCGCCAAGGGGAAAGAGGTCGACTTCGAGGAACTGGTGAAGATGGAGCCCGATGGCGGGACCACCAACGTTCGTAACACATCCAGCAAGCACTGGAAGCGTTGGCTGGGAGTCGAAAACCGCTGCGTCGTCCCCGTAACCCGCTTTGCCGAACCGGACCCGGCAAGCAAGGTCGAGGGCGGCCGCACTCCAAACGCGTGGTTCGCAAGCACTGCGGACGATCCCTTGATGTTCTTCGCCGGCATTTGGGTGAAGGATTGGACCAGCGTTCGTAAGATCAAGGAAGGGCTCGTCACGCTGGACCTGTACGCCTTCCTGACGACGGAACCGAATGGTGTCGTTGCGCCAATCCATCAAAAGGCGATGCCGGTGCTTCTGACGACGAAGAACGAGGTCGCGACATGGCTTGCGGCTCCGTGGGAAGAAGCGCGCGCCCTTCAGCGCCCCTTGCCCGACGAAATGCTGAAGATCGTACAGGTGGCAGACATGCAAGCGCCCGCCAACACGCAGGAGGCACTACTATTCTGAAGAAATGGATTGTCGGCTTTTTGGCCGCTTTGGTGTGCTGCCATCCAACCGTCGCCGCGGAACTGCTTATCGGGCGCGCATCAGTGATCGATGGAGACACAATCGAGATCGCCGGTAAGCGTGTCAGGCTGCACGGCGTCGATGCGCCTGAAAGCTGGCAAAAGTGCGAGGACGGCGATGGCGCCACGTACCGGTGTGGCAAGGCCGCAGCGGCTGCACTCGATCAATTTCTCGCAGCCTCTCGGCCAACCCGCTGCGAGTTCGTGGAGCATGATCGATACAACCGCCTCGTAAGCGTGTGCTTTCGCGCCGACGGGCGTGACGCCAACCGCTGGCTTGTCCAGAGCGGTAATGCTGTAGATTGGGAGCGGTATAGCAAAGGCGCCTACGCAATTGCGCAGAAAGAGGCGCAGGCTCGAGGTGTCGGCATCTGGCGCGGCAAGTTCCTGTTGCCGTGTGAGGCCCGCGCCGTGCGGTCAAAGCATGAGCGAAACTGTTGATATACCTGAGATGCGCGCATGTCCCGCACCACCGCCTTCATCGCCGAACTCGTTTGGGCCGCGAACCAGTCGCAGCATCTCACTACATTTGAGAAGCGGCGCATGCTGGAACGCGCGGTCGCGACGATACGCGACATGCGCTAGCAAGCCGGCATACCGAGCCAGCTCTGTACCGCAGGCTTCCATGCCAACAAGACATGGTGGAAGGCTTTTGAAGAAGGCCAACACCTCGGCCCGGCGAAGCGTGCGATTGGATAACGGTTCACCATCCGCGTCAGCCCCAGTGAACCTGAAAGACATTCTTGGCAATGTCTGGTCCGATAGTTGCGACATTCTCCATGACCGGTCCTGAACCGCTAGCAGAACGACCCCTTTCTAGCACCAACCTGGCAACAAGTCCTCGACGAACCCTACCGGAAGGGAAGTACCGAGAGCCGCGAAGAGGAGAAGATCAATGACCACTTTCGTTCTGTTGGTTTCGAACGATTGAAGACGTCGCCCTAAAGGAACCCATCCTAGCATGCATGCGGTCGGCGGAGAGCACAACCTAGGACTTAAGTCCGGTCCGCGCAGACAAAGGTCCTAGTTGCATTGCCGAATCTAGATGGTCCTGCCATTGCTGGTTGAGCGCCAACCGCACCATTGGCGCTAGTGATCCCAGAGCGACGCCCCAGCCCCAAGCAAAGCAGCGCTCTGGGATCCCCACTCCTCGTTGCGACACCAACGCGTTTATTCGAGGGCCGAGACGCGGCTGTCGAGCGACTGGCGTTTGCTCTCGACATCGTCGACATCACTCCTGACGCTACTGATCTCACTGGTCAGCTTGAGGATTTCCATCTCGCGGTCCTGAAGGGCGCTCTCTGTCTCGCGCAGCTTCCGCTCAAGGTCGTCGATTTTGGTGTTGAAGGAGTTGATTATGTTGGCGTGCTGATAATCGCGTCGTTCTGTTCGTTGTGCAGGCACACGAGATACTCCAGCCGATTGTTGAACTTGCTGTCGAAAGGCGTATCCAAAGCCCTCACCGCAGAACGCCTGAGCGTGTGCTGCAGAGCCGAGCAGGACGAGCGTGGCAATAGTCTGGCGCATAATTGATCCCTCATTCGATTCCCCTACAGGCATGAAGCCACGGAAGCGCAAGGCCCGCCGCGTTGATGCGTCGGTTCATCTTTGCTTTATCTTTTTCTTTTTTAGTACTATCTGAAATACCCACACAAATGAAGGTGACTGGGAGAAACCTGCCATGGACAGCGAGCGTTTCGGCAGAGCGTTGTTACAGATGAAGTTTCCAGCCCATCGCGAACAAATAGCCGACCACTCCTGGCCGGCATTTGCGTTGCTATGCGAAGCTTACGGTATGGCCGTCGCGATGCGCGATGAACTTCGCCGTTGCACCGCGGCAGAACCAAGCCTGCTATTAGAATTCGAAACCGTCTGCGTTGAACTTGAAACGGATGCCGTCCAGCTCCTCAGCTGCGGCCGATAACCAGAGATGCTTCACAACAGCATGAAACCGTTGGAACGGGCACATGGGCTATGATTGGGATGGCGCGCGCTGGCGCCTGATGAAAGTGGCGAGATATGGAGCCGCAGTGGCGTTGGCGGGTCTACTGGTCGCGGTCGCGACACAGATTATTCCGAGGGCGCTCTGAGACGCAAACGGCCCCTTCTGATGATCGGCCATGCCTTTCAACAAAGAGAAAGGGGAAGTCGTGCGAGCGAACATAGTCAACCGTTCTCCTGGCCAATGACCGACCTACAAATAGGAGAAGGGGGCCGTCTGAGCGTTCGAATTCACAGACGCTGGCATTTTATGCGTCTCTGCAGGCAAACCCGACCTTTCAATGCCTCGGATTTATGCGCCAGAATTGTGCGAGCACTGGATCGTGATCCAAGTGCTCCTGCCAAGCGGCCTCCGGGACCTGACCGGATCGGTAAGCCTCAACGAGCAAACGCTGATCGTCGGTTAGGTCTGGCTCGTCTTCGACAGGAAGCCAATGGAACAATTCAAAGACTGCCTCGCCGATATCTCTCATGTGGATAGACATTTGACACCTCGATTCACCATCTGGTGGTAAACGCGCGGTGACCTGCGATGTTTCAAAGCTTCGGTCCTTAGGGGTCCCTTCTCCAAGGTGTCAGCTAGGCCAAACAAACGCCGGGCAGCTCAGCAATAATTTCTGCGACGCTCGGCTGCTCGCGCTCGCCAGCCTATATCTTCGCCATAAGCCCCAATGATGCTTATGCCGTCTTCGTCGAGAAGGACGTTCCTGACGTCGTCGCGTGACCAGACCGGGCGGGTACGGCTGTGACATCGTCACTGTAGAACGCGGTCGGAAGGCCGATCAGGTCATGTGTCGCAAACTTCGTCATGTCTTAGCCTCCGATGCCAATCCGGTTGATGATGTTACCGGCGCCGCCGACGGGCCCGCCGGCAGTGGAACGGGTACGAACGTCGAAGCCGTCAAGACCGACGCTGGCAAGCTGCCGGGCTGCTCCAGGTCGACGTCTGGAAATCGCTGGGTGAACGGTTAGAGTGCAGATCTGCACAACAGTTCGGAGTTTCCAATGACTGATTCAAAGCCGGCGATTTTAGACCAGGTCCTGGCCGATTTGATCAGTGACGAAATTGCAAACCGTCATGCAAACGAACTTCGCGCCGTGCTCTCAACTGGTAACGAGATCACTATGCACGGGAAGTTCACGATCGGTCGGGATTTCATCATTTACAGAACTGCGAAGGATGCCAACGGCAGATGGGCGATGACACCCTTTTCCCACATCGTGCAGTTGATTATTTAACGCGCTCGCAAGCAAGAACGTGGTACACTTCGCACGTTGCCATGCGGCGACAGGACCCTTCAAACCCGCCCGTACCGCACGGACCGCGGCGCCTCGATTAAGGCGCTTGCGCGTCTCCTTGCCAGAAATGTTCGACCTGACACGGCGACCAATGCTGAACCTGAATTCACAGCGCTCCAACTTTGGAGGAAAGCGCCATGTCAAATCGTCTTGTGCTATCTCTGTTCGTCGTCTCGATGAGCATTCTGCTGGTCTGGGCATTTAGACCTGCAACGACAATGTTCACAGGGTCGTCGCAGACAAATCAGTCTAGTACGCAAACTCAGTGACGCAAATGAAGGCGATAACACTGCCGCAGCGGCTGCAGGTGGTACCGTCGTGCCACGAATTTCTCACATTCTGAGCCTGAAATGAGTGATGAACAAATCCGGCATCATCTTCATCGTGCTGCTGTGCATCCTCATTGGGATCGTGCTTAGCCTCATGGCGTTCAAGGAGGATTTCGGATCAGAGACAGCCCCGACACCACCAATCACCCGTTGAACTGGAAAGGTGGCGCGGTGGTCGCGCCTTAAAGCTTCTCGAAACTGGTAAGGCTATGCCTCGAAAATCTGATGGTTCGCCCAGACACTTCGAGAGATTTCTTCCTCGGTCGCCCATTCGGCTTCGGAATCGTTGAGTAGGGTTAGAAACCCGCTCTTGCCCTCGATTTCTTCTGGCGATCGATAACCCTGCTCTCACTCCTCGCAGTGTCCGTAGACATCTGCGGTTTCGCTCTCGCGAAAGAGAAAGAGCCGGCCGTTACGAGAGCTCGGGCAGTTGCCTGCTTGAAATTGCATCATGGTGCCTCGTGCTTCCGCTACTCACGTTACCGGGGCGGAAAAAGGCGACCGAAGCCGCTGCTCTCATTGGTGCCCCACCAGTTTGTTGACCGTCTGGTGGGGGCCAGAGCTATGGTCGCTCCGACTTTTAGTCTATTGGCGACTAAGCGGCTATCTGGTTGTGAAGGCCCGGGAATTGAACCCGGCTCTTCGCACGCGGCTTACCATTTGCCCTGCCTGCTGAATTTGTTACCGGATTCATACGCCTCTCCGGCAGGAGGCAAAGGTCGCCACTTCCAATCGCGCTGGAACTGAAGGCGACAACACTATCGCATAGACTGCGGTCATTGGGTGGTGGCGCTTGCACGGTCGGGGTCTATCTGCATTTTCCAGCAGCACTACCCGGCAATCTGAATTGGAAAAGGGCGGTCAATGCCGCCCTTGTTTTGCTATGCCGCCTTTGAGCGCGCCGAGGTCTTGTTAATCGACGTGACGGCCAAGTTGGTGAGCTTGTTGTTGGTCGCCTTCTCCTGGTCGAGGATCTCGCTGAGAAGCGTGTGCGCCTCATCATGGCCGAGGTCTTTGGCCCATTCACGAAGCGAACCATAGCGGGCGATCTCGTAGTGCTCAACGGCTTGGCAAGCGGCCAGAAGACCAGCGTCCAGCGCGGTCCCTTCAGCCTCTTTCATCAAACCGTCGGCCTCCTTGATCAGGCCGTCGATGGCGTCGCATTTTTCGCCAGATGCCGTCTTGCCGATTGACTTGAAGACCTGCTCCAACTTCTTGATCTGCTCTTTCGTTTCCGAAAGATGCTCCTCGGTCGCTTTCTTGAGTTCCGCGTTATTCGCGGCCTTTGCGACCTTTGGAAGCGCCCTAGTGATGGCATTCTCAGCGAAATACACATCCTGCAGCGTGTGTTCGAAAATATCAGCCAGCGATTTCATCAATTCTCTCCTTGGCAAATGAATGCAGGGGAGAAAGCATCCTGCGGCGGAATCGTTCCAGTCGTATGTCTAAAATACCGGACACGCAGACGACGGGCCGCAAGGGGTCCGCAGGAATATCAAGGAAACTAAAGAGCTCGTCTATATGCAACAAAAAAGGCCGGGGCGAAACCGCACCGACCTTCCTCATCATCGCTTACCAACCAGTGCCAGTACATCCGTGGTCAAAAGTCTAAAGCGATGAAGGCATTTGCGAGCGGCGAAACTTTCAGCGCTCATAACCAATGCCTACAACCGGTATATAAGGGGCCAATGTGTTCCAAACAAGTTCGTAACCATTTCGAGGTGTCGCGAGCCGTTGAACCGTGGAAATACGACACCTGCCGTATGTCACTGGTTCGTCGCTAGTCCTAGGCCAAGACTCCCGCATCCTTGACGGGAGGTTGGAACCTAGGAGACTACCAATGAAGTTCGCTATCGCCGGAGTGGCGTCGCTCGCGTTTGCGGGTTCTGCCTTTGCCGCCGTGCCATCGATGTCTGTCGAAAAGAAAGCCGGCGCGAAAGCAACCTACCAGATCGAACTGGCAGGTGGCCCCAGTAGAAGTCGCGGCTCTATCTCCGAGGGCAACTCGAGTGGCCAGAATAGAAGCGGGAACAGCGTCGACCTCGGCCGCCCTTACCTTGAGGATATCCATGATATCGATCGCGAGAGGGCGACCGTCGGCGGCTTTGACGATGCCAGCGACACCAGGCGTCGCCTCGAGTAAAGCGACCAGCACCCTTGCAACGGGTCAGCGAATACTCGGCGAAAAGGCGGGCGTCACCGTTCCCCTTGCCGCAGGGCGGGTTGGTGATGACGGCGTCCGAAATCGCCCAAGACCCATGAGGTTTCAGGAAGTCGAAAATCTCGTCATTCTGGCGATCGTACGTGGCTATGTTAGACGTCTTGACCCACCCGGCTTGCTCTGCCAGAACATCGGCCATGAGGTGGTTTCCTGCTGCCGGAAAACGTCGAGACTATCCACAGGGAAACGCTCGAGAAGCTCGGTGCCCCATGGTTCCGTCTGGTAGAGATCGTTCGCGAGCCGGGCGTAGTTGGATGCAATTACCGTCATGCTTCGTCTCCCTTGCGGAACAAAAACGGCGCGGGATCAGTTGGCCTCCGAAAGGAGTCCACCATGAGCACGATACCTACTGAACCGATCCCGAAGCCCCCTCCAGAACTGCCGCCAGGCCTGCCGCCGGACCTGCCTCAGCCACCGATCGAGGAACCCGAGCCTGACGTCCTTCCCGACGAGATTCCCAACCCGAATCCGGATGAAAATGACAAGCCGCCAAAGCACCTGAAATAGCTTCGTCGGCGTAGGTGATTTTCACTCGGCGCCCCTCTGCACTGCCAGGTACCCGCAATTCGCGGAGACCAGCGCGCACGCGACCGGGGGCGACACGGAGTTGCCGACGCAGTTCACCTGCACGAATTTGGAAAACAAGCGCCAGACCGGCCCCAAGCCATCTTCCTGATAGTCATGGGCACCGGCGAGGACGCAATCCGGTGGGAAGCCCTGTGCGTTGTAGAGTTCCCGCGGCGTCACCATCCGCATGGCGATATCGACGATGACGAAGGTTGCGCCCGAGGCCTCGACCGTGACGAACTCGCGATCGTCCCGAAAGCCCGTGTGCCCGCATGAAATTGGCGACCTCGCGAGCCCGCTCAGCCTACCCTGGCGTGAACGGCGGTGCAGTGACGGTCGCCTCGACATGACCTTCTCGGTCCTTCGTGGTGATGGTTCGCATCGGTTCCGTTTCCGACTGGCAGCCACCCGTGCCGTAGTAGGCCTTCATGTACGGCGTCACCGTCTGGGCGTCGTCGAGCTTCGTGATGTTTACCTGGTGGCCGTCTTCCTGCTTGCTCAAGCAAATTGGGTCAACGGGTCCGATGATGACATGTGGCGCGACGTGCTGAGGCCTATCGGTGCGGCTGGACTGGCAGGCGCGTTAAGATCGAAGGCGAATCGTTAAATTAGCCAAGCCTTGCAGAAAGAAATGACCGCCCTAACATCTTCTGCAGGAGGATACGCCATGCCGAAAATCGCCGCGCCTAAACATCCGAAATCTCACCCCGAACGTGACCTGCAATGCCAGGAGGCGATCACTGATGAATTCCAGTTCCTGATCGAAAGGATCGAGGCAGCAGGATGGTCGCCCGAAGAGGCCTCATCAGCGTTGATCGAGCTGGCCGAAAACCACTATCTCTCGATCAATGCTGAGGCAGAAATGTTTGAGCTTGGCGCNAGGATGGTCGCCCGAAGAGGCCTCATCAGCGTTGATCGAGCTGGCCGAAAACCACTATCTCTCGATCAATGCTGAGGCAGAAATGTTTGAGCTTGGCGCCGGCGTCGTGCTGATAGCCCCAAAGCCGCATTGATTGGATGGAGGCTAAAATGCCCGGCACCACATGGCGAAAAGGCGACATGCCGGAGGATGGATCCGTAATCTTTGTCCGCGTCGTGCGCCCCTATCGGTTCAAAATCTACAAATCGAATAGCGAGGAATTTCGACACGGCAAGAAGGGTCGATGGCAGCAAATGAATGAGTTTGGCGGTTGGGACAATTGCGAGCCACCTACCGGCTTCGAATGGTCGATTGAGCTCCGCGATTCAGCGCTTCCCTTTTTGAGTTATGCGGAAAGCCTCCCCAAATCTGGTCGTTGACTCTCTGCCCCAATGAGAACATCTGTAGAACATATTTACTCAAAAGGCATTGAGCATGAGCGACGAAGTTGGCGCTACCAAGAGAACGGAAAGCGGCCTGGTCGAGCACCTTTGCGAGCATCCCGGCTGCACGAATTGGGGCGCGTTCGGCTATGCCTACGGACAGGCGGCGCCAAACTGGTATTGCTTCGAACACAAGATCGAATGGCCACCGGCCAAGCGATCCTGACCCACGGCGCTAAGCGGGCGCCAAATCTCAGACATGCGGCACAACTCGCCCCGATCCTCGATCGGGCACTGAATATTGATATCTGGGGTTCAGCAAGTGACCGACCACGCCAAACTATCCTCATTCATCGCCATCCATCTGGCGGTGATAGACCAATCGACCAAACGCCGCTTCGTAGGAACAGGCGTTTCGCGCCGTCGCGAACAAGACAGCGCCCGCTCAATCGCTGAGGAACTCGTCAGGCATATCGGCATCAACCACCGTATCGAGCGCGCCGGGACTGCGGTCGACGATGCCGCAGTTGTTGCGCTCGTAGCGGCCGAGCTTTGGAAGCTGCCTGAGGCAGTGGCGAAAGACCTCGTCGCAATTGACGCCAACAGGAAAGAGGTCGCCCGTACAGCCATCGTCAATGCGCTGGTCGAAGCATTGACCCGGAGCTACGAATTCACGTTCCTTCAGCCCGAGTATCGGGGGATGGGGCCGTCGATCTACAAGGCGCCCAATGTTGGCCCGCGTCGATAGCGCCTGAAAGGCTTGTCTAGGGGAAGGAACAATCCTCTTAGAGACGCGTTTTTTCCGGACATGCCACGTGACAGCAGGCAGTCGCCCCGCGGCGCTGTCCCAATCTCTGGGCCCCTTCCCCTGGGGCCTATTTTTTGAGCTCAAACACGTCGGCATTATCGGCCAGCTTGCGCAGCCGTTTGAACGACGTATGACGGAGCTTCCCGTCGCTGCTCCATGACCGGTCCACCTTTAATCGTTTGCAGAACGACACCTTTCTAGCGGCATGGTGGCAACACCTTCCCGACGAGGTGTGCCAGCCTGGTTTTATCGAGAGCCGCGTAAAGGAGAAATCAGGGCTGCCCTGCTCGATGCGGCAAATATGATCCGGACGTTGCGGATTATCCTGAATGGAAGGAATGAAGCTTCCATGTTTGAACAAGAGTCCCCTCCGCCTGAGCTAGTTCGAAAAGGCTAAGGGCAAATCGCTCCCTTTTGAAGTAGATTTAGCATCTTCTAAAATTGGAGAGGATCCCGCAATGCCGAACTATATCGCATGCGCCCTAGCTATCCTCACATACTTTTCGTGTTCCACTGTTCAGACGACCTTCCAGGTCCCAGGACACCCATTTCGCTCGACTGAGAATTGTGTTCGCGAGGCGCCAATTGGCAAGTTCGACCGCAAATGCGACATTCCACTTACCGGCTGGCGGGGCGCCGAAGGTCTCTGGCTGCCGAATGTCCAGAGCGGCCTCTAGGTCGCTAGAGGTCCCAGGGCGCACGCCCCTGCCCCGAGCAAAGCAGCGCTCTGGGATCACCTTGATCGGCACGGCCTGGTGCGATGGTTCGGCACAACTCAGTCGATCGTGGCACTCGGTCGACGCGTGCGTTGTAAACAGTGCAGCAACAACAACGGTAACGTGATCCGGGTGCGAAAACACCGACGGTGATTGTCGACCGCAGCCATGGAACATTGTTGTCGCACCCGAGTTATAAGAGCACCCCAACGTATCAGCTCCAAGGCCCCTCTTCCCCGGGGCCTATTTTTTGAGCTCGAAGACATCAACGTCATCGGCCAGCTCGCGCAGCCCTTTGAACGATGGATGCCGTAACTTCTCGTCGCTGGTGATCTCGGTATAGGTGATCTCGGCGACAAATGCCGGCTCACAGAAAACCGCGTTCTTGCGCTTGAGTGCGACCGGCGGCGCCTTCGCCGGCATGGCTGCCAGTTGCTTGCGCAGGTCGCGGGCCATCTTGTCGGTAAGATCTGTGCCGGCGCCGCCGACATAGACCAGCTCGTCGCCTCGTCTCGCCGCGCAAGCAACCGCGAAATCGCACCGGCCACCTTCGTCGATGGCTCAAATCCAACGACGACAAAGCCATCGCTTTGATTACACTTCAGCTTGACCCAATCGCCGTTGTGAAGCAGGCTCCTTGGTCGAGAACCGTGGTCGGGTACTTTAACCATGACCATAAGGCACACACGCCGAACAGAGTCACGATACATTAGCAATCGGAACAATGCCCTGCCGCACGCGTTTTTAAGTGCATAAGCGTTGGTGTATTGTGGAGGCAACCCAACGTGGGCTCCGGACGGTCTGGCTACCCCCTCTACCCCAAAGACCGTCTGGATCTCCTTCCACGATTCCCAATGTAATCCCCCCAGCAACGGCGCATACTCTATGCGGGGCAAACGTCGGCCCTGTTCTCCCCTGGGCCGGCTGGGATTAGGGCTATGGGTAAAGCGGTTGGATCTCGCACAGAGATTATAACGCCTGACGACTTCAAGCAGATCGAATGTGTCTTCCGGGAAATGATCCAGGAAAGGCACCTCGCCTTTGCGATGATGCAGTTACGCTCGCGGCGCACCTGATCAGCCTTTTTCAAAGCGGCATCCACGACCACGATGCGCTCAAGCAAATGGCTGGTAATTTGTGAGGGTGGCTGCCTGACCCAGCGAGACAGCTGGAAAAGAGCGGCCTTCTTTTGTAGCTTGGGGCTCTGTGACGGGAAGGCCGTCAACAATATCAGCAATAACTAAATATAGAACCAAATCCGATGATTGGCGAGAACAATTCGCATTTAAGGAAAGGAGCAGCTAGGGAGTCGTCTCGTTTCCGCTTTCGTTCCTGCGGCGCCTTTTATCAGGGCCGCTTCTCTGTGAGCTCTGAGCCGGAGGCCCCACTACCAGCAGCAGTTCGACGCACGCAATCTCAACTTTTGCTCACTTGGAGCCAATTAAAGATTTCGCTATCTTTCTCTCTTCGGTGAAGGCGGTAGCTTAAGAAGGGAGGTCTAAATGGCTATTCACTTTGACCAGTCAGGTTTTGAACTCGCACCCGAACAGCTCGATACACTTCAAAGGATATTCGATCGCATTTGCTTCGAAACGAGGATCCCGCGCCAAGACATCCGCGCTGGCCGCCTCGCAAAATTCCTGATGGATGAATTTAGGTTCGGCAATACGGATGAGTTGGCATTGACCGAATGCGGTCGCTGGTTCTGTAGGCGGACGAGCCCAACACGTCGAGATCAGAGCGAACAGCAACCGACCAGGATGCTGCACTAAGCGATGTGAATGATCAACACCGCAGAGTGACGCGCTGCCCCACTCTCGGCCCCCGACTGGGATCACACTACGATACTCTGGTCAGCGTGGCCGCGAAACGGCCACGCCGTATGCTTATGCTTGTTAATTCGTCTTCGTTGCAGGCGGTAGGACCCACGATCCGTCGAGGATTGACGGATTTCCTTCTTTTGGCCAATACAACCGCATCATCAGAATGAACTTACCCTTCGGGGCAGGTAGCCAGTTCGACTCTTTGTCTGCGCCTGGAGACTCATGCTGGATGTAGATATCGGTCGATCCGTCAGCATTGGCTTTGAGGTCCTGGCGTGGGCTGATTGAATAGCGGTTCAGCGGGTTATCAACGAAGAAGTATCCCGAGTCATACATCGTAATCGACCAGAACCCGTTTACCGGTGGCAGCTGTCCCTCGGCAAAGTTGATCACATAGCTTTCCGAGCCATTATAGTCGCGAGCAATCAGACCATGGCCGGACTTCGTACTCGTCGGATAAATCGCATCCTGTGGGCGATTGGCACCAAGCCCGATGGCGGTGATCAGGGCGCGCTGCACATAGTCCGTACCGTAGAGACCCGTTTTCGTCGTGTATGCCACCCGTTGACGTCGTTGACATCGCCACCACTATCCTCGAAGTGCAACATAATCCGCGCGAACGCGATCTGTGGAAGTCGCTTCTGAAGGACGACGTCGAGTTTGCTCTCGTCGAAATCCTTACCGGGAACGATCCCGATGGTGGCCAACCGCTCCAAAAGTGGGGCATCGGCCGCAGCGGGTGGATTAGTCTTCAGCAGGTCGCAGAATAGTTTGAAGTAGGCGACAGCATCCAACGCATTGACCTGCTCACGAACGGCGGTCTTCATGTCGACAGTCGGGTCGGGGTTGCCGGCAGGTGGGGTGTAGTTGGTTCCGTAGCCACTCAGGGGAACGAGCTTCACGTCATCCTGAAGCTTGTGGACTTCGGCATAGTCCTCAGGCGTTCCGGTGCAATAGATACGTCCGAGGAGCCACACCATGCTTGTCGGTGATTTGTACTCGGTCATCCCTTCAGGCAGGGTCCCGGTCCACCCAGGTCCGGTGATCGCATATGTCTGCGCGCCCTTTCCTGTTGTTCTCTTTCCGGGCACTTCAAAGACGTTGGTCCAGCCGTCAAGCATTGGGAAAAGCGCGTAGCGATCGCCCAGATCTGGAAGACTCAAGACATAGGGTTCCTTGGCGATATCGAAGAAACTATAGGTGTAGAGAGTATCTGCGTTGGGAGCCGTCACGTCGCGGAAAGACGCATCCGGATAGGCGCGCAGTCGACCAATCTGGCCCATCGGCGCCTTGGTACCTTTGGGTTCGGCCACGTTTGTGATCACTTGTCAAGCGAAGTGAAGATTTGACCCCTCCTATTGCCTCACCGAGGAATGTTACCGAGCACTGCCGACAGCCACTTCCAAAACGTGGTAGCAGCAGCGCCAGCTGAACCGGCCATGAATACCATTCGTCCAGATGCCGCCGGCACAAGAGCCGGCCACAGTCCGGTCTATCTTCCGCTGATCTGCCGGCGTCGCCCGTCGCGCCGACCAGATCAGTCCCGACGACCCGACGCAGGCCGTCCACAATTGCTGGCGCCGAAATCCCACAGGCCGTCAGGACAAGTGTCGTAGTCAGAGCGAGCATCGCCCGCCGCCGTTGATACTTCGTGATCGTCTCGACGTCGGCCTATCGGTTGAGGTCGCGCATCTGCCAATAAAATATAGGCACCAGTCCTTCCCATGGATCGCGGTTGACTGCATCCGGATCGGCGACGAAGTCGGGGCAGAAGACCTTCCTTGCGGTAACATTCACGAAATCGGCGATAGTTGTCCTTACTGGTCAGAACAAATTTGCTGCACAGATATGGCGCTCATTGGGACTTTCCTTTTTACTAGTGAGTTGGACAATTACCGACCGGGCGTTGCATCGTGAACCACTCAAAACGGGGAACTCAAATGGATGCGGAACGGCGACCTACCGAGGAGAAATGGTCGAACTGCATGAGCACGTTTATTGCCGTGGCGCTCATCGCCTCGGGCGCGCCCGCTCAGGCGGACACGGCGGTGTGCTTGGGAAATCTGTGTACCGTCACTTCCAGGGACGGCACCAACCATGAAAGGTCTCTGAGCGACATCAATGAAGAAGCGAGAAAAGAATCGCTTGAGAACATTCGAGACGTTGATTGCAGTGTTGCAGACGATGCCTCCAAATGCCTGAAAGCAAAACTTACGCTGCAGCGCCTGTTCTACTAAACGCCATACTCCTTGAGGCCTTCTCACTGTTAGACGAGCGCGAGGCCCCCGCATTAATGCGTCGGTTCATGTTGCTACTTTCTGTTTTGTCGGAGAAAATCTCTCCGAGCCGGCAGGCTGGGAGCGTGCAATGGACTTTGAAAAGATCGGGCGGGGCCGCATGATGATGCGGCTGCCAAGGCACCGGAGACAGATCTCCGATGCCAACTTCCTCGCGATGACCCATTTGCTTGAGGCTTACGGCGAGGCAGCAATGAAGCGCGACAAGCTACGCGAACAACTGACGCCCGAGCACACGATGCTCGAGGAGTATGAAACGCTCTGTCAGACCCTTGAGGACGACATCATCAAGGTACTCGCCAGCGTTAGCCCGCGTATCGTGCGCTGACACCCAGTTCATTATGGCAGTAAATTCTTAGAGGCGAAAAGGTGCCTCTGTGCGCCAACCAGAAATTAACGGGCAGAACGCACGCTCTCGTTCGTTGCCGTCGCCCTCCTGTACCCCGCCGGTAACTCGGAACCGTAATCCAGCCCCCATGGATTGCGGTTCTTTCGCGTGACGGAGCATCTGATGAGCTATGATTGGGATGGCGCGCGCTGGCGCCGTATGAAGGTGGCGAGATTTGGAACCGCCGTGGCGTTGGCGGGTCTACTGGTCGGAGTCGCAACGCAGGTCGTGACCAGGGCGCTCTAGGCGGTTGGCTGCTCTAACGCCGAACTCGAATAACCCAATCGGCGAGCAGCTGCGACGGATTGATCGGCAGTACAGGCGGAATGACGATTGGTCCGGGCGCGATGTCGCCATCGGCGTAAGCATTCCAGCACCAGTCGCCGACTCAATATGACGTTCCGACTTGAAATTGCGGCGGTGGACACGAATGAAATCATCGCCAACGGTGAACCGGACTTCAGCAATGCCTGGCGTTCACAAGTCATTTTCCGCGTAGGCCGCTAAATTGACCTTTCCGGCGAATGAACCGTCGCGATGATCGTTGCAGGCGAAATGAATCGTGGCGTGCTTCTTCACGCTTCACCTCCCTCCTCACGGCGCGATACGCATTAAGATATGCTCTATGGCATGTGGATGACGTTTTTGCCCCGTTGGGAATGAACTAACAACGCTTGACAAAGCACGGCAGGGGCTGAGATATTGCTGGGCGGATCGGCTCTTTCGACCGCAGCGCAATGACCCGTTGAACCTGATCCAGTTCATGCTGGCGTAGGGACGGTGGGAACCACGGCATTTGCGACAGCTCCTTTGCTATCGCGTGGACGTGTCTCTATCTTTCCAGCTCCAAGATCTGGGTCTCCAAACGTCAAGGTTGGAGCCAGCCAATGGTTTTTTCAGATGTCGTACACGAGCCAAACCGCGGGCATAGACGGCAACACCTACGCCCGCTAGCAGAGCGGCGCATGGGTGAATGGCCCTACAGCGCCAACCAAGTATCTGCTCGAGCGGCTGCCGAATGAATCCGGTGATCATTAAAGGAGCGGGTGTCGTCGGTCTTGTCACTGCCTACGAGCTGGCACGACGCGGCATTGAGGTCGACGTCGTCGAACAATCAGAACGGATTGGCGCCGGGGCATCCTGGTTTGCCGGAGGCATGCTGGCACCCTGGTGTGAGCGCGAATGTGCCGACGAGAAGGTCGAACGCGTCGGCGCGACAGCTATTGAGTGGTGGCAGACGGCGCTGCCCGACAAAGTCGCGCAAGAGGGGACACTCGTCGTCGCCGCCGCACGTGACACACGCGAACTCGATCGCTTCGCGACACGAACCACAGGGTACAGGTGGCTTGATGCAGATCAGATAGCCAAATTGGAACCGGATCTCGCCGGCCGTTTCTCTCGTGCACTCTACTTTCCGAGGGAAGCGCATCTCGATCCGAGAGAGGCGCTGTCTTCGCTCCGTGACACATTAGAGGCCATGGGCGTGCGTTTTCACTTCGGCCAGATGACGGATGCGACCGTCGATCGCCGTGTCGATTGGCGCATCGATTGCACCGGCAGTGCCAGGCTCCCGGATGACGCGGCACTGCGGGGCGTGCGTGGTGAGATGCTCTATCTGCGCACCGGCGACATTCAGCTGTCGCGTCCAGTGCGCTTCCTGCATCCACGACACCCCATCTATGTCGTTCCACGCCGCCAGGGCGTCTTCATGGTCGGGGCAACAATGATAGAGAGCGAATTGTCCGGTCCCATCACTGCACGGTCGCTGATGGAGCTCTTAAACGCAGCCTACGCCCTGCACCCGGCCTTCGGCGAAGCGCAGATCACCGAAACCGGAACTGGCATTCGCCCCGCCTACCCCAACAATCTGCCGAGGATCACCAGAAGCGGTTCGATCTATTCCGTGAACGGGATGTATCGACACGGTTTCCTGCTCTCGCCTGCCCTTGCGCACGACGTTGCCGAACTTCTGCTCAACCCGGACCACAGATCGGAGTTCTATGATGAACCTTAACATTAATGGCGACGAGCACGAGATCGCCTGCTCGACGCTCGCCGAACTGATGGCAGCACTTGACTATGAAGGAAGCTGGCTGGCGACCGCTGTCAACGGCGAACTCGTTCACGCGGCCGACCGCGATCGATGGCGCTTACGCGACCATGATCGCATCGAAATTCTCTCGCCGATGAAAGGTGGCTGACCATGCTGCAAGTCTACGACACGGAAATTACCTCTCGACTGCTCCTGGGCACAGCGGGCTATCCATCTCCAGCCGTGCTTTCGGACGCCGTGCGGGCCTCAGGGACACAAATCATCACGGTCTCCTTGAGGAGAGAGACGGCCGGCGGCAAAGCGGGAGGTGCGTTTTTCGAACTGATCCGCGAGCTTGGGACGAAAATACTGCCGAACACCGCCGGCTGCCACACCGCCAAGGAGGCGGTGCTCACTGCCAAGATGGCGCGCGAGGTTTTTAAGACGAACTGGATCAAGCTCGAAGTGATCGGCAATCACGACACATTGCAGCCGGATGTGTTCGCGCTGGTCGAAGCCGCACGGATCCTTTCGAACGAAGGCTTCGAGGTCTTTCCCTATACGACCGACGATCTAGTCGTTGCCGAGCGCCTGCTGGAGGCTGACTGCCGCGTGTTGATGCCCTGGTGTGCTCCGATCGGCAGTGCCATGGGGCCGCAAAACCTGTCCGCCTTGAGGTCGATGCGCGCACACTTCCCGGACGTGCCTCTGATTGTCGATGCGGGCATCGGCCGCCCTTCGCATGCAACGACGGTGATGGAGCTCGGTTTCGATGCCGTGCTCCTGAATACGGCGGTGGCCGGTGCCGGAAATCCGGCCGTGATGGCATCGGGCTTTGCCAAGGCGATCGCGGCCGGGCGGCTGGCTTTTGAAGCCGGCATGCTCGAACCGAGAGACATGGCAGTCCCCTCCACCCCGTTGATCGGAAAGGCGGTCTTCTCATGAAGCTCGATCCCTTTTACCTCATTGTCGACAGCGCGCATTGGGTCGAGCGCCTCGTTCCAATAGGAGTCAGGCTGGTCCAGCTTCGCATCAAGGAAAGACCCGATAGCGAGGTTCGTAGCGATATCCGCATCGCCAGAACCATATGCGACAGACACGGTTGCCAACTTGTCGTCAACGACCATTGGCGCGTGGCGATCGACGAAGGCTGCGATTTCGTTCATCTCGGTCAGGAAGATCTGGCGCAAGCTGACGTGGCCGCGATCCGTGGGGCCGGACTGAAGCTGGGAATCAGCACACATGACGAGGCCGAACTCGATATGGCGCTCTCCGTCGCGCCCGACTATGTCGCGTTGGGACCGGTCTATCCGACTGTTCTCAAGAAGATGAAGTGGGCGCCGCAGGGGCTTGCCCGCCTCACCACATGGAGGAAGAAAATCGGATCGACCCCGCTGGTTGCGATCGGTGGACTGAACATTGAACGCATTGATGGCGTCCTCACCCATGGCGCGGATTGTGCCGCGGTCGTGACCGACATTACACGTAGCCAGGATCCCGAGGGCCGAACAGGACAATGGATCGCTGCAACCTCACGATGGCGCACTGCGCCAGCTTGACGAGATCTTCGTTTCCCGGTCCACGCCCACGCCGAGTACCGTCCCCGGATGAGCCTCGCCCTCAGACAAGCCGCAACATCGGAAAATCGGCCGAATACAGATGCCTCGAAGAATTTCTCGAGGCTGAACATCAGTTTGTCAGAATTATCGCAGTCATTCGCTAACGTGTGACGGCGTCCTCACCGGCGATCCTTTTTTCGCAAGCATCGTCGAGGTATATAAAAACCTGAAGGTTCTGTGGTCGAGGAAGATGTCCATTGTTGCAGTAAAGGTTTTGTCGACTGTCAACGCCCCTTATGGGACGAAGCTTTCGGCTGAGCAATTGGCATCCAAGATTTCCGATCCTGCCAGCGCAGTCAATTTCGATGCGTCGGCGTTCTCTTTTTTTTCCGAGGTAGACGAGAACCTTCAGATCTCGTTCCTTGGCGAAATGCACGTTGATCCGGCGATCGCTTCCGACTTAGCACGGAAGTTCTCGGCACTTGCCGGTTACCCGCTACCTTTGGCGCGGGCGGCATAATTGGTCGAACACCCAGCCAGCAGATGGGGGACCTGTTTGACCACGCTGGCTGCATTATCGATCAGGCAAGCTCCCAACTCACATTGATCGACAATTGGACTTTTGGAGGCGGTACCGCCCTGATGCTCCAGATCGATCATCGCGAGAGCTTTGATGTCGACATCTTCATCGATGATCCGCAGCTTCTGCCATACCTGAACCCAGAGACACAAGGCTACGCGCTCGATATCTACCCTGACGGCTGTGGGTCCGGTGGATCAAGAGCGTTGGAGATCATCTTCGAACAAGCTGGCGAGATCGACTTTATCTGCGCGCCCAACAACGCCATCACCACTGGCCCGAGCAAAAACTCCCCTCGCCGCGCCTTTGCGGTCAGATAGCACAGATCACCGCCGGCCGAGTTGATGAGACCTGCACTTTCAAAAATGTAGGTCCTCATTGCGGCGGCGTTTTCCAGCCCCATCGTCTCACAAGCATCCTTTTAGGGCGGACAAGTCCAAAGGTCTCTTCCGATGCAGGCTCGCGCGGAGCTGATGACCTTGACGGCCGGGCATCGCCGTGAAACTGGCTCCGTGCGCGCGATGTGCCCATGCTGGCCATGCCGCACGATCAGAAGAGGATGAGCGTACCAGGCGGCGGCCGCCAAAGCGGCCAAAGCCCGTTCGCGCGCGGCTTGACCGGCTAAAAGGGTCGCCGAAAGAGGTTCAGCGCAAGCGCCGGCCGCAGGCCGGGAACCGGGAACGACTACCCCCGGCAAGCCGCTCCACTTTGTCGAGGCCTTCATCCTTCGCGACCGGACGACGCCGCCCCGGCGGAACCGATGACCCAGCGATACCCATGGTGTCGCTTTACTGTACTCCACGGAGATGAGTGCGTGTCCAGTCGACGATCTGGCCCGCGCTCATTGCTCCGGACACCCGGGCAAGCTCACGGCCCCCGGAGAACAGGATCAAGGTTGGGATCCCCCGGATGCCAAGCGTTGACGCAATCTCCTGATTGGCTTCCGAATTGAGCTTCACAAGACGTATTTCGGGCTCGAGGATTCTGGCGGCCTCCTGATATGCAGGGGCCATCATCCGGCAGGGGCCGCACCATGGAGCCCAGAGATCAATCAGGACGGGGATGTCACTCCGACTGGTTTGTCTGCGAAACATCTCTGCGTCAGCGTCAATCGGATGGCCGTTGAAGAGTGCCCGGCGACAGGTCCCACACTTGGCTGTGACGGCGGTGCGGCCCGCGGCCAGCCGGTTTACAGCCGCGCAGTTAGGACATCGACGTGTTTTACCATTGTCAACCAACGTGCCTTGTCGATGGATCATCCCCGCCGTTGGGCGCGAAATTCCCACGGTGTAACCCGCCCGTCCTTGTCCGTATCAGCCGCTTCGAAGCGAGCCTTACCGGCCGTCAAGAACTCGGCCTTGCTGACCTTTCCACTCTTATCCGTGTCGATTTTGGTGAAACTGGCCTTCTTTCGTTCCTGCATGGCCTTTTGCCGCGCTTCATTGAAGCCTTGGCCTGGGCCCATGCGCACACTCATATATTCATCTTCTGTTAGTTCGCCGTCATCGTCACCGTCCATCGCGGCGAAGATCGTTTCGACCTGGTCGGCGGCTTCATCGTCACTGATGACGCCGTCATCGTTCGTGTCGATCGTTCCTATTCGCTCCATCATCATCCCTGGGCCGTAGCCATGCCACCGCCCCCATCTCGCACCATAGTCGTCAGCCAATGCTTGTCCCGAGAAAAAGCCAAGCGCGATCAATGCGATGCCAGAAACCTTGAACATTATGAGTGCTCCTTTTGAAGACAAAAGAAGGCTAGCTTATCGTACGGCGTCGGACATTGAGCGAGGTCAACAGACGGGGCAATGAATTGCGGTTCGCCCCTACGGCGCGCCCGCGCTCAGAGGCCGTCGATGACCTTCTCCAGCATCGATCGCACCTGCTTTGCCGTCACCAGTAGCTCGGGATTGTCGATCGCCTGCATAGAGGCGACGGGATCGATCGCCGCAACTTCGGTCTTGCCTGGCCCAGCATCCTGCACGATGACATTGCAAGGCAGCATCGTCCCGACCTTGTCCTCGATCTTCAAGGCCTCATACGCCATGTGCGGATTGCAGGCGCCGAGAATCCTATAGGATCGGAAGTCTGCGTTGATCTTCTTTTTCAGCGTCTCCTTCACGTCGATTTCCGTGATGATGCCGAAGCCGGAATTCTTCAGTGCTTCGGTCGTTCTCTGCACGGCCTCATCGAAGCCACAGGTAAGCGTCTTGGCGAAATAGTAGCTCATCGGCATCTCCTTTGTTCAATCATGTCTCAGGTTGGCTCAAGCTCGTGCTCTTCGTGCTCCGGCAATTTGCTCGGTTGGGGACCCGGCCGGAACGTCTCGCTGCCGCGGCCATCGCCTCTGAGGGCGATATAGATCGCGGGGATGACCAAAACAGTGAGCACGGTCGAGGAGATCAGGCCGAAGAGCAGCGAGATCGCGAGGCCTTGGAAGATCGGATCCACGAGAATGACCGCTGCGCCGATCATCGCCGCGATCGCGGTGAGCAGGATCGGTTTGAAGCGGATCGCGCCGGCTTCGAGCAGCACGTCGATCAACGGTCGGTCCGGACTGCGGGCAAGACGGATGAAATCGGCAAGCAGAATCGAGTTACGAACGATGATCCCGGCGAGGGCGATGAAGCCAATCATCGAGGTCGCCGAAAACGGTGCTCCGAACAGCCAGTGGCCCACCATGATGCCGATGAAGGTCAGAGGAATCGGCGTCAGGATCACCAAGGGGAGTTTGAACGAGCCAAATTGGGCGACCACGAGGATGTAGATTCCGATGACCGAAACGATGAAGGCGGCACCCATGTCTCGGAAAGTGACCCAGGTCACCTCCCATTCACCATCCCAAAGCAAGGTTGGTCCCAACTCGTCATCCGGTTGTCCGTGAAACGCGATAGCCGGTTTCGGCACGTCGCCCCAGTTGGCCCGTTCGATGGCCTTTGCCACCGCCATCATGCCGTAGACTGGCGCCTCGAACTCGCCCGCGAGCTCGGCCGTCACCATCTCGGCAGACCGGCCGTTGTGTCGGAAGATTGGGAAGGATGCCGGCTCGCGCCTGAGCGTCACAACGTCGCCAAGCTCGACGATGCCGCGTTCGCCGGGCAGCGCATTGGCGGGAACCGGCGTCGCCAGCGTTCGCTCGCTAACGACTTTCGCACTTTTGGCAAGTGCGATGCGGATCGGAATCGGCGGCCGGCCGCCGCCGCGATGCGAATAGCCGACTGCCGTTCCCGCGTAAAGAGAGCGGATGGAGTCGTAGACGTCGCTTTGCTCGACGCCGTGATATTCCAGATTGTCCTGGTCGATCGCCAACCGCAAACGCTCGGGCCGAACGCCGAAGGAATCGTCCACATCGACGATGAAGGGGATGCTCTCGAAAGCCTCCCTGGTCTTGGCGGCGACTGCGCGCCGGGTCTCGGCGTCGGGGCCATAGATCTCGGCAATGAGCGTTGACATCACCGGCGGACCAGGCGGCGGCTCCACCACTTTGACCGACGTGCCGGCAGGAACGTCCTGTCCCTGCAGCCGGGTGCGGATGTCGAGCGCAATGTCATGGCTGGCGCGACTGCGTTCGCTCTTCGGAACCAAGTTGACCTGTACGTCGCCCAGTTCCGGTGAGGAGCGCAGATAGTAGTGGCGCACGAGGCCGTTGAAGTTGAACGGTGCGGACGTTCCGGCGTAGGTCTGGAAGGACGTCGTCTCAGGAATCGCGACCAGCCGTGCTACGACCTGCTGCAAGACGCGGTCCGTGGCTTCCACCGACGCCCCTTCCGGCAGATCAACCAAGACCTGCAACTCGGCCTTATTGTCGAACGGCAGCAGCTTGACTGTGACGTCCTTGGTATAGATGAGGCCAAGCGAGAGGACGGTTGCAACGCCCACCAGCAGCAGAAATGTCCACGCGCGAGCGCGCGACTGCAGGATCGGTCTGGCAGCGGCGACATAGGCCTTGCCAAGCCATCCACCACGGCTATCGCGGTCGCTATGGACACCTGGGTGACCTGCAGTCTCCCTGCCGGCGAGCTTCGTCATCAGCCACGGCGTCAGCATCACCGCAACGAAGAACGAGAACAACATGGCCGCCGAGGCATTTACGGGAATCGGACTCATATAGGGGCCCATCATGCCCGACACGAAGAGCATCGGCAGCAACGCGACCACGACAGTCATAGTGGCGACGATTGTCGGGTTGCCGACTTCGGCAACCGCCTCTGTCGCGGCCCGGATCCGGCTGCGTCCATCCTTCATCGCCCAGTGCCGGGCGATGTTCTCGATCAAGACGATGGCGTCGTCGACAAGAATGCCGATCGAGAATATGAGTGCGAACAGGCTCACCCGGTTCAACGTGTAGCCCATGACCCGGGAGGCCAATAGGGTCAGCAGGATTGTCGTCGGGATGACCACAGCGACGACGAGCGCTTCACGCCAGCCGATCGCAACCGCGACGAGCAGAACGATCGAGACGGTGGCGAGACCAAGATGGAAGAGGAGCTCATTCGCCTTTTCGCTGGCCGTTTCGCCGTAGTCGCGGGTGATCACCATCTCGACTTCCTCGGGAAAGATTTGCCCGCGGACCTGTTCGAGGCGGTGAATAATGTCTTCAGCAATTGCGACGGCATTGGTGCCGGTCCGCTTGGCGATCGCCAGCGAGACTGTCGGAACCCGCTCCAGGCCGCCTTCTGTCTTGCGCACCTCGTTGACACGCGTCTCATTCGGTTCGCCGGCGAGCACTATTTCGGCGACATCGCGCACATACACTGGTCGACCGTCTCGCGCCGTCAAGAGCAGGTTGCCAATCTCACTTTGACTCTGCAGCGTCTGTCCGGCAACCAAGGTGCGCTGTTCCCCGTTTTCGCGCACGAGCGCGCTCTGGAACGACCGGTTCGCCCCTTCGATCTTGGCGGCGAGTTGCTGAATGGTGATGCCATAAAGCGAAAGTTTTTCCGGATCCGGCTCAACGCGGATTTGATCAGGCTGCTCGCCGACGATGTAGGTCAATCCGATGCCGGGCAGCTTCGTCACCTCGACCTGCAATTCGCGCGCGAGCCGGGTCAACCCGTTCGCTGTCCAGCGCGATGCCGCCTCCGGCGTAGGGGTCAGCGTCACGACAACGATGGCGACGTCATCAATGCTGCGGCCGACGATCAGCGGCTCCGGTATGCCGACAGGGATTCGGTTGAAGTTGGCCCGGACCTTTTCGTGCACACGCAGGATCGCGGCATCCGCGCTCGTGCCTACCAAGAAGCGCGCGGTGACGATCGCTCCGTCGTCCCGCGTCTGCGAATAGATATGTTCGACGCCATTGATGCTCTTCACGATGGCTTCCAGCGGCTCGGTCACAAGCTTGACCGCGTCTTCGGCCTTCAGTCCATTGGCCTCCACATGAATGTCCACCATCGGTACGGAGATCTGCGGCTCCTCTTCGCGGGGAAGAGTCATCAGCGCGACGAGGCCGAGAACCAGCGCGGCCATCAGAAGAAGGGGCGTGAGCGGGGAAGCGATAAAGGCGCGCGTGAGGCTGCCGGCGAGTCCGAGTTTCATGGCAGTACGATCCGATCGCCGTCGCGAAGGCCAGTGAGGATTTCGATCCGCTGTTCACCGTTGTCTTCGAAGCGCTCACCGAGAACGACTGTGATGTCCATTTCACCATCGGGCGTCACGACCCGGAGAAAGTCCACGCCGTGCAGCGTCCTTACGGCTACAGGCGGCACGGCAAGCACTGATCGTTTGCCGACAGGGATCGACACGAGCGTACGCTCGTTCACGAAATAGTCACCGATACCTGCGACTTCGACATCCGCGATCACCCGTCCATTCGAGATCTCCGGATAGACTTTGGCGATGCGTCCCTCGTGCGCCTCAGCCTTCGGTCCCGTCGGGGGCTGTGCGAGACCGCGCGTGCCAACGACCACTGTGCCGCCCTCCACAATCTCCGTCGCGTGGCGCTCGGGAAGCGAAAGGCGGAGGTAGTAAGGTCCGGTCGCGATGCGAGCCAGTTCCTCCCCCAGGAGGACCACTGAGCCTGGGGTGACTGGAACCGTCAGCACACGGCCGGTCGCCGGCGCCAGGGTGTCACCCTCATGTGCACGTTGCTCTATGACGGCCCGTTCGGCCTGCGCTGCCGCAACCTGGTTCAGCACCACCTCGAGAGCCATTCTCGCCGTGTCGAGCCGGCTCTGGGCAGTAGCTCCGCGTGCAAGTAGCTGCTGCGCGCGCTCGAGTTCGGTGCGCGCATTCTCGAGCTGCGACTCCAGGGCCTTGATCTTGGAACCGGCGGCCTGCAACTCGAGTGCAATCTTGTCATCAACAACGACAGCGATGATGTCTCGCTCGTTAACCTCGCTCCCCTCGGAAACGCGGATCTCGCGCACCGTGCCGCCGATGCGGGCGCGCGATGGAACAACCGTACGGCTTTCGACCTGGCCGAAAACCGCCTTCATCTGCGTAACCGTCGTGCTCCTGGCAACGAATTCTGCAGCGTCTGCCGCGCCCCAAACGACAGTCGCGGCTGCGAGCAATACGGCGGCGGAAACCCGTGATCTCAGCATGATGGACGTCCATTTGATGCGAGGCTTCAGCCGCAACGGCCCACCGGCTGCTCCGAGGGGCGTCGGACGCCTCGGGGCTCGGCTACTTGAAAGCGACGCCTGGCTTGCAGCCGATCTTCTTGAAGGCGAATGCGGCTGGACAGAATCCGGTGAAGGACGCCTGTATCATGTTGAGGCCCGCGAACGCCGTCAGAAGGAACCAATAGGACGAGACATAGTATCCGAGCGCGAGGGACACGAGAATCAACGTTCCCGCGAACATCAGGACTGCACGATCGATCGACATCATCTTTCTCCTTGAGCTTCGGCTGATCTGTTCGATCCGGTCTCCCTGACCCGAGCAGATCCAGGGCGGAATTCTCACGAATGATCTCCCTTGTGCCTTCAACTCTGCCTTCAACGTCGACCTATCGTAATCCCATCGCGCAAAGTCGCATTGATCCTGCTCAAACTTGACAGCAGAAGTGCCTGAGCAACTGAGCGCCGGACTTCACAACAGGGAAGGAAGGGATGGACCTCAGGAAAATTGGACAGGCTCGGCTCTGGCCGCTGATTATTTCGGGAACAACACCAAGCCTGACCCTTAGTGGGTTGCGAACGAAACGATAGACCTCCGCCTGCACAGGCTCACTGAAAGCATCCACAATAATTGGCGCTGGCCCCTTCGTGGCGGCCGTGGAATGCAAATTCCATTGTCATATTTTCGTTGCATATTCATTTCATTTCGCTTCTACTGCTTTTTGGTTTCGCAGCGAAGGTTGCGTAAGCTTCGATCGAGGAGGATCGATTTCGCCGGGTGTGCCAAATGCCCTGGCTTTTGAGAACTGGGAGGAATCATGTTCAGACATTTGAACTGGACCGTTGTGGTCGCGTCCGCATTTTCAGCCGGCCTTGCTTCAAACGCATTGGCCGCTACCGAGCTTTCCTGGTGGCACGCCATGACCGGCGCCAACAACGAAGTTGTCGACAAACTGGCAAAGGAATTCAACGAAAGCCAGACTGCCTACAAGGTCGTGCCCGTCTTCAAGGGAACCTACCCGGAAACGTTGAACGCCGGCATTGCCGCGTTCCGCTCCAAGCAGGCGCCCGCCATCCTGCAGGTCTTCGATGCCGGCAGCGGCGTGATGCTGGGTGCGGAAGGCGCAATCCTGCCGGTGGCCGAGGTACTGCAGAAGGGCGGTTACGAATTCAATAAGGACCAGTACCTGCCCGGGATCGTCGCCTATTATTCGAAGGCGGACGGTACGATGCTGTCCTTCCCTTATAATTCGTCGTCGCCGATCCTCTATTACAACAAGGACGCGTTTACGAAGGCCGGCCTCGATGCGGAGAACCCGCCGAAGACTTGGCCGGAGGTGTTCGACGCCGCCAAGAAGATCAAGGCGAGCGGCGCTTCGGCCTGCGGCTTCACCTCCACCTGGCTCACCTGGATCCAGACCGAAAACTTCGCAGCCTGGAACAACGTGCCTTACGGAACCAACGAGAACGGCCTTGCCGGTCCCGACGTCGAACTGAAGGTCGACGCACCGCTGTTCGTCAAGCATTTCCAGGCAATTGCCGATCTCGCAAAGGACGGTACGTTCCGTTATGGCGGCCGCACTTCGGAAGCCAAGCAGCTCTTCACATCAGGTGAATGCGCTATTCTGACAGAATCATCAGGTGGTCTCGGCGACATCATCAAGTCAGGGATTAAATACGGTATCGGCCAGTTGCCCTATTACGAGGGCAGCGGTCCGCAGAATACGATCCCGGGCGGCGCAAGCCTCTGGGTATTCGGCGGCAAATCCGACGATGAATACAAGGGTATCGCCGAGTTCTTTAATTTCCTGTCGAAGACAGAAATCCAGGCACGCCTGCATCAGGTCTCGGGCTATCTGCCCGTCACCCTTGCGGCATACGACGAAACCAAGAAGTCGGGATTCTATGAAAAGAACCCCGGCCGTGAAACGCCGATCCTGCAGTTGATGGGCAAGGCGCCAACGGAAAACTCCAAGGGTGTGCGGCTCGTCAATCTTCCGCAGGTGAGAGACATCCTCAACGAAGAGTTCGAGGCGATGCTCGCCGGGCAGAAGGATGCGCAAGCGGCCCTGACCGAAGGCACCAAGAAGGCGAACGCCGCAATCGCGGCAGCCATCGGAAACTAACGATGCAATAGCAGGACTGCCCCGGGCGTGAACCGGGGCAGCCCATCTCCTCGCGCAAAGAAGGGGGTCGCTTTGCAGCCTGTCGTCTTTCCCAATAAAATCCTGCCTTATCTCCTGCTCGCGCCGCAGATCGTGCTCACGGTCATCTTCTTCTTTTGGCCGGCGAGCCAGGCGCTTTATCAATCCGTGCTTCGCGAGGATCCGTTCGGACTCAAGTCCGGCTTCGTCGGCCTTGCCAACTTTCGCGCCGTTCTGGCAAATCCGGACTACCTGCATTCGCTGAAGGTCACGGTGGTCTTCAGCTTGGCGACGGCGTTGCTCTCGATGGCTGTCGCTCTGTTGTTGGCAACGGCGGCAGACCGGGTGGTTCGCGGCCGAAACATCTACCGCACGCTTCTGATCTGGCCCTATGCCGTTGCACCTGCAGTGGCCGGCATGCTGTGGCTCTTCATGTTCAATCCCGCGATGGGGACATTTGCCTATATCTTGCGGCGCAACGGCTTTGCCTGGGATCCACTTCTGAACGGCGACCAGGCCATGGCGTTGGTGATCGTCGCGGCTGCCTGGAAGCAGATCAGCTACAATTTCCTCTTCTTCGTCGCCGGACTACAGGCGATCCCGAAATCGCTGATCGAGGCTGCATCGATTGACGGCGCGCGCGGAGCGCGGCGTTTCTGGACGATCGTCTTCCCGCTCTTGGCGCCGACCACCTTCTTCCTGCTCGTGGTCAACACCGTCTACGCCTTCTTCGACACGTTTGGCATCATCCATGCGGTCACCGGCGGCGGACCGGCGAAGGCGACGGAAACGCTCGTCTACAAGGTCTACAATGATGGCTTCGTCAATCTCGACCTCGGCAGCTCGGCGGCCCAGTCGGTCATTCTCATGGTCATCGTTGTCGCACTGACGGCGTTCCAGTTCCGCTTCGTCGAGAAGCGGGTTCACTACTCATGAGGCGCGCCGATGATTGAAAAACGTCCCATCGCCAATTTCATTGGCCATCTGGTGCTGATCATCGGCGTCATCATCGTCGCCTTTCCGATCTACTACACCTTCGTCGCCTCCACCCGGACCTCGGTCGAGATCATCCGTCCACCGATGTCGTTGACCATCGGCGATCATCTGACCGAGAACTATACTGAGGCGATGTCTGGCGGCGTCGAGCGCGTGGTCGGCGTCAGCCTTGAGCGGCTTTTGTTCAATTCGACAGTCGTTGCGATTGCCATCGCCGTCGGCAAGATCGTCATCTCCTTCCTCTCGGCCTTCGCGATCGTCTTCTTTCGTTTTCCGCTGAAGATGGTCTTCTTCTGGATGATCTTCATAACGCTGATGCTGCCGGTCGAGGTGCGCATCCTGCCTACCTACAAGGTGATCGTCGACCTCGGGTTGATCGATACCTATGCCGGCCTGACGCTGCCTTTGATGGCTTCGGCAACGGCGACATTTCTTTTCCGGCAGTTCTTTCTGACGATCCCGGGCGAACTGGTGGAAGCGGCGCGCATCGACAATGCCGGCCCCTTTCGCTTCATGCGCGACATCCTGCTTCCGCTTTCAAAAACCAACATCGCCGCCCTGTTCGTCATCCTCTTCATCTATGGCTGGACCCAGTATCTCTGGCCGTTGCTGGTGACGAACGACGCGAAGATGAACACCATCATCATCGGCCTGCGTCGTATGGTCGATTTCACCGACGCCTCGACACCCTGGAACTATGTGATGGTAACCGCGATCCTCGCGATCATCCCGCCAATCCTCGTCGTCGTGCTGATGCAGCGCTGGTTCGTCAAAGGTCTTGTGGAGACTGAGAAGTAATGGCTCAAATTACCCTGAACAACGTCCGCAAGATCTATGGCGGCAATATCGAGGCGATCAAAGGCGTATCCCTCCAGATCGACGATGGCGAACTCGTCGTTCTCGTCGGCCCATCCGGATGTGGAAAGTCCACGCTTCTGCGCATGATCGCGGGTCTCGAAAGTATCAGCTCCGGCGAGATCGTTATCGGCGACAGAACAGTCAATGATTTAGAACCCGCTGAGCGGGACATTGCGATGGTGTTTCAGAACTACGCGCTCTACCCGCATATGACTGTTCATCAGAACCTTGCCTACGGGCTGAAGAACCGCAACACGCCGAAGGACGAGATCGAGCGTCGTATCGCGATTGCCGCCAAGACCCTGGAGATCGAGCAGTATCTCCACCGCAAACCACGCCAGCTTTCCGGCGGCCAGCGCCAGCGTGTGGCCATGGGGCGAGCGATCGTGCGCGAACCGGCGGCGTTCCTGTTCGATGAGCCTCTGTCGAACTTGGACGCCAAGTTGAGGGGGCAGATGCGCATCGAAATCAAGCGCTTGCAACGCTCTCTTGGCACGACCAGTGTCTATGTCACGCATGACCAGATGGAGGCAATGACGCTTGCCGACAAGCTGGTCGTGGTCAATGGCGGACAGATCGAGCAGGTCGGATCACCGATCGAACTCTACGAAAAACCGGCGACGACGTTTGTCGCAACCTTCATCGGTTCACCGTCGATGAACCTGCTCAAACATGCTGAAACGCTTGAAGGCTGGTCGATCTCGCCAAATGTGCCCAAACCAGCCGGCGCATTCACGATCGGCATCCGACCGGAAGACCTCGCAGTCTGTGAACCCACCGCGACGGACTTTGATTTCACCGCCAAGGTCCGCATCGACAGCATCGAACTCGTTGGAGCGGAAAGCTACGTGCATGGCAAATTCGCCAATGGTCAGGATCTCGTGTTCCGAGTTCCAGGGCGATCGGTGAGGCAGATCGACGACCGTGTCACGGTCGGCGCGCTGGCCAAGGACCTGCATGTGTTTGATGATAGGGGCAAGCGCGTGTCCTAAAAACACGGGCTTTGCGGCTTCCCGTCCTCGCCAAAATCAATGAGCCTTGCCTCGGCGGCAGAATGGAGCGATCGTTCCGCGTGTCTTGTATCCCAGACGATTATTATCTAGATGAATAGGTACGGATAATCAGCTGATATTACTAGTTATTCCACAATGCCAAATGATCTGTCTGTCTGTACCTTAGGTGTTTCGAGGTCGGTGCGGCGGACGCTTTCCACGAGATCAATGAGTGCATCGCCTAGCCACATCAAGCCTCTTCGGTAATTTTGATAATGTCCGGTAATATCTCGCCTTTACAAAGGCTTCTTTGAAGATATTAAACCAAGCAGAGAACGCTGCTGGTCGCGCGGCAAGAACTCCGGCAGCTCGCGATGCTGCTCTTCGGCAAGACCACGCAGGAATTTCAGATTGTGGGACGCCGGACTGTCGCGGCATCACGACGCGCGATTGGGTCTCTCGATCGTCGCCTCCGACGGCCAGCGGCCGAAAACAAGAAGTAACTTCCAAGGACCATGTCGAACTGTCGAGAGTGAGCCAGTCTTTGCGCCTGCGCAATGAGAAGCGGCGGCGCAGGCGGCATGGTGGGAACAGTAGAATGGAGATCGTCATATCCGAACAGGTAGTCGAGCATGAGACTTCAACGTGCTGGATGGCACCCAGGGAGTTCGAACGCTTGCAGCCGAGGCGACGACCGCCACCAAGTCGGTGGCATTCTTAAGGTGATAGGAGGTGGAGTTGAACGCAACGTCGCGCCCGCTTGGCGCTGCAGATATCATGCGCCTGGAAATGCTCCACCGCGAACTGCTCACGATTTGTCTTCGGCTCGAGGAGGTTGCCGCGGACATCGAGATGAGTGGCAGCGAACCAGTTCGTGAGCTTGCGCAGTCGATCCCAGCAATTTTGAAGGAGGTTCATGACCTCGAAGAGCATACTCTTTTTCCCGATTTCGATCGCAACGCGGGTTCGTTCTTCGCCGCCAAGGCCATCGAAAGGCTGAAGGCTGATCATCGTTGCGACCGGCTGGCGGCAGAGGAACTCTCACTCCTCCTTTGCGAGTTGGCCGATGGCCGGTCCGATCTCGGGCCAAACATCGTTGCCCGTCTACTGCACGGCTTCCAGGAAGCGCTCCGCCGGCATATTCACGCCGAGAGCCTTTTAATGGAGGCGCTGTTAGCGGCCAAGGCCGAAGCTCGCGAGATTTTTCAGTAACGCGCGCGTCGCGACGCTTGTCGCCGATATGGCCAAGAACGGATCAATCAATCGCGGTACTGGCGCGGCACTATGCTGGTCGAGCAATCTCCGGTGGCCCGACTTCTTGTCTGCACCCCGGCTCGCGGCGCTATAAGTCGACGTCACTCGACTATTTGGCCTACCCTCTGCAACCCCGGCCAGCGCCGGGCAGGCCAAGGGCTGATTTACACCAGCGCACGCCCGTTGGCTGAGATCGTTTCCGCCGTGCTCGACAGCAGCGTGCCATAGCACTCGCCTCGGTGATACTCCGGGACTTCCTCCCCCCCCCACGAACTGCCGGCAAGAATAAAAGCCATCCTCAGCATTCTCGAAGCAGATGGCGACAATGCGCAGAAGTGGTCTTCCCAGCTTGTACGTTTCTGTTTCACTGGGCTGATGTCCCGCAACCTGACATCGAATCCTCACGGAAACTTTGTCAGGTTCTCCCGGCGGGTGTTGGTTTCCTTGACGTAAGTCGCAAGCCGTTGATCGACCAACTGCACCAAGTTCCATAATACATGTTGCACACCTAACTAATTGCTTTTATTGAGTAATAGTCACACGCATTCTCGCCTCTTGTCACGCATGCCTAAGTTCGAAATCGGATACTTCCGGATCGCGAGCCAGACACTGACCACGGTATCAGTGGAAATTTCTGGACTTCACCTTGAGGGTGTCAATGTGACGATCCGGTATTTGTCCCAAGCAGGAAACTATGCCGAGTCCTTCCCCAAAGCCTGTGACTTCCGGTAATTCCTGATCGTGAGTTCGGCATAGTGTCGGTCGGAGGCGCCGAGACCAGAGTTTCGTTCTGTTGCGCGGTCACCGTGGCCTCGCGCTGCCCTCATACATGAATGTCATCGGCTTCGGGCCGGGCATGTAGCCGGTCTCCAATCGGTCCAAACGGAAGCCGCCCTCCTCGATCATCGTGGAGATCTGGCGGTTGAGATGGCAACCGCCGGCGATGCGTCGCCAAGCTGGGGTCAGCCAGTGCTGCCAGCGCCGAACACTTTCGTCCGGCGCCAGCCCATGTTCGACAAAGAGCAGTTGGCCGCCCAGGCGAAGCACACGGCGCATCTCCTTAAGAGCAATGTCTGCGTTCGGTATGGTGCACAGTGTCCAGGTCGTCACCACCGTGTCAACGCACCGATCCTCGAGCGGAATCGCCTCCGCCGAGGCTTCGAGAAAGCGGACCGGAAAGTCGCTTCCGTGCTGTGCCCCACGAGCCATGTCGACAAGCGGCGCGGAGGGCTCCAGCGCCAGGACTTCACGCACGCCAGATCCATAGAAGGGCAGGTTCATTCCCGATCCGATGCCGATCTCAAGGACCCGGCCCTGCGCCCCGCCGATCACCCTCTCGCGATAAGGGACAAGGTTTTTGTTGCGCATCGACAGATGGCAAAGCTTCGGTAGGATAACGTCATTATAAAAGCCCATCGGAACCTCCTTCAGCCGTGGATCGGGATAAGGCGGTCCGAAGCTGATCCACGACGCTATCGATCTCGGCTTCTGTCGTGGTCCGACCGAGACTGAAGCGGACCGTTCCCATGCCGACCGTCTCGGCCACTCCCATGGCGGCCAGCACCGGAGAGAGTTCGACGCTACCCGCGTGGCATGCCGACCCGGTCGAGGCCGCGACTCCGTCGAGGCCGGCAAGCACCTCGGCGCCGACCAAACCGACAAACGAGACGTTCAGCGTATTGGGAAGTCGGTGTTGTGGATGGCCGTTCAGCACGACACGTCCGCCGAACCCCTCCTGCAGCGCATTCCAAAGGCGGTCGCGCAGTGCCCGGACGCGGGTCATCGGTTCGAGGTCCACGGCGAGCGCGCAGGCGGCTCCGAGCCCGACTGCGAGCAAGGCGCTTTCGGTGCCGGCGCGCCGGCCATGCTCATGCCCGGCGCCGTGGATCAGCGGCTCGAGCTCGACGCCACGGCGGACGTAGAGCGCCCCGACGCCCTTGGGTGCATAGAGCTTGTGACCGGCGATGGACAGCAGATCGACGCCGAGCGTATCGACCTTGGTAGGAATCTTGCCGATAGATTGCGCCGCGTCCGTGTGGAACCGAATCCCCCGTTCGCGCGCAATAGCGCCAATCTCCTCGATCGGCTGGATCGTGCCGACCTCGTTGTTGGCGTGCATGACGCTGATCAGGATGGTGCGCGGTGTAATGGCGCGACGCACGTCCTCGGGATTGACCATGCCCGTGCCGTCGACCGGAAGGTAGGTCACCGTCGCGCCGAGCCGCTCGAGAAAACGGCAAGGGCCGAGCACGGCGGGATGCTCGCCCTGAACGGTGATGATATGCTCGCCTTTATCCCGGAGGGCAAAGAACGTACCCTTGATCGCCAGGTTGTTGGCCTCGCTGCCACCGCTTGTGAACACGATCTCGTCGGGTTCACAGCCCAGCAGTCCGGCAACCTGGCTCCGCGCATTCTCCAGAGCAGCCTTCGCCGGGGCGCTCGCCCAGTGGCCGCTGGAAGGATTCCCGAACGCCCTATCGAGAAACGGCCGCATGGCAGCCGCCACGTCTGGATCGATCGGCGTGCTGGCGTTGCAGTCGAGATAGATCGTTGTCACGGGTTATTCCCCAATGGTGTTGGCGTGCGCGAATCCTTGACTGTCTCTCGCATGGCGACGGCAACGACCGCACCGGAGAGAAACGTCAATGCGGCAATGGATGTAATCGCCCATGAGAGCCCGAAACTGTCGGCGATGAGGCCGGCGGAGAGAGCGCCGATCGCGTAGCCGAGATCGCGCCAGAACCGGTAGACGCTGAGCGAACGGGCTCGCCAGATCGGATGCGAGGCGTCGGAGACGGCGGCGAGCAGGCTGGGATAGACCATGGCGGTGCCGAGGCCGAGCAGCAGGCTGCCGACGATCCACCATTCAAATCGGTTCGTTGCCGCGGTGAGGAACAGACCGGCGGCCTGGACCCACATGCCCGCGACGATCAGCCCCTTGCGCCCCCAGCGATCGCTTAAGGGGCCGGTGGCGATCTGCAGAATGCCCCAGGTTGCCGGATAGATCGCCTTGAGGATGCCGATGCGCTCTACGCCAAGACCGAATGAAACGAAGAAGAGCGGGAAGACTCCCCAGCTCATTCCGTCGTTGAGATTGTTCACGAGGCCCGCCTGCGAGGCGGCGAACAGATTGCGGTCCCGGAACGAGGTGAGCGCGAACACTTCGCGGAAACTGATCGACGCAGACTGCTGCGCATGGCCGGAGACCTCCAGCCGGACGTGGTCGCGCGTATCACGGACGAGCAGGATCGACAGTGCCGCGCCGATGATCGCATAGCCGATACCGAGATAGATCGGTACTGGCCGCAGTCCGTATTGCGCGGCAAGATAGCCGGTGAGGAACGCCGTGATACCGACGGCGAGATAGCCCGCGAACTCGTTGAGGCCGACAGCAAGGCCGCGCGACTTCGGTCCGACGAGATCAATCTTCATGATCACGGTCATCGACCAGGCAAGCCCTTGGTTGATGCCGAGCAGCGCGTTGGCCGCGATCACCCACTCCCAGCTTGGAGCCCAGATGATCATGAACGGCACCGGCAGGCCGACAAGCCAGCCAAGGACGAGAACTCGCTTGCGGCCCCAGGAATCGGCGAGCTGTCCCGAGACGAGATTGGCAAAGGCCTTGACTACGCCGAAGCTGACGATGAAGGAGACGATGAGTGTCGTCGACGAAAGATGGAATTCCTCCGAACCGATCAGCGGCACTACTGTGCGCTCTATTCCGACCATCCCGCCGACGAACGCGTTGATTATGACAAGCAGTGCGAACTGTGGCCAGTTCTCCTTCAATCCGAGCCTGACCGACGAATCTACAGTTGTTGCTGATGCCGCTTCGCCCATCGATCAGGCCGCCTTGGTGGCGCGGCCAGAGTTGGTGGCGCGCAGTGCTGCTGCCTCCGGCGGTGCCGGCGGGATCTCGGCGAGCATGAAGCGGATGAACTCGGCCTCGTCCTCGATCCCGAAGGCCTCGTTGTGGCGCTTCTCGAAGCCGATTGTGGACCAGGGCTTGCCGCTCAGACGCCGGCCGCAGACCGAGCCGGCATAGGCGCCGGGTAGCACGTCGACATAGTCTTGCAAAGCTTTGAGGCGGCTCACGCTGCCGAACAGGTCCTTCGCCCCCTGTTCGGCGCTGACCGCAAGCTCTGTTCGACCGAGGTCGCCGACCATCAGCGTGTGGCCCGTCAGGACGAACCACGGCTCGTCTGCGCGGGTGCGGTCGCTTACCAGCAGACAGATGTGCTCCGGCGTGTGGCCGGGCGTATGCAGCACCTTTGCGATGACGTTGCCAAGCGGCAGAACTTCCTCGTCGCGCGCTCCTCTGAATTTAAACGAAACCTCGGCGTGCGCGGCAAGCACATATTCGGCCCCTGACGCCTCGGCGAGCTGCCGGCCCGCCGAGAAGTGGTCGGCATGGAGGTGGGTGTCGATGACGAAGTGGATGCGCATGCCGGCCTCTTCGGCCGCGCGCAGATATGGCTCGATCTCGCCGACCGGATCGACGACGGCTCCCGACGCCTTGCCGCCGCAGCCGAATAGGTAGGAGATGCCGACGGGATCCTTGTGAAGGAATTGGCGGAGGATCATGGGCTTGCACTCCCTATCTCGGCGGGCTAACATTCAATCATTCTGCTGAATGTTCCACTGAAGAGGATCCATGTCAACCATCGGACCGAAACAAGCGATCTATGCCAGCCTCGCCGAAGTGGCCCAGGCGCTGGGTCACGCACACCGCCTCGAGCTATTGGAGCACATCGCGCAAGGGGAGCGCAGCGTTGACGAACTCTCCGCTCGTGCCGGCCTGACCTTCGCCAACACTTCGCGTCATTTGCAGATCCTTCGCCGTGCGCGCCTGGTCGAGAGCGAGCGCAGCGGCAAACGCGTGCTCTATCGTCTCGCTGGCGATGCCGAGGTGGTGGCTCTGATGCGAGCGCTCGGCCGTGTCGGCGAGCGCAACGTGGCCGAAGTCAACCTTGTCATGACCGATTACTTCCGCGCCCGCGACGCGTTCCAGGCAGTGACCCGAGATGATCTGCTCTCAAGGCTGCAGGATGGTTTGGTCACGGTTCTTGACGTGCGACCGGAGGACGAGTTCGCGTTCGGGCATCTTCCAGGAGCGGTTAACATCCCGCTCGCCGATCTGGAACGCCGCCTGGGCGAGCTTCCTGCCGGCAAGGAGGTCGTCGCATACTGCCGCGGTCCTTATTGCGTCCTCTCCTTCGAAGCGGTCGCCGCCTTACGGGAGCGGGGTTATCACGTTCATCGCCTTGAAGACGGCTATCCCGAATGGAAGGCCGCCGGCCTGCCAGTCGAAGCGGCCGCATAGATTTGAGGTCAATTTTTGGAAAAGCTTGCCGAAAGGGGTGCCCAGAGAGACTGCTGAGGCTGCGATGACGGAGTGGTATGCCACCGTGTCCAAGGCGAGCTGGAGCAATTTCAGCGAGTTGAAGAAGACTTTCAACTCGGCTGATATTGTCGCTGGCAATATGAAGCCAACCACTACGCAATCCCGACAGCGAGCCCGGTTGACGTGATCAAGTCGGTAATGGTTGCGAACAATTACTCTCGCGCCGATCTAGTGGCGGTCATTGGCTCCAAAGCGCGAGCGGCTGATCTTCTGAATGGCAAGCGGGAAATCAATCTGGACCAGATTCGAAAGCTTAGTAAGGAATGGAATATTCCCGCTGGCTCGTTGATCGGCGACGTTGCCGCCTAAAAGATACCACAAGGTGGATGGTCCTGTAATTCTACCCGAACGGGTAAATTCGAAATCCATGGCGCGACCGCGAATGAACTCGTCATGCACGAGCTGAAAAGGCTCGGCACTCCACCCGTCGAAGACCTATAGGCGCAAACCGAGCCCCTTCTTCAGTCCACGCGTCAGCTCGTGCTTTCGGCTCAACTCCGCCCCGTGTGCCCGATCGACGATCCGGGCGATCTCATTGATACGCTCGATCTTAGCCGCGTCAGCGAACCCTAGCCGGTCGAGCTCTGTTTTGAATGAACGTGGGTCCGAGGTTCCGAAACGCCGTTCAAGTGCATGCGCGAGCGTCTCTGCTTCCTCAAGCGCCTCTCTTCCAGCGGGACTGCCGGCGAGCACTTCCACGAATTGCGCCTTCTTGGCCTGAGGAATAGCGTTGAATTGCTTCAACATGGCCTCACTGCGTTGAGTGAGCCCAGGAACTTCGACCACGTCTCTCCTTTCGCGCTGCCAGGTTTCAGCTTCGCGCTGCGCTCCAAGTCGCCGCTCCCAGGTCCGACCAGCCGATGCAACGTGATTGCTGAATGCCTTGGCATAATGACGCGCGGCCTTCGCTCTTTATTTTCGCCCAAAAGCCCGGCCTTGCCGCGCAGCTCTCCGAACTGCTCCGGACGATCGGCAACCGATTTCGCCAAAGCCTGGCCGTCTGTGTCCCTGAGCTTGAGGGTAACACCCTCTGGATCGGCATAGACATTGCAGCCTACGGACCGCACCGCTGCCATCGCCCGCTCGAGGTCGGGTTTCGCCTTCTCACGAGCCACGTCCTCGATGCTGCGGGAATATTTCGTCAGAGCCGGCACAAGCGGCTCAACTTTTTCGACCGCCCTCTCCACACCCTGCCCGCTTCGCTGCTCCTCGTCGGTGGCTGGAGGCTGAAGAGCGGCTCGGGCATCCTTGCGAACCTCTGCCCGCTCGACCGCATTCCAGAGCGTCGAGCGATCCAGTGCCCAGGATGCATCGACACCATCGGGCAGAACAACCTATCCGAAATCTTGGCCTTCACCTTCAGCCGAGATGTTCTCAACCGTGACATTGCCCATATCCGTTGCTACAGGTCCCGAAAGTGAAGCGGCACCTGCGGTTGGCCAATAAAAGAAAAGAAGCCTCATGAGGTGGCGCAAACTGAAGCTCTACAGGAGGCCTGCGTCGGGGGAAAAATCAGGAAAAAGCCCCTTGGCAGTTACACATATCTGAAGTTGCTCGATGATGGCGTAGCTCTGCCCCACATTAGGCCGCCTCGAGCCGGCTGAACCGGAGATCAGTTGCCACGCCTCGAGCTGTCCTGTCATTGAGCACCGCTTTGCCGAGTTCTTCGCTTGCAAGGTCGGTATAGATTGCAATCACCTCGAGCAGAACAGCGAGGTGCTTTTCGTTCATTGGCTTCATGAGGGCGGCCTCTCCTCGCATTGTCATCAGCGGCCAGGGTTGCCTTTCGACCGAGGTGAGTTCATCCACAACACACATGGACGGGATTAAACGCGGCCCTGCCGGTATCTATGTTTCACCGTTCTGTTAATGGCCAGTCTGCAATGCTGCGATTTAGTGCGACATCAAGACCGGCATGGAAATGTTATTCAGCAGATTGGGCGTCGCGCCGCCGAACACATCTTCGAAAAGCGGCGAGTGGCCATACGCGCCGCAGACGATAAGGTCTGCGCTCTCTCGGTCGAGGACAGCAAACAACGCACTGGTGAAATCTGTTTGCCCCGTATCGCGCCATCCTTCCAAGGCAACCGTTACCCCATGGTGTTCGAGATGACGCTTTATCTCTTGAACATCTGCATTTTGGTCGCTGTAATTGCTCGCGAACACGAACAGGAGAACTTTGCGCGCTGCCTTGAGGATTGGCATCGCATCGTGAACGGCCCGGGTTGACTCGCGGCTGAAATTCCAGGCAACGATCACCTGCTCGCCGATCGCATCCTCTCCGGTCCAGCCAGCCGGAAGCACCAACATTGGAACCCCAGCTGTCAACAGAACTTCTTTGGGAACTGATGAATTGGAAAGATGGCGGTGGTCGGGATGGGGCTGTGTCGCTACCAGAATATCCGCGGAGTGGGAAAAAAGTTGCTCTGCGGTATGAGCTTCCGGCCTTGCCGCGTGATACTGGAAATCAAGGCCAGCCGCCTGAACTGCCGTGGTGAATGTATCCTCGATAGCCAGCGCGAGATCGTGGCTCTCGCCTTCCTGTGCTTCCTTCGTGCTGATGTCGACGCCGATCAGCCTAGCTTGGTGCTTGGCAGCGACATCAATGGCAGTGCGCAAACGGGCCGCGCAATCTGCTCCAGCGTCCAAATAGACAACGATATCTCGGTAGCCCATAGTTTCCTCCATTTGCGAACATACAGCGCCGAGTGCTCCATGTCGCTTCTCTGTCGTAGGACTAGAGGCGAACCCCTTGAGCACTTAATACCCATTGACACTGCAGGTTCCGGACGATCGCAAAGAAATAACGATATCGTTTGATTCGGTGGCAGCGGTTTGGGGGCCTGTCGCAAATTTTAGGGCTCGCACCAGCCGGCATAGGCTGCGACTCATTTCGCTTCCCAATGCGATGAATCTGAATCCATTGTGCAAACGGAGGTTTGGCATGGATCAGCGACAAGGCTTCGGCATCCGACGAGGCGAAATTCGTCACCGGAGCCGAACTGGTGGTGGACGGCGGCTATACCGCACGGTGAAGGGAGCTTGATGCACGCAGCTGGACGATGCGCAACTGGCGCTCGAGGTTCGCGGGGGTGGACGTCTTTGCCCGCACCAGCCCGGAACACAAGCTGCGCCTGGTCAGGGCCCTTCAGGCAAACGGACTGTCGGTCGCTATGACAGGCGACGGGGTCAACGACGCGCCGGCACTGAAACGGGCCGATGCTGGCATCGCTATGGGGCAGAAAGGGTCGGAGGCGGCCAAGGAGGCGGCCGATCTCGTCCTTGCCGACGACAACTTCGCCTCCATCGCCGCAGCCGTGCGCGAGGGAAGGACCGTCTATGACAACCTGATCAAGGTGATTGGACGCTGCCGACCAATGCGGGCGAGTCCATGGTGGTGATCCTGGCGCTGCTCGCGGGCTTCGCTTTGCCAGTCACGGCAGTGCAGATTCCCTGGATTAATCTCATCACCGGCATCACGCTGGGTCTTGCGCTCGCCTTCGAGCCGACCGAACCCGGTACTATGGCCAGACCCCCGCGACGCCGCGACGCGCCGATCCTCTCGGGCGGCCTGGTCTGGCACGTGGTGCTGGTGGCGATGCTGTTTCTCGCCGCGGTTTTCGGCATCTTCAGCTATGCCGTCGACCGTGGCTATCCCGTCGCGCTCGCGCAGGCCATGGCCATGAACACGCTGGTAGTGCTGGAGATCTTTCACCAGTTTTTCGTCCGCAACATTCACAGTACCTCCCTCACTTGGGCCGCCGCGCGGGGTACGAAGGTCATTTGGAGGGTGTCCTCGCCATCACCGTCGCGCAGTTCGCGGTCACCTACGTGCCGGCCTCCCGGTGATCAGGCGTCGGCGACCACGCCCGGTTTATTTCACGCTTTCGGCTTCTCAGGCCACGGCTTCCAGCTCGGCCCCGGTGTCGGCGACGTGATGGCCGAGCTTATCACCACGGGATGGACCGAAACGCCGCTACACGATTTTCGCATCGAGCGCTTTGTAGAGGCCCCTTGCGAAGCGCAGTGAGACCTCGAGAAAGCTGTTCTGGAGCGGATGGCACCATCCGTCGCCTCGATGGGAGTCGAACCATCGAACCGGTCGTGCGGGCGCTGAATGCTGACCTTCATTCAATGGCTTAAGACACCTGCTCCGTGACTCTCTGCACCGAACCAGCACGACTTGAGATGACCTTGCGAATTGCGCTCAGGATAGGATGCTTGATCCCCTCGTCGGCCAACTCTCCAACAAGGGCATCGGCCTCATGCACAATCCCCTCGGCCATCTGGGCGAGCTCGCGAACAAGGATGCGCTGAGCGGCCTTTGTATCCGGAACGATTGTCGTCCAATGTTTCAGCTGGATCGTGTCGGGCACATCGCGGCCGCCAATTTTCATCGCGAGCCTCTTCGACAGACGCGGGTAAACGGTTGTGCAGACAGCATCGTAGATCGGTGCCAGATCCGGTGTATCGGAGCCATAAAGCAATGCATAATTCTTACCGTGGGCATCGGCATTGCCCACAAGATAATGGAAGATCAGCATCCGGATGAACCGTAACCGGTCCGCGACTGGTCGCGCGCAGGCCTGATCGATCAGTGCAAGTGATCGTTTCGTTCCCGGTCCGCCTTCAGCCTCATGCTTAAGCTCCGGCGGTACGCTGAGCGCCTGGCAGAAATCCTCTTGGTGGAGCCGTTCGATTTTGCCGTCGACGGTTTTCGTCCGATCATACCGTTCAACCAGGAGAAAAGCAGTGGCTCCGAGGCGCATCTCCACACGGGGCACCGGCAGCTTGAGGCGCGCAGCAAGGCGCATGCAGAAATATTCATTCTCCACCGTTCCGTCCAACGCTTGGATAAAGGTTTCAAGATATGGGTCGTTGGTCGACCATCTCTTGCCAAGGCGATGGAAGCGTCATCGACAATGACCGCCAGTTTGTCCTGTGCGCCGGCGAGCGATAGGCGAATGCCCTCCTCTCCGCCCAGCAAAGGGCGAGAACGCAGCCTTGTGAGAATTTCATCTAGCCGTTCTGAACTGAGGATTTCGGTGTCGGACTGGCGCGAGACCTCGGGTGCCGTGCCTGCGGGGTAGAGTGATAAAGCACCTGCGCATTCGCCACCTATGACTTCTAGCAACCCGAAAGCGTTGCCTGCCGAGAGGCCAAGCGCGCGCGCAAGACGTTGCCGCGCGCCTTCGTCTGGTAAAAGCCCAGAAAAAAACGGGCGCACCACCTAATCACTAAACGGCTCTTCCTGCAGAGGCATCAAGAACGAAATCGGCTGCGATCCCTTTCCTGCGAGATACGCGCCGTCATAGGTGAAGGCGAGCATGCCGTCATCAAGCCTGCCGAGTACACCGGCTTTGGTCTCGCGAAAATAGACATCCAACAAGCGAGTCATAACCGCGTACCCTGTCGACGACCAACCGAGAGAACGAGGCCGAGACCCGCAGCGCGCGGCCGATCTGACAGCTCTCTTTTCCGGCCTCAAGCTCACGCAAAAAAACGTACGCCAACGCCAATCGCCCCGGCAAGTTGCTCCTGCGTCAGACCTTGCTGTCTGCGCTCCTGACGGATAAGTAGGCCGAGGCTTTTTGTATCCGTGATCTTTTCCACAATCATCCCATCGGGATGATTGTATCAGCAGTGAGCTCGAAGGGAAGTTAAACGAACCGATCGGGATGATTTCTAGGTTAGATGGCTTTAAACTACCGTAATACACCCGATCGGGATGATTGAACCTCCGAGTTTTCACTGCTTAAAGCAATTCTCGCGATGCCACCTTAAGAATTCGGGATGTCGCCGCTCGAGAACCCTGCTGGGCACGATGGCCCTTCAGTCTTGTTCGTCCGCTGAAGAGCAGTATCCCAACGAACTAGGCCCATAGACCGATTTCGAGTGGGGAATGCTCAACGGCAAGCTGTCGGCTATTCGTTGGGTACTCGGCGACGAGTGGGGCATGCTAGACACTTAAGCCATTTGTAACCGACAATCCCCTATCCTCCCCCGTTGAGGTTTGCGTCAAGAGCATGGCTGAGGGAACCTCCTTTCAACACGACCGCCGCGGGAGATCGAATGACCAACGGCCGCACCCCTCAGTTTCCTGTACTCGACTGCTCCAGAGGATTTGTGATTGCCCATCCCCCACCGAGCGCCTCGCACAGTGTGATATAGGCCGTTGCAATCGCCGCCTCGTTCTGCACCAGCTTGTCTTCCGCCGAGTAGAGATCGTCTTGCGCGTCCAGCAGATCGAGGAAGTCCGCGGCGCCGGACTTGTATAGCTCGCTCGACTGCGTGACGGCCTGCTTGTAGGCGACAACGCTCCGGCGTAAAGCCATCTGCCGCTGTCGTTCGCGATTGTAGCTGACGAGCGCGTTTTCCACCTCCTCCACCGCGCTCGCCACCGTTTCGCGATACGCTAAATATTGCTCGCGCGCCTGAGAACGCGAGACGTCTACGAGGGCCTTGCGCCGACCGGCGTCGAAAACCGGTACAGTCAGCGACGGGCCGAGCGCCCAGCCGCCACTATCGGTCGAGAGGCCGGCGATGCGTTCGGCGGAAATAGTGATCGAACCGGAAAGCGACAGGCTTGGATAGAGGTCCGCCTCGCGCACGCCGATTTCGGCGACCACGGCCGCCAAGTTTCGTTCTGCACGGCGAATATCTGGCCGGTTGCGCAGGAGATCCGCCGGCAGGCCGGCCGAAATGCTCTGCCGCGGCAACGGCACTGCCCTCCCCTTTGCGAGCTCAGTGCGCATCGTTGCAACCGGAAGGTCGAGCAGCGACGCCAGCCGATTGAGGGACGCATGCAGCGAGGTTTCAAGCGCGGGAATGTTCGCTTCCGTCGAGGCGGCGCTCCCGACCGCCTGGGAGACGTCCAAGGTGGTGGCTCCGCCGGCTTGAAGCTGAGCCTGGACGACGGTGACCGCCTCTCGTTTTCCGTTGAGCGCCCTGCGCGCCACGCTAAGTCGATTTTGGTACCCGCGCGCCTCCACATAGGAAGTGGCGATATCGCCGAGCAGGGCGAGGCGCGCTGCGCTCAGATCCTCCTGCGCCGCTTCCACCGTGGCTCGCGCGCCTTCGCGGCTGCGCCGATACTTGCCGAAGAGATCGATTTCCCAGCCGCTGGCCAACTCTCCGGTCGCGGTCGTCGACGCTGACTTGCCGCTCGTTTTCGTCGTTTCGGATGAAATCGAGCCGTCGACGTCCGGCAATCCTTCGGCTCCGATCGCCTTGGCGTCGGCCTGTGCCTCGCGAACCCGCTCCAGGGCTTGGGCCACGGTCAGGTTCGAGATCTGCCCTTCCGAGATGAGCCGGTTTATCAAGGGATCAGAGAGCGCCTCCCACCAGCGCGTCTCGGGCTCGACAGCGGACCCCTTTTGCGCCGGTTCCGCGTAGCTGGTGACAAGCGTGGGGTTCGGTGTGGCGTAATCGGGGCCAACCGCGGCACAGCCGCCGAGGAGGCAGACCGCCCCCAATGCGATGGAAAGATGACGCACGGATCAGCGCTCCTGAGCTTTCACTGATACGCGCGGCTCCGTCCCTTCCGGCAGAAGCTTGCCCAGGAGCCAGGCAAGAATGCGCTGGATGTCGTCGAGGAAAGTGTAGACGACAGGCACATAAACCAGACTGAGGACCGTGGACGACAGAAGTCCACCGATGACGGCGATGGCCATCGGTGCGCGCGTTTCCGCGTCGGCGCCGATCCCAAACGCGATCGGCAGCATGCCGGCGCCCATGGCGATCGACGTCATGACGATCGGCCGCGCGCGCTTGCTCGCCGCATCGAGCAGCGCCTCGATGCGGCCCATGCCACCCTCCTGTTCGGCTTTCAGCGCATATTCGACAAGCAGAATTGAATTCTTGGCGGCTATGCCCATTAGCATCAGCAGTCCGATCAGGGCCGATATCCCGATCGCCTTGCCTGTCAGCAGCAGGAAGCCGAGCGCGCCGCCGACGGAGAGCGGCAGGGCGACGAGGATCGTCACCGGCTGGACAAAGCCGCGGAACAACAGAACGAGCGTCAGATACATGAGCAGGATTCCGGCGCTGATCGCGGTCGCGAAACCCGAGAACAGCTCCTGCATGCGGGCCGTATCGCCGCGCGCCAGCTCGTGGACGCCGTCCGGCGGCGACTGCATCGCCGGCAAGTTGCGGATTGCCGCGCTCGCTTCGCCGAGGGTGATGCCCGACAATTCCGCCTCGATCGTAACACTGCGACTGCGGTCGACACGGCTTATCGTGTTCGGTCCGGCATCGAAGTCGATGTCGGCTATCGCGCCGAGCGGCACGGTACCCTTGGTGCCGGTGAGTGGCAGAACCGCGAGCTTGGAGGGATCATCGATCGCTCCGTCCGGCAGCGTCACGATGATGGATATCTGGCGGTCTCCGAGGTTGAACTTCGGTAGGCTCGCGTCGTTGTCACCAATGGTCGCCACCTTCACCGTCTCGGCGATCTCAGCCGGGGTGATCCCAAGCTCGGATGCGCGCGCATTGTCTGGCCGGATGATCAATTCCGGCTTCGTGTTGGTGGCGGTCGATGTCGGATGCGTCAGCCCCGGGACCGACTGCATTTGTCGGAGCAGCGTATCGCTTGTGGCCCCAAGCGCATCGGGATCGTCGCCGACGAGCGTGACGGACACCTTGGCGCCCGAGGAGCCATCGGCACCGAACTGAATGCGGGCTCCCGGTATATCGGCAAGCTTCGGCGCGGCTTGTGCTTCGAATTCCTGTTGCGAAATGTTGCGCTCGTCCGCCGCCACGAGGTTCACCGTGACTGTCGCCGTGCGGACCTCCGAGGAGGAAGACGATCGGTTCGGGCCGGCGCCCGATTCCGCCGCCGTGCCGACAGAGGCAAAGACGCTGGCGACGACCGGATCGCCCTCAAGCCGGTGGGTAATGTCCTTCACGATGGCCGACGTCTGTTCGATGGTCGAGCCCGGCGCCAGTTCGACCGAAATCACCGACCGGCCGCGGTCCGTCGCCGCCATGAATTCGGTCGGAAGCTGCGTGGCCAGCATGATCGAGCCGGTAAAAAATGCGACGCCGGCAAAGAGCGTGATCCAGCGGTGCCTGAGCGCGATGCGCAGCAGCAAGACGTAGGTCGGCACCCAGGCGGGCGCATCCTCGCTGGCATGGCCTCCGGCGCGCATCAGATAGGCAGCCATCAGGGGCGTCAACATCCGCGCGACCACGAGCGAGAAGAGCACGGAGACGCAGACGGCGACGGCAAAGGAGAGGAAGAACTTGCCGGGGATCCCCGGCATGAAGGCCACGGGCAAGAAGACGGCGACAATGGTCGCCGTGGTTGCGACAACCGCAAGGCCGATCTCGTCGGCTGCCTCGATCGCCGCGCGGTAAGCGCTGGCACCAGTCTGGCGCATATGGCGGACAATGTTCTCGATCTCGACAATGGCATCGTCGACGAGGATCCCCACCACCAGCGAAAGCGCCAGCAGCGTGATGTTGTTCAGCGATATGTCGAAGGCCCACATCACTGCGAAGGTCGGTATCAAGGACATCGGCATGGCGACTGCCGAAATCAGCGTGGCGCGGATATCGCGCAGGAACAGCCAGACGACGCCGATTGCGAGCAATGCCCCAAGCCACAGGGCTTCCAGGGCCGCATCATAGCTTTCCTCGACGAAGCCGGCGGACGAGGTCACCTCCGTAAGGGTGACGTCAGCGTTTCCGGCGTCGGCCGCGGCAATCGCCGCACGGACCTTTTCGACGACGTCGAGCTCGCTCGAACCGATTGAGCGATAGACGCTGAATGCCACCACTTCCCGGCCGTTCAGGAACGCGGTCTGGCGCGGCTTCTCCCAGCTGTCGACGACTTGTCCGAGATCGGAGAGCTTTACATCGTTGCCGTTGGAGAGCGGCACGCGCGTTTCGGCAAGCGCCTCGACCGTCTTCGCGCTCCCGACGGTTCTGACCGACTGTTCTCGGCCGCCGACATTGGTGCGGCCGCCCGGCTGGTTGACGTTGATCCTGGCAAGTTGCTGGCTGATATCGGCAGCACTGATACCGAGCGCCGCGAGCCTATCCGGATCGAGCTCGACCCGGATCACGCGATCAACGCCCCCGGAACGCTCGATTTTCGATACGCCGTCCACTCCAAGCATCGTCTTGGCGACGTCGTTATCGATGTACCAGCTCAGTTCATCCGATGCCATGGACGGCGCGTCGACCGTGAATGTCAGCACGGAGTTGCCGGTCGCGTTGACGCGCGTGACGACTGGCTCGGTAACACCGTCCGGCAAGTCTGATTGAACCGATGACACGGCGTTGCGCACGTCGTTGGTCGCGGTTTCCGGATCGGTGTCGAGTGTGAACTCGACCGTCGTGGTGGACGAGCCTTCACTGACCGACGTCGAGACGTCGTCAACGCCTTCGAGGCTCGCCACGGCGTTTTCGATGACATGAGCGACTTGGACCTCCATCTCGCTCGGCGCAGCACCCGGCTGCGACACCGTCACCGTTACGGTCGGCAAGTCGATATCAGGCTGATTGTTGATACGAAGCTGCGTGAACCCGTAGAGCCCGGCGATCGTCAAGGACAGAAAGAGGACGATGGTCGGAACAGGGTTGCGGATCGACCAGGAGGAAATGGCGTTCATCGGAGTGTCTCGCTACTCGCGGTGTTTGAGGTGTTGTTTGCCGCGATAGGGCTGACGCGGACCGTGTTGCCGTCCGTCAGGAAACCTGCCCCGGCGATGACGACGCTTTCCCCGCCCTCCAGGCCTGAAAGGACGGTGACGCGCCCACTGCTGCGCGTGGCGGTTTCAATTGCTCGTGCCGTGACTTTGCCGCCATCCCCGACAACGAAAACGGACGACGTGCCGTCTCGCCAGATAAGCGCGCTTTCGGCAACGCTCGGCATGCGGCTTACCGCCGTTTCGATCGAAACGCGTGCGAACATGCCCGGCTTGAGCGCGGAACCGTCGGCGATCGACACGCGCACCGTGCCGAGGCGGGTAGTTGCGTCGACCTTCTCCGCAACAGACGAAACGCTGCCTTGGGATACCCTGCCGGACGCATCGGTGACTGTCGCTGCCTGCCCAACCGCGACGGATTGCAGGTTCTTTTCGGGAACCTGCACGGCGACTTCGACTCTACCGTCGCGGATGATCTTCATCAGCTCGGTTCCGTTCTGGACGGTCGCACCGACGACCGCAGGCCTCTCGGAAACGACACCATCGAACGGAGCCCGGATCTCGGTCTGTGCCAGTTCCGCCTCTTTCCGCTCGGCAGCCGCTTCGGCCTGGGCGAGCTGGGCGCGACTGGTCTTGAAGGTGGTCGACTTCTCTTCGGCGCTCTCGACACTGATTGCCTTGCTGACCAGGAGTTTCTGCGCGCGCGCAGACGCCGACTGGGCGGACTCCAGCGTCGCGCGTGCCTGCTCGACCGCGGCCCGCTGTTCGGCGAGTTGCGCTTTCAAGAGCGCGCTGTCCAGCCGTGCGACAATCTCGCCGCTGGCGACGTGGTCGCCTTCCTCGACAAGAACTTCCGCCAAACGCAGCCCGCTCGCTTCGGCGCCGATTGTCGCCTCCTGCCAGGCCTCTACCGATCCGGTTGTTGTCACGAAAATGGCGGACGGGTCCGTGCGGACCTTCTCGACGGAGACCGTCAGTGAAGCCTGGGCCGGGACGGGTTCTTTTCCCGGCGCCTCGCTCGTTCGCCCGTAGGCCTTCAGCACCGCCACAGCCGCGACCGGGACTAGGACCGCCGCAACGAGGAGGGATCTTTTAAGTGACGTTCTCATGGGTATTGCTCTTGTCATGGTCTGCATCAGCAAAGTGCCCTTCCGCCTGGGGACGGCTTCACGGATGGCCCACTTTGTGGCCGCCTGCCGGGCCGGCTGCATCCTCCGGCGCACGCCCCCGGCCTCCCGGGTCGAACTCAGGCCCCCAGGGGTGAAGCGCCGAAGCAAGAATTGCTTGCTGTTCAGGGGTCAAGGTGGTGCGGAGCGCCGAGATGGCCAACTTGAGCTTCTGCGCTGCCTCCGCGCGCTTGACGAAGTCATCGGCGAGGGCTTCCTCACGTGCAAAAGGCCCCTTCGCAGCGTCCGAAGCGAGTTGGGGCGGGCCGCCAGGCATGGCTTCCGGGCGCGACTCACGCGGATCGAAGTGGCGCGGCCCCGGCGGAGACAGGAGCGCCTGCAGGGCGCTGGTGAAGTCGCGCCATGCGTTCAGTTGCTCGGCACGAATTCCGATGCGTGTCTCGAGGATCGCCAAACAGGCGGCGAGCGCCGCTTCAGGTGGCACATCCAATCCAGGCATCTGGCGCCCAGCTCGCCCCTCGAACCGACGCGGCCCTGGTGGGACGAAGTCGCCATGCCCTGCCCGCTCCAAGGTTTGGCCAGCCTCTTCGACGACTGCAGTCTGTTCGGCGGCCAATGCCGTCTGTGCGGCAGCAACCTGAACCACGGCGATGGACGCGGCGCCAAGCGCCCGAAATCCGTTTCGCATGATGTGTTTCCTTTCCACGTGTCTGTGACGAAGGGAGAGGTAGAACGCATCCATTTCCGGCGTGCTTCGAGCTGTGTCTCAAGGTTTCTCGTTTCAGGAGATTTGTTGCTGAACTTTGCTGGGCGATCGACGGAAACATTCGGTTGCAAATTTCCATGCGAGACCCTTGGCTCGGCCCTATAGTCACGGCTGGTAACAGGGACTGAATGATACGGACGATGCAGACTCAGCCGCATATTCTTGTCGTCGACGACGACGGCGAAATCCGAACCTTGCTTGGACGCTATCTCGATGGGCAGGGATTCCGCGTATCCTCGGCCGCCAACCGCGCAGAATGCGAGATGAGGCTGGCCACGGGCCATTTCGATCTGGTCGTCCTCGACGTCATGCTGCCCGATGGCTCGGGACTGGACATCTGTCGCGCCTTGCGCAATCGCAAGCCGCATATCCCGGTGATCCTATTGACCGCCCTGAAGGAGGATGTCGACCGCATCATCGGGCTTGAGCTCGGCGCGGACGACTATCTCGGCAAGCCGTTCAACCCGCGTGAGCTCGTCGCGCGCATTCGTGCCGTGCTCCGCCGAGCGGTCATCGGCCAGCACGACGCTCCGACCAAGCGCAGCTATCATTTTGCCGTATACACGATGGAGCCCGAAACGAGGCAGGTGACAAACGCGGCTGGAGAAAACATCGACCTTACCGGCGCCGAATTCGAACTCCTCCAAGTGTTTATCGAGCGGCCCGGCCGTCTCCTCTCTCGCGATCAACTCCTCGATCTCACCCAGGGACGTGGGCGCGATCCGCTCGACCGGTCGATCGACGTTCTGATGAGCCGGTTGCGGCGCAAACTCGGCGACAACGAAGGATCGCCTCTGTTCAAGACCGTACGGAACGGCGGCTACCAACTGACCGTGCGCGTCGAAGCCGTGGACATGTCCGAATGACCTCGCTCAGAATGCGCATTGCGATCCTGCTGATCGCTTCGATCGTCGGCGTCGTCGGGCTGGCGACGCTCGCAGTTGTAAGTGTTATTCGCGGCCCGGCGCCCGAAGCGACCGTCGAGCCGCTGGCCCGGCAGATCCGACTTCTCACCGAGCTGCTTCCAACCGTAGCAGCAGGCAGACCGCAGCCGGATATTGATCTGCGCGACCGACCGGCCGAAGGCGAAGCGGATGAAAGGGCGACGCAGTTCCTCAACGAAGCTTTCAAGAAAAGCGGTAGCGCACTTTCCGCCGTTGTGGCGCGCGCCGTAGGAAGGCCCGGCATCGTGGCGTCCGTTCCGCTTGCGAACGGCCAGTGGCTGATCCTGGATGTTCCCGACTATTCGCCGCCGCGCGATCGCTGGTTGGTGCTGTCGGGCTGGATCATCCTGATTGTGCTCGGCGCCACCGCCGTCTCACTCTACTTTGCTGCCGTGCTCACACGACCCGTGGCGATGCTTGAAAAGGCTGTAGCGCGCATTGGGCCAGACGGCGTTCTCGCTCCCCTCTCGGAAGAGGGCTCGAGCGACGTCCGTGCCACCGCACGTGCCCTCAATCGGCTTTCGTCGCGGCTCAAGTCGGCGATGGAGAGCCGGATGAGGCTCATTGCGGCGGCGGGTCACGATCTGAGAACGCCCATGACCCGCATGCGGTTACGCGCCGAGTTCCTGCCAGACGAGAACCGCGAAAATTGGGTGAGAGACCTCGATGAACTCGATCGCATCGCCGACAGTGCCATCAGCCTTGTGCGCGAGGAAATCGACGAAGACAACCTGGAACCCACGGCCTTGGACGGTGCGGTGCTGGGCGTTGTCGAAGAACTCGCCTCCCTCGGCTTGAAAGTGGAGGCGGGCCGCATCGACAAAGTCTCAGTGCGCGCCGGCGGGCTCGGCCTGCGCCGCGCGCTCAGAAACCTGATTGTCAATGCCGCCACCCACGGCCAAGGCTGCCACGTTGACGTCACGGTGGAAAACAACGAGGCGATCATCACGATCGCCGATCGAGGACCCGGTATCCCGTCTGATCTTCTCGACAAGGCCTTCGAGCCCTTCTTCCGTGTCGACCCCGCCCGCCGGCAATCGGTACCTGGAGCAGGTTTGGGACTCGCGATCGCCAAGGAAATTATCGAGCGGAACGGCGGATCGATTACCCTGTCCAATCGGGCAACGGGCGGTCTGCAGCAGAGACTCGTGTTTGATATCGACTAGTTAGGTGCCTGTAGTGGCGTGCAGCTACCCATGTGAGAGCTACAAGGAAAACGAGGGGCCACTGCTGACTTTCAGGCAATCGTGCCTTCGACGATACGAGACGTCAATCCGCCGCCTTGAGTGGAATTGGATTCCAGACCGTGGCTGGCACTATTCTTGTTTTTACTACTCCGAGCCATCTCCGTCGGAGAACCGTCTTAGCGCTTGCGGATTTATGATAGTCACAGAACGATAGGTGTAGTTTACCCAACCTGCCCTTGCGAAACTCCGCATTGCTCTGTTGACCTGCTGCCGTGATGCATTTGCCATGACGCCAAGGTCGCTTTGGGACAACGGGATGGCCATGTCGCCGAGCCAACCCGCTCGCTGAAGCACGGACGCGATTCTGCGTTCGACATTGCGCTTTTGCAGATCATGAATAATACGGACAAGAACATCCACGGTTAAGACTGTGTTCAAGCCCACCGCACGCCATACGCCAGGATTCCGTGCCGCCATCTGCTCCAGGGCGTCCAGTGGCACATGCATCATCCAAGCGTCACCAAGAGCTTTCAACTCCACCCTGCGCGGTTGGCCGGTCAGAAAAGGACCTTCACCTGTCCATGCGCCCGCCATTCCGAGATGGATCAGACGGGGGATCGCGTCGGAGGGCGCTGAGTTGATTGTGAGAGAACCGGCAACAAGACCATACATTCCGCCAGGCGCATCGCCATATCGATAGATGATTTGATCGGGAGCGAACTTCAGCAAATGCGCGTGGCGCAGCAGCTCCGTCCGAAATTGCTCGGTCATACTCGCGAGCCAAGGGCCCTGGCTCAGGACCTGTTCTGCCTTTTCCCGTGTCAACTCCAACTTGGTCCCTCCACATGCCACGATCTGGACAGAACGTCTTTCGCTGATCGAACACAAAATTTCGTAAACTGTCTGGATCCGGACAATCTTTCGTCATCGCATATGCAGAGTGGGCTCATCGCCAACGGTCGACGGGGTTACATACAGCTTGAGCTCTTCAATTGCGTCACACTACCGCAGCAAGGAAATACCGCGCCCTTCCGGTGTCTTCACCATGAGCATTCGACGCGGAGAGCAATCCTACGCCGACCAGCCTCCGGAATGGTTCGCAAATCGGTCGACACTCCTGTTACCGAAAGCGCAAACCAGAGCGCAAGCTATGCTCAATGGCGGAGCCAGGTCGATGAAAGCTTGTCTACTAGCGGCGGCAGTGTTGATCACTGTCATGCAGGCTTCGTCCGCGAACGCTGCGGACCTTCAGCAGCCATTCATTGTCCCCGAAGCCAAGGCGTCAAGTGAGGGCTGGACCTTTGCGGCAAGCCCTTATTTTTGGGGCGCCGGCATCTCTGGTGATATCGGGCAGTTCGGTCTACCCGCAGTTCATCTTGAGTCCGATTTCGGCGACATCCTGAAGGATCTCGACGTCGGGTTCATGGGGATCGGCGAAGCGCGTTACGATCGGTTCAGCGTCTTTGGTGACGTCATCTACACCAAGGTGTCGTCGGAGGCTGCCACTCCGCTCGGTGTCGTCACGAGACGGGTCGACACTACGTCGGAGACATTCGCCGGACTCATCGGTGCGGGTTATGCCGTCTTTCAGGATGGCCGCAGCAACGTCGACGTCGTGACCGGGGTGCGCGTCTGGCATGTGAGTACAGAGCTCTCTTTTTCCGGCGGGCTTCTAGGTGGGATTTCGGGCCGTGACAGCGCCACATGGGTGGACGCCATAGCGGGCATTCGCGGTCGGTATTTCCTGACGGACCACTTCTATTTCAGCGCCTGGGGTCTGGTCGGGGCCGGACAGGCGGATCTTGACTGGGATCTCGCCGCCGGCGTCGGTTACGAGTTCAGCGACAGGATCTCAACCATCGCTGGCTATCGCGCACTCGGCGTCGATTACAACCACGACCGCTTTATCTTCGACGCGGTGCAGCAAGGTCCGATCCTCGGACTGGTCGTGCGCTTCTAACGTTCGTCGGTCAGTCCGCATCTTCAAATTCAACTTTGGTGGGTTTCCATGTCTCTTGCAAAATTGAGCCTCTCGACGATTGCGGCGGCAGCACTGCTTGCTGCGCTTCCGGCTTCTGCCGACCCAATCTTCGTCAACAGCGACAACTTCGTGCGCGCTGAGAGCGACCTGTACTTCTCCGGCATCGCCGCGAACGGTGGCTTCGGGAAGTTCGATCACACGCGCGAAATGGCACCGCTCGACAAGCAGACAATCATCCGTTTGAACCGGGACACTCTTTATTCTTCCGCCGTATTCGATCTCGATGCGGGACCTGTGACGATTGACGTGCCGGATACCGACGGCCGATTCGTGTCGCTTCTGGTGATCGACCAAGACCATTATGCCCATGGCGTATACTATGGGGCTGGCTCGTACACCTTGACGCGCAACGACATAGGTACCCGCTACGTCGTGGCTGCCTTTCGCTTTTTCGCTGATCCTAATAGCGCCGAAGATATGAAGAAGGTTCATGCGCTTCAGGATGCGGTTACGGTCAAGCAACCAGCAGCAGGTAGTTTCGAGATCCCCGAGTGGGACGGCAAAAGCCGGGACAGGACCCGCCGCGCGCTCTTGGATCTCGGCGCGTTGCTCCCGAACACCGCGAAGATGTTTGGATCGCATGACGAAGTAGATCCGGTCCGGCATCTGATTGGAGCAGCACTTGGATGGGGTGGAAACCCGGACAAGGACGCGCTCTATCTCAACGTGACGCCGGAAAAGAACGATGGCAAGGGCATCTATCGGCTGACTGTGAACGATGTTCCCGTAAAGGACTTCTGGTCGGTGACGGTCTACAACAAGGACGGCTTCTTCACGCCTAACGAGTTGAATGCCTACTCGCTGAACAACGTGACCGCGAAGAAGAGCGCCGACGGGTCGATCACGATCCAGTTCGGAGGCTGCGATGGCAAAGTCGCCAACTGCCTGCCGACGCCTGAAGGATGGAACTACATGGTCCGCCTGTATCGGCCCCAGATGCAAGTCCTCGACGGAAGCTGGAAATTCCCGGTTGTGGAGGACGTGAAAAGATGAAGCGCCGCACCTTTTTGCAAGGCACCACTGCACTGATGCTGCTGCCGTCACTTCCGGCTTTCGCGCAGGATGACATCAGGGCGATCGCCCGTGAGGCGTATATTTACACCTATCCGATGGTGAAGAACTACCTCACCATGTATCAATACGCGCTGGAACCGGGCGGCAGCCAATATAAGGGGCCACTCAACACTCTGGTCAGCATCGCCAGGGTCTACACGCCTGAAGATACTGCAATCATCACGCCGAATTCCGACACGCCCTATTCCTTCATCGTCTTCGATCTGAGAGCTGAACCTGTCGTCGTGACGATGCCGCCGATCGAGAAGGACCGCTACTATTCGCTGCAACTCATCGACCTCTACACCAACAACGTTGACTATCCGGGTACCCGGGTCGACGGCAATGGCGGCGGTGATTTTCTGATCACCGGCCCCGGCTGGAAGGGCGATATACCGAAGGGCATCAAGCGCGTGATCGAAATGCCGACCACGCTCGCCATAGGCATCATCAGGACGCAGCTCTTCTCGCCCGACGATCTCGAGAAGGTGAAAGAGATCCAGGCGGGTTACAAGGCCGCGCTGCTGTCAGCCTATGCGGAAACGCCGCCTTCGGTTCCGCCGCCATCCGGTGATTGGGTACCCATCTCGGACGAGTTGATGGTTACAAAATACTGGTCGCTTGCCGCCTTCCTGTTGCAGTTCGCTCCACCTTATTCGGGTGATGAGGCGCAGCGGGCAAACCTTGCCAAGCTTGGTATCCGTGAAAGAGCAGCGTGGCCCGGAGCAGAAACTGTAACGCTCATGAATGGCGTGGCGGTCGCGACGGAAAAGGAGATTCGCGACGAGGCTGCCCGGCTGACGGATTCGTCCAAGATATTCGGTACGCCCGAATTCATGAAGGGCCGGTTCATGGTCCGCGCCGCCGCGGCGCAAGGCGGCATCTACGGTAACTCCGTGCAGGAGGCGCTTTATGTCATCTATGCCTTCGACGCACAGAAGGCGCCACTTGACGGTCGGACAGGAAGATACACTCTGACCTTCACGCCCGAGACGCTTCCACCGGTTGACGCCTTTTGGTCGCTAACCATGTATGACAGGCCCAAGCAATTCCTTGTCGACAACCCCATCGACCGTTACCTGATCAACTCGCCGATGTTTGCCGGACTCAAGAAGAGCGACAACGGCCAGATCGTCCTCTACCTGCAGCACGAAAGCCCAGGACCGGAGCTGGAATCGAACTGGCTCCCCGCCCCGAGCGAAATCTTCTATGCGGTCATGAGGCTCTATCTGCCCAGGGCGGAGGCGTTGGAGGGGCGTTGGACACCGCCCCCGATCGAAGCCCTTGCGTGACAAATGTAGATCAAGGTGACCTTCGATCGCGTGGCCGATCAATCCGCAAACAGGATTGACGAACTCCTTTCCAGGAACCCGCTCCCCTGCGGTCAACCGCGCCACGCTTACGCATCGGCCCAGTCCAGTTGATCCCTTATGCGATCCTAGATCGCACAAATCGGAAACAAGCACAGCACAATGCCCGTGAAGCCTTCCCTTGACGGCAAGAGCAAGCGCCTTCTTTTGCTGGAGATCAGGAGCTGCATCTATTAGCGCCAGACGAATCCGAAAGGCGCGTTCTTCTGGAGTTGCTAGACCTTGAGAACGAAAAGCTGGCTGCGGCGCTTGCGGCACAAGCGAAATTGCTGCCTGCTTCGGCGTAGAGGGTCTAACCAACACTCGCAGGAGGGATGCCGGCTGGAACCACATCCCGGCCCGTGAAAAAAGTGCGACGTGGCAGCATGATAAAGATTACATCTGGTCCTCGCGGGTGCTCGCGAAAAGTTGGAGGATTGGCGTCGACCCCACAACGGGATCGGCCTCATTCGGCGATCGGTTGCGCAGCATCCCGCTCAAGTCGAATTCTCCAACCGGAAGTACCGCGCTTTCACCATTTCTGTGGCCAGGATGTATCCGAGCACGATGACGACAATGGCGGCTAGCTGGGCCGTTGAGAGCGGTACGAACCCGAACACCGACGGCAGGCCTCCAAGGAACGGGATGGCGAAAGTCGCGATGACCACCGCAACGGTCGACCCCAAGAGCAACTGGCTGGGTTTGCTGCGGAAAGCGGGCTTGTGGGTGCGCAAGACGAGCACCACCGCCAGTTCCGTCAGTAGCGAGATCATGAACCACGACGTCTGAAAGGTCGCCTCATTCGCATGAAAAACGAGGAGCAGGACGCCGAAGGTCAAGAGATCGAAGACTGAGCTGATCAGCCCGAAGACGATCATGAATTTCCGAATGTCCTTGATGTTCCAACGCTGCGGACGCAGCACCCGCTCCGGATCGACGTTATCACTGGAGATCGCGATCGAGGGCACGTCGGAGAGGAAATTGTTCAGAAGGATCTGCTTGGCTGCGAGCGGCAGGAACGGCAACAAAGGTGTCGCCAGCGCCATGCTGATCATGTTGCCGAAATTCGCGCTGGTCGTGATCGAAATATATTTCAGCGTGTTGGCGAATGTCTGCCGGCCATCTTCAACGCCGGTGCGGAGGACGTCCAGGTCGCGGCTCAAGAGGATGATGTCGGCGCTCTCGCGCGCAACGTCGACCGCCTCTTCGACGGAGATGCCGACATCGGCCGCATGAAGAGCCGGCGCGTCATTGATCCCGTCGCCGAGATAGCCGACCGAGTGCCCGGTCCGCTGGAGCGCGCGCACGATCCGTTCCTTCTGCTGGGGATCGATCTCGACGAAGAGATCGGTCCGCGGCGCGAGGTGCCATAGCGCCTCGTCTTTCAATGTCGCCAGTTTTTCGCCGGTCAGCATGGACTTGGCGTCCAGTCCGACGGCCTCGGCGAGATGGGCAGTCACGTAGCGATTGTCGCCGCTGATCACTTTGATGCGGATGCCAAGACGGTTGAGGTCATGGATCGTGCGTTTCGCATCCGCCTTGGGAGGGTCATAGAAGACAAGGAAACCGCAAAAGGTCATCTCGCGTTCGTCGTCGCGGTCGTAATCCGCCTTTATTGCGACCCTGCGGGTGGCAAGCGCGAGAACCCGAAATCCTTCGGCGCCGCTGGCTTTGAACAAGGTCTCGAATTCTGCCCGCGCTTTGGCATCCAGCGGAACCTCGACGCCATCGCGATCGAACGAGGAGCAAATGTCGAGCACGTTCGAAAACGCCCCCTTGGTCACGAATAGGTGCTGGGTTGATGTTGCCCTCTCCGCCACGACGATCGTCAGCCGACGCCGCATGAAGTCGTAGGGGATCTCGTCGATCTTGATCAGACCGCTCGTCGTCAGGCCGGCGCTCTCGCCTGCCGCCACAATCGCCGCATCCAGCGGGTTCTTGATCCCGGTCTCGAAAGCCGCATTCAGGAAGGCGAGCCGCCGAACCTCTTCCGAAGGACGGCCGGCAGCGTCCAGCACATCGCTCAGAACGATGGTGCCCTCGGTCAGTGTGCCGGTCTTGTCGGTACACAGGATGTCCATGCTGCCAAGGTTCTCGATAGCGTCGAGCCGCCGCACAATGACGCCACGCTTGCTCATGGCGCGTGCGCCGGCCGAGAGGGTGACGCTGATGATGGCGGGCAAAAGTTCCGGCGACAATCCGACAGCCAAAGCCACGGCGAATAGCAGCGACTCGACTACCGGACGATCGAGCAGCAGGTTCACCGTCAGCACGAACAGGACGATCACGACCATCACGCGGATGAGCAGGTAACCGAACTGCCGCACGCCGCGGGCGAAGTCGGTTTCAGGCTGACGCGCCCGCAACCTGGCGGCAATCGCGCCGAACTCGGTTCGATGGCCTGTCTTGACCGCGAGCACCTTTGCCGTGCCGCTGCGCACCGATGCGCCCAGGAATACCGAATTTGTCCGTTCCGTGATGGGCGCGTCCGGCCTGACGGTCCCCGGGCGCTTCTCGACCGGGAAGGACTCGCCGGTCATGCTTGCCTCGGTGACGAGGAAGTCCGCCGCATCGATCACCACGCCGTCCGCTGGAACGAGATTACCAGCCGACAACAGAATGAGATCACCGGGAACGATCGTGCTGACGGAGACTTGTTGCTCCGCTCCATCGCGAACGACGCGGCAGGTCAGTGAGAGGCGTTTCTTCAGTTCCTCGACTGCGGTGGACGCCCGGTACTCCTGAAAGAAACTCAGCAGCGAGCTTCCCATTACGATGGCCAGAATGATTCCGGCATCGACCCATTGTTTCAGCACCAGAGAGATTGCCGCGGCGAAGGCCAGGATGAGAACAAGAGGGCTTTCGAACTGACGCAGCAGGAGCCGTAGAGCATTCAGATGCACCGCATCCTCGACGCTGTTGGGGCCGACAAGGGCAAGCTCAGCGGCAGCGCCATCGGAGGTGAGACCGACCGGGCCGGATCCGAGAGACGCCGCTAACGCGGTCCGGTCCTGGCTCCAGTAGGGAGCGTCAGCACTTGCCTCGCCCATCCAAAGGTCCGATCATCATGAGCTATTGGTGCAAAGAATTCTCATATTACGCCAATAAAAGCGATGTCGCACCGGCAGAAGTCCGACAACAGTCAAACAGCGAACACGGCTCCGCATCTCGGTTTCGTGGGGCAATTCTGATTCCGTCCATATGTCATGACGAGCGCGAAATTGTCCCAAGCAACTCGCGGCGTCCGCTTTCCCGGAGAAGCGGCTCTTCGTCGATTGATGTTGTTGGGTCAGCAACGGGTCAGAACTACCGGTTCAGGCTGCGCGGCGGAAAGGCAGAGGGGGTCGAACATCCGGCGCGGGATCAACAGCACGGCTGCTAATATTCTTGACGTGCCGTAGCCGGACCATCGCGCCGTTAGCACGGAATTACTAACCCTGCGCGGGCCGCGCGGCATTGGAGGGCGCATGAGCTTGTTGGAACTGGGGCGTGCTCGACTGGACATGGTGCTGCCAGGCCATCGCGAGCAATTGCGGGGTGCAATGGACCATCGCATCCATTTCGAGGCCTACGCATTGGCATCGACGACGCTCGACATCTCGAGCGAGAGATGACGAGACGTGAGGACTTGATACATGAGTACCGTCAGATCTGCCTAGATTTGCAGGCGAAAGTGGTGACGATACTCACGCTGAGAACGGGATAAGTCGTACCGCCGTCGGGGCGGGCACGCCGTCTGCATCGCGCGAGAGACAAGCGCCACAGGCGCATACTGCGTTTGTTTCCTAATTTAAGGAGTGGAATTGCCTGCGTTCTGTTGCAACTGGTTGCGCGTCCCGCTTACCGCGATGCGGGGGGCGCGTAGGGATCTGGGAGAGAGACCGCGAGTGCAGCCTCTCACCCTTGATGGTTCGTTTACAGGGAGATTCGACCGCCGCCCGACTTCCCTTTGACCATCCACGGCGCAACCGCGGGAGCATTCATGAGTATGCCCTTCCTCTTTGCAAATCGGCGGAACCTTTTCGCCGTGGTACCGAGGTAAGCTTGCGGATCGTGCATCGAGGACCGGCATTTCTTTTGAGGCACAGCTCGCCATCGAGGCGGTTTTATGCGCGCTTACTGAGGCCGTGCGATGGGAATTACATGCTCGATCTTGATCAATCGGTTTGCTTCAAAAAGGCGGTGGACTCCGCCCGCGACGCGGGCGCCGAGATTGCGGTACTCACGGCGATCGAACGCGTCAGAATGCTTTCAATTAATCCCGAGCAAGAGCAATGGCGAAAACATCAAACTCACGGTAATCAAGTTTAGGGGCCAGACCCATTTCATATTTTTGGTCAATTTGAATGACATTACAGGCCGAAAGGATAGGTTTCATCCTCCCCGGCGGCCACTTGCGTCGGCAAGGGGATCACGGCGCTAGTCTTGTCGAACCATACGAAAGCATCGTACTGATCGGGCAGTGATGCGTAACTGTAGTGGCTCCAGCGCTCTGTCTCCGGCCGATAGACAACCCCTATGTAACGTTCAAGGCGTGGGTCAGCCATGGCACGGCGAAGGTCGTCGTGCCGCCCAGCGCGAAGGTCGAGCAGGAAGCGGTCAGTGCCGACCTCATGGCATAGAGCCTCGTAACTGTCGGAGCGCGACGGGCGCACCGTCTTTATCTCCATTGGCGCGTCCCATTCCGAAGCTGCGGCGACGGTACCAGTATGCGTGCCAAAGCCTATCAGGGCGGTATCTTCTCCATAGGCCTGTCTGCACAACTGGCCAATGTTCAGCTCGTTTCGCTCCATCCCCATATCTGTGAACCGAGCATCCCCGACGTGGGAGTTGTGTGCCCAGACCACCGCCTTCGCCCTTGAACCTGCCCAGGCGAGGATATTTTGTAGCGTATTGAACATATGCTGGTCACGCTGGTTCCAGGACTCATGGGCACCGTAGTACATGGCTCGATAGTAGCGTTCCGCATCGGCCACAAGGTGGGCATTCTCCATAGCGTCAAAGAACTCCGCGCCATCCTTTTCTGCGTAGTGGAGTTCCTTCTGCAAGAGGTCGACGAGAATGCGTGTCACAGGCCGTTCGCATAATGCGTAGCCCTCGGTCAGCGATGCGCGGCCGTAAGCTGCTGGCTCTCGCGACCATGGCGACAGGCAAGCGTAGCGCGCGCGGGCCACCGCCGCGGCCTCTGGATCGACGCGATCGAGGTAGGCGAGCACCGCGGCGATCGACGCCGTCATGTTGTAGAGATCGAGGCCGTAGAAACCGACCTTATCGTTGGGCAATTTTCTTGCGTTGTGATTGCGCAGGAAGCTGACGAAGGCATCAACATCCTTGTTGCGCCACATCCAGGTCGGGAACCGGGAAAATGGCGTTGAATTCGTCGGCTGATGCGGTCTGCGCCGCACATGGCGGTCTATCGTAGCGGCGTCAGGCCAATCAGCCTCGACCGCAACAATGGTGAAACCATGCTGCTCGATCAACCGGCGCGTAATGGCGGCGCGCGCCCGGTAGAATTCCGACGTGCCGTGAGACGCTTCACCAAGCAACACGACACGGGCATTGGCAAATCGGTCGAAGGCAGTGGCGAAATCTGGGTCATCCAGCGAGGGTAGCGGCTCGGCGGCCGCCCGTATGATGGCCACCGTCGGGATATGCTGTGCTGGCGGCGTCCGCGCTGGCGCAGGCATTCGCCCGGATGCCGGCAGCGTCAGATAATGCGCGAACCAGACGCTGGCCATGTCGGTCACGGTCGCCAATGCGCCAGTCTCCTCAAACAGATGTGTGGCGTTGGGAACGATTCTCAGCAGTTTGTCACATCTTAAGACGGCCAGTGCCTTGCGGTTCAGTTCAAGAACCTGCCGGTCGTCGCCGCCGACGATAAACAGGGTCGGCGCCTCAACCTCGGCCAGTCGTGGTCCTGCAAGATCGGGGCGGCCACCGCGTGACACCACCGCTGCTACGCGGTCGCGCAGTTCGGCGGCCGCCAGCATTGCCGCGCCGGCGCCAGTGCTTGCGCCGAACAGACCCAGTGGCAAGTCTGCAATATCTGGCTCGGCTCCGATCCAGATCGCAGCTTCGAGCAGGCGCTCCGCGAGCAAAGGTATCTCGAAGACGTTCCGGCGATCTTCGGCCTCGTCCGCAGTCAGCAAATCGAGAAGAAGAGTGGCAAAACCCTCGGCGTTCAGCCTGTCGGCGACCGCAGTGTTTCGCGGACTAAGGCGGCTTGAACCGCTACCGTGGGCGAACAGGATGATGCCTCGCGGGTCCGCTGGCACGCTTAGATCACCAAGCAGGCCGAGCGGTGGTACCGAGACCTGGCGCTTCATGGGGCTCGTGGCAGCTTGATCAAACTCAGCCCATCCCTGACGCAGCAGTCCGATCGTTTCTTCATCAGTTAGCTGGTGAAAGTCCTGGTAGAATGATCCCACTCCCTGGAAGTTCTTGGAAGGAAGAAGGCACACCACAACGTCGGCGTGCTGACGCATCTCGGCGAGCGTTTCTTCGGGTGCGACCGGAATGGCGAGGATGACGTTGACAGCTCCTCGCGTTTTAGCCGCGATGAGCGCTGCCTTTGCCGTGGCCCCGGTGGCGAGACCGTCATCGACAATGATGGCAGTGTGTCCGGTCGGATCCACTGGCGCGCGATTACCGAGGTATAGCGTGCGGCGGCGCTCGAGTTCGGCAAGTTCGCGCAGTTTTGCGCGCTCCAGATAGATGTCGTCGGCCCCGATCGGCCTGCGAATGTCCTCGTTGATGACGGTCGCAGGGCTTGCACCGTCCACAATAGCACCAAGCGCCACCTCGGGTGCTCCGGGCACACCGATCTTGCGCACGAGAATAAGATCTAGAGGTGCGTGCAGCGCACGCGCGATTTCTAGTGCGACCGGCACGCCGCCGCGAGGAAGCGCGTAAATGACGGGGTGGATCAGGTCGAGGTCGGCCAGGCTGGCCGCCAATTGACGTCCTGCATCGGATCGATCCGAGAACTGGAAAGAAGATCGTATCATAGGAACACCATATTCTTTGGACGCCGAGCTGCATTGACCAGGATCAAGGCGTTTGCTGTCGCTCCTTGGTTTGCCAGTGCTGTTTTTCTCTTCTCGACTGGAGCCTGGGAGCGGGCTGGCTGCGCTCAATCTTCATTGTCGCGGTAAATTTGCCCCAATTGATCCAGCGCAAGCAAAGTCGGCGCGACATTCGGCATCTTAGCCATCACTAAAGGATGGAGACTACGATGAATGACAACGCTGGCAGCACTGGCTGACGCTCGTGGGACGGTCCGATGGGCGGGACAATTGAGCTTACATTCATTGCTTTTGCGGTGCGCCGGGCGCGCGTGATCTTCGTGACCTCGCAATATTAATTTGAAACATCAATAAGGAGGCCGTAAGCTTCAAACATCAGAGCCTGAGTAACATAAGCGATGGTTGAATCGTGATTACTGCCGCTCAGTTACGGGCCGCCAGGGCCCTTCTCGGCATCGACCAGCGCCATCTGGCCGACTTGGCCGGGGTTTCGGTGCCGACCATCCAGCGCATGGAAGCAAGCGCGCATGTCGTTCGCGGCAATGTAGATACGCTGATGCGGCTGCTTGCAGCCTTGGATGCCGCTGGCATAGAGGTGATCAACGAGGGAGCGGTCAGCGAAGGTAGCGGACGCGGGGTGCGGCTGAAAGCAAACGCCAACGTCAAGCCCTTGCCGCGGAAACCCTCCAAACTACCGGGAACAGTGCGTGGACCGAGGGCGCGCTCATGACGCCGGCGGTCGTCATGCTGCTATGCGCGACGGCTTTTTTGGGAACGGCGATCCTGGCGATCCTGGCTGCGCGGTCCGACCGGGCGACACAGGTGATCTACGGTGCAAGCCTTGTTGTTTCGTGTATCGCCTTTACGACCGCGCTCATCCAACTTGCTGCGGCTGTCTCTCCCACCTCGGCATCGACGCTCACTCTCCCCCTCGGGTTGCCTTGGTTGGGAGCCCATTTCCGGCTCGACGCGCTTGCCGCCTTCTTCCTTGTGGTCGTCGATCTCGGGGGCGCCCTCGCCAGTCTCTATGGCCTCGGCTACGGCCGTCACGAACATGCGCCGCAACGGGTGCTGCCGTTTTTCCCAGCCTTTCTCGCTGGCATGAACCTCGTGGTTCTGGCGGACGATGCCTTTACCTTCCTGCTTTCGTGGGAATTCATGTCGCTGGCTTCGTGGGCATTGGTGATGGCGCACCATCGGGCCGCCGGCAACCGGAACGCAGGTTACCTCTATATCGTCATGGCGAGCTTCGGCACGCTGGCCCTGCTCCTCGCATTCGGCCTGCTTGCCGGTCCCGAAGGCAGTTACGATTTCGCCGTTATGCGCGCTACCGAGCACACGTCGTCTACAGCCGGTATCGTGCTCGTTCTCCTGTTGCTCGGCGCCGGCTCCAAGGCAGGGCTGGTGCCATTGCATGTCTGGTTGCCGCTGGCACATCCGGCCGCGCCGAGCCACGTTTCGGCACTCATGAGCGGTGTCATGACCAAGGTCGCCGTCTACGGCTTCATCCGGGTTGTCTTCGACCTGCTCGGCACACCGACGGCCTGGTCAAGCGCTGTCGTGCTAATCTTCGGCGGCGCGACCGCGGTCCTCGGCATCCTGCACGCGCTGATGGAGAAAGATCTCAAGCGCCTACTTGCCTACAGCACCATCGAGAATATCGGCGTTATCTTCGTCAGCCTCGGGCTTGCACTCGCCTTTGCCGCCAATGGCATGGGATTGGCGGCGGCATTGGCGCTCACCGCTGCCCTGTTCCACGTTCTCAACCACTCGTTCTTCAAGAGCCTGCTCTTCTTCGGCGCCGGCGCCGTGCTGGTGGCGACCGGCGAACGGGACATGGAGAAACTGGGCGGTCTCATCCATCGCATGCCGTTCACCAGTTTTGCGTTTCTTGTCGGCTGTATGGCAATCTCGGCTCTGCCGCCGCTCAATGGTTTTGTTTCGGAATGGCTGGCCTTCCAGGCCATCCTTCAAAGCCCCGATCTGCCGCAATGGGGGCTCAAGATCATCATACCGGCTATCGGTGGCTTGCTGGCATTGTCGGCAGCGCTCGCAGCTGCCTGTTTCGTCAAGGCATTCGGCGTGACCTTCCTTGGGCGCCCACGTACGCTCGTCGCCGGGCAAGCACGGGAGGTCGACCGCCTCTCGCTTGCCGCCATGTTGGTGCTGGCTGCATTGTGCCTTCTCGCGGGCATTCTGCCTGGGATCGTCATGGACCGTCTCGCACCGGTGACGCTCTCTCTGATCGGCGCCCGGATGCCGGTGCAGATGGGGGTCCCATGGCTTTCGATCGTACCAATCACTGAGACCCGCAGTTCCTATAATGGCCTGCTCGTTTTCCTGTTCACCGCATTCTCGGCGTCGCTTACGGCCTATCTCGTCCACCGCTTCGCCTCGCGGGCTCTGCGGCGCGCCCCCGCCTGGGACTGCGGCTTTCCCGAGGCCGACCCTGCAACGCAATATACCGCCGGCAGCTTCGCCCAGCCCATCAGGCGGGTTTTCGGGACGCTCGCGTTCCAAGCCCGCGAACGGGTTGACATGCCGGCGCCAGGCGATCTGCGGCCGGCGCGTCTTGCCGTCGTATCACGTGATCTGATCTGGGACGGGCTTTACGTACCGATCGCCGGCGCCGTCGGATTTATCGCAGACAAGCTCAATCACCTGCAATTTCTCACCATCAGGCGCTATCTAAGCCTGGTCTTCCTGGCGCTCGTCGTCCTGCTCCTGGTGCTGGCGCTATGGTCGTGATCTCCGCCCTCCTCGTCCAGGCAGTCCAGATGGTAACGGTCGTGTTGCTGGCACCGCTGCTGACCGGTTTCATCCGCAAGGTCAAGGCGCGATTGCTGCGCAGGCAGGGGCCGCCCGTTATCCAGCCCTACCGCGACATCTTGCGGCTTCTGCGCAAGGAAGTGGTACTGGCAGAGAATGCGTCCTGGCTGTTCCGGGTGACCCCTTATGTGATTTTCGCCGTCACCTGGGTTGCGGCGGCGATCATCCCCACGTTCGCTACGGGCCTTATGTTCAGCTGGACCGCAGACCTGATCGCCATCATTGCCCTGCTTGGCAGCGGGCGCTTCTTTCTGGCACTTGCCGGCATGGATGTCGGCACCAGCTTCGGCGGCCTCGGATCGAGCCGCGAGGTGATGATCGCGACACTTGCCGAGCCTGCAATGCTGCTCATCATCTTTACGCTTGCCCTTGTCGCGGGCTCGACCCAGCTTTCCACCATCGCCGCCTTCATGACCTCTCCGCAGGTGGGGTTGCGCGTTTCGCTCGGGATCGCCCTGATCGCTCTGATCATGGTGGCGATTGCCGAGAATGCCCGCATCCCGGTCGACAACCCGGCGACACACCTCGAACTCACCATGGTGCATGAGGCCATGGTACTTGAATATTCCGGGCGCCATCTCGCGATGATCGAACTGGCCGCCTCTCTCAAGCTGCTGCTCTACATCTCCCTGATCGCCTGCATGTTCGTCCCCTGGAAACTTGCGGTCCTGGAGGCCGGTCCCGCCGTCTACCTGGTGGGGCTACTCGCCTACCTCGCCAAGCTTGCGGTCGGCGGCACGCTGCTTGCCCTGTTCGAAACCGCCACCGCCAAGATGAGGATCTTCCGGGTGCCGGAGTTCCTCGGTGCGGCACTGATGCTTGGCCTGCTCGCCACCCTCCTGCTGTTCGTCTCGAGGAGCCTGTGATGAGCGGCCTTGTTTTCGATATTGCGCACATGCTTGCCGGTGGCCTGGTCCTGGTCAGTATGATGATGCTGTATCAGGATCGCCTTTATGCGCTGCTCAACGTCTTTGCGCTGCATTCGCTGGTGCTGACGCTGTCGGTGGCCTGGCAGGCTTTCGTCCAGGATGCTCCGCATCTCTATGTGACGGCAGCGATTGCGCTCGTCTTCAAGGCCGTCATCATCCCCGTTGCGCTCCACCGCATGATCCGGCAACTCGGCATCCACCGTGAGATCGAGACCGTCGTCGGTATCGGCCCGACGATGCTGGCCGGTATCGGACTTGTCGCACTGGCGATGGTGGTCATGCTGCGCGTCACGCCTGAAGCCAATCCTTTGGCGCGCGAAGATCTTGCCTTCGCGCTGTCGGTTCTGCTTCTCGGGCTCCTGGTGATGGTCACGCGCCGCAACGCCGTCAGCCAGGTCGTCGGGTTCATGTCGCTCGAGAACGGGCTCGTGCTCGCCGCGACCGGCGCAAAGGGCATGCCGCTGGTCGTCGAGATCAGCGTCGCCTTCTCGATCTTGATCGCCTTCATTGTGATCGGTGTTTTCCTGTTTCGCATCCGCGAGAGGTTTGACACCGTCGATGTTCGTGCGCTCGATGATTTCAAGGGGAGAAGGCGGAAATGAACGCACTCCTCCCCCTCTTGGCTTTCGATGCAGTCACCGCCGTTCTCCTGATACCGGTCGCCGCCGCTGCCCTGCTGGCGCTCCTGCCCGGCTATCGGCTGACGGCTCGGCTGAACGTCGTCGCGAGCCTGCTGACCCTGCTTGCCGCTCTTTCGCTGCTCGTGACCGCAAGGCCGATACCGGGACTGTATCTCCTCGTCGACGATCTCAACATCGTCTTCATCGTCCTCAACGCCTTCGTCGGTTTCACCACCAGCATCTTCAGCGCCAGCTACATCGCACATGAATTGGAAACCGGCCGGCTGACGCCCGCAAACCTTCGCTTCTACCACGCCATGTATCAGATCATGATGTTCGGCATGAATCTCGCATTCGTGTCGAACAATATCGGCCTGATGTGGGTCGCCGTCGAGCTTGCGACGCTGACGACCGTGCTGATGGTCGGCATCTATCGCACGCATGAAGCGCTCGAAGCCGCGTGGAAATATTTCATTCTGGGAAGCGTCGGCATCGCGTTTGCGCTGTTCGGCACCATCCTCGTCTATATGGCCGCGCAGCCTGTCGTCGGCGAAGGCTATGATGCGATGGTCTGGACCCTCCTGATTACGCACGCTGCCGCCTTCGACCCGGCTCTCCTCAATGTCGCCTTCGTGTTTCTGCTGCTCGGCTATGGCACCAAGGTCGGGCTTGCGCCCTTGCATGCCTGGCTGCCCGACGCGCACGCCGAGGGGCCGACACCGATCTCGGCGGTGCTCTCGGGCCTCCTGCTGAATGTCGCGCTCTATGCCGTCCTGCGCTTCAAGATCCTGCTTGCCGCCAGTCCCGAGGCGATCGCCCCTGGGCCGTTGATGATGACGATGGGGCTCATATCACTCGTCTTCGCCGCGTTCATGCTCTACCGCCGCCGTGACATCAAACGCCTGTTCGCCTATTCCTCCATCGAGCACATGGGCATCATCGTCTTTGCCTTCGGCATGGGCGGGCCGATCGCCAATTTTGCCGGACTGCTGCACATGGTCATGCACTCGCTCACCAAATCGGCGATCTTCTTTGCCGTCGGCCACATTGCGCAGATCAAGGGAACGCAAAGGCTTTCCAGCATCCGCGGCCTCACCGAAACGCATCCGGGGCTCGGTTGGGGCCTGGTGATCGGCGTCGTTGCCATTGCCGGCCTGCCGCCGCTGGGGATTTTCATGAGCGAGTTCCTGGTCGTGAGCTCCACCTTCGCCCGGCAGCCCCTGCTTGCCATTCCGCTCGTCTTCGGCCTTCTGATCGCCTTTGGCGCGTTGTTGCTGCGGCTCACCGGGGTTGCCTTCGGACAGCCGCGCGGCAGCACGGCACCAGCCGAGGCTTCCTACATACCGATGTACTCCCACCTGGCGCTCGTACTGGGCGCAGGCATTTACCTGCCGCCGCCGCTGGTCGCCTGGTTCCAGCATATAGCCACCCTTCTTCGATGATAGGGAGAGCCGTTCGATGCAAGCCCTGGCCGATCTCATTCTGGAAGGCCGTCCGGTTCAACACCATCGCCCCTGGCCGCGGACGATTGTCGATCCAATGGTCTGGACATCGGCAACTGTGGCCCTTGCGGAGGGCCACTGGACCCTGCTTGGGCTTTGGGGCGAGGCCGATGCGGTTCACATGGCGCTGCTCGAAGAACCAACGGGCATGATCGGCGTCATCACTTTGGAAGGACTGGAAGGCGGCTATCCCTCTGTCGCGCAATACCATCCACCGGCCCTCCGTCCAGAGCGCGCCATCCACGATTTGGTCGGGCTGGTCCCGCAGGATTTGCCCGATCCGCGCCCATGGCTCGATCACGGCCGCTGGGGCCTGCGGTTTCCCCTGGGCGACCGCCTGCCCCCTCCACCCGAAACCGCTCCCTACGCGTTCCTGCGTGCAGAAGGTGACAGCCTGCACCAGATTCCTGTCGGCCCGGTACATGCCGGCATCATCGAGCCCGGGCATTTCCGCTTCACGGCCAACGGCGAGACGATCGTCCGTCTCGAAGAGCGGCTCGGATATGTCCACAAGGGGATCGAGGCGTTCATGGCTGGAGCAAGCCTGGACCGCGCGGTGCAACTTGCCGGACGAACGTCCGGCGACAGCACGGTCGCCTATGCTTACGCCTTTTCGCGGGCGATCGAGGCCGCCCTACAGCTCGAGGTGCCACCGCGCGCCATATGGCTGCGCGCGCTGATGGCCGAGCTCGAACGGCTCGCCAACCATCTCGGCGACATCGGCGCGATCTGCAACGACGCCGCCTTTCCACTCATGCATACGCATTGCGGCGTGCTTCGCGAGCGCGTGCTGCGCGCTGCAGACACCGCGTTTGGCCATCGCCTGATGCGCGACCGCATCAAGCCCGGCGGCGTCATCGCCGATCTGGATCATGAGGGAGCGACTGCTCTGCAGGCTGTGGCCACCGAGATCAGGCGGACGTTCCCGGCATTGGTCGAACTTTACGACAATACCGCCTCGCTCCAGGACCGAACGGTTGGCACCGGTATGCTCAGGTCGGAACTTGCCCACCAGTACGGTGCTGGCGGCTATATCGGGCGGGCCTCCGGGCGCGGTTTCGACGCCCGGCGCGCAATTGGCTACCCGCCCTATAACGGCCTCCTCTTTGAGGTCCCGGTCCTGAATGAGAGCGATGTCAATGCCCGGGTCTGGATCCGCATCCGCGAGGTTGAACAGTGCCTGTCGCTGATCGCGCAGATCCTGAATCAACTGCCGGCTGGTCCGGTATGCATCGATATTCCGGACACTGGTGAGACACGCGAGGGTCTGGCCCTTGTTGAAGGTTTTCGTGGCGATGTGCTGGTCTGGCTGCGCCTCGCCGAAAACGGCAGAATCGACCGATGCCATCTGCGCGATCCGTCCTGGTTCCAATGGCCGCTTCTGGAAGCCGCGATCGAGGACAATATCGTCGCCGATTTTCCTCTCTGCAACAAATCGTTCAACTGCTCCTATTCCGGTCACGATCTCTAAAGGCAGGCCAACATGCGCAAGCTCCTCTTCGAAAGCCTGATCCGGATGCCCCTGACCGAACGCGGTCCGTCCCGTTCGGATGCCGCGGTGGAGGAACTTGCCTCGGCTGTCGACAATGCTGCCCGCCGGCATCTCGGCCGCAGCCTGTCGATCCGCGCCGTCGATGCCGGTTCCTGTAACGGCTGCGAACTGGAGATGCACGCACTCAGCAATGCTTTCTACGATATTGAGCGCTTCGGGATCCGCTTTGTTGCCTCGCCGCGGCATGCCGACGTGCTCATGGTTACCGGGCCGGTGACGAAGAACATGCGAGAGGCTTTGGAACGGACATATAACGCCACGCCCGGTCCAAAATGGGTTGTCGCGCTCGGCGGCTGCGCGCGCGACGGCGGCTGTTTTGCGGGTAGCTACGCTGTCGTGGGCGGGGTTTCGGCCGTCATACCGGTCGATCTCCATATTCCAGGTTGCCCGCCATCACCGACAGACATCCTCAATGGTTTGCTCGCACTGCTCGAGCATGTGACTTCGGGAACCCGCGCTTCGTGAAGGCAATCTTCAATGGTTGGACGTTTCCAGGCTAGACTTATCGCGATAAGCGCTCGGTTCGTCGCCGTTGCAATGACAGCCCTTGCGGCTGTTCGACACCGGATCAATCCACCAACTGCATCACGTCGGTCGCACAAGAACAGGCCTCATATCTCTGAGGAAGATTTTACTGCGTGCCAAGGTATAGACGCGGTCGAAAAACTTTTCCGTGGTGATCCAAGGTGGTTTTTCCGCAAACGGTACGAGCCGGATATCGGCATCGATGCGCAAGCGGAAATCCTAAACGCCGGCAACCCGACAGGAAGGTTTATAGCGCTGCAAATCAGGTTCGGGCAGTCTTGGTTCAAGACGAGTGACGGCGACTATATCTTTCACGGAGAAAGCAAGCACCTGGAATACTGGACCAAACATTCGTTGCCGGTTTGCGTGGTCATCGTCACCCGCGAAACTGGTCTTGTGCTGTGGCGGCGGGTTGAAGAACAGCTTTGTCAGGCAACCGGAACGGGATGGTCGATTATCATTCCTGCGACGAACGTGCTGGATGCCTCTGCCAGGCTTTCTTTCGATGAGGCCATATCCTCGGATCCTGAGTCATTGATACGCTCTGCATTTGCACTCGACCGTGCCCTTATGGAGGAGATGCAGGATCAGACGACGTTTTTTGTGTGGGACGAATGGCTGAACCAGAACCTGTCGTTCCGCAATCTTCGTATTTACATCGGCGAGGACGAAGAGCAGGAGCTGGTTGCAACAATTGACTACCATCTGCGCGCGCCTAGTCTCCATGAGATCATGACCAAGCTTTTCCCTTGGGCGACCTACTCATACGCTGAACCAATTTCGGAATATTCCGGGGTAGTCGCAGTGCATATTTTGGATGTCGAGCTCAGACCTGCAGCTCACGCGTACCTAGAGGCCGAGAGTTTCTTTGAGGCCGGCTATCCGGAGAATGACGAACCATTCCCTCCGGAATCCGAGGACTTCGTAACGGAGAAAGAGGAACAAGAATTCTGGCGCAGCCGGCGAGGGTCTCGCGATCCGCATGATAGGGAAGGTTAATTCGTTTCACGAAGCGGGTTCACACAGATATCGCGGAATAGAACGCAGCCGTGTTGTCAGCTTGCTTGATGTATCTCGGCGTGAAAGCGTTACGAGCGAATTTGAGGCGGGTCTTGTGGTCACGGCTTTTCATTGCGGCACGGCGCGTTGGCGGTGAACATGGATGGCAAATGCTGAGCGTATGGAATGGGACGGAACGAAGAGATTTCCGAAGGCGAGACGATCGACACAAAGTGTTGCCGTGCCGGTGCAGCCTCGACCGCTTGGCCATCGATGATAAGCATTGGCATGACATGTTCTGTTACTACCCACACGCCGCGATGAGGGATTTTGATGCCGTCGGTAACTAACGAAATGGAGGAGCCAGACGGTTTGGCGACCGGTGAAACTGCTACGCTCGCTGGAGCTCTAACCGAGACAGGTCACTTGCTTGAAGCACGCGTCTATTATGCAGATACGGATTTGTCTGGCTCTGTTTATCACGCACGTTATCTGGAGTTCCTTGAGCGCGGGCGCATCGAGTATTTGCGGCTAGTGGGCGCACACCGCGCTAACCTTACCGAACGAAAACAAGGTGATGGAGTCGTTTGGATCATCCGGCGACTGGAAATTGAGTACCGGCAACCGGCACGATTGGACGATACGCTGACCATAGAAACAAAGACCGCCGATATTTCTGGGGCCAGGGTGTTTGTGGTACAGACGATCACGCGAAGCGGCAAAATTCTGGTCAATGCGCAGATTGAATGCGCACTCGTTGATCAATACGGCCGCCCTCAGCGTTTCCCAAAAGAATGGAAGCGGCTTTTCCGCCCGCAAAATATGTAGTGCCTACCTTGCTTCACCGACAATCTGGGCATCTTGCAAATCTCAAGGATTTCCATTCGAAATCGCAGTAAAATACAGCGAATGGAATGGAGGGCTAGACGATGAGATCCTCTCATATAAATACGAGAACCCAGTACTGGCGAAATGTTAGCGCAGACGCACTGCTGACGCTATGCGTCGCCGTGCCCGTTGCAATGCTGGTCTTCGTCATGTTGGGAATGTAGAGGGAGACTGAAGCGATGGTCGCCACGGCACATGGACGAGACCTCTCGGCATGAGAGGGAGTCCGTTTGTGCTCATTGCGCTGGCGCGCGGCGTCAGTTCAGGCTTTCTTCAGGAATTCTGTCCGCAGCACCAGATTCTTCACCTTCTCTGCCCGGCACTCGATCTCCTCCTCATTGCCGGTGAGGGTGATGTTCTAGATCAACGTTCCCCGCTTAAGGGTGATGGAGGTGCTCTTCACCTTCAGGTCCTTGATGCGCGTGACCGAGTCACCGTCACTGAGCGGCGTGCCGTTGCTGTCTTTAACGTTCATGCTCTTGTTTCCTGCTTCTGTGCATCCAGCCTACTAAAGAGTTCGGCAAACTCCTCAGCGTCCTGCTGGTTCATACCGATGACGGTGCGGCTGCCCATTTCGGCGGGCCGCTCGGTGCGAGCATCGACGACGGTCCATGTCCCGTCCAGTTCCTTAAAGGCTTTGTAGCATGGGGTCATACGGGCAACAGTAATCGCCGACGTCATTCATGCCAAGTGTCGATCAACATTTTATTGTTTTATTTTGATGTTTTTTACATCAATAATAATGCTATTAATTCCATTCCTCATATGCAAACACGGACGCCTCGTTGATCACCGCCGCCCAACTTCGTGCCGCCCGCGCACTCCTCGATATCGACCAGAAAACCATGGCCGAGATGGCTGGGGTCTCCCTGCCAACGATCCAACGAATGGAAGCCAGTCTTGGCAACGTGCGAGGCATCGTCGATAGCCTGATGAAAGTCATCGAAGCGCTCAACCGCGCCGGCATCGAACTGCTTGGCGAACATACGCATAGCAACGGCTGCGGACGGGGCGTCCGGTTCCGGCATGCAGAGGCGCCCTTGGGCAGGCTGAACTAGATCAAACGGTCCACCAGCACTCGGCGTTCACATCCATCATTGTCCTGTTTCTCTTTCTCTAGGTTTCGGAATCTAATGATGAGGCTATCCTCGCACCTCTTCTTCTCTTCTTTGCGTGTGTTGGCGTTGAACGGCAGCGTTCGCTCATGATTGTCTATCTGCGCCGGCTGACCGGAAAAGAGCGAGACGAAGAGGCCAATCGGCACCTCGCACTTTTTCTGACTTTTATTGCAGGAGCGGCCAATGCCGGCGGCTTTCTTGCCGTCCAGCAGTACACGTCCCACATGTCCGGCATCGTGTCATCCATGGCCGACAATATAGCCCTCGGCGATGTCGTGCTGGTGCTTTCCGGATTTGGCGCTGTGCTGTCATTCGTCGCCGGCGCTGCTTGTTCTGCGGTTCTGGTCAATTGGGGCCGGCGTCAGCATCTGCAGAGCGAGTACGCGTTTCCACTCGGTTTGGAAGCTGTCCTGCTGATTTGCTTTGGTCTGCTCGGTGGTCACCTTGCGCGTCATGCAGGGTTGTTTGTGCCGATGACCGTCATGCTGTTGTGCTTCATCATGGGCTTGCAGAACGCCATCATAACCAAACTGTCGGAAGCCAGAATTCGGACGACGCATGTCACCGGGATGGTCACAGACATCGGTATCGAGCTTGGCAAACTGTTCTACTGGAACGCATCACGGGAAAACTCGGAGAAGCCGTTCGTGCGAGCGGATCGTCAGAAGCTGAAGCTGCTGGCGGTCCTCGTCACATTATTCTTCACCGGTGGCATCATCGGGGCGGTGGGTTTCAAGCACTTCGGCTTTGCTACGACACTGTTTCTGGCGGCCATTCTCCTAGTGCTGGCGGCCGTGCCCATCGTCGACGACATGTCAGCTCACCTTAGGCGACTCTGGCGATCGCTCTGATGAAGGCATTGTAAAGTTAACGGAACTTGCAACTCGTTGTGCGATGACGGGTTCTGACGATCCGTCACCCCTCTATCACCGCCATCGCTTTCCCTGGCGTGCCGTGGATCAAGACGGCCTTGTTCTAGAAGTTCTCGAGCAAAGCCGCCGAAATGCCAAAGCCGCCAAGCGCCTGATGCCGGCCTCCCCATGGGTCGCCATCCTGGCAACGACGGACCATTCCTCCCCTCACTTGCCCGGCCAACGGGCCGTTGCACGGGCGGCTCGTGAAGAACGACTCTCTTCGCCCCAATCCTGATCGTCCCACTTCGCCAAAGAAAATCAGGAAAGAGTGCGGAAACTGCCGTATGGCGCGCCCGTCGGAACGGCGTGATTGCGGCAAGGAGGGGGCGTCGCCCCGCCTATGCGCAGTCGCAGCGAGGCTCACTTCCACCGGTGTAGCAACCTTGCCGTGCTCAGCAATGATCGCTAAAGCGTTGGCCAGCGCTAAGCAGTCAAGGAGGACACTATGGCAACTGGCACGGTAAAATTCTTCGCCCAAGACAAAGGTTTTGGTTTCATCACCCCGGACAATGGCGGTCCTGATGTGTTCGTTCATATCTCGGCCGTCGGCTTTGGTGGCTCGCTTCAGGATGGCCAGAAGGTCAGCTACGAGGTAGGGCAGGACCGCAAGACCGGAAAGTCCAAAGCCGAGAACGTCAGCGTTCTCTAAGTTGGATTACTCGGCCCGTTCCTGTTAGGCGGGCCGAGAACGATCCGTGGAGAAACGATTTAAGACCACCTCTGTGAAAAGGAAGTCCAGCATTTCAGGGTGCGTGTCTTCCTCCCCGTCCCCATTATCTTCGTCGTCAGCTCGGTCATCGTCAAAGTCGTGGGAACCAGTATTTACCTTCTTTGACCAAGCGTACTTCGCGGCAAGCAGGTCGTCTCGCCCTACTCTTGAAAGTCCTTCCTCAAGCAATATTGCCGAATTTATTCGCGAAAACCTGCCCAAACAGATCGCGTGATGTGACCAGCTTGGCCACGTCACACCGAAACAGCGCCGCCCTCTGTGAAATTTCTTCCAAGCTATATCCCGCCATCGCAGCGGCGGGTGCGTGTGATTGCGCGGTCTGCCGGCAGCCGGTACAGGCCGATGCCGGACTTTATATCGTGCGCCCGAAGGACCTGCCCCGCTATCGCCGGGTCTTATGGGCTAGGTAGTCGTCCGCGCCGATGAAGGCTTGCACGTCCGGTTGGTCCAGCAGGCAGTAGACGTCGTAATAGTGCCGCAGGAAATTGACGGGGAACTGTCCGGTTTCCTGCTGTTTGCGATATTTGGTGGAAATGGTCTGGAGCTTCTCCACCAAGGTGTAGCCGAGTTCATAGCAGGGCACGGCCAGCGATGACGCGAAATCGTAAGCCCAGGAACTGATGTCCTTGTCGATGTTGGGGGCAACCGTATCGAATCCGGCCTCGAGCAGCACGCCGTCTTTGAGTACCGATTTCGTGCCGGTCGTCTCGGGATAATAGAGGCGGATGCCCCCGCTGCGATAGCTTCGTTGTCGAATTCCAGATCGCGCTCGATGCTTTGAATGCCGTTGATCGTTATCGTCGTAGCTTGGCAAGCCGCGCCGAAAGGCTCCAGTCGCGAGAGCCCGCCGATGCCTCATGGCCGGCAAGGGTATCGACATCTTCGACAGGCAGGCGGTCCGTGTGCTCGCGGAAGCAGGCATCTGGGGATCCATTCGCCATCACGGTTGTGGCTTTTGCTTCCGGATTTCAAACGGGGAATTGTCATATCTCCGTTGGCTTTGAGCGGCATCGGTCGACCGAATTGTTGCTAAGAATTTCAACCGACCACGGTTCCTTGCGAGCCAGTCATCAGACGATTCTGAAACCAGTCACTTGATGCCTCAACGTCAGCCGCTGACCTCGATGTGGTTGTCCTCGCACCAGGTCCTCAACGCGTCTTCCGTGGCTTTTTGCTCGAAGGCGTACCACCGATCGATGGCGTGCCTGTGCTCCAACAGGTCCTTGAAGCGGACATAGGCACCCGCCCGGCTAAACATCCCGCAAACCTTATCGTAATCGTCGGGCAGGTGGTGGCGCGCGAACTTCAGCACCAGCGGCTTGCCGAGATCGAGTTCCCTCTTCTCCGGAATTGGGACGTATTTCTCGCCGTCCTCGACGTCGTGAGGCAGTTCTTCGACATCGTCCGCCCAGCCCGAATGCCAGTAGATCTTGCCGGTCTCCTTGCACAGATAAGCCGTGTTTTCGCCGCTTCCGACGGAACTCACGAATTCCAACGCATCCAGAAGCTCGCTGAAGTCCACCGCCATTCCCGTCCTGCGCTCATGAGCCTATCGTCGCCGTATACAACTCGGCCTGAAATCGGGCGCAAATATGGGAGTCACCTGCAACTTACAAAGGAGACTGCTGCTTCGTCCATCGACGACATGCTCAAGCGCTGGAGCGACTTCGCTCGTTTCGCCGAGGACGGCCGGATCTGCTGGACGAACACCGCGGCCGAACGCGCCCTGAGGGGCCTGGCTCTGGGCAGGCGCATGGCGCCGCTCCGACCGCGGCGTCGAACGGGAAAGACGCGGTACCAGACTGCCTCAGCGACAGGCACGTCGCCCGCGTCGTCAACACGGCCGCGCTTGCCGCCGGTGTTCGTGCGCACCTCGGAGGGAGCGCGCTCAAACACTCAGGTCATTCGCCGCGCGCCGGGCCTGCCTCCTCGGGCTCGGCCGTGCCAGCAGGGAAATGACCCGCAAATATCAGCGCCGCCGCGACCGCTTCCGGATCAATCTCACCAAGGCATCCGGGCTTTGAAGGGCCTCTCCGCTGCCCCGCGCTGAAAGCGCAAGGTCACAATCGATGGGCGAAATTTCAGCTTATCGCTTCAATTGAAATCGGGCAGTAAAGTACGTGGGGCAGAAAGGGTGGCGGCGCCGAAACTCAGTTGGTTGATGATGTTGTGGGTAGCCGATGATCCGCATTGCATTGGTCCAATTTCGGAGTGACGATTGCACCGGATGGAGACCAGCATGCAGAAGATCGACCTTGACGCCTTGAGTGAAGCAGAGCTGATCGAATTGCACGATGCGGTCGTCGATCGGCTCCACTTTCTGTATCAGCAGAAGACGGCGCATGCCTTGCTTGAACTGGCGATCGGCGCGCGCGTGATGTTCGAAGACAATAACGGCCAGACGCAGGCCGGAATCGTTATCCGTCGCAACCGCAAAACGGTGACTGTGCACGGCGACAACGCCCGCCAATGGAATGTCTCACCGCAGTTGCTGCGAAAGGAAAAGCGGCCTGACGAGGGGCAGAGGGGCAAGCTGGTGCCGTTTTCGAGAAAGGCCTGACTTTAACTCGCCATCATGACGAGTTGCGACAAAGGTGGAATTAGCCGTCCTGCGCTTCCCAACCCGAGACGATCCCCCAGGAAATGAAAGAAGGAGATGCCGAGCTTTTGGCAGGTCTTCATCAGCCCGAGCATGACGTCGCGGGCAATGCGACCGTCGACGCTTATGGTGCCGCCGGAGATCTTGCGCCTAGTGACGAAGGAACGAATATCGTTTTCCGACGCGTTGGTGTGCAGGGGAATATACGGGTGCTCGAGAACTTTGAGCAGTTCGACCTTTCGTCTGTGGAGGCGCAAGAGCAACTTGTCGAGCTCGGTATAACCGGTACGTCGCGCGATGATTTTGTCGAACCTGCGCCGAAACCCGGTGATCAACTGCGGTGAAGGCTGTTGTTTCCAGACCTTCAGCGCCTTGTAAAAGCGCCAGACAAGGTCACGGATCGTCGTGACCAGCCGTTCTTGTTTCGGTGTCGTGGGCATCAGTTTCAGCAGCAGCGTTCCGCATGGATCCAGCACAAGGCGTGGTTGGCGACACGGAACTGACCCGCATCGTCCGAAACGATCACCGTGCCGCCGAGCAGGCCGTGATGGCGGATGGCGCCCCAGATCGCCGCCTCCGCAACAGGACGCAGAAGCTGTCGGTCGAGGATATCGATGCCCTTGCTGCCAAATGATCGAGGAACGCAACCTGATCGGTGAATACTGCTGGGGGATTGGTCTTGAGCCTGGCCATAAGCGCGTGCTCGACGCCCTGCGCCTTCAGCCACTTCATCGCTTCGTCATTGAGAACATAGTCCTGATGACCCGCCCGCAAGGCGGACAGGAAATTGAGCCGCGATTTGGAGAAGCTTGCGAAAGGTGGAAAAACGCTCGCCGCCAATCTGGGTGTCGGCCGCACCCGCTCATTCCCAGAAATGTCGCCATTCGTTCCCGAAGCGGCCGGCTCTACCTGCGGCCGGACCGTCCCTTCAACACCCCTCCTCCCCTGCCACCCAAGGCAGAGAGATTGAATCGGCCTTTGGGCTCCGTTCGGCTCCCCTTGGCCGGATGAGCTATAGCCGCGATTGCTATCGCTCATTATTTTGGGCAAAAATGAGTTATAGAAAGGAATTCTATAGCTCATGAAATGGAACTGGACACAGCAAGGCTGGCCCGAATTCAGACTTGACGCTTCCCGGCTTGAGCCGCTTGAACGGCAATTCCAGGCTGATCTGCTTCGCGCAGACCATCCTGGAAGCGCAACAGACGACATTGCGTCGGGTCGCCTTTTACCTCGACAAGGCGCAATTCTATGATCGGTTCCGCGGGCAGTTCAACGAGCGGCAGGAAAAGGCGTCGCCCGCGGCCAGGATACTCGACAGGACCTTATCAGCCAGCTGGAACGTGATGTTCGCGAACATCCGTAGCCGTGAACTATCCGTAGCTCCGGACATCAATACCGTTGCGAAGGACTTCCGCAACGCTACATTCATCAACGGGGCCGTAGTCAGGCCCCGTTGATTAAGGCATTTGCGCGCGTTTACACGCGTTTGCTTGTGAGGAGCAATTTGTAAGGTATGCGCTCGTCGACAGCACAGAGTTGCCGGCATGTTGTGTTCCTTAGGCCTTGTTAATTGGCCGAACTCACCGCGCACCGGTCTGCCGTGTTCTGCAAATATGGTCGAACGTCACTTTCCCGTTTTGCCGTAAGCCTGATTGCGGCTGGCCGCACTAAAGACCGGTCTGGGCACAGGACGGCTCATCGCCTGAACAAAGGCCATCATGACGAGAGCCCACGCGGCCATCCAGCAGATCGCCGCGGCAACAACGGGTTCGAAATACGCGTCACTCATGCCGTCGCCGAAAACACGCAGCAAAGCGGAGACCGATAGTAGCGAGAACGCGCAGGCCTTGGGCCTGCCGAGGATCAGCCTCTCACCGTCACGAACCGAGGCCGACCGCATCATGAAGGCGGCGATCATCGTTCCCATAGCTCCCATCGTCATTGCATGCAGGGCGGCGATCGGTGGGAACTGGGCGGGGAAGATAATAGCAAGGCCGTTCAGGATGAGCGCCGCCGGCATCCAGGCGAAGGCGATATGCAGGATAAACAGTGCCGGATACCGCGCGGCCTTGAGGCTTTGCCAACTCGCCATTTGCAACAACAACGCAGCGCCTGAAAGCATCAACAGGTAGCCGGATATGTTATGGCTGGCGCCTCGAAGACAAATGGCGGCCAGAATACCCAGGATCGCCAGGTGCGAAAATGCCGGCCGATCGCGAAAGGGGGTCTGTGTCCCGGTCCGGACGAGCCAATGCCGCGTGAAGGCAGGCACGGCGCGTCCACCAATTACGATGATCAACAGGCTATAAATCCCGCACGGCGAACCCATCGAGTTCAAGCCATCAAACGTGGAGAGCACGGCGCGAATTCCAAGTACGGCCGCTCCGAATGGTGCCCACAGGCGATGCCACGCCCCGGCCTTTAACAACGCAACCGCCAGGACAGCCGCCAAGAACACGAAATATGCAGATGCCCCGATGACAGACGCAAGATGCGACAAATGCGTAGAAAATGCTGCCGTGAGCCGGGCAGTACACCAAAGGGAAGAAGCAATTATTGTGACGGCGGGTGGGACGGGACCTCTCTTCGTCCACGCGGGCAAGACCGTAAGGAGATAGCCCCCTACCGCAGCACCGGCCATGCCGAACAAAAGCTCGCTACTATGCCAACTGACTCTCTCCAACGCGATTTCTTGCGGGAGGATCCAGACAAGGGGTACGACGAGCGCCCAAAGTCCGGCGAGAAAAAACAGCGGTCGGTAGGGTGCCTGCCAAATAGACTTCGAATTGACCACCGCTGATATCAAATGCCCCTCTCGGATTGAGCCCCAAAGCGCGCAAGCCGTTCTGCGTTCTCAAAATGCATATGCATCACCCGATCGTCAGTTGAGTTGCACCGTCCTGTATCGAACGCGGTGCAAACGCCATCGTGGTGAGAAAATTCCGCGACACCCGGCAATTTTGCCGAGATCGGAGCTGCCGTCTTGCCGAGCCATTGTTCCGGTCTTGGTCTGTTCCCAAACCTGCACTACCGACAACGATGGTGTTCGCTCGTGCGGAGGGCAGACTGCAGCCCAACGGAAGCATCAATTGATTTGCAGGTTAAATGATGCGTACCCGCCTGCAGGGTAGAGCGCACGGATAGCCTCGGTACCGAGAGGAAGGACAAAGTTCCCGATGCCGCTAAGCAGTTCGTCCAAGACGACCCTCAGTTGCATCCTTGCCAATGCTGCGCCGGGGCAGATATGGATCCCCGCACCGTAGAGCAGATTTTGCGACTGATCCCGATCGGGACGGAACTGGTCCGCATCCTTAAACACTGCACCGTCACGGTTTGCTGATGCCCAGATCACTGTCATCCTTTCCCCTGCTTTGATCGTCCGCTCACCGATTGCCACAGATCGAGAAGCAACGCGCCGATTGGAAATCAATGGTCCATGGAGACGAAGTATTTCGTCCACGGCTTGCGGAAGGAAAGCCCTGTCACGGCGTAGCTGTGATTGAACTTCGGGATGTTCCGCAAGGAAATGGACAATGATACCGACGCAGGCGGAGATGGTACCCAGTTCGCCCACGGTCCAGTTGCGCAAGATACTAACGATCTCCGCATGTCGGAGCAGCCGTCCATCAACGGCCTGCCGCACCAAGCTGGTGGTGATATCGTCCGGTGCAGCAGCGCCGGCCTGCTGGCGTATTTCCAGCTGTGATCGGATATAGCCATCGAATTCGAGCGCTATGGACGCAAGGGCGTTCGTATCGCGGGCCAGCGTCGCCTCGCGGTTCTTCCGGACCCACTGCCGCAATGGTTCATGCAATGATCGGGGCCAGCCCAAGAAGCCACACTGGATTCGTATGGCATATGGTTCAGCAAATCCCATCATGAATTCGCTGGACGGGTCTTTCTTGAGTGAGGCGACCAGATCGCGAGCAATTCGGCGGCATGCCGGCTCGAAGGCCTCAATCCGTTCCACCGCGAAGTAGGGCTCGATCATCTGCCGGTAGTGTGTATGTCCAGGCGGATCCATTCCGTTGGGAACTGACGGGTGGCGTGAAACAACGTTGCTGTAGGTTTCGTGATCGTTCAGTACCTGCACGACATCCGTATGGCGGAAAAGCGACCATCCAAGGTAGTCGCTATAGGCCACCGGACACGCCTCGCGCATATGGTCGTAGGCCTGGATCTGATTGGCTAGAACCTCGTGACTGCGAGGATCCCAAACGGAGACTGCCTCCATAGAAGATTTGTGCTGGTTGGAAGCCTCTCCCGCTGCCGATTCCATTCATGCGCCCTTTCCGCCAATATGTGCCCATATGTGCATCAGCGGCAGGCGCGTTCTTTGTCGTCACTCAAACAGTCTGCGCACGCTCCCGTATTTTGAAGCCCAATTTTTGCTCGATATGAGTTCCTCCATTACGGCTCCGACCACCCGGGGTGGAGAAGACCGGATGGTAGCAAGCTTCGTTGGCGTGAATTGGATCTTGAAGTCTCCGCCCTCGAGTTCGAAAGCCCGATGCGAGAACCCCTCTCGCTCCATGATATTCCCTCGAATTGAGATCCGGCCGCGCCAACTATTCGAGACTGTCGTCTGGGCAGCAAAAATTCAAACGCGAAGCACAACCTGGCGAAGCTTCCCCGCTGCCGTGACAAGTCCCGATCGTTAGCCAATTGTTTGGAAGCATAGTCGACCCTGCACCAGATATCGATCGGGATTCAGGCACGGACCGCCCGCCCTTGACTTGGCATCTGATACCAGATCGCCCTTCCCGGCATGTCTGGCACGGCGTGAGTGTGGACTTCTTTCACCCGTCCATGGCCCCTACTCAGGAGCCATATGTCGCGAGTAGCGCCTTTGTGCCTGCGGCGACCGCGAAGAATGCGGACCACCCGACGAGTGCCATCGATAATCGAGGGCGCAGATCACGCAGCCCCATAAAGTAGACCACCACCCAGCGCGATTTGATGACGGTTAGGATCAGAATGACGCCGAAAGCTGTGAACGGGACAGCTTCGTGCTTCCATTGAGCCGAGATAAGAGCGGCGATGATTGCAAGTAACAGTAGTTTTGCGGCACTACCAAGCAGCCATATGGAATTGTTCGTTTGCATCGTCTACCCCAGATAGATGACTGGAAAAATTACCAGCCAGACGATGTCAATCACGTGCCAGACAGTAGTAACCAACACCACATTGGATCGCTCCATCCTTCGTGCGATCAGCAACATGAGCAGGCTCAGGAATACGACATGCGCGAGATGGAAACCTGTGATCATGAAGTAGAGTTCGAAGAAGGCATTGAATGTCGCGTCACCGATGAACCGTAACTCGCCTTGGTATTCAACGACCTTGGTCGCTGCGAACAAAAATCCAAGCATCGCTGATGCGACCAAGGCGAACCTTCGCTTCTGGTATGTCGCCGCACGCACCGCCTCCGCCGCCAACCATCCACTTGCGATCAATATGAGCGTGTTGAGACTAGCGAGCCGCCCATTCAAATGAATTTTGGCAAGCGAAAAGCTGTCCGGGTGAAGGTACGACATCACCATGAACCCGCCAAGCAAGACGCCGAACGCAAACAATTCGCTCCAAACGAGAATCCAGAGGACCAGATCATCACTCGGTTCGTCGCTTTGCGCCAGTTCAACTGCCATGAACTCGAAATCTCCACTTTATGCACTCGTGCTACAAAACACCGCGGCGTTCTTTGTGCTTGCACAAAGAACGTTCCGAGTGCGCTTTTCGCGACGCTGATCGCCAATGGTTGGAGACGCGCGGTCTCTAGGGGCGTCTTCGCGCCAGGGAAACTCCCTGTCGAGGATATGAGAGCGACTACGGCAACGCATTGCGTGAGCGATTTTCGCGAACGTCGAGTTATTTGCGTTTAGTCAAAGTTCACGGCGCCTTCTCCGGTAGATCAGCGTCAACGAAGCCAAGCGGCTTCAAGAACAGGAGAAGAGCAATGAAACGACTGGCAAACCTCACGATTGGAACGGCAATGGCTTTGGCGGTAATGACTACCGTATCGCAGGCAGCCGACTACGAAGTCCACATGCTGAACAAAGGCAAAGACGGTGTGATGGTGTTCGAGCCGGGACTTACTCGAGTGGCCCCGGGAGACACCGTAACATTCATACCGACCGATAAGTCTCACAATGCCGAATCAATCGCCAACCTCATCCCGGAAGGTGCGCAGCCTTTCAAAGGGAAAATGAACGAAACGGTGAAAATCACTTTCGATGTTAAGGGCGCGTACGCCATCAAATGCGCTCCCCACATGAGCATGGGTATGGTCGCTCTTGTCGTCGTCGGCGACGCTCCGGACAACCTCGAAACCGTGAAGACTGCCAAGCTCCCGAAGAAGGCGCGGGATCGTCTCGACGCCGACATTGCAGCGGGAGCGATGTAACAACGCCGCAACGATCTGAACGCCCACGTCCCCAAAACGTGGGCGTTTTCATATGGTCCTATCGACTGCCGGCGCGCGAGGAAGGACGATACAATGCGGATCGAACATCTTCCGGAAGAGATCAAGGCATCGGTTCGAAGGCACAGGCAAGGCTGTGCCAGCGATACCGTCGGCTCTCTGCGGCCTGCAAACCGCAACCGAGAACTGGCAGGTTTTGTGCGGAATGTGAGCCGACATATCCAACCGGTTCGACGAGGAAATAGACCCACGGGAGTTCTGCAACCGGCATGCCGCGAAATCCAGGCATGATGGAAAATCCTCGAGACACCTTGGGCGAGCTTCCAGCTTATGCCCGTGCTTAGAGCGAGGAAGGCCTGTGCCGGTCATGAGAGCGTGTCATTTCGACCTTAGCCGGAACCGACCCGTTTTGGTCATTCGCCAAACAGCGCCTTGGTGTATTTCTTGGAGACGGTCCCGCTGCGCTGTCCGTTGGCGCCATAGTACCGATCTTCACGGCACAGCCGCTCCTTCGCGTCGCAGAAAATCCCGTTGGCAAACGTGAACTCGGTCAGGTCAACATCACTGGTCGTGAACAGCTTGTTCGCGGCGGCCTTCTTACCGAGATATTTTTTCGTCAGCTCGTGGGAGATCCCCTTTTCATTGGCGCACACGTAGCGGTCGCAGAGCACGCCCGACGCTGGCGATTGGATCGTGGCCCGCTGCTTTGCGTGAGCGGGCATCACGCCCAGGGCCAACAACAAGGCCAGAGAAATCGATAGGTACGGTTTGTTCATAGTTGGACCTCGCTTAGGGGTGATTCTTCTTCAAAGAATAAAAGACAAACGGACGAAAACATGTTTGCGTGCCGATTGGGTGGAAATGGGATCAAGGGCGGGACCGGAGGCCGCATGCGGGCACGGAGCGCAGCGAGTGCCGAACGGGTGAGGATGCTGGCGAAGCCGCGGCCGTGACGACTTGCCATAGCAGTATCCTCGCCAGATCATCACGTGATGGCCGACACCTTGCTTGGGCAACGTCCCTTACCCATTGTGCCATAGACGATGTTGCCGTCGTCGCTAGGCACCGAACAAGCAGCCGGAGCTGTTCGGGAATTCGCAACCTAGGCGGCATGGGATCGCCGCGCCGCGATCGGTATGACGAAGGGAACGTCCTGTCCCGCAGCGACAACCTCCACATCAACTCCATAGACCGAACCTAGTCTCGAGGCGGTCAGGACAGCCGCTGGCTCTCCGGAAGCGGCAACCCTGCCTTTGTGTAGCAGAAGCAGCCGGTCGGTGGTCCGAGCCGCGAGATTGAGATCATGAACCGCCATGAGGATGAGTGCGCCCGATCGGCAAACATAGTCCCGCAACAGAGCAAGGACCGTCAATTGATGGCGCAGATCCAGTGCGCAGGTCGCTTCGTCGAGGATAAGCAGCCGCGGCTGGCGCATGAGCCGCTGCCCGAGCAGGACCAACTGCTGTTGACCGCCCGACAACGTGTTGATCCGGCGATTGGCAAGATGCTCCAGTCCTAATTCGCAAAGCATCGTCAAGGCTCTCGTGATCTCAGGTTCGCCTATTCGCCATCCCAACTGCTCATGGCGGGCGAGCAGAAGGGTTTGCAGCACAGAGAGATCTGCGTTTACAGAGCAATGTTGCGGCATGAAGCCGACAGTTCTGCAGTCGATTGGGCCGCTCTCCCATAGGATCGTGCCCGAATGCGCAACACTCCCGGCAATGGCGCCGAGCAAGGTGGATTTGCCAGCACCGTTCGGGCCAACCAGGGCGACGATCTGGCCAGGCGCGAGCGTCAGCGAGAAGCAGTCAATCGTGCGGGTTCGCCGGTGGTCTACGCAAACGTTCGTCAAAGTCAGACCCTCGGTCACTGTTTCTCTCCTTTGCCACGCCGCGCTATGACGACAAACAACATGGGAACGCCAGCAACAGCCGTGATTATGCCAACGGGGATGACGGCGGCCGGGGACAGCAGCTTTCCGAAAACCGATGCACCGATCAGGATGATCCCGCCGACCGTTGCACTCATTGGCAGCGCAAAGCGGTGATCCTCACCAACGGCCGCGCGCGCCACATGTGGAGCAATCAGGCCGACGAAACCGATCGTCCCCACGAAACAGACGGCCGCGGCCGTCAAAAGCGAGACGAGTACGAAGCTGCGTCTGCGCAGCGCATCAACCGACAAGCCCATGCTGGCGGCATTGACGTCACCCAATCTCAGTAGCGTCAGCTTCCAGCTGTCGCGTATGACGAAGGGAAGGCATGCGGTCAGGATCGCCGCGGTGACGGCAACAGTGGTCCAGCTTGCTTTCAGCAGGCTGCCGAACAGCCAGAAGACGATCTGTTGGAGAACTTCGGGTGCGGCCATGAATTGCAGCAGGGATTGCATGGACTGAAAAAGAAACAGGACCGCAATGCCGGCCAGCACGAGAATTTCGGGGGTCGTTCCCCGCAAGGCCGCAACGCAGTAGACGAGGCCGCATGCAAGGAGCGTCATGACGAAGGCTGATGCCGGAACCAGAATGAAACCCGGCAAAGGCAGGAACCCACCAAACATGATTGCCAGCGCCGCACCGAACCCTGCGGCAGCGGAAAATCCGAGCGTGAACGGGCTTGCCAAAGGATTGGAAAGTATCGTCTGCATCTGCAATCCGGCAACCCCGAGGCAGACGCCGACGAGCACGCCCATCGCCGTCTGGGGCATGCGCAACTGCCACAAGATCGTCGCCGCCATTCGATCTGCGCCATGAGGGCCAGCCCAAAGCGTCGCCCAGACATTGGCAAGTGCCATGCCCGACGGCCCCTTTGCCAGGTCAACCAGCACCAGAAATGCAAGCGCCAGCATCGTGGCTGCAAGTGCCGCAAGACGAAGGGAAACGTCGCGGCGATAGTGCGAGCGAAAGATATCGAGTTTAAGGGCCGCGTCGCTCATTGGCCGTCGGCCCGATAGGGGAGCACAAAAACGCCATCTGCTTTTATCGGCATCCAGGTGTCGTAGTAGCGTTTAATCTCGACTGCCGGGTCTACGTCGCTGAAAGCATCCGGGTAGAGCTGCTTGGCTATATATTGCGCGTAGACATAGTCAGACAAAGTTCGCGCACCACCGTGGTAGATCGCATGCAAGGCGGAGTTTCTAACCGCCGGCAGCCCGTCCCAACCCGGTCGGGCGATATAGGCCTTCATGCGGTCGCGTGCGATTTCCTCTGAGGCGCCGAACCCGACCGTGACCGCCTGTGGCTTGTCCAACCATTCAGAGCCGGCGAGAAAGATGATATCGGGTTCCTGTGCAAGAACGTATTCCGGGCTGAGCGGCCCCCAGTTTTCCAACTGCCCCTTGGCGATATTGGTCCCGCCAAGTCTGTCGATGAGCGACCCCCACATACCGTTGCCGTAGCTGTTTCCGACTTCGGACGGGCCTTTTTGAGCCAGCTCGACATAGACCTTCTTGTTCGTCGGTTTCGCGTTGGCGATGCGCCTGTCGATATCCTGCATTGCTGCCTCATATTTGGAAGCAAGTCTTTGCGCACGGTCACGCGATCCCATGACCGCCCCCAGAACAAGCGTCGACTGGACATGTTTTTCGACCGTCTGGGCGTTATAGTCGAGCACGACCACAGGTATGCCGGCCGTCTCCATCTGTTTGACGGCCTCGCCAAGCGCGTCGAAAGACCAGGCGGATAAAATGACGAGGTCCGGTTTCACCGACAGCACCTTCTCAATTGAAAACGTGCCGTTTTCCGTATCGCCGACATCCGGCAGTGCTGCAAGGAAGGGAATTGCGTCGAGATAGGCCGCAAACTGGTTCGGCCGCCAGTCCTTCCAGGTGGAAAGTGACAACGCGACCACCTTGTCCATGGCGCCTGGACCAACGACTGCGATGAAATCCTCATAATAGAAGTTCAGGACGACCCGTTGCGCGGGAGCAGCCAACGTGACGTGACGGCCCTTGACATCGGTGACATTGATTTCCGCGCGGCCCTGTCCGGCAAAGACCAGGACAAAAGTGGTGATGATAAGTGCAAGTGTCTTTTTCATGGGAATGATCCATTTCCAGTATCTTGTGTGAAGTCCGGTTCAGGCTCGACGTTTGCGGACCTCGCCGCGTCCCCCTGCGGCCATCGCCTGCAGCCTGTCCGTGTCCAGCACCCTCACGATTTCCGGGTGTGAGAAATCGATGACCTTGTCCCGCTTGAGCTGGTTGAGGCATCGGCTGACTGTTTCAATCGTCAAGCCGAGCCAGTCGCCGAGATCGGCGCGGGTCAAATACAGATTGAACGTCGGTGCACCGCGTTGAGGGTTGCGCGATGCGCGCTTGAACTGTTGGGCAAGATCAAACACGGCCGAGCTCACGCGCTCCATCGCTGTCTTGCGTCCAAGCAGGGTTGCAAGGCTGTGAGCCCGGTTCAGCATCTGCACCAGAGCCTGGTCGAGAATGCCTTGGTCGACCGTTCGACCAAGGCTTTCGACTTGACTGAACGTCAATGCCTGGGCGCCGCAATGGTTGTCTTCGTGAAAGACGAGACCGAACAAGCGACCCGGACCAATGATGTCGAGGATCTGTCGGCGACCGTCTCTGAGTGAATGTGTGAGCGCGACACAACCATCCACCAGTCGGTAGATGGAGACAGCGGTCTCATCCTGGTCGTAAATCGTCGTTCGGGGTGAAAACAGCCGGCGACGGCCGACAAATGATGGAGAAAACGGCAAGCCTGCGAAATTCGGCGGCAGCGCAAGCGCTGCCTCCACAGGCATCGAGATGTTAAGCATGGATTTTTTCCGGCGTTCGGCCGCGGGCTTGCTCGTGCAAGTGCGATGCAGCCGCCAAGATTGCTATCCGCCGGCGCAAGGCGCGGCGGTACGATCAACCCGTGACGCTGGCGGGAGGCGCTCGTGGCGACGCGTTGGCGGTTCGCACAGGTCGCCGGTCTGTGTTCGGGCGTGCGGAAAAACCGTGCTCTCGAATTGAGCTTACCGGCACCCCGACCGTGTCTGTCGGCGACGGAAGCAGCAGCAAGGCACTGAGGCGGCACGCTTCGCAGGTTCCCGCTGCGCCATACCCCTCTTCACCGTCATGGACGCCGGCAAGGCATAAGTCCGGCGCCGTGCCATCTGGAAGAGCAAACGCGGAAACGTCAGAGCTGATAGCTACGAACGCGGTAGCTGGAGCCCTATGGGCAAATGATATGGACAACAGGGCAATCGCGCACAGCAAGCGCAGATAGGTCGCCCATTTTCCATAAGCCCGTGACAAATGAAACCTCCCGATTTGACACTCTATTGATACCCGTTGCTGGGCGAGCGACCTTGCTCCAGATCAAGCTTCAGTGACATTCCCGAAGACTTGCCTCGGCGATGGTCGCGGCTTGCAGAAACCGCCCCGAAAAACGATCCATGATTGCGTTGCTGTAGAATCCGAGGGCGCCGCGGTGAGCGACAAAACGTCCAAGTGGCACCGATCGGTGCGGCCAGGCGACCAGAGCGCCAACCTGTCTTGCCGTGAAATCGTGGCGACAGTCGACAACCTGTCATTGTTTTGATTTAATCTGACTTCCTCAGCCGGAGGATTGCAACACGATGAATGGTTGGAACAAGGACGGGCGCGGCAGCGTCAGAGTATCACCGGTCGTCGGCTGGAAGGCCGCAACGCTGATCAACAACGAAGCCGACGTCTTCCTTAGGCTCGAGTTCAGCGTCAATCCTGATAACACCGACGTATCAGCACTCCAATTTGCACTGACTGAGCATCAGGCTCGCGAAATCAGTACCAAACTGAGAGCCCTTGCAGACACGATATCGTCTTACGCCCTCCAGCCCATTTGATGGCCGATCGTGTTCGGCTCGCTCGATCTGATCGATCGACGAATGCCCGATGAAATGGCCGACCTGCACCGTTACTTGTTGCTGGCGATCGTCGATAGCAAAGCGGATTGGCGCGTATGTCGTGGAACTTTCACCGATTACATCACGAACGAACTTTCTTTCTGGCTCCTGGGTCAATACCTTCACGAATACCTTCTATCCCCCATGAGCTTCCGAACATGAACGGAGGCAATTCGGGGTGGAAAGTTCCAGTGGAACTGAGGGACAAGACCGGCCAATCCCGGATGGGCGATCTCAATCGTTTGGAGGGATACCTCGCCAACAGCTCTGTCAAATCGCTTCGCTTACACGAACATCATAACGACCATGTAGCCCAAAATAACGAGCAATAAGCCACCGACCAGCATTGGCACGAGTGTACTTCCCGATTGACGATCGTTCATGTTGCTATTCCGCCTATTTGTTGGTTTCGTTTCTTGGCTAACTGACTTTGGTCGGGCCCTGCCGAGCGCTTTCTGCGGGACGACGAGGATGGTCGACGAACGCAGCTAGCCTCCCAAGGTCGAAGGTCGCCTGAGGTCAATGGACTCCTCGCTGACAATGCAGTTGTCGGCGTCGACAATGCCCCGCCAGACCGAGTTGCCGTTGCGCACAGTGAGGCGCTTGCGGCCTTCGTCGCTGTCGACGCCGCGCTCCACTATGCTGGTCACGAGGCCAAGACGCATTCGGCGCCGAAGTTCACTCGCGTCCATCGAAAGCCGCACCGCCAGGAATGCCGGGTCCAGAACATAATCTCCGGTCTGGTCAAGCTCGAGCCTCATCTGGTCCCTCATCGAATGTACGCCGCCGGTATGGCATAAAGATATATTGACGATATATGTTTTGACCCGCATAGTGAAGCGTATTCTCATTACACACCCATCGTCGTTGGACGACAAAGGGCCGCATCGGCCTGACTGAGGGCTGAATCCAGGCATGAGCAAAGGCGCAATGGACAAACCAACCGTCGTTATCGACGGCCGGGTGCTACCCGAGCAGTTAGACGAGCAGATGATCCACGATGTGGTTCACGGCTTCTACGACGAGATCCGCAAGGATGCCCTGCTCGGGCCGCTGTTCAACAGCGCCATCGCGCGGCATGACTGGCCACAGCATCTGACGAAAATGTGCGACTTCTGGTCGTCTTTGATGCTTCGCAGCGGCCGCTATGACGGCCGCCCGCTGCCGCCGCATCTGGCGCTTCCTGGTCTTGGCGAACAGCATTTCCGCCAATGGCTGGGTTTGTTTCGCGCTACAGTCCAAAAACGCTGCCCGCCGGAGATTGCGGCGCTGTTCATGGAACGGGCATTGCGCATTGCGCATTCCTTCCGCCTTGCACTGGCCTACAATCGCGGTGAAAACACGTTGTCCATCGAGCCGATCACGGCCGACAGCCTATGACCTTCCGGGGGCAGCCGGCAGGATCGGCATGCGCAAAGGTTGGAGCGAAATGAGGCTGACGAACTTTTCCGACTACACGCTGCGCATGCTGATGTTCGCGGCGTCCGCTGGGGACCGGCTGTTTACGATCGAGGAAACGGCGCGCGCCTTCGGCGTGTCGAAGGCGCATCTCAACAAGGTCGCCAACACGCTGACCCGCGCCGGGTACCTGACGGCGGTTCGCGGCAGATCGGGTGGGCTGACGCTCGGACGTCGTCCGGAAGACATCCGCATAGGTGACGTGATCCGGTTGACCGAGCCGGACTTCGCCCTGGTCGAATGCTTTGCCACCGGCAACCAGTGCACGATCACGCGTTGCTGCAAGCTTTCCGGCATGCTGCGCGACGCGCTGTCGTCGTTCCAGAACACCCTCGACCGTTACACGCTTGCCGACATCGCACTGACGCGCCAGGATTTCCTGGTTGATACGCCCCGCACCTAGCGACTGCCCCGGCGCGGGAACGACCGCGCTTGGCTCCGATTAGGCATATCGCAAAGATTGCACGCATTGCCTGTTGGGTAGGTAAGCCCAGCGTCGCAGTGGACGATACCGGCAGCTGCCCTTCGACGGAGGAGAAGATGGCCGCTAACCATTCAGACCCGACCGGACCCGACCTTGCCCTCGGCATTGCGCTTACTGACCTTCCCGATGGCGGCAACCTGGGCGGCGATTTCGGCAGCATGTGCCGCCAACTGCGCCTTCAACTCTGCAACATCAGGTTCGCCGGTTCGATTCATCGTAGTTTTGAATCTGAACCGCCCCGCCGCGTCAACCGCTCAACTCGCGGCCGTCAGCCAGCCACCGTGTATTGCCGCACCGGATGACGGACCATCGCATCGATATCAATGCCGTCAAGAACCCAGTGGAACTGCTCGGTCGTCAGCGTGACGACCGGCACCTCACGGCACGGCCATCGGAACTTGTCCTCGGTCACAAAGCCCGATCGGTCGAAGAAAAGGAGCTTCATCCGGTCGCGACGGCGGTTGCAGAACGCAAAAACTGCAGGAGCAAATGGATCGAGTTCCATCGTCTCCTGAACCAGGACCGCAAGGCTGTTGATGCCAGCCCGAAAGTCAATCGGTTCACGATGCAGGTAGACCTTGAGGTCAGCGCCTAGCTTGAACATGACCCAACGCTCCGATTATTGCCGCTAACGCGTCCACATCATTGCATTCCACCGATACTGATGCGCGAGGTTCAAGGCAGGCCGCGATAAGTCGGTCTTTCGATGCCGGATCGAACCGGCCTCGTCCATTCCGACCTACGAGCCGCACGACAAGTTTTTGACCTTCTTCCATCATTTGGTGTCCACCTCTTTTAGGTGGACACCTCATGCCGAAGCTCACTCAATCACAGAAGGTGCGGGGAAATTCGCGCTTACCTTCAAAGCGAAAAGGGCGCTAGATTTGAGCTGCTCTGTGTAAGCGGCGTGGGGAGAGGTCCCTCAATTGTTGCGACGAGCAACGAGTGCGCTTGCGAATTGCTCGAATTGATCGAGATGCACGTCTTGAGCAGCACTCAACGTTTCAGCGGCCCGAGACAACCAAAAGTCCATCTGCTCAAGCTCGAGCAGAAACGCCAATGCCGCGCCCCTTATCCAACGCTTCACGCGTAGCGCAGAGTTCAAATTGGCCACTTTGTCATCGCGTTGAAGCATAGAATACGCGGATTCCGGAGTGCGATACATCTCGAAGTAGGGCAACGCTAGATCATGGTCGAGCAGCTATGCCATTCGGCTTCACCCTCACAGATCCGGGCGGGCGGATTTCCCGCACCCGGCTCTTCCCGAGGGTAACCCGCGTCATCTCCTGGCCTGCGCCCAAGTTCGAGTAATACGCGGGACTGGCAGCGCGAAGCGTGCGGTGAGGATTTCAAATTCCAACCAACTCATTCGCCGGCTTTTCTGACTTCGCCGCCTCAGGCAGCGGAACCATATGCGGCGTGTTTGCTGATAGAAACCGTTGAGCGCGGGATAGTTATGCAGCCTGCCGTAGTAGCCGTAGTGTCCACGCAGCACAGCGGCAAGCCACTTGTGCTGGGTAGCCAACGCCATGTGCATGTGCCGCCATGTTCCCTCGCGCAACGCCTTCAGCTTTCGCGTCAGGCGTTTCCCTTCCGTCTTGTGCTTTACGATAAACCTGCCATCACGGGTCACTCCACAATAGTGAATGAAGCCCAGGAAGGCGAAGGTCTCGGGCTTTCGCTCGCCACGCCGTTGCCGAGCCAAAGCCGCGAACCGGCCAATCTCGAGATCGTCATCCATCTCTCCTCGCTTCAGAACGAGGGGGGCAATTCTTCGTTTCGCCAAAGGGCTTCAAGCGCTGTCCAGAAGTCGGTCCGTCCCAGCAGCTCGTCGCCGATCGAACCGTCCCTGCGCAACAACAGGCCCCGCTAAGATCCCCATAGCGAGCCCCGCACACGCAGATGTCGTGAATGCTCGACGCGAAATATTCATGTTTCCCTCCGAACCGTGATGGCGTGTATTAGCGACCAGATGCTAACTCGCTGCGGGAACAAAATCGAATTCAAAACTTATCGTAGAAAACGACCTGGACCCGGCCGCGGGATGCAAACAACTGCGCGTCGTTTTCCCACCAAATTCCCGAGCTTCACCGTTGGCCACTTCCAAAACGTGATAGCAGCAGCGCGATCATGAGGGAGGTGAGGTTGCTTGCATTGACCGGCCCTTTCGCTTTGCTGCACAGATACAGATATGGCGCTCATTCGGATTTTCCTTTTTACTAGTGATGTTGGCCAATTACCGACCGGGCGTTGCACCGAGAACCACTCGAGACGGGGGACTCTGATGGATGCGGTACGGCGATCTACCGAAGAGAAATGGTCGAACTGCATGCGCACGTTTATTACCGTGGCTCTCATCGCCTCGGGCGCGCCCGCTCAGGCGGACACGACGGTGTGTTTGGGAAATGCGTGTACTGTCACTTCCAGGGACGGCACCAACCATGAAAGGTCTTTGAGCGACATCAATGAAGAAGCGAGAAAAGAATCGCTTGAGAACATTCGCGACATTGATTGCAGTGTTGCAGATGATGCCTCCACATGCCTGAGAGCAAAGCTCACGCTGCAGCGCCTGTTCTACTAGACGCCATGCTCCTTGATGCCTTCCCACCGTTAGACGAGCGCGAGGCCCGCCGCATTGATGCGTCGGTTCGTGTTCATGTTGCTACTTTCTGTTTTGTCGGAGAAAATCCCTCCGAGCCGGCAGGCTGGGAGCGCAATGGACTTTGAAAAGATCGGGCGAGCCCGCATGATGATGCGGCTGCCAAGGCACCGGAGACAGATCTCCGATGCCAACTTCCTCGCGATGACACATTGCTTGAGGCTTAGGGCGAGGCAGCAATGAAGCGCAAGAATGAAATCATCGCCACCGGTGAACCGGACTTCAGCCATGCCTGGCGTTTCCAAGTCGTTTTCCGCGTAGGCCGCCAAATTGACCTTTCCTGCGAATGAACCGTCGCGATGATCGTTGCAGGCGAAATGAATCGTGGCGTGCTTCTTCACGCTTCACCTCCCTGCTCGCGAAGCGTCCCCGTTGGGAATAAGGGGCTGAGATATTGCTGGGCGGATCGGCTCTTTCGACCGCAGCGCAATGACCCGTTGAACCTGATCCAGTTCATGCTGGCGTAGGGACGGTGGGAACGACGGCATTTGCGACAGCTCCTTTGCGATCGCCTGGACGTGTCTCTATCTTTCCAGCTCCAAGATCTGGGTCTCCAAACGTCAAAGTTGGAGGAGGCGGCCGCCATCGCGGCCAGAGCCCGTTCGCGCGCGGCTTGACCGGTTAAAAGGGTCGCCGCAGGAGGTTCAGCGCAAGCGCCGGCCGCAGGCCGGGAACCGGGACCGACTACCCCCGGCAAGCCGCTCCGCTTTCTCGAGCGCCAGACCGGTTGAATGGCGCCAGCAGAGCCATTCCGAGCCGCAGCCAGGGAGACACCGCGCTCACATTGGCCGATACCAACGCTGTACCGGCCGGCGAGACCACCATTCTCTGGCAGTGCAAAACTAAAAACAACTGGGCTCCGATCACAATGAACACCGAGTGCATACTCGGGCCGGTCCGCCCGCGTGGTACGGCCGTCAACGGCCCCCACAGCAAACCTCCCACGCAGTCCACGGTGAAAGGGAGCGGAGGCTATGGACCTATGTTGTCGGCTTGTGATCGTGGCGTAAGTGCGAGTGAACCTGCGCAACAAGCTCATCGACCGTTGAGTGTCTGCCAGTCGAGCGCAGGTACGCGATAATCGCAAGCTTCAGGTGGTCACGTGGCCCGTACTGCCGCTGAATTCGGTCGAGTTCCGGGGCGATCCGCTCGAAGTTTTCCACCGGCAGATCGGAATCGCCAAAAATGTACATGTCATCACCAACTGCCCAGATGTTGCAACCGATTGCGATGACGTCCGCGACGAACGCAGGAATATGATGTTCATGCATGTTGGCCCCCTTGGAAAGGGCCAACGATAGCGGCACGCACACATTATTCTACCCCGCAAATGTGCGGGTCAGAAGCATCTCAAGGGTCGTCTAGGCGACCAAAAAAAATGGCTGTCGGATATCGCCTCGCGGTCGCCATCAACCTGACTGTCAGGTCCATCGGATTATGAAGAACGCTCATGACACCAAGATCGCGTTGTCCAGTGGTGGAGGCAGCCACGGGAAGTCTGGCATCGATAGCCCGCGCCACCTGATGCTGATTCATGTCTATGTCATTTCCTTTTTGGACGGATTTGGCACGCAACCCTCACGAAAGCTCGAGGGCCTACGCTTGGTTGAATTCAACTGAGGCGCATTATGGTTCCAGACGACATAGCACAGGCAGCGTGGAGCGTTTCGGCTCGCCACCTCTCGCGTGGTCAGCGTGACCCTTTAAAGATGGTCGCAGAGGCTATGATGCTAGAGAGGCAACGTTGCCTGGCAATCGTGATCGAAAGCTGCGGCAAACAATGCGAAGCAGTTCGATTGATAAGCGACCCGACAACATGAGAGTTGCCAAGCTGGCCTACTCCAGACGCGCCCGCGTTGATCGGCTTTTCCTCGTTGTTGGGGCATGGCCGATCATCACACTAACGGCATGAGCCCGGCGGAGCAGGCAGATGGGCTATGATTGAGATGGCGCGGCAGAGCGTGCGGCGATTTCATTAAAAATGAACCGGTTGGCGCCCATCAGAAAATAACGATTCTGCCCGAACTGGGCGCAAGAAGACCGCCATTGGTATTTCGACCCGTTTTCGTGGCAGTTTCTCTTTGTGATCGGGATCGTGATTGGCAGCAGAATGAAGCGGTCGGAACCTGTGCTACGCTACAATCGTTCAGTGTTCTTTGCAGCCCGTTTTTTTTGCGCTGGCGGCCATCCCAACAAACCTGGCCGTATATCTTGGTCATGTAGATCCGCCGCTCGGTGAACTGTACCATCAGTTGGTCTCCAAAACGAACAGTGGCCCGCTGCGCATCTTAAATGTGCTGGCGATCCTGTATCTCGCATGGAACCTCCGCATCGTTCCCTTCCAAATGGTCTGTGCAGCCGGCAGGCATAGCCTTCCTGTTTTTTCCATCGGCACCCTTCCGGTCTGCATTGCCAAGGCACTAATGCAAGCCAAGACAAACATTGCGCTGCCGATTCAAGGAATAACATTCGTCGTTGGCTGCCTGGTACGGTTGGCGGTAGCATCGTGGCTTGAAAGACGCCGCCAGCAGCCCCTTCGGACGCCGAGGCTCCAGAAAATGCGTACGATGGCCGGACTTTGAAGCCGCTCTGACGGTTCGCTTGTCTAGCGTCGCAACGCATGTGGAAACGAAAAGGCCCCCTCTCCTGCAAGCAAGAGAAAGGGGCCCCGTCTGAGCGTTCGAATTCACAGACGCTACGATGTTGCTCAATTCAAACCTGATCGCAATAGCGCAACGACACAACTCACCAACTTTTCTGCTACTCAGCGCACGCCGCGGCCGCTAAGGTGCGCTGAGAGGACGGGATCATTGTCGAGCAGTTCCCGCCAATCGGTTTCCGGGATCAAGCCCAATTGATATTGTTTCAGCATGAACTTTCGCTCTTCATCGAGAGCTTGCAGTTCGGAGGACTCTGTCGATCCGAACATCGCGACATCGATTATCTTACGCAGTAGGTCCGCCATCCCTTTAGTATGCGCGCCGTAGTTGCCCGAAATCAAGCGATAGTCGCATAGGCTTGAGTTATGCCGCGCTCCTGTCCGGGCTATCGAGAGCGGCGGGCGCTGCCACGCCGTGGTGGGATCATTGGGTGTTTGTCCTTGGTTAGCACTCATGAACCAGTACAAATTGACATAATCCTGAGTTGAAAATTCTCCCTCAATGTGTTCAAAGCTGGCCTAATGCAAGGAGAGGTAGATGAAAAAGGACGCCAACGAACGGCGCGAGCAGAAGAGGTCGGATCAGCAGGCTGACGCCCCGCTGTTTGGCGAAGGCAGCGATGTCTGCTTCTTCAACCCTTGGGATCAGCGGTTCAAGGAAGACCTGGGGCTCAAGCGAGACAGTTTCGATCTCAACTGATTATAATTTCCGCCCGGAGCCTAATATGCACAGTCAAGAAATGAAAGAATTGAAAGCAGCGCTATCTGCGCACCGAGAAGTTCTTTCCAACATTTTCTCCGAATATCGCATGAGCTATGCCCCCCTCGGACCTCTCCAGGGTTGATGCCGAGCTGTTGAGGATAAGCAAGAAATTCAACGCTCCAGATGATTGCTTTAGTTGCGCGCGCAACAGGCGTTCTTCGAAATTCAGCGAAAGCGTGTCCAGAAGCCTGGTGTGGTGCGTAACCAGCCGGTCGTGGAACAGTCCGCGCATGCTCCCAGTTGAGCGTCGCCATGGCACTTGCTTGCGGCGTGTTGTCGTCCAAGGGCCGGGATTGCCCCGAATCCGTTCAGCCCAGGCAACGATCTCGCTGATTCCGCCGTCAGCCTTTCGACTTCTAGCCGGAAAGCGCGAATGTGATTATCCTGCAGGTTGAAGAAACGTCCGAGGCTCTCGACCGGCAGCAAGGCCTTGTGGGCATCGCAGCCAACCTCATTTCAACACCGCCCCAAAAGCTAGCCGCCTCGGTCTCAAGACTTTCCGACGGCCCGTCCAGTGTGAGCGGAGGCACCAGTCGGCTTGACGGCTTATCGAGGTTCGTTGCTGCAGATGACGCCGGGGTACTATCGATCTTGATAAGCAAGCGTCGCTTTGGTCACAGTTTCAACCATGTTTGACGCAATTGGGATTGGGGATGCAGAGGAATCAAGAACCGGAGAAACGTAAGCGTGAGCGACACCGATAGGTCACATACATCGACGGTAGTACTGTTTGCGAGGAACTATTTGGCTCAAAGGGACAGCATCGCTAAGCAGATCCAGGACGCAATTGCCAATGGCCGCACCAGAGATGCCGACAAGCTAATGGTTAAGCTAACCGCACATGAAAAATACATCGCCGACAACCGCTTGGAACGGTTCAGGAAGTTTTAGGCAACTGACAACCGCATGATCCTCATTTTCTCTTGCTCGGGAAGGGAGTAGAGGGCTCGATCATGCTCCACCCTCACACGGCGGTTTGAGCGCCCTGAAACGACGGCCCAGATGTCCCGGCCTGCAAGGTCCGAGCGAATCGCGTCGGCATCGTAGCCTTCTCCGCAATCAAGCCCTTGGCGCGCTCGGGCAGGTCGATCAAAGATCAAAGCATCATAAGGCTTGCAATCGGCAGCCCCGCCGCCACGTCCACGCGGTCCGCCACCGAAAAAGCCCAATTCTCCATGGCGCCCACGTCGGCATATTTGGGGAATTTTACTTCCGCAATTTTGGGGAAATTTCAGCCGGTATCGACACGGCCAAGAGCTCGTTGATGAGTCCTCCCTTTCCGCGCGCCGAGACGTGGGCGCGAACCGTGGTGCTGTCGATGCTGTAGTGGTTACAGCCGCTCACCCCTGGTGCATCTTCCATGAGTGCGGGCCATGTTGGTCGCGGTCCATGTTTCGTCGATGAACACGAGCCGCGACGGATCAAGATCGAGTTGCTCGTCGAACCACCGCTGACGGAGTTCCAAGACGTCTGGGCGTGCTTGCTCTATCGCGTGGCCAGTCTTTTTTTGCGCGTCTGATTGTGCCGGACAAGGAAACGGTGCAGCGCCGACTTGCTGATGGCGATGCCCTGAGCTGCAAGGGCATCCCGAAGTTCGAACAAGGTGCCGTCCTGGTGTTCCTCAAGCCACGACTTGATCGCGTCGGCGTTGGCTTCGGTTTTGTGCGAATGACGGTCTCCACCCAGCGGACCGGGTCGAACATGGCCCTGACGGACTTGCAGGTTTCGCCACCGGCTCACGCTGGCCGCGCTGACGCCAAAGCGCTCGGCAGCCTCCCGGTGCGACGCTCCGGCAGAGACGGCGGCAAGAACACGTGCGCGAAGATCAACGGAAAGGGCTTTCGACATTATCTGCCGACCTCCATCGGCAGATAGTTTGAATCAGAACCCATCTGATTTGCAAAGCCCAAATGATTCAATCAGTCAGGGAAACGCTCTAAGTCGTCCACGCCGCCTAAATGCCAGCGCGACAAATCCTTGTGTTGTTTTATGCCGTAGAAGAATGCAATGGTCATCAGTAACCATTTTCCTCTTCAGCTTCTTTCAGGCTACAGGTTGAGGGGAAACAATCAGCCCGCAGACTGAGTGAAGTCTGCCACCAGAGCATCTTGGTGGACGTAAGATTGGTGATTGTTCAATCATGTTTTTTGTACTAGGGGCTGCAGCAACATCCCACGCGCAGTGAACGAAGCGATATATGCCCAAGTACGATAGAGAATTGCTGCTGATTGTCTTCACGACGGTCGGTGCTTTAGCGGTTGTCGCTGGCGCTCTGTTGCTAATTTCTCTCTCAACGCCAGGCGTTTGAATCCTCTGAATTTGCAACAACAGCTGGCGGCGGTCTCCACTAGAATTTTGCCTTTCAATGTGCTTTGACGCGGCATGGAACTTAGTTGGCAGTACATCCACAACAACTACGACTGGCTGGGACATATCGTCGAAGCCGTTTGCATCGCCACGGTGGTTACAGTGCTGGGGTCTGCGTTTTTCAAACGAAGAGATGCTGCGATCATCGGCTTGGCGTTTGCTGCAGGGCACTTTCACGGTCGTGAGAAACGCGACTTTGAAATGAGTGTCCACATGCCACCGCCACATTTGGACGCTTATAAGTTTTGGCTTTGGAGTTGGGACCAAAGCACCGATTTCTGGCCGGTCGCGGCTGTCGTATTCGCGCTGCTTCTGCTGATTATCAAGAGCAAAAGCGGCCAACAAAAGTAGAACTAAAGCTCTCGGGTATGCGGTATAAGAATGCCTCCCCTCCAACCTGCACCTTGGGCTCTCGAAGGAAGAAGACGCCGATCTGCGAGTTGCCGATGTGGAAGGTTCATCGGGTCGGTTGCCGTCGCCCGCTTCGGTCTTGCGTAACAAGTGCCACCGATGAGGCTGATGGACCGAAGCGGCCGTGCCACCGCTATCGATTTGCTGCAGCTTGCAATACCCTGAGAAGGGTTTGGACTTAGTTCACACACACGGTGTTTGCCACAAAAGATAAAAAGTCGTCAGCCTCCGGCTCGAATGTGGGACCAGCCATGTCGAGACAATAGACCCCCTCGCCGAGAGAGGGGCAAAGGTAGTACCTCCAAGAGGCACCGCTGTCCGCAATAGCGACCGCATCGGCGGGGATATGCCCTTCGGGACGTGGGCCTGACAGTGCACGGTAGGAGGCAGACTGGTAAAGCTGAAAGGAGGGATGCTGTTCGACGGAGGACGCGGGCTCGGGCTCGTAGATATAGAAATCTCGCGTAGTTGAGCCCAACCCAACCGCACGAATGAACTCAAGGTATTGTTTGGAAATGCTGGGGTAGCGCGTTGCGATCCTCACAGCGACGATTTCAGACACCGGCTGCAGCGACGACAATTCATTTGCGCGATCTAGGTCGAGCAACTGCGCGATTTCACTCATCATAGGGTTTTCAACCTCTTTCCCCTTTCTTGCCGCACTTTGCAGCCTCGGCGCCAGACAATCACGTGATGGCCGACACCTTGCTTGGACAAGATCCCTTACCCATTGTGCCATAGACAATGTTGCCGTCGTCGTGATGCGTGACCAAGCCCTCGGAAAACTTTTGAAGACCAACGCAAAGAGCCCTTCCATGATCGGCTGGCACCGCAGGACCCTGAAGACGGCAGATGCGCCTCCTCCCTCCATCCCATTCCACTTCTGCCTCTTACACGTGTCATAACGGTCTTTCAGGCCATAGGCTGATTTCACACGGATTGTATCAGTCTATGGGCTGTTAGCGGCACTTTGCAGTTCAGGCTATAGGATGTGCTGACGCTCGGGCGTCGTCCGGAAGACATCCGCATTGGTGACGTGATCCAGCTGACCGAGCCGGACTTCGCCCGGGTCGAATGCTTTGCCACCGGCAACCAGTGCACGATCACGCGTTGCTGCAAGCTTTCCGACATGCTGAGCGACGCGCTGTCGTCGTTCCAGAACACGCTCGATCGTTAGATCGTTACACGCTTGCCGACATTGCACTGACGCGCCAGGATTTCCTGGGTGATACGTCCCGGGCCTAGCGACTGAGCGCCCGCCGTGGGAACGACCGCGCTTGGCTCCGATTAGGCATATCGCAAACATTGCACGCAACTTCAGGTCAATTGCCTGTTGGGTAGGTAAGCCCAGCGTCGCAGTGGACGATACCGGCAGCTGCCCTTCGACGGAGGAGAAGATGGCCGCTAACCATTCAGACCCGACCTCGCCCTCGGCATTGCGCTCACCGATCTTCCCGATGGCGGCAAGCTGGTCGGTCATCGCGATGGTGAGCCGGTGCTTCTGTTGCGCCGCGGATCCGAGATATTCGCGATAGCCGCCAACTGCTCGCATTACGGTGGGCCGCTGGCCGATGGCCTCGTCGCCGACGACACCGTCCGCTGCCCCTGGCATCACGCTTGCTTTGACCTGCGCACCGGAGAGGCCCTGCGTGCTCCGGCGTTATCGCCGCTCGCATGCTGGTCGGTTGAACAGCGCGGCGACAAAGTAATCGTTGGCGAGAAGCGCAAGAAGCAGACGCCTGTCCCACGCGAAGTCGATGCCGGGGCGGCTCCCGAAAAGGTCGTCATCGTCGGTGGCGGCGCCGCCGGCTTTGCCGCCGCCGAGAGGCTGCGGCGCGAACAATTTCAGGGCGCCATCGTCATGATCAGCGATGACGAGGCGCTGCCCGTCGACCGCCCTAACCTTTCGAAGGACTATCTCGCCGGTAAGGCTCCGGAGGACTGGATCCCGCTGCGCAAGGAGGGCTTCTATGCCAAGAACGGCATCGACTTGCGCCTCGGCACCAGGGTTGCCGGCATCGATGTCCGCGCCAGCGAAATCTTGCTCGCCGATGGGGCTCGGGTCGCCTTCGACAGACTGTTGCTGGCAACAGGCGCCGAACCGGTTCGCCTGACCATCCCCGGCGCCGACCAGGCTCATGTCCACACGCTGCGCTCGCTTGCCGACAGTCGGAAGATCATCGCGCAAGCAGGTACCGCACGCAGCGCCGTCGTCCTAGGCGCCAGCTTCATCGGCCTCGAAGTTGCCGCCGCCCTTCGGACCTGCGGCGTCGAAGTGCATGTGGTGGCGCCCGACGAACGGCCGATGGAACGGATATTAGGGCCGCAGATCGGCGATTTCATCCGCGCCCTGCATGAAAAAAATGGCGTCATCTTCCACCTTGGGGATACCGTGACGAGCATCGGTGCAACGGAGATCCAGCTGAGCAGCAGCAGCATCCTAGCCGCAGACATGGTCGTTGCCGGTATCGGCGTGCGGCCGCGGGTCGGTCTCGCCGAAGCGGCCGGGCTCGCAACCGATCGGGGCGTTCTGGTCGATGCGTATCTTGAGACCAGTGTGCCGGGCATATTTGCGGCCGGCGATATTGCCAGGTGGCCCGATCCTCACAGTGGCGAAAACATCAGGGTGGAGCACTGGGTGGTGGCGCAGCGGCAAGGTGCTGCGGCCGCTCTCAACATGCTCGGACACCGGAAGAAGTTCACGGATGTGCCGTTCTTTTGGAGCCAACATTACGACGTCCCGATCAACTATGTCGGCCATGCCGAGGGATGGGACGAGATTGAGGTCGAGGGCGACATTCCCGCCAGGGACTGCCTCCTGCGCTTCAGGCGCGGCGGACGTGTGCTGGCGGTCGCCACGATCTTCCGCGACACCGAGAGCCTCGAGGCAGAACTGGCGATGGAGCGGGGCGGGGCCTGGTAGGGACGAAATATGATCTAAGATCCGGCCCTCTATTCCTGGACGAGGCCAGTTCAGCGCGCCGTCAAGCTCGTCTTTTCCGATGCGCAGGACGGCCTCAAAGCGGCCCTCACCAAGGTTCTGTGCGCGACATGGCACAAAGGCACCGGGTGCATTTAACCGAGTGCGCTGGGGCGTCGTCAACGCGGCCGCCGCATCGTCTCTGCCTTCTGCTACCACCTTCGCCCAGGAGACGCCGCAAGCCGCGAGCACACAATGGTTCGATCCGGATCCGTTGGCGCCCCATCACATAAACCGATACATCAAGATACCGCCAGACACCTGGTATCGTGCTTTATTCGCTTGGTTCTTTGGGGCTTCCAGTTTCTGATTTGAGCGATTCAAGGTGGGTGCGGCAGACTTTTTCGACGAGAGCGATGAGTGCCTCGGTCCGGCTCAGGAGCCACAACAGGGCTTCCTCGGTTACTTCAAAGTGCCGGGAATAACGCGCTTTTACATAGGCTTCGTTGACAATGTTAAACCACGCAGCGAAGCGTTGCTGATCGCGCGGCCAGATCTCCGCAAGCTCGCGATGCTGCTCTTCGGCGCGACCACGCAGGAAGTTCAGATTATGGGAGGCTGGGCTGTAGTTGGTCAGCACCAGAAGAAGCGTGGCGTAGGCTTGTTCGATCGACTGGTGCAGGAGGAAGGCAGCTTCCTTGAACTTCCTTCCACCAACAAAGAATGTCGCCCCTTCGGAAAAAGTCTTTGCATGCGGCAGACGGTCTTCGAAGTACTCCGTCGCAATCCGCAATGCGTCCACTTTTGAAAGAGGCCTGGCGACTGCTAAAGGCTCATCATCGAGTTCGTAGAGCACAATGCCATCGCGCCGAATATCGACAAAGAAATAGCGACCATCATAAAGCGCGGTATTCACTTCACGGCGCGAGTGGACAATCAAACTAGTGGGTGTTTCAATTCCGGAGTGACGCAGCAAGCGGTCCTGTGCCTTCGACCAATAGCGCGCGAAGTCAGTCAGCTTGCTGTTGTTCACAACGACAAGGATATCGTAGTCCGAGCGATAGCCTTTCGTGGTATGCGGCTCATCCACCCAGTTTCCGCGTGCGTAGGAGCCGAACAGAATTACCTTCAGTATTCGACCACGTTTTTTGAAGTCGGCAGTACCGTCCTTTAGCGCATCTTCGAACTCCTCGTGCAACACTTCGACAACGCGCGCGAGCTCACGCTGCTTACGCTCAGGAAGATAAGCAATACTCGACTTCATCGGCGCGTGACCATGTTGTGGGCCCTGCATTCGTCAACCTGTGGCATATGATTCGCGGCAATGTAGACTGATGCTAGGGCAGCGAGAACCCTCTTATGACCGTGGTCAAGGGTGATATGCGAACTTATGCGCCGCATGTCTTTGACACCCATTTGTTACCGTTGATGGGGCACCGCGGGGGCGGGTTGGGCCTTCAGACGACGGTTGATCCAGCTCTTATCCGCGGGTCGGTTACCGTACGTTCGTAATTCGCCTTGGCCATCCCTGTCTAGTAGTCGGGCGTTGGATTCTGATGTCCAGCCACATAGGGTCGCCGGGAATTCCCCATCGCGGCCCATCCCGTCTCCGTGCTGCCCCTGATGTCCGCCGAGGCTCCGGTGCGGGCAAAGCCCCTCAATGAGGCGGCGCCCGCGCTGGGGGGCAGCTGGCTGCAACTTGGACCTTTAAGTGGACCTTTAAGGTAGCAGCGCACCGCATCGTCAGCGCACCGGTTCGACCTGGTGGCCGATGGCCCACAGGAACGCTGCCATCTCGCGCGCGATCGCCGCAACGACGATGATGCCGAGACCGAAGGCGGGCAGCGCCCGAACGCCAAGTCGTCGGCACTCTCCGGCGGATACCCTGTCGGCGCTCGCTGTCGTCGCGCCGTTCAGATGGATGGCAACGGCAAGCGTTGCCGCCATGACCAGGCCTGCGACAAAGCCCCCGGTCAGGAGCTTGCCGGTCGATAGATCCGCGGCAGCAGCAAGGATCAGAAAGGCGATCGATGGCGGGATGATGTTGTCGAGCACCGACACGGCGGCGATCAGCGCCCCGGCGCGCTCACGCGGCGTGCCACGCGCCGTCAGTTGCTGCATGAAAGCGGCGGTGCCGAACGCCGCATTGGCGATCGACGATCCGGAGGCACCGGAAAAAAGCACGCCGGTCAGCAGCACCGTTTGTCCGAGCCCGGCGCGACGATGGCCGACAAGCGCGGCGGCAAACCGAACCAGGACGCTCGCAATCCCGGACGCGGTCAAAAGCGCGCCTGCGAGCAGAAAGAATGGAATAGCGGTCAACAGATAACGCGACATGCCGGACAAGGTGGCTGCCGCCATCGCCTCCTCCGGCATCGGTGCGCCGAACGCCACTGCAACATAGGCTGCGGCAATGAAGGCATGGGGTAGCGGCGTTCCGCCAAGAATTGCCGCAAGCGCAAGACAGCAAAGCATGACACTGGGCGATGCTAGGCCCAGTGCCGGCGCGACACCGACCGCCCAATGCAATCCGGCGGCAGCCACCAGCATCGAAACGAATGCGACGAGGCGACCCTCTGCGAGGTGGCGGAGCAGAATCGCAACGATCGCCAGCACGCCCCCGGCACTCAACATGGCCGGCCGCAGTCCTTCGGCCAGACCGAGCGACGGCGAAACGCCGCCAAGATCAAGAGCCGCTTTGCCGCTGCCCGATATCAGGATGATGCAAGCAAGCAGGGTGATGGCGCCGGAGAGCAGCGCCCGCAGATGCCGGGGAGCGAGGCGTCTTAGCCGGAACGACGGTTTTGCGCCCTCCCCGACAATCTGCAACGAGCCGTGCACAGTTTGCGCATGGTCGCGGCTATGACGAGACGCCGCTCCCCCCTCGAACAGATCGATCCGCAATCCGCTAGTACCGCGCCACAGAGATTATGACGGTTTGTCTTATCGTAGAATGGGCAGGGCTTCTGGTGGGATGAGAAGCTGGATGCTTCGTGCGGCGCCTGG
>NZ_LMDT01000006.1:0-238983 GCF_001425885.1 Ensifer sp. Root1252 | reverse complement strand
GATGTCCACACCGAGGAGCAGTGCGCCGTCGTCGCCGAGACYGTCGACATCCTGCAGATCCCGGCCTTCCTGTCGCGCCAGACCGACCTTCTGGTGGCAGCTGCCAAGACTGGCCGCACCATCAACGTCAAGAAGGGCCAGTTCCTGGCGCCTTGGGACATGAAGAACGTGCTCGCCAAATTCACCGAAAGCGGCAATCCCAACATTCTTCTGTGCGAGCGTGGCGCGTCCTTCGGCTACAACACGCTGGTTTCCGATATGCGCTCGCTGCCGATCATGGCCTCGCTCGGCGCGCCCGTCGTCTTTGACGCCACCCACTCGGTGCAGCAGCCGGGCGGGCAGGGCGGTTCGACCGGCGGTCANCATGAAGAACGTGCTCGCCAAATTCACCGAAAGCGGCAATCCCAACATTCTTCTGTGCGAGCGTGGCGCGTCCTTCGGCTACAACACGCTGGTTTCCGACATGCGCTCGCTGCCGATCATGGCCTCGCTCGGCGCGCCCGTCGTCTTTGACGCCACCCACTCGGTGCAGCAGCCGGGCGGGCAGGGCGGTTCGACCGGCGGTCAACGCGAGTTCGTTGAAACGCTGTCGCGTGCAGCCGTCGCTGTCGGCATCGCCGGCCTGTTCGTCGAAACCCACGAGGAACCGGACAACGCTCCTTCCGATGGCCCCAACATGGTGCATCTGAAGGACATGCCGCGGCTGCTCGAAAAGCTGCTGGCCTTCGACGCCGTCGCAAAGGGCTGAGACAGGCTCGTGAAATTTTCATGAACCCCGGTGGCGCGGTTGTTTTTACATCTTGCGCGCCATTGAAAATCCCGGGCCTTCGCTTATGACAGGCCCGACCCACCACCGTCCTCAAGCAGGGAAGAGATCATGACAGCAATCATCGACATCATCGGCCGAGAAATTCTGGACAGCCGCGGCAACCCGACCGTCGAGGTCGACGTCTATCTGGAAGACGGAAGCTTCGGCCGCGCGGCCGTGCCGTCGGGTGCCTCGACCGGTGCGCATGAAGCGGTCGAACTGCGCGATGGTGGAACGCGTTACCTCGGCAAGGGCGTCGAGCGCGCCGTCGACGCCGTCAACGGCGAGATCTTCGAGGCGATCGGTGGCCTCGATGCGGAAAACCAAATCCAGATCGACAAGACGATGATCGAGCTTGACGGCACGGCCAACAAGTCGCGCCTCGGTGCCAATGCCATCCTCGGCGTGTCGCTGGCCGTCGCCAAGGCTGCCGCCGAAGCTTCCGGCCTGCCGCTCTACCGTTACGTCGGCGGCCCGAACGCCCACGTGCTTCCGGTTCCGATGATGAACATCATCAACGGTGGTGCTCATGCCGACAACCCGATCGACTTCCAGGAGTTCATGATCGTTCCGGTCGGTGCCGATACGATGCGTGACGCGGTCCGCATGGGTTCGGAAGTGTTCCACACGCTGAAGAAGCAGCTTTCCGCCGACGGCCACAACACCAATGTCGGCGACGAAGGCGGCTTCGCGCCGGGTCTGGCGTCCGCTCCGGCAGCACTCGACTTCATCATGAAGTCGATCGAGAAGGCTGGCTACAAGCCGGGCGAAGACATGTTCATCGCACTCGATTGCGCCGCGACCGAATTCTTCAAGGACGGCAAGTACGTCCTCGAAGGCGAAGGCCGCACGCTTGAGCCGGGTGCAATGGCCGAATACCTGGCGGAACTTGCTGCCAAGTACCCGATCTTCTCGATCGAAGATGGTATGGCGGAAGACGATTGGGACGGCTGGAAGGCTGTGACTGACCTCATCGGCAACAAGTGCCAGCTCGTCGGCGACGACCTGTTCGTCACCAACTCCGCCCGCCTGCGCGATGGCATCAAGATGGGTGTTGCCAACTCGATCCTCGTTAAGGTCAACCAGATCGGCTCGCTGTCGGAAACACTTGACGCTGTCGAAACGGCACACAAGGCACGCTACACCGCCGTCATGTCCCACCGTTCGGGCGAGACCGAGGACGCGACGATCGCCGACCTCGCCGTTGCCACCAACTGCGGCCAGATCAAGACCGGCTCGCTGGCCCGGTCCGACCGGCTCGCAAAGTACAACCAGCTGATCCGCATCGAAGAGCAGCTCGGCCTGCAGGCCAACTACGCCGGCCGCTCGATCCTGCGTGGCTGATAGCCTCGATCGATCGCTGAAAAAATTGACCCGCTCACGGTTGCCGTGGGCGGGTTTTGCTTTATCCGGCCATTCATGGTCAACGGTCGGTTAATCAATGCCGGTTAGTCTCACCCTGTATTGCGTATCAGGGTGTGAACGGGATGTGGACAAGGCATCATAAGAAACGGAAACTGGGCCGACTGGTGCTGCCGCTGATCGCGGTCGCCTTTCTGTCTTATTTCGGCTATCATTCCATTCACGGCGGCTACGGCTTGAAGGCGACGGAGCAATTCGATCGCCAGATCGTTGAGCGGCAGGCACGGCTGGACGAGCTCACAAAGCGGCGAACGACCCTCGAAAAGGAGGTTCAGCTGATGAGCGACGGTTCGCTGGAGCGTGACATGCTGGATGAGAAGGCTCGCCTCGCGCTCAATATGTCGCGCAGCGATGAAATTGTTATTTTCCACCGCATGACGAATTAACCGAAATTCGGTTAATTGGCATTTCATATTTAAATTCAATAACTTGCGCGGAATGCGAGCCATGCAAATATGGCATTGCTGTGGCGCTTTTCTTTCCCTATGGTAACCCTCAAAGGCTAACCATTGGGAGGAATGAATGGCTCCGCGAAAAAACGCGTCCGTCTCCAGCCGTAAGACCGCAGCAAAGCCGGCCAAGAAGGACCTGAGCGGCGGTAATATCGCCGAATTCACCAAAGAAGACGAACTGAAAGCCTACCGCGAAATGCTGCTGATCCGGCGTTTCGAGGAAAAGGCCGGCCAGCTCTATGGCATGGGTTTCATCGGCGGCTTCTGTCATCTCTACATCGGCCAGGAAGCTGTCGTCGTCGGCATGCAGATGGCGCTGAAAGACGGTGACCAGGTCATCACCGCCTACCGTGACCACGGCCACATGCTGGCCTGCGGCATGAGCGCCCGCGGCGTCATGGCCGAACTCACGGGTCGTCGCAGCGGTCTTTCCAAGGGGAAGGGCGGCTCGATGCACATGTTCTCCAAGGAAAAGCATTTTTACGGCGGTCACGGCATCGTCGGTGCCCAGGTGTCGCTCGGCACCGGCCTTGCCTTTGCCAACCGCTATCGCGGCAACGACAATGTCAGCGTCGCCTATTTTGGGGATGGCGCGGCCAACCAGGGCCAGGTCTATGAAAGCTTCAACATGGCGCAGCTGTGGAAGCTTCCGGTGATCTACGTGATCGAGAACAACCGCTACGCCATGGGCACGTCGGTCACCCGCGCATCGGCGCAGACCGATTTTTCGAAGCGCGGTGTCTCCTTCGGCATCCCGGGCTTCCAGGTCGATGCCATGGATGTTCGTGCGGTCAAGGCGGCGGGCGACGAGGCTGTCGAGTATTGCCGTTCGGGCAAGGGCCCGATCATTCTCGAAATGCAGACCTATCGCTACCGCGGCCACTCCATGTCCGACCCGGCGAAGTACCGCTCGAAGGATGAAGTGCAGAAGATGCGGTCGGAACACGATCCGATCGAACAGGTGAAGGCACGTCTGACCGAAAAGGGATGGGCGAGCGAGGACGAGCTGAAGCAGATCGACAAGGACGTCCGCGACATCGTCGCCGACAGCGCCGATTTTGCCCAGGCTGATCCGGAGCCGGATGTATCCGAGCTCTACACCGATATCCTGCTTTGATCCGGGGAGGCTCAAATATGCCAGTAGAAATTCTCATGCCCGCCCTTTCCCCGACGATGGAGGAAGGCACGCTCTCGAAATGGCTGAAGAACGAAGGCGACAAGGTCTCCTCCGGCGACGTCATCGCCGAGATCGAGACTGACAAGGCCACCATGGAAGTGGAAGCCGTCGATGAAGGCACGATCGGCAAGCTGCTGATCGCCGCCGGCACCGAAGGCGTCAAGGTCAATACGCCGATCGCAGTCCTGCTGCAGGATGGCGAAGGCGCTGGCGATATCGCCGCACCGAAGGTGGATGCGCCCAAGGCTGCCACCGCCAGCGAAGCACCCGCAGCTTCGGCGCCGGCACCGGTTGCGGCCCAGCCGAAGGTCGAAGTTGCCGCCGATCCGGCAATCCCGGCCGGCACCGAAATGGTGACGATGACCGTGCGTGAAGCTCTGCGCGACGCCATGGCCGAGGAAATGCGCGCCAGCGACGACGTCTTCGTCATGGGCGAAGAAGTCGCCGAATACCAGGGCGCCTACAAGATCACGCAAGGCCTGCTTCAGGAATTCGGCGCCCGTCGTGTCATCGACACGCCGATCACCGAACACGGCTTTGCCGGCGTCGGCGTTGGCGCTGCCATGACCGGCCTGCGCCCGATCGTCGAGTTCATGACCTTCAACTTCGCCATGCAGGCGATTGACCAGATCATCAACTCCGCCGCCAAGACGCTCTACATGTCCGGCGGCCAGATGGGCGCGCCGATCGTGTTCCGTGGCCCGAGCGGTGCTGCGGCCCGCGTAGCGGCGCAGCACTCGCAGTGCTATGCCGCCTGGTACAGCCACATTCCAGGTCTCAAGGTTGTCATGCCCTATACGGCAGCTGATGCGAAGGGCCTGCTGAAGGCGGCCATCCGCGATCCGAACCCGGTCATCTTCCTCGAAAACGAAATCCTCTACGGTCAGTCCTTCGAAGTGCCGAAGCTCGACGATTTCGTGCTGCCGATCGGCAAGGCCCGTATCCACAAGGTCGGCAAGGACGCAACCATCGTTTCCTTCGGTATCGGCATGACCTATGCGATCAAGGCGGTCGCCGAACTGGAAGCGCAGGGCATCGACGTCGAGCTGATCGACCTTCGCACCATCCGTCCGATGGATCTGCCGACGGTGATCGAATCCGTCAGGAAGACCGGTCGTCTGGTGACAGTCGAAGAAGGCTATCCGCAGTCTTCCGTCGGTACCGAGATTGCGACCCGCGTCATGCAGCAGGCCTTCGACTATCTCGATGCCCCGATCCTGACGATCGCCGGCAAGGATGTGCCGATGCCTTACGCCGCGAACCTCGAGAAGCTCGCGCTTCCGAACGTCGCAGAGGTCGTCGATGCGGTGAAAGCCGTTTGCTACAAATAAGGGGAGGGCCCTTCGATGCCTATCAACATCACAATGCCTGCCCTCTCTCCGACGATGGAAGAAGGCAATCTGGCCAAGTGGCTGGTCAAGGAAGGCGATAAGGTCAAGTCCGGCGACGTGATCGCCGAGATCGAGACGGACAAGGCGACGATGGAAGTCGAGGCCGTCGATGAAGGCACCGTTGCCAAGATCGTCGTTCCCGCCGGCACCGAAGGCGTCAAGGTCAATGCGCTGATTGCGGTCCTTGCAGCCGACGGCGAAGATGTCGCCGCGGCCGCCAAGGGCGGCAACGGTGCAGCGGCACCGGTCGCGGCCGAAACGAAGGAAGCGCCCGCGCCGGCAGCGGCCAGCGCTCCGGCGCCCGCTGCAACTCAGCCGGTGGCGGCAGCGCCGCAGGCGGCCAAGACGGAATCCGGCAGTCGCGTGTTCTCGTCGCCGCTAGCGCGTCGTCTTGCCAAGGATGCCGGCATCGATCTCTCGGCGATCGCCGGCTCCGGCCCGCATGGCCGCGTGATCAAGAAGGACGTCGAGACTGCTGTTGCCGGTGGCGGCGCGAAGCCGGCCGCTGCACCAGCAGCAGGTGCTGCAGCTCCCGCTGCCGCGCCGCTTGCCAAGGGCATGTCGGAAGACGCCGTACTCAAACTGTTCGAGCCCGGCTCCTACGAGCTCGTGCCACATGACGGCATGCGCAAGACGATCGCCAAGCGGCTCGTCGAATCCAAGCAGACGATCCCGCACTTCTACGTCTCGCTCGATTGCGAACTGGATACGCTTCTGGCGCTCAGGGCCCAGCTCAATGCTGCCGCTCCGGAAAAGGACGGCAAGCCGGTCTACAAGCTCTCGGTCAACGACATGGTGATCAAGGCGCTGGCGCTGGCTCTGCGTGACGTTCCGGATGCCAACGTGTCCTGGACCGACAGCAACATGGTCAAGCACAAGCATGCCGACGTCGGCGTCGCCGTGTCCATCCCGGGCGGCCTGATCACGCCGATCGTTCGCCAGGCGGAGCTGAAGAGCCTGTCTGCCATCTCCAACGAGATGAAGGACCTCGGCAAGCGCGCCAAGGACCGCAAGCTGAAGCCCGAGGAATATCAGGGCGGCACGACGGCGGTCTCCAACATGGGCATGATGGGCGTCAAGGACTTCGCCGCCGTCGTCAACCCGCCGCACGCCACGATCCTTGCGGTCGGTGCGGGCGAGGAACGCGTCGTCGTCAAGAACAAGCAGATGGTCATCGCCACTGTGATGACGGTCACGCTTTCGACCGACCATCGTTGCGTCGATGGCGCGCTCGGCGCCGAACTGCTCGGAGCCTTCAAGCGCTACATCGAAAACCCGATGGGCATGCTGGTCTGATGTGGACAAGGACCGGCCCTCGGGCCGGTCCGTTCCTTGATCGCAACGCCGAAGGCGGGCCCGGACGATGAAAACACTTCTCTGCTACGGTGACAGTCTGACATGGGGCTATGACGCGTCCGGCCCGGGCCGTCATGCACTCGCAGACCGTTGGCCGAACGTGCTGCAGAAGGCGCTCGGGCCGGACGTTCATGTTGTTGCCGAAGGGTTGAATGGACGCACGACCGCCTATGACGATCACCTCGCCGATTGCGACCGCAACGGCGCGCGGATGCTGCCTACCGTCCTTCACAGTCATGCGCCGCTCGATCTGATGGTCATTCTGCTCGGCTCCAACGATATGAAGCCGATCATTCACGGCACGGCTTTCGGCGCGGTCAAGGGTATCGAGCGCCTGGTCAATCTCGTGCGTCGTCACGATTGGCCGGTCGAAACGGCGGAAGGCCCCGAAATCCTGATCGTTTCGCCGCCGCAGCTTTGCGAGACGGCAAACAGTGCGTTTGCGGCGATGTTCGCCGACGGCATCGAGCAGTCGGCGATGCTGGCGCCGCTCTACCGCGACCTTGCAGACGAACTCGATTGCGGGTTCTTCGATGCGGGATCGGTTGCAAGGACAACGCCGCTCGATGGCGTGCATCTGGACGCTGAAAACACCCACGCGATCGGCCGGGGCCTCGAGCCGGTCGTCCGGATGATGCTCGGTGTCTGAGATGACGGACGACGTCACCATCAGACCGGCGGAACGAAACGAGGCGGCAGAACTCGCCGTTCTCGTCGACATCGCCTCGCAAGGCTTTGCCGCCTGGCTCTGGTCTGGCGCGGTTCTTGGCGGGGCGACCGATACGGCTTTCGAGCGCGGGCGCAACAAGCTGCGCGAGGATGTCGGCCCTGGAAACTGGCGGGATGCGGTCGTTGCCGACCTCGATGATGAAATCGCGGGGGTATCGATCGGCTACGGTATCGACGCTTCGGTGGCGGAAATCGAAGCGAAGCATGCTGTGCTCGAACCCCTGCTGGCGCTGCAGCGGCCTGTGGTCGGCCACTGGTTCATCGATAGCCTCGGCGTTTACCGCCATCGGCGCGGCCGCGGCATCGGACGCAGACTGCTTGCACATGAAATTGCACGCGCCGGCTCGGCGCCGGTGAGCCTGATCACCGAAAGCCACAATGACAGGGCGCAGGCACTCTACAGGGCAAACGGCTTCGAGGAGGCGGCTCGGACCGAGGCCGTGCCGCTCTTCGAAGGTAGCAGAAAACACGACTGGGTGCTCTTCACCCGCAAGGTCGCTTGAGACAAAGGCAGGAAACACATGGCTGAGAATTACGACGTCATCGTCATCGGTTCGGGTCCGGGAGGCTATATCGCCGCTATTCGTGCGGCGCAGTTGGGCCTCAAGACTGCGGTCGTCGAGCGCGAGCATTTGGCTGGCATCTGCTCCAACTGGGGCTGCATTCCGACCAAGGCGCTGCTTCGCTCGGCCGAAGTGCTGCACTATGCCCAGCATCCGGGCAGCTACGGCATCAAGATCGAAGGTGCGGTGACGCCCGATCTGAAGGCGATCGTTGCCCGCTCGCGCGGCATTGCCGAGCGCATGAACGGCGGCGTCGGCTTCCTCATGAAGAAGAACAAGGTTGACGTCATCTGGGGCGAGGCCAAGCTGACCAAGCCCGGCGAGATCGTCGTCGGCAAGACGACGAAGGCGATCGTTCAGCCGCAGGCGCCGCTGCCGAAGAACACCAAGGGCGAGGGCACCTATACTGCCAAGCACATCATCATCGCCACCGGCGCCCGCCCGCGGGCCCTGCCGGGCATCGAGCCCGATGGTAAGCTGGTCTGGACCTATTTCGAGGCGATGAAGCCGGAGGAAATGCCGAAGTCGCTGCTTGTCATGGGCTCGGGCGCGATCGGCATCGAATTCGCTTCGTTCTACCGCACCATGGGTGTCGACGTGACCGTGGTCGAGGTCATGCCGACCGTGATGCCGGTCGAAGACGCCGAGATCTCCGCCATCGCCAAGAAGCAGTTCGAAAAGCAGGGCATGAAGATCCACCTTGAGGCCAAGGTGACGAAGGTCGATAAGGGCGCGAACTCGGTCACCGCCCATGTCGAGATGAAGGACGGCAAGGTCGAAAAGATCACCGCCGACCGGATGATCTCCGCCGTCGGCGTTCAGGGCAATATCGAGAACCTTGGTCTCGAAACGCTTGGTATCAAGACCGACCGCAGCTGCATCGTCATCGATGGCTACGGCAGGACCAATGTTCCCGGCGTCTACGCGATCGGCGACGTTGCCGGCCCGCCGATGCTCGCCCACAAGGCCGAGCACGAGGCCGTCATCTGCGTGGAGAAGATCGCAGGCTTGCCGAATGTCCACCCGATGGACAAGCTGAAGATCCCGGGCTGCACCTATTGCCACCCGCAGGTCGCCTCGGTCGGTCTCACCGAAGCCAAGGCAAAGGCCGAGGGCCGCGATATCCGCGTCGGTCGCTTTCCCTTCGTCGCCAACGGCAAGGCGATTGCCCTTGGCGAAGATCAGGGCATGGTCAAGACCATCTTTGACAAGAAGACCGGCGAGTTGCTGGGCGCGCACATGGTCGGCGCCGAGGTGACCGAACTCATCCAGGGTTTCGTCGTCGCGATGAACCTGGAGACGACAGAAGAAGACCTGATGCACACGATCTTCCCGCATCCGACGATTTCGGAGACGATGAAGGAAAGCGTGCTCGATGCCTATGGGCGTGCGCTGAACGCCTGATGGACCGGCCGTCGCCGGAACTTTTGGCGCGATCCCGCATTGATGACGCGACCTTGTCCTCAATGCACGGAGATCACCATGGCTGTAAACGGCGTCGGCATCCTGGCTGCGATCATCATCGGCGGTTTTGCCGGATGGCTTGCGGAGAAGTTCATGAACAGCGATGTCGGGCTGTTCATGAACATAGCGCTCGGCATCATCGGCGCGGTGGTGTCGAATATCATTCTGGCAGCCTTCGGCATGGCTTTTTCCGGCTGGCTTGCCTATCTGGTCTTCGGCTTTATCGGCGCCTGCCTGCTGATTGCCGTCGGCCGCGCTGTCAAACGATAGCCTGCGACGCTTCCTGCGTCAGCGATCGGGCTATCCAGAAAAAGGTGGCCTGACATTTCTCGTCGAGCCATCTATATAGATCGAAAAAGGGTCTGCCGGCACCAAGCCGCAGCCGCCGCGACGAGGAAGACAGTATGGTAACGGTATTCGATGCCGTCTCTGAAGGGGCGCAACGCGTCCGCCATCCGGAAAAGGCCCACAAGCCCGATACCGAAATGCTGCGCAAGCCGGAATGGATCCGCGTCAAGGCGCCGACCTCCAAGGGCTATCAGGAGACGCGCGAGCTGGTGCGTTCGCACAATCTCGTCACGGTCTGTGAAGAAGCCGGCTGCCCCAACATCGGCGAGTGCTGGGACAAGAAGCACGCCACCTTCATGATCATGGGCGAGATCTGTACCCGCGCCTGCGCTTTCTGCAATGTCTCGACCGGCAAGCCGAATGCGCTCGACATGGCCGAACCCGAGAACGTCGCCAAGGCCGTCAAGCAGATGGGCCTCTCCCACGTCGTCATTACCTCCGTCGACCGCGACGACCTGGCCGACGGTGGCGCCGAACATTTCGAGAAGGTGATCTGGGCGATCCGCGCCGCTTCGCCGCAGACCACCATCGAAATCCTGACGCCCGACTTCCTGAAGAAGCCTGGCGCACTGGAGCGCGTCGTCGCCGCCAAGCCTGATGTGTTCAACCACAACATGGAAACCGTACCGGGCAACTATCTCACCGTCCGTCCGGGCGCCCGATACTTCCACTCCATCCGCTTGCTTCAGCGCGTCAAGGAGCTCGATCCAACGATGTTCACCAAGTCCGGCATCATGGTCGGCCTCGGCGAAGAGCGCAACGAAGTGCTGCAGCTGATGGACGACCTGCGCACCGCCGACGTCGATTTCATGACCATCGGCCAATACCTGCAGCCGACCCGCAAGCACCACAAGGTCGAGAAGTTCGTCACCCCGGAGGAATTCAAGTCCTACGAGACGGTCGCCTATACCAAGGGCTTCCTCATGGTCGCCTCGAGCCCGCTGACCCGCTCGTCGCACCATGCCGGCGACGACTTCGCCCGCCTGCGGGCAGCGCGCGAAAAGAAGTTGGCGGCTGCTGCCGGGTAGAACCGAGGCACTTCGAAACAACAGGAACTCCGGCCCCAGTGCCGGAGTTTTCGTTTGACGGTTACTCATCTCGGGCGATGTGCATAATTTCCCGATTGCGCGCGAAACTTGCGAATTTTTGGCCGATCGCGTATCGGCTGTTCTCTCTTCCTTGATTGGAATGCTGATGGTTCGATATTTGTCGAACCAAGACGCCGCTTTTCTTTTGAAGAGCCTATGCCGGGTGCCGATCATCTGATCGATCGTCAGATCGTGACAACGATGATTTTCCAACCGACCCTAGACCGGGATTGTTTGGCGGAGTTTGTCGATGGATCAGCCAGTAGCGCCTGGGAACGTGAACGACGTCGACGATGCCGTTGCTGCCGGTCATATCCGCAATGCCAGGCGTATCCTCGTGGTCGGATGCTCCGGTGGTGGCAAGTCGACGCTTTCGCAGAAGCTGGCTCGGCATTTCGACCTTACCTACATCTCCATTGATCGCGATATTCTGTGGTTGCCTGGCTGGGTCCAACGCGATCGGGCCGAACAGCGCCGACGCATCGTCGAGAGGATCGCCGACGATCGCTGGATCATGGATGGCACCAATCCTTCGACCTTCGATGTCCGCGTGCCGAGAAGCGATATCGTGGTCTGGGTGCGGATGCCGCGGCTTCTCTGTGTCTGGGGCGTCGTCACCCGCTGGCTGAAATATCTCGGCCGCGCCCGCCCGGAAATGGCGCCGGGCTGCATCGAGAAGGTCGATTGGCAGTTCCTCGAATTCATCTGGACCTTCGAGGACAAATTCTCGCCGCGTATCGTCGCAGGCCTTGCCCAGCACGGCCCGCATGTGCCGGTTCTGCAGTTGAAATCGCGGCGCCAGATGCAGAGGCTCCTTGATCTTCTCGGCGTGCCCGCTTAACTCCCTTCTATGCCGCACTTTGAAACAAACCATGTCGTCAAGCACACGGCCGACCAGATGTTCGATCTCGTCGCTGATGTCGAACACTATCCGGAATTCCTGCCGCTCTGTGAGGCGCTGACCGTGCGCTCACGCAAGGAAAGGGATGGCAAAATCCTGCTGCTGGCTGACATGACCGTCGGCTACAAGGCGATCCGCGAGACCTTTACGACGCAGGTGCTGCTCAACAAGGCCGAGCGCCAGATCGAGGTCAAATATATCGACGGTCCGTTCAAATATCTCGACAATCGCTGGCGCTTCGAGCCAGCGGGTGAGGGGCAGTCGATCGTGCATTTCTACATCGACTATGAGTTCAAGAGCCGCATTCTCGGCGCCTTGATGGGCTCGATGTTCGACCGTGCCTTCCGCATGTTCTCCGACGCCTTCGAGAAGCGCGCCGACAAGATCTACGCCGTCTGAGCGACCTCGGTCAGCATCTCGAGCGCCGTTCGGATGGTTGCCAACCGCACGGCGTCGCGGCCGATATCGCCGTAGCGCATCTCGCGGTGGAGGGCTGCGCCGTTGCGGCCGGTTGCTGACAGATGGACCAGGCCAACAGGCTTTTCCATCGATCCGCCGCCCGGGCCGGCAATGCCGGTCACGGCAACGGCAAAGTCTGCCTCGGAGCGCGCAACCGCGCCGCGCGCCATTTCGATGGCGGTCTGCCTTGAAACTGCGCCGTGCGCTGCGAGCGTTGCCGGATCGACACCGAGCATCTGGATCTTGGCGTCGTTGGAGTAGGTGACGAAACCGCGGTCGACGACGGCGGATGATCCGGAAATTTCCGTCAGTGCCCCGGCAATCAGGCCTCCCGTGCAGGATTCGGCGGTTGCCACCTTGAGACCGCGCGCGGTGAAATCGGCAATGATTTTGCCGGCCGTCGCCTGAATGTCATTCGGCCACATCATGGGCTCCCCCTCCGGTGTAGACAACGGTTGCGGTCGCGATTGCGGCGATACCCTCGTCGCGGCCGATGAAACCGAGCCGCTCGTTCGTCGTCGCCTTGACCGAGCAGCGGTCAAGATCGATGCCGAGCATGTCGGCAAGGTTCTCCCGCATCGCCTGGCGATGCGGCCCGACTTTCGGGGCCTCGGCAATCAGCGAAATATCGGCATTGGTGATCGTGCCGCCGCGCTGACGCACAATGTTTGCCGCATGTTCGAGGAAGATGCGCGATGCGGCACCCTTCCACTGCGGGTCGGACGGCGGGAAGTGATCGCCGATATCACCGGCACCGCAGGTAGCAAGCAGCGCATCTGTGAGCGCGTGCAAGGCAACGTCGGCATCGGAATGGCCGGAGAGCTTCTTGGTGTGCGGAATAAGGACGCCACAAAGCGTAACGCCATCACCTTCGACCAGCTGGTGTACGTCATAGCCATTGCCGGTGCGAACGTCCGGAATCAGATGTCGCTTGAGTTTTTCGTCGGCCATGGCGATGTCCCTTTTCAGTGTGAGCTTGACGTTGTCGACCGTGCCTTCGACGAGGGTAACAGGGATCCCCGCCCATTCGGCGATTGACGCGTCGTCGGTGAAATCTGTGCGGCCGCTTGTCGCTGCGGCTCGGTGGGCGTCGAGGATGGTCTTGAGGTCGAAGGTCTGCGGTGTCTGTGCCGCATGAAGGTGATTGCGCGGAACGGTTTCGGTCACCATGCCGGCGGCATCGGCGCGCTTGAGCGTATCGGAAACGGCAAGCGCCGGCAGCACGGCACGCGCTCCCCTTGTCAGCGCATCGGCACAGCGCGACAGCAGGGCGTGGTCGGCAAAGGGGCGCACGGCGTCGTGAATCATCACGTTGCGTGAGCCGGTTGCCGCTACGGCTTCAAGGCCTGCGAGAACCGATTGCTGTCGCGTTGCGCCGCCGTGGACCACGATCAACTCGCGCGCCAGCGATCGCCTGCGTGCCGCTGCCAGCAGATCCTCGTCATCGGGGTGGATGACAACCACGATCGGGCCGGTCCCCGGCCATGTCGCGAAAGTGTCAAGCGTATGGGCGATAACGGGCTTGTCGCCGATGGTGCGGTACTGCTTCGGCCCTTCGGCCGACTGTCCCGCGCGCTCGCCGCGCCCTGCTGCAACAATCACGACGCCGCAGGAAAGCTGTTCTTCAGGCTGCATCTTCTGTATGTGGTCCCGGATTTCGCCAATCTTCGCCGTGATGTACCGCGAAGGTCCGTGCTTTGCCAGCCGAGCAGGGAAATTTGCCCGACGCATCGAAATCGCTTGGCAAGCCAAAGAACAATGTCTAAAAATAGTGCAAGAACAACATGTGCCTGAAAGATATGCATTTGCCAGCTCCGGCTCTGTCAACACCGCTTCGGATCGGGAATATCGAAATCCGCAACCGGGTGGCGCTCGCCCCGATGTCTGGCGTCACGGACCTGCCATTCCGCACCTTTGCCTGGCGCTTCGGCGCAGGGTTCGTCGTGACGGAAATGGTGGCGAGCCGCGAACTGGTCGGCAACGCGTCGGAATCCTGGGCCAGGCTGAAGAACTCCGGCATCAAGCCGCATATTGTTCAGCTTGCCGGACGTGAGGCCCATTGGATGGCCGAGGCGGCAAAAATCGCTGCCGCTAATGGCGCCGACGTCATCGATATCAACATGGGCTGCCCGGCAAAGAAGGTGACGGGTGGCTATTCCGGCTCGGCGCTGATGCGCGATCCTGACCATGCTCTGTCCCTGGTCGAGGCAACGGTCAACGCCGTGGATGTACCGGTCACGCTGAAGATGCGGCTTGGCTGGGACGAAAACTCGATCAATGCGCCGCTGATTGCAAGATGGGCGCAGGAGGCCGGTGTCCAGGCGATTACCGTGCACGGCCGCACCCGGATGCAGTTCTACACCGGCAGGGCCGATTGGGATGCGATCCGCGCCGTGCGCGAGGTCATTTCCGTGCCGCTGGTTGCCAATGGCGACGTCGATACGGTGGCGGATGCCGAAGAGATCCTCAGGCGCTCCGGCGCCGACGCCGTCATGGCCGGGCGGTCTTCGCAGGGCCGTCCTTGGCATGTCGGCGTTCTCGCTGGCGCGTCAAGCCATCCCGACCAGGCTGAGATCGCCGACATTTTCGTGGAGCACTATGAGATGATGCTCGAATTTTACGGTGCCGACACGGGCCTGAGGCATGCACGCAAGCATGTCGGCTGGTATCTCGACCGTTTCGCACCTGATCTTGCCGGGGCAGAGAAGGGGGCGATCCTGACATCGACCGATGCCAGATCAGTCGCCGCGCGCGCATCCGATGCAATTCAAAGTTCGCTTGCGACCTTCTCTGGCGAAGGGATCGCCGCATGACCGAAAAACCCAATCCGGAAGCCTTGGCTGCTGCCAACGGGCTGTCGATGGCGGTGCTGAATGCCATTCAAAATCCGGTGATCCTTGTCGATGAGAACGGTCTCGTCGCCTTCGCCAACTGGGAAGCGGAGTCCTTTTTCGGTGCCAGCGCCAATCATCTGGCCCGGCACGATATCAGCGCCTTCATTCCGTTTGGCAGCCCACTTCTGACGTTGATCGAGCAGGTGCGCGAGCGCAGGGCCCCGGTCAACGAGTATCGCGTCGATCTCAGTTCGCCGCGGCTGGGCGCCGACAAGCTGGTTGATCTCTATGTGGCGCCAGTCATTTCGGAGCCCGGCTCCGTCGTGGTCGTCTTCCAGGAGCGGTCGATGGCCGACAAGATCGATCGCCAGCTGACACATCGGACGGCGGCGCGGTCGGTCACCGGCCTTGCCTCGATGTTGGCGCACGAGATCAAGAACCCGCTTTCCGGCATTCGAGGGGCCGCGCAATTGCTTGAGACTTCCGTCAACGACGAGGATCGGGCGCTGACGCGGTTGATCTGCGACGAGACCGACCGGATCGTCTCGCTGGTCGATCGGATGGAAGTGTTTTCCGACGAGAGACCCGTCGATCGCGTGCCGCTCAACATTCACTCGGTGCTCGATCATGTGAAGGCGATCGCCAAGGCGGGCTTTGCGCGCCGGATCAAGGTGACGGAGAATTACGATCCATCGCTTCCGTCGGTCTTTGCCAACCGCGACCAGCTCGTGCAGGTGTTTCTCAATCTCGTCAAGAACGCAGCGGAAGCGATCGGTGATCGCCACGAAGGCGAGATCATGCTGACGACCGCCTACAGGCCCGGTATCCGGCTTTCGGTCGCGGGCACCCGAGAAAAAATCTCGCTGCCGCTCGAATTCTGCGTGCATGACAATGGTCCCGGCGTTCCTTCTGACTTGCTGCCGCATCTGTTCGATCCGTTCATTACGACCAAGACCAATGGTTCGGGCCTCGGACTGGCGCTCGTCGCCAAAATCATCGGCGGCCATGGCGGCATCGTCGAATGCGACAGCCAGCAGAACCGCACGACTTTCCGCGTCCTGATGCCGGCCTCCAAGGGGCAGGCGGCGGACGAAGACGAACTGCCTATGACAAAAGGAAACATTGCATGACGGGTGCCACCATCCTCGTCGCGGATGACGACGCAGCCATTCGCACCGTGCTCAATCAGGCGCTGAGCCGCGCCGGCTACGATGTCCGGATCACGTCGAATGCGGCCACGCTCTGGCGCTGGATTTCCGCCGGCGATGGTGATCTTGTCGTCACCGACGTTGTCATGCCCGACGAGAATGCATTCGATCTGCTGCCGCGCATCAAGAAGGCGCGTCCCGATCTGCCGGTTCTTGTCATGAGCGCGCAGAACACGTTCATGACGGCGATCAAGGCCTCCGAAAAAGGCGCCTATGATTATCTGCCGAAGCCCTTTGACCTGACCGAGCTGATCGGCATCATCGGTCGGGCGCTGGCCGAACCGAAGCGCCGCCCGTCCAAGGTCGACGACGATTCGCAGGATGGCATGCCGCTCGTCGGTCGCTCGGCAGCGATGCAGGAAATCTACCGGGTTCTCGCCCGCCTGATGCAGACCGATCTGACGCTGATGATCACCGGCGAATCCGGCACGGGCAAGGAACTGGTGGCACGCGCACTGCATGACTACGGCAAGCGCCGCAACGGCCCCTTCGTTGCGATCAATATGGCGGCAATCCCGCGCGATCTGATCGAATCGGAATTGTTCGGTCACGAAAAGGGCGCCTTCACCGGCGCCCAGACGCGTTCGACCGGTCGTTTCGAGCAGGCCGAAGGCGGCACGCTGTTCCTCGACGAAATCGGTGACATGCCGATGGACGCACAGACGCGGTTGCTGCGTGTGCTGCAACAGGGCGAGTACACGACGGTTGGCGGTCGCACGCCGATCCGCTCCGATGTGCGCATCGTCGCGGCAACCAACAAGGACCTGAAGCAGTCGATCAACCAAGGTCTCTTCCGCGAGGACCTGTACTATCGGTTGAATGTGGTGCCGCTGCGCCTGCCGCCGCTGCGCGACCGCGCGGAAGACATTCCCGATCTTGTGCGCCACTTCGTGCAGCAGGCCGAGAAGGAAGGTCTGGACGTCAAGCGTTTCGATCAGGAAGCGCTCGAACTGATGAAGGCGCATCCGTGGCCGGGCAACGTGCGCGAGCTCGAAAACCTCGTGCGCCGACTGACTGCGCTTTACCCGCAGGACGTCATCACGCGGGAAATCATCGAAAACGAGTTGCGCTCGGAGATCCCCGACAGTCCGATTGGAAAAACACAGGCGCGCAGCGGTTCCCTTTCGATCTCGCAGGCGGTCGAGGAGAACATGCGGCAATATTTCGCCGGCTTCGGTGACGCGCTTCCACCGAGCGGTCTTTACGAGCGTGTGCTTGCCGAGATGGAGTATCCGCTGATTCTTGCGGCTTTGACGGCGACGCGCGGAAACCAGATCAAGGCGGCCGATCTGCTCGGGCTCAACCGCAACACGCTGCGCAAGAAGATCCGCGAACTCGGCGTGTCAGTCTATCGCAGTTCACGCACGGCTTGACTTGGTCACAGCCACCGTTGCATTTTCGCCACAATACGTTGCTTGAACGTGTTATGACCGCCGAGTCGAGCGGTGTTGCGCTGCTTTGCCTGGCCGTTGGAGCTGTGGCTCATGCGCAACAGCCCCGATTGACGGTCCGGTCAATACCTTGACCCGGAATGTGAGTGAGAATTGCCGGTGCCCACGGGCGTCGGTTGGGGGAATGTCTTTATATGGTGGACGCAATGGCCTTGCCGCTGGGGACAGATGACGGAGTCGCGGCGCAGGACCGCCGCGCGTCCTTTGCCCTGCCGGGCCTCATGCTGGCGATCGGTGCTCTGGTCTGCGCAACCCTGTCGCTGCTCGTTTTGCTTGGGCTGACGCCGATCAGACTGGAGCGCAACGTCTTCATCGCCTGCGCGGCGATCAACGGCCTGTTCGTGATCGGCCTGATCTACCTCATCGTTCGCGAGATCCTCAGATTGCTTCGCGCGCGTCGCAAGGGCCGCGCTGCCGCACGGCTTCACGTGCGCATCGTCGCGCTGTTTTCGATCGTCGCCATCACGCCTGCCATTCTGGTCGCGATCTTCGCCAGCATAACGCTGGATGTCGGCCTTGACCGCTGGTTCTCGCTGCGGACGCAAGCGATCGTTCGCTCGTCGATCAGCGTCGCCCAAGCCTATGTGCTGGAAAATGCCAGCTATCTGCAGGGCCAGACCGTGTCGATGGCGAACGATCTGGAGCGCAATCGGCAACTCTACAGCCTCGACCGAACCGGCTTTACCGAGCTGGTGACGCGCCAGGCGAGGGGCCGCGGCATGCTTGGCGCCTTCCTCGTCCGTGCCGATGGTAGCGCCATTCTCCAGGCCAATATCTCGACGGAGAAGCCCTTGCCGGCCATCCCGCCGGACGCGCTGAAAAGCTCGGTTTCCGGCCAGCCGACATTGATACCACCAGGGATTACCAACCTGGTGGGGGCGGTGATCCCGCTTGACGACATTCCCGGCACCTATCTCTACACCGTTCGTAACGTCGATCCGGAAGTGATGCGTTCGCTGCGGCTGATGGAAGAAAACACCGCCGAATATAAGACCCTAGAGGCGGGCCGCGCCTTCACGCAGATCGCCTTCGGCGTTCTCTACATCGGCTTTGCGCTGATCGTGCTGCTGGCGGCGATCTGGACGGCAATCGCGGTTGCCGACCGTATCGTTCGGCCGATCCGGCAACTGATCGGCGCCGCCGACAGCGTTGCCTCGGGCAATCTCGACGTCGTGGTGCCGGTGCGTGCCGTCGACGGCGACGTCGGCAATCTTTCGCGCACGTTCAACAAGATGGTCTCCGAAATCCGCACCCAGCAGGAGCAGATTCTGGAGGCCAAGGATGAGGTCGATCATCGGCGGCGGTTCATCGAGGCCGTGCTTTCAGGCGTGACGGCAGCTGTCATCGGCGTCGGCCGCGATCGGCAGATCACCATTGCCAACTCTTCTTCAGAAGAGTTTCTGAAAAAGACAGCGCCGGATCTGCTCGGTGCCGATCTGCGCGCGGTTGCGCCTGAGATCGAGGAAGTGCTGGTCGAAGCTGAAAGCCGGTACCGCAACAACTTCCGCAAGCAGATCAACATCATGCGCGGCGGAACCGAGCGCACGCTGAACGTCCAGGTGACGCGTGAAGAGGGCGGCGAGGCAAACGAATCCTACGTCATCACCATCGACGACATCACAGATCTCGTAATCGCACAGCGCTCGACCGCCTGGGCCGATGTCGCGCGCCGCATCGCACATGAAATCAAGAACCCGCTGACGCCGATCCAGCTTTCTGCCGAACGTCTGAAGCGTCGCTACGGCAAGCAGATCGACCAGGAAGACAGGGTCGTCTTCGATCAATGCACCGACACGATTGTCAGGCAGGTCGAGGATATCGGCCGAATGGTCGACGAGTTTTCTGCCTTTGCCCGCATGCCGAAGCCGACGAAGGAGAAGGTGGATCTGCGCGCCATCCTGAAGGACGCGGTCTTCCTGCGCGAAATGGGCAACAACCACATCAGCTTCATTCGCGATTTTGGCAACGAGCCGCTTGAGGGCATGTTCGATGGCCGCATGCTCGGCCAGGCTTTCGGCAATATCGTCAAGAATGCCGTGGAGTCGATCGAAGCGGTGCCGACGGACGCTGTCCGTGGCGAGCCGAAAGTGCACGTACGGAGCCAACGGGACGGAACCAGCGGCCGGTTTGTCGTCGATGTCATCGACAATGGCAAAGGCCTGCCGACCGAGAACCGGCATAGAATTTTAGAACCGTATATGACGATGCGCGAGAAGGGCACGGGCCTTGGCCTCGCCATCGTCAAGAAGATCATTGAGGACCATGGCGGACAACTGGAATTGCACGACGCACCGGCCGATTTCGATGGCGGCGTCGGAGCAATGATCCGCGTGATCCTGCCGCCCGCCGGAGAAGCCGGGGGCGAAGACACTTTGAAGGGTAAGGGTACGAGCGATGGCCGCTGACATTCTGGTTGTGGACGATGAGGAAGACATTCGCGAGATCGTATCCGGCATCTTGTCCGACGAGGGGCACGAGACCCGAACGGCTTTCGACAGCGACAGTGCGCTCGCAGCGATCAGCGACCGCGTGCCGCGGCTCGTCTTTCTCGATATCTGGATGCAGGGCAGCCGCCTCGACGGCCTCGCTTTGCTCGACGAGATCAAGGGACGCCATCCCGATTTGCCTGTTGTCATGATCTCGGGTCACGGCAACATCGAGACGGCCGTCAACGCCATCAAGCGCGGCGCCTATGATTTCATCGAGAAGCCGTTCAAGGCCGACCGTCTGATCCTGATCGCCGAGCGCGCGCTCGAGAACTCCAAGCTGAAGCGCGAAGTCTCGGAGCTGAAGAAGAAGTCGGGCGACCCGGTCGAGCTGATCGGTACCTCCGTTGCCGTTTCGCAACTCCGGCAGACCGTCGAAAAGGTCGCGCCGACCAACAGCCGCATCATGATCCAGGGACCGTCCGGCTCCGGCAAGGAGCTGGTGGCGCGCATGATCCACCGCAAGTCGACACGCTCGACCGGGCCGTTCGTGGCGTTGAACGCTGCGGCGATCACACCCGACAGGATGGAGATCGCGCTTTTCGGAACCGAGGGAACGCCGGGGCAGCCGCGCAGAACGGGTGCGCTCGAAGAGGCACATGGCGGCATCCTCTATCTCGACGAGGTCGGCGAAATGCCGCGTGAAACGCAAAACAAGATCCTGCGTGTTCTCGTCGATCAGCAGTTCGAACGGGTCGGCGGCACCAAGCGCGTCAAGGTCGATGTCCGCATCATCTCCTCGACAGCCTACAACCTCGAAAATATGATCTCCGAAGGTCTTTTCCGCGAAGATCTCTTCCACCGGCTCGCGGTCATCCCCGTGCGGGTGCCGGCGCTGGCCGAGCGCCGTGAGGACATTCCGTTTCTCGTCGATATGTTCATGCGCCAGGTCAGCGAGCAGGCGGGCATTCGCCCGCGCAAGATCGGCGACGATGCGCTTGCCGTGCTGCAGGCCCACGACTGGCCGGGCAACATTCGCCAGCTGCGCAACAATATCGAGCGCCTGATGATCCTTGCCCGCAGCGACGGTCCTGACACGCCGATCTCGGCCGACATGCTGCCGACCGAGGTTGGCGATACCTTGCCGAAGATCTCCGCGCAGGGCGACCAGCACATCATGACGCTGCCGCTGCGCGAGGCTCGCGAAATGTTCGAGCGCGATTATCTGATCGCTCAGATCAACCGATTCGGCGGCAATATTTCCCGCACCGCCGAATTCGTTGGAATGGAGCGGTCGGCGCTTCATCGCAAGCTAAAGTCGCTGGGCGTTTGAGCGGTAAACTTCTTCCGGCTGGTGGCCGCCTGTTCCTGGGTGAAAGAACGACATGAAGGTGATCATTTGTGGTGCGGGGCAGGTCGGCTACGGCATCGCCGAACGGCTTGCTCAGGAAGACAATGACGTCTCGGTGATCGACACCTCGGCGGCGTTGATTGCCAACATTACCGAAAGCCTCGATGTGCGCGGCTATGTTGGACACGGCGCCCATCCGGATGTGCTGGCAAAAGCCGGTGCCGACCAGGCCGACATGCTGATTGCGGTCACGCTGTTCGACGAAGTCAACATCGTCGCCTGCGAAGTGGCGCATGCGATCTTCAGCGTGCCGACCAAGGTCGCCCGTATCAGAGCGCAGAATTATCTGGCGCCGGAATACGCCAACCTGTTCTCCCGCGAGAACGTCCCGATCGATGTGACCATTTCGCCCGAGGTCGAAGTCGGGCGATTGGTGCTTCGGCGCATTTCGTTCCCCGGCGCTACGGATGTTGTGCGCTTTGCCGACGACCGTATTGCCATGGTGGCGATCGAGTGCATGGAAGACTGCCCGGTCGTCGACACGCCGCTGCAGCAGCTGAGCGAGCTGTTTCCCGATCTGCAGGCAACCGTGACCGGCATCTTCCGCAACGGCAAGCTGATCGTGCCGCATTCGACGGATCAATTGCAGACCGGCGACCTTGCCTATGTTGTCTGCGACCGGGATCATGCGCGCCGGACACTGTCTCTGTTCGGCCACGAAGAACAGGAAGCGCGTCGTATCGTCATCCTCGGCGGCGGCAATATCGGCTATTTCGTCGCCAAGGCGATCGAGGAAAACCAGCCGAGAACCCGCGTCAAGCTGATCGAAAGCGACCGCGACCGAGCCGTGATGATGGCTGACAAGCTCAGCAACACGGTCGTCCTCAACGGTTCGGCGATGGATCAGCGCATCCTGATGCAGGCCGACGTGCAGGACGCAGACCTGGTCGTGGCGCTGACCAACAACGACCAGATCAATATCCTCGGCAGCATGATGGCAAAACGCCTCGGTGCCAAATCGACACTCGTCCTGATCAACGAGCCGTCCTACCAGGACTTCGCGGGAACCGCCGGCGTTGATGCCTATATCAACCCGCGTGCGGTCACGATCTCGCGCGTTCTCCAGCATGTGCGCAAGGGGCGCATCCGCTCGGTCTATGCCGTCCAGAAGGGGATGGCGGAAGTGATCGAAGCAGAAGCGCTGGAGACGTCGCCGCTGGTCGGCAAGGCGCTACGCGAGCTGGATCTGCCCGACGGCATCCGCATCGGCGCCCTCTACCGGGACCAGACATTCATTCGCCCGCACGGTGACACCAAGATCAAGGCCAAGGACCGCGTGGTGCTCTTTGCGTCTGCCGATTCGGTGCGCCATGTCGAGCAGCTTTTCCGCGTCAGCATCCAGTTCTTCTGAGGTCAAACAAAAGCCATGCCGAGAATTGCCTATGTCAACGGCGCCTACGTGCCGCACGCCGATGCTGCCATCCACATCGAAGACCGCGGCTACCAGTTCGCCGACGGGGTCTACGAAGTCTGCGAGATCCGTCATGGCTTCATCGTCGATCTGACCCGGCATCTCGACCGCCTCAGCAGATCCTTAAGCGAACTTCGCATCGATTGGCCGATGAGCCGAGCCGCGCTGATCCACGTTATCCGCGAGGTGCTGCGCCGCAACCGGGTGCGAAACGGCCTGTTCTACATGCAGGTGACGCGTGGTACCGCGCGCCGCGATCACGTGTTTCCGGCAAAGGGTACTGTGCCGACCATCGTGGTGACGGCGAAACGCACCGATGCCGCAGTGATCGCCAGGAAAAATGCCGAAGGCATCTCCGCGATCACGGTTCCGGAGAACCGCTGGGATCGCGTCGAGATCAAGTCGGTCGGCTTGTTGCCGAACGTGCTTGCCCGCCAGAGGGCCAAGGAGGAGGGCGCCCACGAGGCGATCTTCGTCGACCCCGATGGTACGGTGAAAGAGGGCGCCGCCACCAACGTCTGGATCGTCGATCGCGACGGCGTGCTGCGCACGCGCCCGGCCGATCACGGTATCCTGAGAGGCATCACCCGCACGACCCTGATGGACGTCGCAGCACCTCTTGGCATCAGGATCGAGGAAAGAGCATTCACCGTCGACGACATGCTCGCAGCCCGCGAAGTCTTCATCACTGCCGCCACGAGCATCTGTTTTCCGGTCGTTTCCATCGACGGCAAACCGATCGGCAACGGTCATCCGGGAAGCATAGCACAGAATATTCGTGAAGCCTTTTTCGGCGTTGCGGAAAAGACATTGATTTGATACCAAACTGACAGAGGTGTCGGGGGAAGCGTACTTGTGACGCCTCTGATTGAAAAAATAGACAAAATGCACCGGCGCGAGACGTCGGCAAATAAGAAAGAATCGGCGCGATGGCGGAACGTTCTCAGAACTTGCAGGATCTTTTTCTCAATACGGTCCGCAAACAGAAGATTTCTCTGACAATTTTTCTTATCAATGGCGTCAAATTGACGGGCGTCGTCACGTCTTTTGACAATTTCTGTGTGTTGTTGCGCCGCGATGGTCATTCGCAGCTCGTCTACAAGCACGCGATCTCGACCATCATGCCGGGCCAGCCGCTGCAGATGTTCGAGAACGAAGAAGCCGCATCCTGACGGGACGTTAGGCACATTACCAAACGGGATTCAAAGTCGTCGTCGATCATTCCGGAGCTTGAAACGCTCCGCGACGACATGCGCGCGGTCGTGATCGTGCCGGTTCTGAAAAAGACCGGCAGGCAGGCGGCTGAAACTCTCTCTGCAACCAGCACCCGCACCGACGAAAGTCGGCTGGAGGAGGCGACTGGCCTGGCTCGGGCGATCGACCTGAACGTCGTTCATGGCGCCATCGTTTCAGTGGCTCAGCCAAAGCCGGGGACGCTGTTGGGCACCGGCAAGATCGAAGAGATTGGCCACATCCTCGTCGAACAGGATGCCGGCCTCGTCATCGTTGACCATCCGCTGACGCCCGTGCAGCAGCGCAACCTGGAAAAGGAATGGAACGCCAAGGTCATCGACCGGACGGGCCTGATCCTTGAAATCTTCGGGCGACGCGCTTCCACCAAGGAAGGCACGCTGCAGGTCGATCTGGCGCATCTCAATTATCAGAAGGGCCGGCTCGTGCGCAGCTGGACCCACCTTGAGCGTCAGCGCGGTGGTGGCGGCTTCATGGGCGGCCCCGGCGAAACTCAGATCGAGGCCGACCGGCGCCTGCTGCAGGACCGCATCGTCAAGCTCGAGCGCGAGCTGGAGCAGGTTCGCCGCACCCGGCAATTGCATCGCTCCAAGCGCAGGAAGGTTCCGCACCCGATCGTGGCGCTTGTCGGCTACACCAACGCCGGCAAATCGACGCTGTTCAACAGAATGACCGGAGCCGGCGTGCTGGCCGAGGACATGCTGTTTGCAACGCTCGACCCGACGCTGCGGCGGTTGAAACTGCCGCATGGCCGCATGGTGATCCTGTCCGACACAGTCGGCTTCATCTCCGACCTGCCGACGCATCTTGTCGCCGCCTTCCGTGCGACGCTCGAAGAGGTGCTCGAAGCCGACCTGATCCTGCATGTGCGCGATCTTTCCGATCCGGACAATCAGGCGCAGGCAAGTGACGTTCTGCGCATCCTTGCTGATCTCGGTATCGACGAGAAGGAAGCGGCAGCGAGGCTTGTCGAAGTCTGGAACAAGATCGACCGGCTTGAGCCGGAAGCGCGCGAAGCCCTGACGAACAAGGCTGCAAGCACTGATAACACCGTGGCGGTCTCGGCGATTACAGGCGAGGGCGTCGACGTGCTGCTTGCCGAGATCGGTCGTCGTCTGTCCGGCGTCTTGACAGAGTGCACCGTCGTTCTCGGCGTCGATCAGTTGCAGCTTCTGCCCTGGGTCTACGAACACGCGATCGTCGATGGTCGCGAAGATCTCGAGGACGGCACGGTCAGCCTCGATCTGCGCCTGACCGAAAACGAGGCTGTGGACCTGGAGCGGCGTCTCGGCAACGGGCCGAAGCCGGTCGCCGAAGACTGGTAAGATCTTCTGCCTGAGGCGCTATCGCCTCAGGCCAATTGCCGTTCGATCGCCTTGGCCGCTTGCCAGAGTTCTTCCATCCGTTCCAGCGTTGCCGCCTCGAGCGTTTCTCCGTGAGCTTCAAGCTCATGCTCGATATGGGCAAAACGGCGGCGGAACTTGGTGTTGGTGCCGCGCAGCGCCATTTCAGGGTCGGCGCCGACATGCCGGCCGATATTCACCACCGCAAAGATCAGGTCGCCGAGTTCATCGGCTACCTTCGCACGGTCCTTTTCCCGCAGCGCTTGGCGCAGCTCGCCGATCTCTTCCTCGATCTTGTCGAGGATCGGTTCAGGCTCCGACCAGTCGAAACCGACTTTGGCGGCGCGCTCCTGAAGCTTCAGCGCCTCGATAAGGGCCGGGAAGCTGCGCTGGATCGAGCCCAGATGACTGGCAGCGCCGTCGGATGGCAGGCCGCGTGTGGCGCGCCGCGCCTGGCGCTCGGCCTTTTCAGCCTGCTTGATCTTGTCCCACTGGGTCTTGACCGTTTCCGGCGTGTCGGCGTCCGAACGGGCGAAAACATGCGGGTGGCGGCGGATCATCTTGCGCGTAACGGCCTCGACGACATCGCCGAAGGCGAATTCGCCGGCCTCTTCGGCCATGCGGGCGTGAAAAACCACCTGCAGCAGCAGGTCGCCCAGCTCGTCGCAAAGGTCATGCATGTCGCCGCGCTCGATTGCGTCGGCAACTTCGTAGGCTTCCTCGATCGTATAGGGCTTGATCGTTTCGAACGTCTGGACGACGTCCCAGGGGCAGCCGGTCTCCGGCTGCCTGAGCGCCTGCATGATGTCGAGAAGGCCCTTGATGTCGCGTGATGGTTCCATGGGATCAGTTCAACGGAATGGCGTTGTCGTTTTTGCCCGACTGGTAGCTGTCGGACAGGTGCTGATAGCGCTCGCGGATGCGCGCGTCCTGGGCCGCAAGCTTCTCTCGCGTTGACTGGTCGGCGTCCTTTGCGACCGCTGCGATCGACGACGACGTCCAGAAGGCGTTGTTCTGCGCGTAGCCGCCGGGTTCAAGCAGGAACACTTCCTTCAGGATCTTCAGGTCGTGCGGAATGGAGAAGCTGTCGCGCGAATCTTCGTGGCTGAAGAAATAGTAGAAATTGTCAAAGCCCGCCCAGGTGATCGCCGACAGGCACATCGAGCAAGGCTCGTGCGTGGAAAGGAAGATCAGATCGCGCGTGTCAGGCTTTTCTGCCATCTCGTAGAAGCGCTTGAGCGTGTGCACTTCACCGTGCCAGAGCGGGTTTTCGGTCTCGTTGTTGGTCTCGGCGAGAACGAGAGAAAGGTCTGTTTTGCGCAGGATCGCGGCGCCGAACACCTTGTTGCCTGCGGCGACACCCTTTTCCGTCAGGGGCAGGATGTCCTGCTCGATCACGTTGAGCAGCCGTTCGGCCAGTTCGGATTGTGTCATGTCTTCAGTCTCCGGCAGATGTGTTGCGGCATTTAACGGAGGTTGCCCCTTTGGCGCAATGGCCACCGACAGCGCCACCGGCCGGCCCTTCCGGAGATATTTGCTCAAAATGCTGCATGGCCGAGCAAAACAATACGTGACCCGAAAGCCATTGAAATTTCTGTTTCTTCAATTGCCGTGGGCTATGCGGGATATTCAGCGGAGCCTGTAGTAGGAACCGATTGCAAGAACATGGTGCAGCAGCTCTCCGTCTTTCCCGCATTCTTTCGCGTCGCGCAAAAGCGCGTGGCGGTGTTCGGCAATGGCGACGAGGCCTTTGCAAAGGTGCGGTTGCTGCTCAACACCGAAGCTTCGATCGTCGTCTACGCGGACGCGCCCGAGGCAGACTTCGCGGCATACCTCGGCGAGCGCGTGATTGAAACCGTGCGCGATACCTTCGCTCCGCACCAGCTTGAAGGCGTCATCCTTGTGTTTGCCGCGACTGGCAATGCGGCCAAGGATCGCCAGATCGTCATTGCTGCACGCGAACAGAAAATCCCGGCAAATGCCGTCGACCAGCCCGACTACTGCGATTTCTTCACGCCGGCGCTCGTCAATCGCGCACCAGTTGCCGTTGCGATCGGCACCGAAGGCGCCGGCCCGGTGCTTGCCCAGATGATCCGGGCACAGATCGACCAGCTGCTGTCGCCGTCGCTGGGGCTCGTTGCGTCGCTCGCAGCCAGCTATCGTGATGCCGTCGATCGACTGGTGCCGCGCGGCGTTGCGCGCCGCCTGTACTGGCGCCGTTTCTTCCAGGGGCCGGTTGCGGACAAGGTTGCGCTGGGTGATGTCGCCGCCGCGCGCCGCGAGGCTTCTCGCCTGCTTGATGCCGCGCTTGCCACCGCGGGCCACGTCTGGCTCGTCGGCGCCGGTCCGGGCGCCGAAGACCTGCTGACGCTCAGGGCGCAGCGCGTGATGATGGAAGCCGATGCGATCGTCTATGATGCGCTGGTGCCGCAGGCGATCGTCGATATGGGTCGCCGCGATGCGGAAAGGCTCTCCGTCGGCAAGCGCAAGGGTTGCCACACGAAGTCGCAGGACGAGATCAACCAGCTGCTGGTGGAGCTCGCGGGTGAGGGCAAGCGCGTCGTTCGCCTGAAATCCGGCGATCCGCTTGTCTACGGCCGTGCTGGCGAAGAGATGGCAGCATTGCGCGATGCGGGCATTACCTATGAGATCGTGCCGGGCATCACTTCCGCCTTTGCCGCTGCTGCCGATTTCGAACTGCCGCTGACCCTGCGCGGCGTCGCGTCGTCACTGGTCTTTACAACCGGCCATGATCTGACCGGTGAAGTGCTGCCCGACTGGGCGCGGCTTGCCGTCTCCGGCGCCACGATCGCCGTCTATATGGGCCGCACTGTCGCTGCGTCGGTTGCCGGTCGCTTGATGCAGGCGGGCTTGCCCGCAGAAACCACCGTGGCTGTGATCGAGAACGCCAGCCGTGCCGATCGCCGGCTGATGCATGGCACGCTGAAGGACTTGCCGGACCTAGAGGGCCGCACGGAACTTTCCGGCCCGGTGATGGTCATTATCGGTGACGCTGTCGCCGGCGCGAATTTCGAGCGTTCCGAGCCTCTGGTGGCGGGCAAACGCACCAACAAGCAAACGAAGATCGAAGCTGCGGAGCGCAGCGAACAGATTCTGAACTAAGGGAAACGTCATGGTGAACAAGGTTTTGACGGCAAATCGGCTTTCGGATGGCATATCCGTCTGGCTGGATGCCTCGGGCAACTGGGTCGAATCGCTCCAGCAGGCCTTCATCGCCCGCCATGCCGAGGCGGTCACCGCACTGGAAGCGACAGGCAAGGTTGCCTTCGACGACAACAAGGTGGTCGATGCCAATGTCGTCGACGTCGAGGAAGTCAACGGCACCCTGCGGCCCTTGCGCATGCGCGAGCGTATCCGGGCCGAAGGCCCTTCGATCCCCTATGCCGCCGGATACAATGGCCTTGCCGGCCCGAACTTTGCTGCCTGAGGAACCGATACAACATGTACCGTTACGATGAATTCGATCATGCCTTCGTCTCCTCGCGCGTCGACCAGTTCCGCGATCAGGTCGAGCGCCGCCTGAGTGGCGAGTTGGCCGAAGACGCATTCAAGCCGCTGCGCCTGATGAATGGCGTATACCTGCAGTTGCACGCCTACATGCTGCGCGTTGCGATCCCCTATGGCACGCTGTCCAGCCGCCAGATGCGTATGCTCGCCCACATCGCCCGCAAGTATGACCGCGGCTATGGCCACTTCACCACCCGTCAGAACATCCAGTACAACTGGCCGCGCCTTTCCGACACGCCGGATATCCTGGATGAGCTGGCAAGCGTCGAGATGCACGCGTTGCAGACGTCGGGCAATTGCATTCGCAATGTGACGGCCGATCATTTCGCCGGCGCTGCTGCCGATGAAGTCGCTGATCCAAGGCCTTATGCCGAAATCCTCAGACAATGGTCGAGCGTTCACCCGGAATTCTCGTTCCTGCCGCGCAAGTTCAAGATTGCTGTCACAGGTGCTGAGCGCGACCGCGCCGCGATCCAGGTGCACGACATCGGCCTGCACCTGAAAAAGGATGAGGACGGCCGCATCGGCTTTGCCGTTTATGTCGGTGGCGGACAGGGCCGCACGCCGATGATTGCCAAGAAGATCCGGGACTTCCTGCCGGAAGAGGACCTGCTGTCCTACACGACGGCGATCATGCGCGTGTACAACCTGCATGGCCGTCGCGACAACAAGTACAAGGCGCGCATCAAGATCCTCGTCCACGAAACCGGTGCCGAAGAGCTTTCCCGTCAGGTCGAGGTCGAGTTCGCGGCGCTGAAGGATACGGAGCTGAAGCTTCCAGAAGCTGATATTCAGGCCATCTCCACCTATTTCGCGCCGCCAGCGCTGGAGCCGCGTGCCGAGGGCTGGGAAAGTCTGGCGCGCTGGAAGAAGACCGATCCGGAATTCTCACGCTGGGTTCACCAGAACGTGCAGCCGCACAAGCATCCGGACTACGGCATGGTGACGATCTCGCTGAAGCCGATCGGCGGCATTCCGGGGGACGCGACCGACGCGCAGATGGAGGCTGTTGCAGACATCGCCGAGGAGTATGCCTTCGACGAGATCCGTGTCAGCCACGAGCAGAACCTGATCCTGCCGCATGTGGCTCTGGCTGATCTGGAGCCGATCTACCGGGCGCTCGTCGTTGCCGGCCTGGCGACAGCCAATGCCGGACTGATCACCGATATCATTGCCTGTCCCGGGCTCGACTACTGCGCGCTTGCAAATGCGCGCTCCATCCCGGTGGCGCAGGAGATCTCGACGCGCTTCGGCGCGCCTGAACGTCAGGCTGAGATCGGCGAACTGAAGATCAAGATCTCCGGCTGCATCAATGCCTGCGGCCATCACCACGTTGGCCATATCGGCCTGCTCGGCGTAGAGAAGAAGGGGGCGGAACTCTATCAGATCACGCTCGGCGGCTCCGGCGACGAGAACACGTCGATCGGCGAGATCATCGGTCGCGGTTTCGAACCGGAAAAGGTGACCGACGCGATCGAAACGATCGTCGATACCTATCTCGGGCTGCGCAATGACAAGTCGGAGACGTTCCTCGAAGCGTACCGTCGCGTCGGCCCGCAACCCTTCAAGGACGCGCTCTACGGCGGCAGCGCACAGGAAGCCGCTTGAGGCGCAAGGAACGGACATGACAAAAATCTGGAAAGAAACCGGCTTTGTGAGCGACGATCCCTGGATCATCGAAAACGACGAGACCAAAGCGGGTTCCAACGAGAAGGCGATACTCGGCTTCGAGACGTTTCTCGCCAAGGTGGCTGAGACGGACGAGGTGGGTTTAGGCGTAGTCGTCGCTCCTGCAGATGACGTTGCCAAGCTACAACCCTATCTCGATCGTATTGCGCTGGTCGCGGTCGCGTTCCCGGCCTTCAATGACGGGCGGGCTTTCAGCCATGCGTCGCTGCTGCGCGCGCGGCTTGGTTTTGCCGGTGAGGTGAGGGCTGTCGGCGACGTTCTGATCGATCAGATCCCGTTGATGCTGCGTTGCGGCGTCGACAGTTTCGCGGTAACCAATGCCACGGCCCTGAAGCGTCTGACGGAAGGCCGGTTGCCCGGTATCGCCAACCACTATCAGCCGACCGCGAGACCCTCTGCTGACGCCAGGTCCTATAGCTGGCGGCGCGTTTCTTGAAGGCAGTGCTGACCGCGACAGTGTGAAGCACGCCGAAATGCGCGAAAGCGACTATATTTAGAAGGGAATTCCTTCCCGTTGAGTGCGGCTTGGAATATCCGCGTATTGTTGATAGACAGGGTCATCATTTACAGGACTGTAGCCACGATGAATGCTCCGGCAAAAACGGAAGATTTCGCGATCCAGGCACCCGCCGGTGTCTTCGTTGAAACGGTGACGAGCGTCACCCACTATACGGATCGGCTCTTCCGCTTCCGCATGACCCGTCCTGCGGAGTTCCGCTTCCGCTCCGGCGAGTTTGCGATGATTGGTTTGATGGTCGGCGACAAACCCGTCTACCGCGCCTACTCGATCGCAAGCCCGGCCTGGGACGAGGAACTCGAATTCTTCTCGATCAAGGTTCCTGATGGCCCGCTGACATCTCACCTGCAGGCGATCAAGCCAGGCGACAAGGTGCTGATGCGCAAGAAGCCGACCGGCACGCTGGTGCTCGACGCGCTGGTTCCCGGCCGCAGGCTCTACATGTTCTCGACCGGCACCGGCATTGCGCCTTTCGCCAGCCTGATCCGCGACCCCGAGACCTACGAGAAGTTTGAGGAAGTCATCCTCACGCACACCTGCCGCGATGTGGCCGAGCTGAAATACGGTTTCGACCTCGTCGAGGAAATTCGCAATCACGAATTCCTGAACGAGATCGTCGGCGACAAGCTTCGCCATTATGCGACGGTGACCCGCGAGGACTATCCCTTCAAGGGCCGTGTGACCGACCTGATGGTCAACGGCAAATTCTTTGCCGATCTCGGTCTGCCGCCGCTCGACCCAGCCATCGATCGCGGAATGATCTGCGGCTCGACGGCAATGTTGAAGGACACCAAGGAAATCCTCGAGGCCGCAGGCCTGACCGAGGGGTCCAACAACAAGCCGGCCGAGTTCGTCATCGAGCGCGCCTTTGTCGGCTAACTGACGACAAGATACGAAACATCGTCGCAGCATTTGGAGGGCGCATCATCGGGTGCGCCCTTTTTCGCATCTGTGCGACAGTCGCGACCGGAGCATGAGCTATGCGTTTCCGGCAGCCCCGATCTGAGCAATCAGCGTACCGGCAGCCTTTCGCAGACACTATCGTTCCCCAGCATTTTCATATGTCGCTCGACCGCGTCCATGCGGAACGAACGGCCAAGAAGGAGTCCCCGCCGGAGATCGCCGGCGACAGCGGATCTTGCAGGGAGTGGCCCATGAGCCTTGAGACCAGAATTCGCCGCAAATCGTTGCATGACCGGATCGTCACGCCGGAGGCGGCGGCGGCGCTCATCGAGGATGGCATGACGATCGGCATGAGCGGCTTTACCAAGGCAGGCGACGCCAAGGCGGTGCCGTTGGCCATGGCGCAGCGTGCGGCGCAGGAGAAGTTTCGCATCACCTTGATGACCGGGGCCTCGCTTGGGCACGACATCGACAAGATCCTGACGGAAGCGGGTGTTCTCGCACGCCGGCTTCCCTTCCAGTCCGATCCGGCCCTTCGCGCGGCGATCAACCGCGGCGAGGTCATGTTCATCGACCAGCATCTGTCTGAGACCGTCGAGCAACTCCGCTCCGGCCAGATCAGCCCGATCGACTATGCCGTCGTCGAGGCCGTGGCGATCACCGAGGATGGCGGCATCGTTCCTTCGACATCGGTCGGCAACTCCGCAAGTTTTGCGATCCTCGCCAAGAAAGTGATTGTCGAGCTCAATCTCAGCCACAGCCCGGAGCTTGAGGGGCTGCACGACATCTACATCCCGGCGAAACGCCCATCGCGCACGCCGATCCCGGTCGTTGCCTGCGACATTCGCGTCGGCTCGCCCTATATCCCTGTTGATCCGGACAAGATTGCCGCGATCGTCATCACCGAAAAGCAGGACAGTGCCGCGCGCATTTCGCCGCCCGATGCCGAGACCAATTCGATCGCGGGCCACCTGATCGGCTTTCTTCAGGACGAGGTGCGCAAGGGTAGGCTCGACATGACGTTGAACCCGTTGCAGGCGGGTATTGGCGTTATTGCGAATTCGGTTCTGAGCGGCCTCGTCGACAGCCCCTTTCATGATCTGCGCATGTACAGCGAAGTGCTGCAGGACAGCACCTTCGAGCTCTTTGAGGCCGGCAAGCTCAGCTTCGCCTCGGCGGCATCGATGACGCTGAGCAGCGCCTGGGCCGATCGCGTCTTTCGCAACATCCGCGCCTACAAGGACAGGGTGATCCTGCGGCCGCAGGAGGTCAGCAACCACCCGGAAATCATCCGGCGCCTGGGCGTCATCGGCATCAACACCGCGCTCGAGTTCGATATCTACGGCAACGTCAATTCGACCCATGTCGGCGGCACCGACATGATGAACGGCATCGGCGGTTCCGGCGATTTTGCCCGCAACGCCTTCCTGTCGATCTTCGTCGCCAAATCGGTGGCCAAGGGTGGGGCGATCTCGTCCGTGGTGCCGATGGTTTCCCATGTGGACCACACGGAGCATGACGTCGATATTCTGGTCACCGAGCACGGGCTTGCGGATCTCCGCGGGCTGGCGCCGCGCGAGCGCGCGCCGATCATCATCCGCAACTGTTGCCATCCCGCTTACCGCGAGTTGCTGGGGGATTACTTCAAGCGGGCTGTTGCAGCGCGTGCGGGGCAGACGCCGCATATCCTCGAGGAAGCCTTCGACTGGCATGTACGTCGGCTGAAGACGGGCAGCATGTTGCCGGGCGCCTGATGCCTCAATCCCGAGCCAGGTAGTCCATCAAGGCTGACATCGCCGCCGCGGCACCCTCGGCGTCGGCAAGCACGATGGCGTCGATCGCCTCGATGTGGCGGTCGACCGATCCGCGCATTCGCTCAACGGTTGCGTCGGCAAACCAGATGCGTCGAGCGTGCGTCTGCAGCGGGGCGAGGGCGGCCGTCAGGAACGTATTGGGGCAGGCCTCCTCCATCAGTTCATCGAAGACCTTGTCGGCCACGAGGAAGCCTTCGAGATCGCCGGCATCCGCGCATCGGCTCATCTCTGCGGCGCATCCCTTCATGGCTCGTCGTGCATCCGCGTCGGCATGCTCCGCCACCAGGCTTGCCGCCAGCGGTTCCAGCTTTTGACGGGTTTGCATCACATGCGCTCGATCGTCCGGCCCGATTGTCGTTATCTGCAGGCCGACACGCGGGCGAACCTCCATCAGTTCCTGCCAGGCGAGTTTCTGAATGGCTTCACGCACGGGCGTACGGCCATGACCGGCAAGCTCGATCAGCTGCTTTTCCGTCAGCAGCATGCCGGGCACAAGCTTGAGCGTGACGATCAGTCGCTCGAGGGCGAGATAGGCGAGGTGGGCCTGGGAGTGAACCGACATACGCATCCCACAGTTTCTGATATATCAGAACGTGGCACAGTTTCGTTTCGATGGCAAACGAACTGATGACCACTAATCAGGAAGGATTATGCTGGTCGAAGTAATCATTATGAGTCGGTAAAAGCTTCAGATTTCAATGGCCTGAATAAAAGTGCTCGTTCGGCCGTTCCAGCCTTGAATGGTGTTGACGAAGAGGAAACTGCTTGTCAGTCTTCTCTAAAAAGAACGTCGGACATCGACGTTGAGGGGCTTGGGCTGAAGGTGGGTGCGTTTCTGGTCTGGTCGCTGATTGTGTTTGCGGGGCTGCTTGCCGTCCCGGCGGTCAGCCATACGAACGCGCAGACGACGTTCTCGCTGATGGCGTCCTCGATGGCTTTCGTCGGAATGGCGATTGCGCAGTTCATGGCGGCACGTCCGCCCGTCATCGAACCGCTGTTCGGCGGGCTCGACCGCATCTATCACCTTCATCGCCGGATCGGCATCTCCGTGCTGATGCTCATTCTCGTCCATTATTTCCTGACGCCTGATTTCAAGGGGCTGTCGTTCACCAGCGGTTTGAACCAGCTTGCTGCCTCCGCCGGCAAGTATGGCTTCTACGGGCTGACGGCGCTGCTTGTTCTCAGCATCGTCAAGATCATCCCGAAGACCAGAATCGAGATACCCTATCACCTGTGGCGTTATACCCATCGGTTCATCGGGCTCTTGTTCGCGCTTGTCGCGTTCCACCAGATGTTCATCAAGCGCCCCTATGACAGCACGGCGCTGCTGGCGGTCTATCTCAATGCGTTCGCAGCACTCGGGATCCTCAGCTACGCCTATACGCAGCTTCTGCCGTGGCTGAGGACGCGATGCTACGAGGTTTCCGAGGTCGAAAAGCACGATGGTGCGACGATCATTTCGGCGCGTTCAAAGGGGCGCGCGCTGAGGGCCAAACCGGGGCAGTTCGGTTTCCTGCGTGTCCTGAAGGCTGGTCTGCGCGAGCCGCACCCCTTCACAATCGCCGACATCGATGGCAACGGCACGGTGCGCTTCGCCATCAAGCCGCTCGGCGACTATACGCAGGCGTTGCGCGATCAGATTGCTGTCGGCGACCGGTTGAAGCTCGAAGGCGGATACGGCCAGTTCAATCACCGACGCGGGGCGAAGAAGCAGATCTGGCTTGCCGGAGGTATCGGGGTCACGCCGTTTCTCGCCATGGCCAGCCATTTGAAGGGCGATGAGGACCAGGACATCCACATGGTCTATTGCGTGCGCGACCGAAAGGAAGCCATCGGCCTTGAAACCTTCGAGGCGCAGGCGGAAAAGCTCGGCAACTTCAGCTTCGTGCTGCACGATTCGGCCACAGACGGGCGGCTGGACGCGGCCAAACTGGCGGCGGGCAGCGTCATCGATCCGGGCGAGGCCGATCTTTGGTTCTGCGGTCCTGCGCCGCTGCGGGAGGCGATCGTCAAAGGGTTGAAAGAGCTTGGAAAGAAGCCGCGTCGCGTAGAGTTCGAACAGTTTCAGTTTCGATAGCAGTTTTATTGAAGATTTTTGGATTAAGGGAGTACGGCCATGCGCAGTCTGCGTGAAATGCGAGCGAACGTCTCGTCAGGTGCCGGCATCCGCAATAGGCACGCACTGGCTCTGGCCGCCGGTCTGCTGGCCGCCATGCTCTGTCCCGGCGTCGCATCGGTGCGCGACGCTTTCGCCGAGGACGCCTTCTCGACCTACAAGGCGAATGTCGAGAACGGCAAGTACATGTTCAACGCCGCTGGTTGTGGCGCCTGCCACGGGTCGGGCGACGAAACTGGACTGCTGTCCGGCGGCATGGAGATGAACACGGCGATCGGCACTTTCTACGCGCCGAACATTTCGCCCCATGCCAACGGCATCGGTGGCTGGAGCAACGCCCAGTTCCTCAACGCTGTCATGGTCGGGCTTGATCGTGACGGCAACAATCTCTACCCGGTCATGCCCTACACATCCTATGGCGGTATGAAGCCGGAGGACGTGCTCGATATCAAGGCTTACGTCGAGACCTTGCCGCAATCAGACGCCGTCTCGAAGGAACATGAGATCGCTTTTCCTTTTAGTCGGCAAACGACCATAACTCTCTGGAAACGCAGCAATTTCACAGTTCAAGCCTACCAGCCGCGCGAAGCGTCGCAGATGGAGCGTGGCCGTTACCTGGTCGAAAATGTCGGTGGCTGTGGCGACTGTCACACGCCGCGCACGACGACTTATGGGCTCGACCTTGAAAGAGCTTTTCACGGCGAGAAGGGGCTGACCGGTGCGGTCGCACCGGATATCGGCAAGGCGAAGATGGCGGGGCTCACTGCGCCGGAAGTGTTTACCACGGGCCTTATAGACGAAGGCAAGAAGCTTTCGGGCGCACCGATCAGCGACCCGGTCATGCGACGGATCGCCAAGGGACTTTCGATACTCAGCGACGACGATCGTCGCGCGATCTACGCGTTCCTGTCCGATCGCGAGGTGAAAGCACCGGCGCCGGTGGCGCAGTCTGTGACGGCAGTGTGCAAGGAGACCACGGCCTCGACGGCGCTGACCGGCGACAATGCCGAACTCGCCCAACAGGCCGATGCCTTCATCGGCAAGTATTGCCGCAACTGCCATGGGCCGGGTGAAAGCTCTCAAGGCAGCTACCCCGCCGGTGAGCTGACGTCGATCGCCGCCGATGCCAATTTCGTCACGCCGGGCAATGCTGCGAAATCGCGCCTCTTCACCTCGGTCACCAGCGGCCGCATGCCGCTTGGCAAGCGCCCGACGGACGAAGAGGTCAAGGTGCTCGAGGACTGGATCAATTCGCTCAGCGAAAAGAACCTGCCGCAGACGGCAGCCACCAAACCCGCCCGATCGCGCCCGATGCTGTCCCATGACCAGTTCGTCGAGGCGGCGCTCAAGGACATTTCCAAGGTCAGTGCGCTTGATCGTCAGCACATGCGCTATTTCTCCTACCGTGACCAGTATAACGGCATGATGGGTTGCGAAGACGACGCCACGTTCATGAAGCGCATGGACGTGCTGGCCGGTGGCTTCAAGAAGCTGCTGAATTCCTTGTCCTATGGCCCGAAGCTGGTGGTGCCGGCGGAGGTGGACGGCACCAATGGTCTGCTCGTCCGGGTCGATCTGCGCGAGCTGCAGTGGGATAACGCTGATTACGATTTCCTGATCAAGCGCTATTTCTACGGCGTTGATCCGACGAGCGATGCGTCGCTTCAGGCGCTTTCCACCGAGACGCATACGCAACTGCCGATCATGCGGATCGACTGGTTCATGAGCAATGGCGCCCGGCCGGAGGTCTATAACAGACTGATGAAGCTGCCGACGCATATTCGCGAGCTGGAAACGCGCTTCAAGATCGATGTCGACGACAACATAAGGCGGCGTAACGTTCTGCGTGCCGGCTTTGCTGACGGTTCGTCCGGCGTATCGGACCACAATCGCATGCTCGAGCGTCACGACATGCCGTTTGGCGGCTACTATTGGAAATCCTACGATTTCGCCGGCGATGTCGGCAAACAGGTGCTCAAGCGTTTTCCGCATGGACCCAAGGAGTTGGGTGCGCTCGATGCCGGCCTTGTGCCGTTCGAGCACGACGGTGGCGAGATGATCTTTTCACTGCCCAACGGCATGCAGGGTTATTATCTGTCGACCGCGGCAGGAAAACAGCTCGATGTCGGGCCGACGACCATCGTTTCGTTCCGTGACCGGCCGATCGGCAAGGGCGTGGAGATCGTCAATGCCCGCTCCTGCTTCGATTGCCACGCCGATGGCATTCTGTCGAAACGTGATCAGTTGCGCGAGCATATCGCCACGTCGACGCTGTTCAGCAAGGACCAGCAGGGCGTGCTGTTGGCCATGTACGTGAAGCAGGAGGAGCTGGACGAGGCCTACCGCAAGGACCGCGAACGCTTCGTCGAGGCTCTGCAAAAACTCGACGTAACCGAACCGACGCCGGATGGCGGGCTTCAGAGCAAGCACGCACCCGGCGACGCCGAGATCGTCACCTACTTTGCCGACAAGTATGAAGATGAGCTCGACTTCGATGCTCTGGCGGCGGAGTTCGACATGACGCCGCAGCAGTTTTCTGAGGCGATCAAGCGAGTAGCGGAAGTGGATGTCCTGCGTCTCGGGCTTGATTGGGTCACGACGCTCGAAGCTGGCGGGACTGTTCCGCGCAACGAGGTCGAACAGCAATATGCCCTGTTGCTGGAGCCGCTCGCCCAGCGGCGCCCGCTCGATACCAGCACGATCGTCGTTGCCGGCACCGAGCAGCAGTCGGAGGAAAAACCGCAATCCGTAGCCGCAGCCGCGCCTGACTATCGCAAGCAGGAGAAGGCTGGCGGCACCAAGCTTGAGCTTGCCTTGAAGGTGCCGACGACGACGGCCAAGGTCGGTGACCAGCTGTCGTTCGAACTCAGCGTCAATCAGGCCTGCGAACTGCAGATCCTCTATGTCGAGGAAAACGGCAATGTCGAAATCATCCCAGATGAGATGATCGGCCACACGACGCTGCAGCCCGGCGAAAGCAGGCTGATCCCGCAGCCGGGAACCGGCACGCTGACCTTCGATACGGCAGCGCCCGCCGAAACCATGCTGGCCTTCTGCCGGGTTGGCGGTCTGGCCGATCAAAGGCTCACGGTGGAGAAAGCGCGCGCATTCGTCGCCCAATCGAAGTTGCCGCCGACGCGCGGATTGGCGGTCAATCTCGCGAAGAAGGCGCAGGCCGACAACGGCGCCAGCAGCGTGCAGATGGTAACTTTCGAGATTAGAGAATAGCGGATGCGCGATGGATGAATTGATGAAAGGGTTGATCGTCGCATCCGCAATGCTTTTGCCGCCCGCTTACCCGGCGCGCGCCTGCGACGCGTTAGTGAAAACCTCGGAGGCTCTCAACAGGGGCGACGAGGTCGGGGCGCGGGCAGCGGCCGCGCCGGAGCGCACGAATGCATGTTCGAGTACCGAGGCAGCGCTTACCCGGCGTGTAGCGGCGCTAGCAACGTTCAATCGCATCGCCAACGCAGTCGGGGCCGGTGCCAGGCTCGATACTTTCGAGGGTGAGCTTGAAGCTGTGCTGAGCGACGTCGGTGGGCCTTGGCAGATCCTCGACGCGCTCGGCGACATCGACCGGGAGCGAAAGAACTATGAACGTGCGGCAACCTATTACCAGCAGGCACTTGAGGATGCGGCCAACGAGGAACTGACGCCCGAGTGGATGGCGCCGGACAAGGCTTACATTCTGCGCCTCGATCGGCTCGCCTCCGAGATGCGGCTTGCAGCAATCAAGCCGGTGAAGCTTGCGATGCGCGGCGCCTGCAAGTTCTCCTATCGCGGTGTCTCGATCAGAAAGAAGGCGACGCCGGTTCGCTATGTCTTCGGAACAGCCGAGTTCACGCCTGAAGGGTTGCAGTCGGCAAAGGATTTGTTCGAGTGCCTGAAATCGGCAAAGGCGGATGCAATTACCTTGATCGGCCATACTGATCCGATCGGCAGCGCTGAGGCGAACCTGAAACTGTCGTTGGCAAGGGCCGAGGCGCTTGCCAACTATCTTGTCGGTGCTGGCTACAAGGGCACCTGGACGACGATTGGCAAGGGCGAGGAGGAGCCGTTCAAACCGGATGATCCGGGTGCCTACGACGAAGCGATGCTACATCAGTTGGATCGCCGCGTCGAAGTTGATGTGGAGAAATAGGCTGTGCTGCGCAAGGCTCTGATTTCGTGCGCTTTCTTTAGTCTAGCGGGTCTGCCGGCGCTGGCGGCCACGTCGGCGCTTGTCGTCGGCGTCGACGTCTATCCGCATGAGGTCAGCCTCGATGGCGCGGTCAAGGATGCGCGCGACGTTGCCCAGGCACTGAAGACGGCGGACGTCGGCACCATCCGCGAATTCATCAACGAAAAGGCGACGAAGGACGCGATCCGCGCCGGCTGGCTGGAACTTGTCGGTGCCGCGACAAAAGGCGACATGATCATCTTCACTTATGCCGGTCACGGCGCCCAGATGCCGGAACTTGTCGCCGGCAGCGAGCCGGATGGGCTTGATGAGTTTCTGGAGTTGCCGGGATTCGATCGTAGCCGGGCCGAGGAGACGGCAAAGGAGATCATCGTCGACAATGAACTCAATGCCTGGTTCGCGGAAGCTGAGGCCAAGGGTGTCCAGGTGCTGTTTGTCTCCGACAGCTGTTATTCCGGCGGCATGAACCGATCGATCTCCGGCAAGACGCGGCTCGCACCGACGGTGCGGGCGCAGTTGCCGCCGCCGTCGCAAGAGGCGGTTTCCGGCGCGGCGGTGAAGGATGCGGACCTGTCGCAGGTGACTATCCTTGCCGCATCGCTTGAGAGCCAGCTGACACCGGAGGTGGTGATTGAAGGCGAGCCGCGCGGCGCGCTCAGTTGGAGTTTCGCCCGCGCGCTTGAGGGGGCCGCCGATCGCGATGGCGACGGGCTGATTTCGCGGGTCGAACTCGAGGATTACGTCTTCTCCAACGTCAAGCTCCAGTCCGAGGCGCTGCAGGTGCCGAACTTCACACCACAGGTGCCGCGATCGGACAGGGAGATCGTCCTGTCGCTGCCGAGAAGTGCGGCGCTGGCAGACGGCAATGGTGCAGCAGCAACAGGCCGGTCGTCAAAGCTGAAGCCCGCCCGAGACATGGGTTGGACAGGAACGCTGGCGCTCAGCGTCAACGGCACAGCGCCGACGCTTGAAAATGTCGGTGGCAGCGGTGTTCCCTATCGATGGGATGCCACGAGCGGCACATTCTACACGCCGAACGGCGACGTTGCCGGCGAACATGTCGCTGCCGACATGGTGCAGGGTGTGGTCGATAAATTCATCCTTCTTGATTTCCTGAAGGTGCTTGCCGCGCAGAACCCGGGCAAAGTCTCGCTGACGCCGGTCAAGGACATCTATTCATCAGGCGACCGCCTGAACTTCGACGCTCCGCAGTCCGGATACGCGAACATGCTGGTGTTCAATCTGGCTAATACCGGGGAAGTCCAGCTTCTCGATGCCCAGGTCTCGGGCTCCGGCAGCCATGTGTTCAAGCTCAGGGACCTGGAGGTGGTCAAACCTTTTGGCGCCGATCATCTTGTGGTCGTCTCGACAAACGCCCCGATCGATGCGGTGGTTGCTGCTTTATCCAGCCCAGGCGTCGAGGCATCCGAGTTTCTGCGCCTTCTGGAAGAGCGGCTGGACGGCACCGACAGTGCCGTCGCTATCCAACCGCTCTACACGCGGGAGCGCGGGCAATGACCGCGGACATCGGTGTCTGGCGTTTCCTGCTGCCGCTCATGGCGCTGGGGACCTGTTCGCCTGTCTTGGCTGCGGACCGGGCCTTGCTCATCGGGATAGGAAACTATCAGAACCTGCCGCCGAAGCTGTTCCTGCACGGCCCGAAAAACGACCTCGTTGCCATGGAAGGATTGCTGACAGGCACACTCGGCTTCGATCGTTCCGCGATCCGAGTACTGAAGGATGAGCAGGCGACGGGCGCGGCCATCCTGTCGTCGATCGAAGAATGGCTGGTCGCGGGCACGCAGCCCGGTGACCGGGCCTATCTCTATTATTCGGGTCACGGTCTTCAGGTGACGGATCTCGATGACGACGAGGACGACGGCATGGATGGGGCGCTGGCGCCATTCGATCTGGTCGCCAAGAACAAGGATTGGGATGGCGCCATCACTGATGACGAGCTCGATGCCATCCTCGAACGCTTGAAGGGCAGGGCGGTGACCCTGGTGATCGACGCCTGTCACTCTGGCACGATCTCGCGGTCGCTCTCCAACGATGTGTCCGCAGGCATCGACGGCGCGCGTTTCCTACCGCGCCCCGTGGCGAAACCGGTGGAGCAGGCACTGACGCGCGGGCTGCGGATCGATCTCGGCGTCGTCGACAAGCCGGCCCACGTCAACGAAAGCGGTACCGTTGCCTGGAGCGCAAGCGCGCCCTATCAGGTGGCCTGGGACGATGTGCGGCTGCCCGTCGAAAGCCGTCACGGTGTCTTCACCGCGGCCTATGTCGCCGGGCAGATGGGGGCGGCGGCGGACGCGAACGCCAATGGCCTGACCAGCAACGCCGAGCTTTTCGAATATGTCACGGTGCAATCTGCCGCTTACTGCGCCTCGCAGAAAAAATGCGAGACCCTCGACCCGCAACTGGAGACGAAGGCGCAGAACCTCGGTGCCAGTGCCATAGTGCCGGTACAGGCGCGTGCGGATGCGAAGGCTCGGTATCAGCCCGTTACCGGCAGCAGTACCGGCCAGGTAAGCTATCAGGATGCGAATGCAATCGATGCGGTCGGCGATATCGTCGGCAAGGCCGACGCTGGTGACGTGACCCTCGGCATCGACAGGCCAACGTCGATGAAGGCCGGTGACGTGTTCAAGCTGACGGTCGCAAGCAAGATTGCCGGGAGCCTCATCCTGCTCGACGTCAATGCAGAGGGCGCAGCAACCCAGATCTTTCCCAACGAGTTCGCGCAGAAGATTACCCCACTCAGCGCCAACGTGCCTTTGACACTGCCGGACGAATATTACGGCTTCGACTTCGAAGCATCGGGCGAAGGTGAGAGTGCGTTCGTTGCCCTGGTGGTCAACGATCCCGTTGATCTGGCGGCGGTCGCGCCGAAGGCACGGGGACTCAAGGTCGAGCTCCGCGCGCGCGAGACCTTGAGCGAAATAGTCTCGCGGTTGCAGAAGACCTGGACCGAGGACCTGGATAAGCGCGGCATCCGCTGGTCGGTCGGTATGCTGCGCTATCACGTCGAGTGACCGCATTTCACGACGGCCAGATAGCAAAAAAGCCCGCCGGAAAGGCGGGCTTTCTGTTTGAAGTCTAGCTCGGATGCCTAGTGCAGGATCTGGCTGAGGAAGAGCTTGGTGCGCTCATGCTGCGGATTGTCGAAGAACTCGGCAGGCGAGTTCTGTTCGACGATCTGGCCCTGGTCCATGAAGATCACGCGGTTGGCGACCTGGCGGGCAAAACCCATTTCGTGGGTCACGCACAGCATGGTCATGCCTTCTTCAGCAAGGCCGACCATCGTATCGAGCACTTCCTTGACCATTTCCGGGTCGAGCGCCGAAGTGGGCTCATCAAACAGCAGGATTTTTGGCTTCATGCACAGCGAGCGGGCGATCGCCACGCGCTGCTGCTGACCGCCCGAAAGCTGGCCTGGATATTTGAGGGCCTGCTCTGGGATCTTGACGCGCTTCAGGAAGTGCATCGCGATTTCTTCGGCCTGCTTCTTCGGCATCTTGCGAACCCAGATCGGTGCAAGCGTGCAGTTTTCCAGGATAGTCAGGTGCGGGAACAGGTTGAAGTGCTGGAACACCATGCCGACTTCGCGGCGCACTTCATCGATCTTCTTCAGGTCGTTGGTGAGCTCGATGCCGTCGACGACGATCTTGCCCTTCTGGTGCTCTTCCAGTCGGTTGATGCAGCGGATCATCGTCGATTTGCCGGAGCCCGACGGGCCGGCGATGACGATACGCTCGCCCTTCATGACCTTCAGGTTGATGTCACGGAGAACGTGGAAGTCCCCGTACCATTTGTTCATTCCGTTGATTTCGACCGCAACGTCGGTCGCGGATACGGTCATCTTGGAAGCAGTGGCTGTATTTGCCATGCGGTTCCCCCCTTTTATCGTTTATGGGCCGTGTCGAGCACACGTTCCATGAAGCCTGAATAGCGCGACATACCAAAGCAGAAAAGCCAGAATATGAAGCCTGCGAAAATTAGCCCGGAGATCGGCGTGACCGCCGAGGCCCAGTTGGCATCCGAGAAGTTCAGCCGGACGATGCCGAGCAGATCGAACATGCCGATGATCGAAACCAGCGACGTATCCTTGAACAGTCCGATGAAGGTGTTGACGATGCCGGGGATCACCAGCTTCAGCGCCTGCGGCAGCACGATGAGGTTCATCTTCTGCCAGTAGCTGAGGCCGAGCGAATCGGCACCCTCATACTGCCCCTTGCCGATCGCCTGCAGACCGCCGCGCACCACCTCGGCCATATAGGCGGAGGCGAAGAACGACACGCCGATCAGCGCGCGCAGGAACTTGTCGAAGGTCACACCCTGCGGCAGGAACAGCGGCAGCATGACACTGGCCATGAACAGAACGGTGATGAGCGGGATGCCGCGCACAACTTCGATGAAGAACGTGCACAGCATCTTGATCACCGGCATGGTCGATTTTCGGCCAAGCGCAAGCAGGATGCCTAGGGGCAGCGATACCGCGATGCCGACGAACGACAGCACCAGCGTCACCATCAGGCCGCCCCACAGTGGGGTTTCGACGAAGGTCAGACCAAACCAACCGCCTGGCAAAAGGATAAGCGACAGGATCGGTAGCACGACGAGAAGCAGGATCGCATTAATGTTCTTGTAGGGGACCTTCGGGATCAGCATCGGCGTCAGGAACAGGATGAACAGGATGCCGATGAGGGCCGGCCGCCAGCGCTCCTCGATCGGGTAACGCCCGAAGAGGAATTGGTCGAACTTGGCATTGACGAAGGCCCAGCACGCGCCGCTCCAGCCGTCCGGCTGCGAGCCGCCCTGTGCGACGGTGGCGCAGACCCCACGCCCGCCGCCCGTCCAGGCGGCATCGATGAAGAGCCATTGCACTGCCGGCGGTACGAGCCAGGCGAGCACGAGCAGGCTTATGATCGTAAGAATCGAATCCTTCGGCGTCGCAAAGAGGTTCTTGCGAAGCCAGTAGGCAAGGCCGCCCGTCAGTATGGGAGCGGGTGCAGCCTCGATCATCGAAGTGCGGACGAAATTTCCCTGGTGCGTGTTCATGATCTTACCTTTCCACCAGGGCCATGCGGGCATTGAACCAGTTCATCAGCAAGGACGTCGACAGGCTCAACGACAGGTAGACGATGATCCAGATCGACACGATCTCGACCGCTTGACCAGTCTGGTTGAGGATCGTTCCGCCGACGGCAACCAAGTCTGCGTAGCCGATGGCGATCGCCAGCGACGAGTTCTTGGTCAGGTTGAGATACTGGCTGGTGAGTGGCGGAATGATGATCCGCATCGCCTGCGGCACGACGACGAGGCGGGTCGTGAGACCGGGCCGGACGCCCAGCGCGTGGGCTGCCTCGGTCTGTCCCGTTGACACGCCACGGATACCTGCCCGAACGATTTCGGCGATAAAGGCTGCGGTATAGAAGGAAAGCGCCAGGAACAGCGACAGGAACTCCGGTCCGATGACCGAGCCGCCGGTGAGGTTGAACTTGCCGGCGACCGGCACGTCGAAGGTGATCGGCGAACCCGTTGCAAGGAAGACAAGGAGCGGGAGGCCGACGACGAGGCCTAGCACTATCCACAGAACCGGGAGGCGCTGTCCGGTTGCTTCCTGCTTGATGCGCGCATAGCGGGCCACGAAGAAGCTGGCGATGACGGCGATCACGAACGCGTAGAAGACATACTGCGAGCCGTCGCCGAAGACCGGCTTCGGAAAGGCAATGCCGCGGTTGTTGAGGAAGATGTTGAGCGGCAGCGCTGCCGATTCCCGCGGTTGCGGAAGCACGGCCAGAACGCCGCTGTACCAGAAGAAGATGACCAGCAGCGGCGGGATGTTGCGGAACACTTCGACATAGGCGAGTGACAGTTTCGCGATCAGCCAATTGTGCGAGAGCCGCCCGATGCCGACAATGAAGCCGATGATCGTTGCGGTGATGATGCCGGTCACGGCAACCAGCAGCGTATTGACGAAACCGACGACGAGCGCGCGCCCGTAGGTGGAATCGCTGGTATAGGCGATCAAGGACTGTCCGACGTCGAAACCGGCACGCCCCTTGAGGAAGCCGTAGCCGGACGCGATGTTCGCACGCTTGAGGTTTTCGATCGTGTTGTCCGCTATCCAATAGACGACGGCAACGAGGATAACGACGGTTATGACCTGGTAAAATATCCCGCGCACTTGCGGGTCGTTGATGAACGAGCCCGAAGGTTTGCTCTTCTCAGGCGTAGTTGTGACGCCAATCGCCATGCAATGCCTCTTTCCCCTTGTCACCCTTTTGGGTGTTTTTATCGTTGGGATGGGGAAGCGGCGTGCCGCTTCCCCCTTTCGTGTCGGGCCGTCTTAACGGACCGGAGGAGCGTACTGAATTCCGCCCTTGCTCCACAGCGCGTTGAGGCCGCGTTCGATCTTCAGCGGGCTGCCGGCGCCAATGTTACGGTCGAAGACTTCGCCGTAGTTGCCGACTGCCTTGATGACGTTGACGGCCCATTCGTTGGTGAGGCCGAGGTCGGTGCCGATCTTGCTGTCAGCTTCGACGCCGAGGAAGCGCTGAACGTCCGGGTTGGTGGACTTCTTCATTTCTTCGACGTTTGCCTGCGTGACGCCGAACTCTTCGGCCTGGATCAGCGCGTAGTGAACCCAGCTGACGATATCGAACCACTGGTCGTCACCCTGGCGGACGGCCGGACCAAGCGGCTCCTTCGAGATGATTTCCGGCAGGATCATGTGATCGTCGGGCTTGGAAAGCGTCAGGCGCAGCGAATAGAGGCCCGACTGGTCGGTGGTGTAGACGTCGCAACGACCGGCGTCATAGGCCGCGTTCACTTCGTCGAGCTTTTCGAAGACGACCGGGTTGTACTGCAGGTTGTTGGACTTGAAATAGTCGGCAAGGTTGAGCTCGGTGGTGGTGCCGGTCTGTACGCAGACGGCGGCGCCGGAGAGTTCGAGGGCCGACTTAACGTTCAGGCCCTTGCGGACCATGAAGCCCTGGCCGTCGTAATAGTTGACCGGGCGGAAGTTGAAGCCGAGAGCGGTGTCGCGGTTGATCGTCCACGTGGTGTTACGGGCAAGCACGTCGACTTCACCGGACTGCAGGGCCGGGAAACGTTCCTTGGCCGAAGTGGGTGTGTATTTTACCTTGGAGCCATCCGCGAAGATCGCGGCAGCGATCGCCTTGCAATAATCAATGTCGAATCCGCTCCAGTTGCCCGAAGCGTCCGGGGCAGCGAAGCCGGCGAGGCCGGTATTCACGCCGCATTGGACAAAGCCCTTGGCCTTCACGTCATCGAGTGTCGCAGCCGAAGCCGCATGTGCGCCAATCCCCATGACAGCAGCGCCAACGAGGGCTGTCAGAATTCTTCTTGCCATTTTTAGAACCTTTTTCTGTTGTCGTTCGTTCCCGTCTGCACCAGCGCGTCTCCCTGCGCGTGCAGCCTCCGCCACCCTCATGGCGCGAGTGCAATCTATCTCATGCTCAAAATCAATGAGGGTCAAGAGACGTCGCCGATTTTCTGAACTTGCGAGTAAAAAACCTGAAATAAGCCAGAAGTTTAGGCAGGTTTTGCAGAGAACGGGCAATTGCTGGGCGAAAATTCGTCAATGGCTGCTGCTTTCGGTCGCAAAGCGCCTTTGTCGGATTTTGCCACTTGACCGCGGTTGTAGGGCGTTCGAAGAGTTCCGGATCGGTTTTTCAACATCGGAATATTCAATGGCAGACAGCGGCAATGTGAATGGCAAGATGGGTATCAACACCCGACTGGCCCATACCGGAAACAAACCTTCCGACTATTTCGGTTTCGTCAATCCACCGGTCGTTCACGCGTCCACGGTGCTGTTCCCGAACGCCAGGGCGATGGAGACGCGCGAGCAGAAATACACCTACGGCACCCGTGGCACACCGACGACGGATGCGCTCTGTGACGCGATCAACGAGCTCGAGGGAGCTGCAGGCACGATCCTCGTTCCCTCGGGCCTTGCTGCCGTCACCGTGCCGTTCCTCGCCTATCTCTCGTCCGGCGACCATGCGCTCATCGTCGATTCGGTCTATTTCCCGACCCGGCATTTCTGCGACACGATGCTGAAGCGTCTCGGCGTTACCGTCGAATATTACGACCCGATGATTGGCGCTGCGATCGAAAGCCTGGTTCGCCCGAACACGCGCCTGGTTCATACGGAGGCGCCAGGCTCCAATACGTTCGAGATGCAGGATATCCGGGCGATAGCCGACGTCGCGCACCGCCACGGCTGCGTTGTCACCATGGACAACACCTGGGCGACACCGGTCTATTTCAAACCGCTCGACCATGGCGTCGACGTGTCGATCCATGCTTCCACCAAATATCCCTCAGGCCATTCCGACGTGCTGCTCGGCACGGTCTCCGCCAACGCCGCCCATTGGCCGGCGCTGACGGAAGCCATGGTCACGCTCGGCGTCTGCGTGTCTCCGGATGACAGCTACCAGATCCTGCGCGGGCTGCGCACCATGGGCATCCGCCTCGAGCGGCACCAGGAAAGCGCGCTGTCGCTCGCCACGTGGCTGGAAGGCCGTGATGAGGTTGCCCGCGTTCTGCATCCGGCGCTTCCGAGCTTCCCCGGCCACGACCTCTGGAAGCGCGATTTTACCGGGGCGAGCGGCATCTTTTCCTTCGTGCTGAAAGCTGAAAGCCCCGAGCGCTTCAAGGCGAAGGCGCACGCGTTCCTCGATGCGCTGTCGCTGTTCGGCCTTGGATATTCCTGGGGCGGCTTCGAAAGTCTGGCGCTTCACGTTGGCCTGTCGGATCGAAAGGTGGCGTTGGCGCCGACCGAGGGGCCGGTCCTTCGCCTGCAGATCGGTCTTGAGGATGTTGCCGATATTCGCCGGGATATCGAGGCGGGACTTGCCGCAGCAAGGGCAGTCTGACCGTTTTTAGCGTTCGGGAGCGCCGTAGCCGTAGAGCCAATCGAAATCGGCTGCGAGCGCTTCCGGACCCTTCATCGACAGGACGATATCTCGCCCGAGCCGGAACGGGCCGCGGGCGTGGTAGGCGAAGCGGTTGAAAGCGGCGCGGCGGCGCACTTGGGCGATGCGTGGCCGGCGTGTGGCCTCGAAGGCCCTCAGCGCTTCGCTGATGTCGTTTGCGCTGCTGAGGCAGGCTGCAAGTGCGTCTGCATCTTCGATCGCCATGGCAGCGCCTTGCGCCGCAAACGGCGTCATCGCATGGGCAGCGTCCCCGATCAGAACGATCTTTCGCCCATCCTGCCAAGCGCCGTCAGTCACTGTGCAAAGTGGCCAATAGGTCGGCGCGTCGGCGTTTTTCAGCAATGTTTGCAGGCCGTTGTTCCAGGTTGAGAAGGCGTCAAGGTAGTCGCGACGCCTGACTTCGGAATCCTTGCCGACCCAGACGCCGTCGGTTTCCTTGCCTTCGATGATCGCAACCAGGTTGAAGCCGCCAATTTCTCGCAGGGGATAGGCGACAAGATGCGCCCGTGCGCCAAGAAAGGCGGTAACGCGATCCGGCTGCAGAAGGTTGTCGACGGCAGCGCGCGTGACCGTCATGCGCCAGGCGACATTGCCCGAAAACTGGACGGTGCCAGCACCCGCAATCGCATTGCGCAGGCGCGACCAGATGCCATCGGCACCGATGATCAGCGCCGGCGTCCGCCCGGTAGTGGAGGCAATCGCCTGTTCGGCATCGCCTTCGATGCGGTGTCCCAGGTGGAGACGGCAGCGCGGCTCGGCCGTCACGGCGGCAATCAGGATTCGTTGAAGGCTTGCCCGGTGTAACACGCCGTAGGGCGCGCTCCAGCGGTCACGGGCAAAACGCCCCGAGGGAACGCGTGCAAGCGCGCGAAGCGACTTTCCATCGACGAGCGTGATCGCATCCGGCTCGGTCCAGACGGATTCGAGCGCGTCGAGCAAGCCGAGTTCGCTGAGGATGCGCGATGCATTCGGGGAAAGCTGAAGCCCGGCGCCGACTTCGGTCAGAACGGCCGCCTGTTCGATAATGTCGACGTCGAAGCCGCGATGCGCGAGGCACAGGGCCGCCGTGAGCCCGCCGATGCCGGCACCGACGATCGCGACCGCGGTTGACATCCGCGCGGGTATCAGGTCGCCTGGAAGGTGAAGAGACAGCCCGGCGGGTTGGTTTCGGTCGCCTTCAGCTTCGGATTGTAGCGATAGAGCGTCGAGCAGTAGGAGCAGACCTTTTCATTGTCGTCGCCCATGTCGATGAAGATGTGCGGGTGGTCGTAGGGAACGGACGCGCCGGTGCACATGAATTCCTTGACGCCGATCTCGATTGCCTGATGTCCGCCGTCATTCTGGAAATGGGGGATGCTGTGGCCGGCCATGTCATGCTCCGATGTATGCAAGTCTTTGAGGGTCGAATTTGCCGGCACCATAGTGAGCTTTGTTGCAAAAGTGTAGCGGCAAACACGCCGCACCTGTGGTTTTTGCCGGGCCGGGGTTCCCCTCTACGGGACGACAAATTAGGTTGCGCCAAACCGATGCCGCCTCAAGGACCAGAATGATGGATCTCAATCCGCCGCCATTTTCGCACTTCACGCATGAAGGGCTGGATATCGCCTTCTTCGACGAGGGCGATCCTTCCGGTGCGCCGATCCTGCTCGTTCACGGCTTTGCTTCGAGCGCCAACGTCAACTGGGTTTTTCCCGGCTGGCTGAAGACGCTTGGCGATGCCGGTTACCGGGTAATCGCGTTCGACAACCGTGGCCATGGCAAAAGTAGCAAGCCATACGATCCAGCCCTCTACCATCCCCAGCAGATGGCCGGCGATGCGGTCGCACTGCTCGGGCATCTCGGCATCGCAGAGGCGCATGTGATGGGCTATTCGATGGGCGCGCGCATCTCCGCATTCCTGGCGCTTGCCCATCCCGACCGCGTGCGCTCTCTGGTGTTCGGTGGCCTCGGTATGGGCATGGTCACCGGGGTCGGCGATTGGGACCCGATCGCCGACGCGCTGGTTGCGCCGTCGCTCGATGTGGTGACGCATGCACGCGGCCGCATGTTCCGCGCGTTTGCCGACCAGACCAAGAGCGATCGTCAGGCACTGGCCGCCTGCATATCGACGTCGCGTGACCTTCTGACCGCCGAGGATATGGGCCGCATCGACGCTCCGACCTTGATCGGCGTCGGCACAACGGACGATATCGCCGGCTCGCCGCAGGAACTTGCAGACCTGATGCCGAATGCCTGTGCGCTTGATATTCCGGGCAGGGACCATATGCTTGCGGTCGGTGATCGGGTGTTCAAGAAGGCGGTACTCGAATTTCTCGAAGAGGTGGGGCGAGCTTAGGTGTGTCTACGACCTCTGGTCGAACTGTGGCCCGGCCATTTATGTCCTGCCGGATTTCCCCTATATTGAAGGCATCGACCGATTAAGAAGGAGTGCGACGATGGTCGCGACGACCGAACTTCGTCAGACGGAATCCCTCAAGTTGATGGACCCGATCTGGAGCAGCCTGCGCGAGGAGGCCCGTCTTGCCGCCGAGCAGGATCCGATGCTGGCAGCGTTCCTCTATTCGACGGTCGTCAACCAGCATTCGCTGGAAGAAAGCGTCATCTACCGTATCTGCGAGCGCCTCGATCATCCCGATCTGCAGGCGAACCTGCTGCGGCAGACATTTGCCGAAATGCTGGAGGATTGGCCGGAATGGGCCGCGATCCTGCGCGTCGACATCCAGGCCGTCTACGATCGAGACCCGGCCTGCACCCGCTTCCTTGAGCCCGTGCTTTACTTCAAAGGCTTTCACGCGATCCAGACGCACCGTCTCGCCCATTGGCTCCTGAAGCGCGGGCGCCGGGATTTCGCGTTCTATCTGCAGAGCAGGGCATCCAGCGTCTACCAGACCGACATCAATCCGGCTGCCCGGATCGGCCGCGGTATCTTCCTCGATCACGCCACCGGGCTGGTGGTCGGCGAAACCGCTGTCATCGGCGACAACGTTTCAATCCTGCATGGGGTCACGCTTGGCGGCACCGGCAAGGAAGGCAGCGACCGTCATCCGAAGATCGCCGACGGCGTGCTGATCGGTGCAGGCGCCAAGATCCTCGGCAATATCCACATCGGCCACTGCTCGCGCATTGCTGCCGGCTCGGTCGTCCTCAAACCGGTGCCGCCGAAAACGACGGTTGCGGGCGTTCCCGCCAAGGTCGTCGGCGAAGCCGGGTGTTCCGAACCGTCGCGCCAGATGGACCAGATCCTGAGCAGCTTCGAAATTTGAACCATCGGGAACCGGTGCGTAGCTGCTTTCGAGGGGTTTACACCCGCCAATGCAGCGTGCGAGAAGCGCCGCACATCAAAAACGGCTACGGAGAAGACATTTGAAGCCCGAAGAAATCCGCAAGCTTGAAGCCTACCTCAAGCGCACGTTCAACCAGTCGATGGTCGTCAAGGCTCGCCCGAAGAAGGACGAGTCGGCTGAAGTCTATCTCGGTGACGAATTCCTCGGCGTCGTCTTCCGCGACGAAGAAGATGGCGAACTGTCCTACAACTTCTCCATGGCGATCCTTGACATCGACCTCTAAGTCGCTGATCGATGGTTTCAGGAAATGACCCGGTGGCGAGCGATCGCGCCGGGTTTTTCAATGCTTTCATGTTTTTTCAGGGCGTAAAGTCGAAGAATTTTGAACGTCGGCTGCGTTTTTTCATCAAGCTGTTGCAAGTATTGTGTTTTATTGCACTGCACGCTGGACTTGACTTTTTGTGCAGTGCACATAAACTAAAGCCTTCAGATCAGGCCGTCACTAAGGAGACACCCGATGTTCAACTTCGATGATGCAAACAAGAAAAGCAAAGAAGCCATTGACGTGGCTGTGAAAAGCTATTCCGCCTGGACCAAGGGCCTTCAGGCCATTGCGACCGAGGCTGCCGATTTTTCCAAGAAGTCCTTCGAAGACAGCGTTGCCCATGTGGAGAAGCTCTCCAGCGTCAAGAGCGTCGAGACGGCCTTCGAACTGCAGACCAATTTCCTGAAGTCGAGCTATGAAGGCTTCTTTGCCGAGGCAACCAAGATCGGCGAGATGTATGCCGACCTCGCCAAGGACGCCTACAAGCCGTACGAAGCGCCGGTTGCCAAGGCAACCGCAGCGGTCAAGGCTGCTGCTGCCGCGTAACGCAACGGATCATTGCCGTCATTTGGAAGGCCGGTCGCCGATACAGCGACCGGCCTTTTTGCTGTTTCGCGCACTTCGCGGTGGATCGAAGAAAGTTGATCAATCTTCTGCCTCTCCGTGCGATTATGATTGCAGTGCGTTGGTTCGGTCTTAAAATCTAGAAACGAACCATTAGATAAAGGGCAAGCACGCTGCGGCCACATCAGATGGATCCGCGGCTTGTACTAAGGAAAAGACACGAATGATCGCCATGCCGGTCCGGATGCAGCAAGGAAGCGACGACGAAGGAGGCGGAAGCAATCGCAGCACCTCCGTCATCACGCGCACCAAGCCGAAGACCAAGAAGCCGAGTTTGTATCGCGTTCTGCTTTTGAATGACGATTACACGCCAATGGAGTTTGTCATCCACATTCTGGAACGTTTTTTTCAGAAGAACCCGGAAGAGGCGACTCGCATTATGCTCCACGTCCACAATCACGGTGTGGGGGAGTGCGGCGTCTTTACGTACGAAGTCGCCGAAACGAAGGTGACGCAGGTGATGGATTTCGCCCGCCAGCATCAGCATCCGTTGCAATGCGTCATGGAAAAGAAATGAGGAACTAACGTGCCAACATTTTCGCCCAGCCTCGAAAAGGCGCTGCACCAGGCACTGACTTTTGCCAACGAGCGCCACCACGAATATGCGACGCTTGAGCATCTGCTTCTGGCATTGATCGACGATGCCGACGCAGCGGCCGTGATGGGCGCGTGCAACGTCAATCTCGAGACGCTGCGCAAGACCGTGACAGATTATGTCGACAACGAATTGTCGAACCTGATCACCGGCTATGACGAGGATTCGAAGCCGACCGCCGGTTTCCAGCGCGTCATCCAGCGCGCCGTCATTCATGTCCAATCGTCCGGACGCGAGGAAGTGACGGGGGCGAACGTTCTCGTTGCCATCTTCGCCGAGCGCGAGAGCCATGCCGCCTATTTCCTGCAGGAGCAGGAGATGACGCGCTACGACGCGGTCAACTTCATCTCGCACGGTATCGGCAAACGGCCGGGAAGCTCCGAGGCACGTCCGGTGCGCGGAGCTGAGGAACACGAATCCGAGCAGAAGCCTGCACGCGAAAACGAAGAGGCAAGCGCCAAAAAGCAGCAGGATGCCCTGACGGCCTATTGCGTCAATCTCAACGAAAAGGCGAAGTCCGGCAAGATCGATCCTCTGATCGGCCGCCACGCCGAGGTCAACCGCACGATCCAGGTTCTCTGCCGCCGTTCGAAGAACAACCCGCTCTATGTCGGCGACCCCGGCGTCGGCAAGACGGCGATCGCCGAGGGCCTTGCCAAGCGCATCATCGAAAAGAAGGTGCCGGAGGCGCTCCAGGACGCGACGATCTTTTCGCTCGACATGGGCACGCTGCTGGCCGGAACGCGCTATCGCGGCGATTTCGAAGAGCGCCTGAAGCAGGTCGTCAAGGAACTCGAGGACTACCCGGGTGCGGTGCTGTTCATCGATGAAATCCATACGGTCATCGGTGCCGGCGCCACCTCAGGCGGCGCTATGGATGCGTCGAACCTGTTGAAGCCTGCGCTTTCGTCGGGCGCGATCCGCTGCATCGGGTCGACCACCTACAAGGAATACCGGCAGTTCTTCGAAAAGGACCGCGCGCTGGTGCGCCGCTTCCAGAAGATCGACGTCAACGAGCCGACGATCGCCGATACCATCGAGATCATGAAAGGCCTGAAGCCCTACTTCGAGGATTATCATCATCTGAAATACTCGAACGAGGCGATCAAGGCGGCGGTCGAGCTTTCGGCCCGCTACATCAACGACCGCAAGCTGCCGGACAAGGCGATCGACGTGATCGACGAATCCGGTGCAGCCCAGATGTTGCTGCCGGTCAGCAAGCGCCGCAAGCTGATCACCGAGCGGGAGATCGAAGCCACCGTCGCGACAATGGCCCGCATTCCGCCGAAGACCGTCTCCAAGGACGACGAGGCGGTGCTGGCCAACCTCGAGAAGGAACTGCGTTCCGTCGTCTACGGCCAGGATCTGGCGATCGAGGCGCTTGCCTCGTCGATCAAGCTCGCCCGCGCGGGCCTGCGTGAACCGAACAAGCCGATCGGCTGCTACGTCTTCTCCGGTCCGACCGGCGTCGGCAAGACCGAAGTCGCCAAGCAGCTTGCGACGTCGCTCGGCGTCGAGCTCCTACGTTTCGATATGTCGGAATACATGGAGCGGCACACCGTATCGCGTCTGCTCGGTGCACCTCCCGGCTATGTCGGCTTCGACCAGGGCGGCCTTCTGACCGATGGCGTCGACCAGCATCCGCATTGCGTGCTGCTGCTTGACGAAATCGAGAAGGCGCATCCAGACCTGTTCAACATCCTGCTGCAGGTCATGGACCATGGCTCGCTCACGGATCACAACGGCAAGAAGATCGACTTCCGTAACGTCATCCTGATCATGACGACCAATGCGGGCGCTTCGGAAATGGCACGGGCCGCTATCGGCTTCGGGTCGTCCAAGCGCACCGGCGAGGACGAAGAAGCGTTGAACCGCCTGTTCACGCCCGAGTTCCGCAACCGTCTCGATGCGGTCATCCCGTTCGCATCGCTGCCGACGCCGGTAATCCATCAGGTCGTGCAGAAGTTCGTCATGCAGCTGGAAACCCAGTTGGCCGAACGCAACGTCACGTTCGATCTGGCGCCCGATGCCATCGCGTGGCTTGCCGAGAAGGGCTACGACGAGAAGATGGGTGCGCGGCCGCTCGCCCGCGTCATCCAGGAGCACATCAAGAAACCGCTCGCCGACGAGATTCTGTTCGGCAAGTTGAAGAAGGGCGGCGTACTGCGCGTGACGATCGGCACGAAGGCCGACGGAACCAAGGGGTTGCTGCTTGATGCCGTTCCGGAAACGGCGCCAATCAGGCCGAAGGCGGAAGTGACCCGCCCCGCGATGAAGAGCGCCAAACCGAAGAAGGCCGAGGAAAAGGAAGCCGTCGGCGCTGAACCGGCACCGAAGGCCAAGCCGAAGAAGGTAGCAACCAAGTCGTCTTCGGACGACGACGGTAAGGCTGCCGGCGAGGCGAGCCCACGAAAGGGCAAGACGGTGCCGAAGGTGCCACGCAAGAAGTAGCCCGATCGGGCATGATGTTTGGCGCTGCCGGATGGTCTCATCCGGCAGCGTTTCTCTGAATGAAAACAATCCCGGAATGACTGATGAAGAGTGATGAAAACGACCAGTCGTCGGTCGTCTGGTTTCTGACTGGGATGCGTGGCCTGTTCAGCCTTCCGGCCTTTATCCTGATGCTGTCCTTCGTCGGCTTCTGTTCCCTGACGGCTCAGGCTGGAATTCCGCCGGAGCAGGTCGTTTTCATGACCGGCATGGTGTGGGCACTGCCGGCCAAGGTCATTCTCGTCAGTTCGATGATGAGCGGTGCCAGTCTCGCGGCTGCTTTCCTCGCTGTGTCGCTTTCGTCTGTCCGGTTGATGCCGATGGTTGCAGCACTCATTCCGGAGCTGCGCACAGCGAAAACGCCGACATGGCTACTGCTGTTCTTGTCGCACTTTGTCGCGATCACCGCCTGGGTCTTTGCCATGGAAAAGGTGCAGGCGGTGCCACGCGAGAAGCGCGTTGCCTTCTTCGCCGGCTTTGGCATCACGCTCGTCGTCGCCAACATGGTGTTGGTCGCCATCGTCTATCACTTTGTCGCCGATTTTCCGCCGATTGTCGCCGGCTGCCTGTTCTTCCTGACGCCGATCTACTTCCTGGCTTCGATCTGGCATTCGGCACGTCATCCGGTGGTCTACATCGCGCTGCTCTTCGGTCTTATCGCCAGTCCGCTGTTCTATTGGCTCGCCCCTGAATTTGACATCCTGCTCGCAGGCGTTGGCGGCGGCACGCTGGCCTGGGCGGTGGAAGGGCTCTGGCGCCGTCGCCGGGAGATCGGCGCATGACCTGGCAGGACGGTTGGTGGGCCTACGCCTTCATCGCGATCGCCGGCTGGCTCGCGACCGACATCTGGCGCTGGCTGGGTGTTATCGCCGGAAACCGGCTGCGCGACGATTCCGAGGCATTGAACTGGGTGAGGGCGGTGGCGACTGCGCTCGTCGCAGCCGTCATTGCCAAGCTCATACTCTATCCGACAGGCGTTCTTGAGCAATCGCCGTTATGGCTGCGTCTGGGAGCCGTCGCGATAGGGGCAACGGCATTCTTCCTGCTTGGCCGCAAACCGGCAATCGGCATAGCAACAACGATCGCAACGTTGGCTGCAGGCCTATGGTGGCTGGGCTTCTAAAGTGCGTCGCGATCTTTCAGATTCACTTGATGCGCTTTAAGCTTTTGTTTTTGCGTATGTCGTTATCGCAAAACCGCTGAACACTTTTGCGGGACATACTTTAGGGGCTCAATACGCAGCCGGTGACGGCCGCTGGTGCGACCGTCAGATTCGCATTTAAAGTGCCTGGCGCACTTTCTCGGCGTTGGCGGCCAATACCGCGCCATCTTCCATCGTGCCGGAATGCGGCTTCAGCGGAATTCCGTCGCGCCGCGGGATAACGTGGAAGTGCAGGTGGAAGACGGACTGGCCGGCAGGAGCCTCGTTGAACTGCATGATCGTCACGCCGTCGGCGTCGAAGGCTTCCTTGGCTGCGACGGCGATTTTCTGAACGGCGGTGATCAGTGCCGGCAGGCTCGTAGCGTCGGCATCCAGCAGATTGCGGGAAGCGGCTTTGGGGACGACCAGTATGTGGCCTTCAGCCTGCGGCATCACATCCATGAAGGCGATCGTCGCATCGTCCTCGTAGACCCGGTGCGACGGGATCTCGCCCCGCAGGATCTTCGCGAAGATGTTGTTGGTGTCGTAAACGCTCATTGTATTTCCTCGTAGATTGGATCCGGCCAGCGCCGAGAGCGGTTCAATCGTCCTGGCGCTCACCTTTGCGGAAAGGGCCGTGTTCGGCAAGAAACTCAGCCGTCTCTTCCACATCCCTTCGTTCGCGAACGAGATAGTCCGAGACCGCCCGGGCGAGGCCGGGATGGCTGATGTAGTGCGCTGAATGCGTCGTGACCGGCATGTAGCCGCGGGCGAGCTTGTGCTCGCCCTGCGCGCCGGCTTCCACGCGTTTGAGGCACTTTGCGATGGCGAAATCGATGGCCTGGTGATAGCAGACTTCGAAATGCAGGAAGGGGTGCTCCTCGATGCAGCCCCAGTGGCGGCCATAGAGCGCGTCGCCGCCGATGAAGTTGATCGCGCCTGCGATATAGCGGCCGTTGCGCCGTGCCATCACCAGCACAATGTCGTCCGCCATGCGCTCGCCGATCAGCGAATAGAAGGCGCGGGTGAGATAGGGGCGCCCCCATTTGCGGTCGCCGGTGTCCATGTAGAACGTGAAGAACTGGTCCCAGATTGCTTCCGTCAGATCGCTGCCGGTCAACCAGTCGATCGTGATGCCGTTTTCGAGTGCGGCGCGACGCTCCTTCTTCAGGGCCTTGCGCTTTCTGGATGCCAGCGTTTCCAGGAATTCGCCGTGCGTGCCATAGCCTTCGTTCAGGAAATGGAACTGCTGGTCGGTTCGATGCAGGAAACCTGCCCGTTCGAATACCGGCATCTCGGCATCCGGGACGAAGGTCACATGCGCCGATGAGGCGTCATGCCGCCGTGCAAGCTCCTTCAGACCTGCCGCAAGCCCGTCCTGTACGGGCGAGCCGTCTTGGCCCGAAACCGTCAGGAGCCTCGGTCCGGTTGCGGGCGTGAAGGGAATGGAGCCTTGAAGTTTGGGGTAATAACGACCGCCGGCGCGCTCGAACGCATCCGCCCAGCCGTGGTCGAAGACATATTCGCCCTGGCTATGGTTTTTCAGATAGCAGACGAGCGCCCCAAGAAGCTCTCCGTCAGCGCCCTCCATCAGCAGGTGTTGGCCGAGCCAGCCGCTTTTGGCCGTGGCCGAACCCGATTCCTCCAGCGCCGAGAGATAGGCGTGCGAGACGAACGGGTTGTAGACCGCCCCGTCTCGTCCCTTCGCCGCGCCGGAAAGCATGTTCCAGCGCGCCGCCGGTATCTCGGAGAAGGATTGCTCTATGCGGATGGTGACGGCGTCGGACATGAGCTCAGGAAATCAATGCCTCCCGCGGGTCGAAACCCTCGAAGGTCATCTGATCGGCGTTGGCGTAGGTATATTCTTCAGCCTGCCTGTCGCGAACGGTCCAGGTGATGATCGTTCGGCCGAGCGTACGTTCCTTGGTGATGAACGAGTTCGGCAGATGGCCGTAGTGGTAGGAGATGAAGTCGAGGCCGAGTTGCATGGCCTCTTCATGCACGAAGAAGGTCTCCGGCCTTGCCCCCTCGGCGGTCAACCCGAGCGGATAGGGTGCATCGAGCGCTTTCAGATCCTTGAGCAACCAATGGTCGAAGCTCATGAGGGCGACATGGCCTTTGTAGCCTTCGAGCGTTTCCAGGACGGCGGCGGCAAACCCCTCGTCGTCGTCCTTGCGTCCCTTGAGCTCGATGATGAGCGGCACGCGCCCTTTGACGAGCCGAAGCATTTGCGACAGCGTTGGCACCCTGTCCTTCGTTCCGCCGATGGACATCAGGCCGAGCTCGCCGGCCGTCCTCGATCGCACGTCACCCTTGATGCCGCACAGCCGCTCGGTGTCGTCGTCGTGGAAGACGACCGGCACGCTGTCGGCGGTGTATTGCAGGTCGCATTCGATCGCAAAGCCGGCATCAACAGCGCGGGAAAACGCCGAAAGCGTGTTTTCCCAGACTTGCTTGTTCATGTCGTGATAGCCGCGATGGGCGATCGGTTGAGCTTTCAGCCAGGAAATATCTGTCATGCCCGGCACCCGATCACGCGATCTCGATGACCGCGTCGATCTCGACGGCGGCATTGAAGGGCAGGGCGGCCATGCCGACGGCAGCGCGCGCGTGCTTGCCGGCGTCGCCAAGGACGTTTGCAAGCAGGTTGGATGCGCCGTTGAGGACGAGATGCTGTTCGATGAACTCTGGTGTCGAGGCAACGAAGCCGTTGATCTTGACCAGCCGGCGGATGCGGCCGAGGTCGCCGCCAAGTGCGGATTTGGCTTGTGCCAGAATGTTGATCGCGCAGAGTTCGGCGGCGCGCTGGGCGCCCGCGACGTCAACGTCCTTGCCCACATGGCCGGTAACGGCGATCTTTCCGCCTTCCATTGGCAGCTGTCCGGAGATGTAGAGCATCGAGCCGCTGATGACGTAGGGCACATAGTTCGCCGCCGGGGCTGCAGCCTGGGGAAGGGTGACGCCGAGGTCCTTGAGGCGCGTTTCGATCTCTGCGGACATGGAAAGCTCCGTTGTTGTCTTTTGTGTTAAAATCCGGCATTCAGACCGGATCGCAGCGGGATGCGGCATTTAAATGTGGTGACGCCTCGCTTCTGCCGAAAGCTTGTTTATAGCATTGCCGGCGAGTCCAACAGGAGGAAACGGATGTTTCGTAAAGGCTTCGGTCTCGCCAGTTTAGGCAGCGCCTGCTTCGCGGTGATGACGGTTTCGGGCGTCGGTACGGCAAGCGCCAGTGTCCTCGTGCCACATCGGGCGGTCTACGATCTCGAACTCAAAGACGCTTCCGACCGCTCGGGTATCTCCGGCATGTACGGCCGCATGGTCTACGAGTTCAACGGATCGGCCTGCGAGGGGTATACGGTCAGCTTCCGTTTCGTGACGCAGGTGAATACCGGCGAAGAAACGCGCATGACCGACCAGCAGACGACCACCTATGAGGATCTGAAGTCGGGCAACTTCCGCTTTCTGACCCGCTCCTTCACCGACGAAAAGCTCGACAAGGAGGTGCGCGGCACGGCCCATGACGACAAGACCGGCGTCAAGGTCGAGCTGACCGCGCCGGACAAGCGCGAGGTCGAGCTGGCTGCAAGCCGGTTTCCGACCCAGCACATGGTCGAAGTCATCGATCGTGCCAAGAAGGGCGAGAGCTTTTTCGAGGCACGGATCTTCGATGGTTCCGATTCGGGCGACAAGACGCTGATCACCTCGACCTTCGTCGGCAAGTCGCGTAAACCGGCGCCCGATGAGCCGGATGCAGGCAAGGCCGGCAAGCTCGGCGCCGAGAATTATTGGCCGGTCACCATTTCCTATTTCAACGACGACAACAGCAGCGACGCGCTGCCGATCTACCGCATGTCGTTCAAACTCTACGAAAACGGCATCACCCGCGACCTGACGATGGATTACGGCGACTTCGTGCTGAGCGGCAAGCTTGCCGACCTCGAAGTCTTCAAATCGGAGGAATGCAAGTAGTCGATATGACAAAAACAGACTTCAAGTCTTGATTTGTCGGGCAGTAGCCGCTAAGGGGCTGCCCATTCCACACGTGAGGCATGGGATGTTCCGGGAGAAATCCGGATCGTTCCGCCGGTGGGCTTTTCGAAAGATGAGCTCGACGTCTCGCGGAGGTTCAACCGGAAAAGGAGAAAAGGCATGGCATTGCCTGATTTTAGCATGCGCCAGCTGCTTGAAGCTGGTGTTCACTTCGGCCACCAGACGCATCGCTGGAACCCGAAGATGAAGCCCTACATCTTCGGCGATCGTAACAACGTTCACATCATCGACCTCGCACAGACGGTTCCGATGCTGTCGCGCGCCCTGCAGATCGTAAGCGACACCGTCGCCAACGGCGGCCGCGTTCTGTTCGTCGGCACCAAGCGCCAGGCTTCGGAAATCATTGCTGACGCCGCCAAGCGTTCGGCCCAGTACTACGTCAATGCTCGCTGGCTCGGCGGCATGATGACCAACTGGAAGACGATTTCGAACTCGATCCAGCGCCTGCGCAAGCTCGACGAAATCCTCGCTTCGGAAGCTTCGGGCTTCACGAAGAAGGAGCGCCTGAACCTCGAGCGCGAACGCGAAAAGCTCAACCGCGCTCTCGGCGGTATCCGCGACATGGGCGGCACGCCGGACCTGATGTTCATCATCGACACCAACAAGGAATCGATTGCAATCGACGAAGCCAAGCGTCTTGGCATCCCGGTTGTTGCCGTTATCGACTCCAACTGCGATCCGGACCAGATCGACTACCCGATCCCGGGCAATGACGACGCCTCGCGTGCGATCGCTCTTTACTGCGATCTCATCGCTCGTGCAGCCATCGACGGCATTGCCCGTCAGCAGGGCGCATCGGGCCGCGATCTCGGCGCATCGGCTGAAGCTATGATCGAGCCGGCGCTCGACGAAGCCTCCGAAGCCTGATCGGAAGGCGCGGCGGGCATGAACCGCCGCACCAATCTAATGTCGGGGCGAGGCCGTTTGTGATGAAAAGTCTGAACGGCCTTGTTCTTTTCAGCGAGGGATGAAGCGGCTTGGGCCGGCGATCCGCGCCCCGGATATCATCGCGGTGGGCGCGTTCATCACGGTGTCACATACGCAAGCCATTCCCCTGCCACACCTCCTGGTGCCGCGCCACTTGCGGGCAGCGCGCCAGCCAAACAGACAAAGAGGCAAAAAGATGAGTGTAACTGCAGCAATGGTGAAGGAACTGCGCGAAAAGACCGGCGCAGGCATGATGGATTGCAAGAAGGCGCTCGCCGAAACCAACGGCGACATGGAAGCTGCGATCGACTGGCTGCGTGCCAAGGGCATCGCCAAGGCCGACAAGAAGTCGGGCCGCACGGCTGCTGAAGGCCTCATCGGTATTGTCAGCGGCGGCGTCAAGGCCGTTGTCGTCGAAGTCAACTCGGAGACCGACTTCGTTGCCCGCAACGAAGCCTTCCAGGAACTCGTTCGTGGCGTTGCCAACGTCGCGCTCGGCACCGACGGTTCTGTCGAAGCCATTGCCAATGCCAACTACCCGGCAACCGGCAAGTCGGTCGACGAGACGATCAAGGACGCGATTGCCACGATCGGCGAGAACATGACGCTTCGCCGCGCAGCCTTGCTCAAGGTCGAAGATGGCGTCGTTGCCACCTACATCCACAACGCTGCCGGCGACGGCATCGGCAAGCTCGGCGTTCTCGTTGCGCTGAAGTCGGTTGGCGACAAGGAAGTTCTGTTCTCGGTCGGTCGTCAGGTCGCCATGCACATTGCTGCCACCAACCCGCTGGCAATCCGCGCCGACGAAGTCGACGCCGCTGTCGCCGAGCGCGAGCGCAACGTGTTCATCGAACAGTCGCGCGCTTCGGGCAAGCCGGACAACATCATCGAAAAGATGGTCGAAGGCCGTATGCGCAAGTTCTTCGAAGAAGTCGCCCTGCTGTCGCAGGCCTTCGTCATGAACCCGGAAATCACCGTCGGTCAGGCCGTCAAGGACGCTGAAAAGCTCGCTGGCGCACCGATCGAAGTGACCGGCATGGCGCGCCTTCTGCTCGGCGAAGGCGTCGAGAAGGAAGAATCGGACTTCGCAGCCGAAGTTGCGGCTGTCGCCAAGGGCTGATTTCTTCACCCTTGTTTGGAAAACCTTGGGGCATCGCGTGACAACGCGGTGCCCTTCGTGTATCCGGCTTCGTCAATGCGCCGGACCCGCCGGAAAAAGCTCCGCAGCGGTTGAAACCGGGTAGCGCAATATGTCCTTATACGCAGCGCGCCGTTTTGTGCGCCCGCGTACCGATCTGTTCAGGAGCGATGATGTCGGCCGAGCCAATCTACAAGCGTGTTCTACTCAAAGCCTCCGGTGAAGCCCTGATGGGAAGCCAGGGCTTCGGTATCGATGTGGCGGTTGCCGACCGCATTGCCGCCGACATTGCCGAAGCACGCGCCATGGGCGTCGAAGTGGGCGTCGTCGTTGGCGGCGGCAACATCTTCCGCGGCGTGGCCGTTGCCTCCAAGGGCGGCGACCGGGTAACTGGCGACCATATGGGCATGCTGGCGACCGTCATCAACGCGCTGGCGCTGGCGACGTCTCTGCGCAAGCTCGACATCGACACGGTGGTGCTCTCGGCAATCGCAATGCCGGAAATCTGCGAGAGCTTCTCGCAGCGCGCAACGCTTTATCATCTGTCGCTCGGACGCGTTGTGATCTTTGCAGGCGGCACGGGCAATCCGTTCTTCACGACCGATTCTGCCGCTGCCTTGCGCGCCGCCGAAATGGGCGCACAGGCGATCTTCAAGGGCACGCAGGTCGACGGCATTTATTCCGCTGATCCGAAGAAGGATCCGACGGCCACACGCTTCGACCGCCTGACCCACAGCGCAGTCCTGGAAAAGGGCCTCGCGGTCATGGACGTGGCAGCGGTGGCGCTCGCACGCGAGAACGCCATTCCGATCGTCGTCTTCTCGATCCACGAGAAGGGTGGCTTCGCTGAAATATTGACGGGTGGCGGCCGCGCCACCATCGTTACCGACAATTAAGAGCTGCAAGACGGCTATCGGCCGATGAAAGACAGAACGGGAGTTTCCAGCCATGAGTGAAGGTGTAGACCTGAAGGAACTGAAGCGTCGCATGGACGGCGCTATCTCCGCATTCAAGAGCGATATCGCGTCGCTGCGCACCGGCCGCGCGTCGGCGAATGTTCTCGATCCGGTAACCGTTGAAGCCTACGGCTCGCGTGTTCCGCTCAATCAGGTGGCAAACATCACCGTGCCGGAACCGCGCATGCTGTCCGTTTCGGTATGGGACAAGCAGATGGTCGGCGCTGTCGACCGTGGCATCCGCGAATCGAACCTCGGCCTGAACCCGATCATCGACGGCCAGAACCTGCGCATCCCGCTGCCTGAACTCAACGAGGAGCGCCGCAAGTCGCTGGTCAAGGTGGCGCACGACTATGCCGAGAAGGCCAAGGTCGCGGTCCGCCATGTTCGGCGCGATGGTATGGACGACCTGAAAAAAGCCGAAAAGGATGGCGACATCGGACAGGATATTAGCCGTGCTCAGTCTGAGCGGGTGCAAAAGATGACCGATGAAACGATTTCCGATATCGACCGCTTGCTCGTCGATAAGGAAAAGGAAATCATGCAGGTCTGATCTGCTCTTGATCTGAGTCTCCTTTCGCGGACGCCTTATGCAAAATCTCATCCCGATCACCGTTCCGGAACACGTTGCCATCATCATGGATGGCAACGGGCGCTGGGCGAATGCGCGCGGTCTGCCGCGCACGATGGGACACCGCAAGGGTGTTGAAGCGGTTCGTGACGCGGTGAAGACGGCGGCTGAAGCGGGGATCCGTTACCTCACGCTGTTTGCCTTCTCGTCCGAAAACTGGAACAGGCCGCAGGCCGAAGTGACGGATCTGATGGGCTTGCTCAAGGCCTTCATTCGTCGCGACCTTGCCGACCTGCACCGCGAGAACGTTCGCATCCGCGTCATCGGGGAGCGATCGAACCTGCGCGGCGACATCCTGCCCCTGCTGATCGAGGCTGAGGAGACGACGAGCGGGAATACCGGCATTACGCTGGTGATCGCCTTCAACTATGGTGCGCGTGACGAGATGACGCGCGCCATGCGCCGCCTGGCAACTGAAGTTGCCGAAGGCCGTCTGCGGCCAGAGGACATAACGCCTGAGCGCATCGCCGCTTCGCTCGATACGGCCGGCATTCCCGATCCGGATCTCATTATTCGCACCAGCGGCGAAGAACGGCTTTCAAACTTTCTTCTTTGGCAGGGAGCCTATTCCGAACTGCTGTTCGTTCCGGAGCTTTGGCCAGACTTCACGCGTGAGACGTTTCTGTCTGCGCTCGAGAAATTCGCCTGCCGCGAGCGTCGCTTCGGCGGTCTGGCGCAGTCGACGTTAGCGGTTGGTTCGTAAATGCAAACAGAACTCAAGCTTCGCATCGCCTCGGGAGTGGTGCTCGCGGCGGTCGCACTCGGTGCGACCTGGTTCGGCGGCTTGGCCTTCCAGCTTCTTTCGGTCCTGATCGCACTGCTCGTTTACTACGAGTGGTCGACGATTACCGGGCTGCCGGAGCGCGATTTTCAAGGCAATGCCTTCGGTTGGCTGTCGCTGGCGATAATCGCCGCTCTCATTCTTCTCGGATATATCGGCTACAGTCTGCCGGCCTTGCTCATTGCTGTCGTTATCGCAGTGCTTTGGGTATCGCTCAAGAAAGGCAGCTGGTGGTTGCCCGGCGGCATCGTCTACGCAGGATTGACCGGCATCTCGCTGGCGGCCCTGCGCGGGGTTGACCAACCCGGCCTGATCGCGACCTTGTTCGTCTTCGCCGTCGTTTGGGGAACCGATATTCTTGCCTATTTCGTCGGTCGGGCGATCGGAGGCCCCAAGCTCGCGCCGCGCATTTCGCCCGGCAAGACCTGGTCGGGCGCCATTGGCGGGACGATTTCCGGCGTTGTGGCCGGCATTGCCGTTTTTATGGCATATTTTCCGCTGCAAGATCTGCGTGTCCCGGCTGTGGCGCTGGTTCTCTCCGTCGCGAGCCAGATCGGAGACCTCTTCGAATCCTTCATAAAGCGCCGATTCGGCGTCAAGGATTCGAGCCATCTCATTCCTGGGCATGGCGGGGTCATGGATCGGGTCGACGGATTGGTCTTTGCCTGCATCGCTACGCTGGTCCTGGTGCTGATACAGTATGTCCTCAGCGATGGGCGTCAGATCGCCTTTGGTTCGGTCTTGCTCGGCCTGTGATGCTGGTGGCAGGCTTAAGGAAAGTTCATGACATATCTGCTTGTTGGCCTGCAATTCGTGACCGGCTACATCGTACCCTTCCTGTTGGTGCTGACCCTTTTGGTCTTCGTGCATGAAATGGGACACTACCTCGTCGGCCGGTGGTCGGGCATTCGTATCCTGGCTTTTTCGGTCGGCTTCGGGCCGGAACTGCTCGGGTGGACCGATAAACACGGCACGAGGTGGAAGTTCTGTGCAATACCGCTGGGCGGCTACGTCAAGTTCTATGGCGACGAGGATGCGGCCAGTACGCCCGATTACAAGCGGCTGGAGGCGATCTCGCCTGAGGAACGGTCACGAACCTTCCTGGGCGCCAAGCTGTGGAAGCGTGCCGCGACCGTTGCGGCCGGTCCGATCGCCAACTTCATCCTTGCCATCGCCATTTTTGCCGTTCTCTTCGCCGTTTATGGGCGTTCGGTTGCGGACCCGGTCGTTGCCCAGGTGAAAGAGAACAGTGCTGCCGCCAAGGCAGGCATTCTTCCGCGCGATAGGTTGATCGCCATCGACGGAACGCCGGTCGCGACCTTCGACGACGTTCGCCGCTATGTCAGCGTGCGACCTGAACTGGAAATCAAGATCCGGATCCAGCGGGACGGTTCATTCCTGGATCTTCCGATGGTGCCTGAGCGAACCGAGATATCGGACCAGTTCGGCAACAAGATGGAGGTCGGAATCATCGGTATCGTCACCGATCAGGATGCGGGCAATTTCCGACTGGTGACTTACGGTCCGATCGAAGCCATAGGGCAGGGGGCGCTTCAGAGCTGGCACATTGTCACCGGCACGTTCGACTATCTGGCGAACCTCGTTACGGGACGTATGAAGGCGGATCAGCTTGGTGGTCCGATCCGTGTCGCTCAGGCCTCGGGCCAAATGGCGACACTGGGTGTGGCTGCCGTGCTGCAGCTTGCAGCCGTCCTGTCAGTTTCCATAGGATTGCTTAACCTCATGCCGGTTCCGGTGCTTGATGGCGGCCACCTGATGTTCTATGCGGTTGAGGCCTTGCGCGGAAAGCCGGTTGGAGCTGCTGCGCAGGACGTCGCTTATCGGATCGGCTTTGCCATGGTGCTGATGCTCATGGTTTTTGCGACCTGGAACGACATTTCGATGTTCTTCGGCTAGCGTTCGGCCGGCGAGCATCTGAGGCGGACGACGACCGATACTGTGAACGATTGGATTTCAATGGCTTGTCCAGCAAGGATTTGTTTACGATAACTCGAATCTGTAGTGGCCGTTAAGCCACGGTTCGAATTGAAGTAAACAGAAATTAACGAGCTGACTTGCTTGTATGGGAAAAGCGGGTAAAACGGCAACCGTGACCGGAGTCGGCACGAAATTGCCGCGCGACGTTGGGAAAAGGTAAGATTTGAACATGAAAGCTGGTTCAAGGTTTTTGAACGCGGTGTCGGCGTTTGCGCTGTCCACGAGTATGGTGGTTTCTGGCGCTGGTGTTGGATTGCTCGCAGGCGCTTCCGTCGCAGAGGCCGCGACCATTAGTCGTGTTGAAGTCCGCGGAGCCACGCGCGTCAGCGCTGAAACGGTTCGTGCGAACATCACGATTGTCCCTGGCAAGAGCTTCAGCAACGCCGATATCGATGCTTCCGTGAAGCGCCTTTACGCGACAGGCTATTTCTCCGATGTCAGCATCAATGTCGCTGGCGGCACGCTTGTCGTCACCGTCAGCGAGAACCAACTGGTCAACCAGGTCGTCTTCAACGGCAACCGCAAGATCAAGGACGACAAGCTTCAGCTCGCCGTCCGCACGCAGCCGCTCGGACCCTACAGCCAGGCGACGGTCGAAACGGATATCCAGTCGATCAAGGACGCCTATGCTGCGATCGGTCGCAGTGATGTCACTGTGACGACCCAGGTCGTCCCGATCGCTGAAGGTCGCGTCAATCTTGCTTTCGTCATCAACGAAGGCGAGCGCACCAAGATTGCGCAGATCAATTTTGTCGGCAACGAAGCCTATAGCGATGGTCGTCTGCAATCCATCATTGCGACGAAGGAATCAGGTATCTTCTCGTTCCTGACCCGCAAGGACGTCTACAACCCGGACAAGCTGCGCGCTGACGAAGAGTTGCTGCGTCAGTTCTACTACAACCGCGGTTATGCCGACTTCCAGGTCGTTTCGTCCGAGTCTTCTCTTAATGAGGCGACCAACGAATACACCGTGACGATCACCGTTGAAGAAGGTCCGCGCTACGACTTTGGTGCAGTGACTGTCGAATCGACGGTTGAAGGTGTGGATGCCGAATCGCTGAAGGGCGTCGTGCTTAGCCGCGAAGGCTCGGTCTACAAGGCCAGGGACATTCAGGAAACGATGAGCGAGATCTCGAGGCGCGTCGCTTCGGCTGGCTACCCGTTTGCCCGCGTGACGCCGCGCGGTAACCGCGACCTCAGCAATCATACGATTGCCGTCGACTATCTCGTCGATCAGGGCGAGCGCGCCTACGTCGAGCGTATCGAAATTCGCGGCAACACCCGAACTCGCGACTACGTCATTCGCCGCGAGTTCGATATGGGTGAAGGCGATGCCTTCAATCAGGAAATGGTTGCGCGCGCCAAGCGTCGCCTTGAGGCTCTCGGTTACTTCTCGACCGTCAATATCTCGACGGCACCTGGCAGTGCGGCAGACCGCGTCGTGGTTATCGTTGACGTACAGGATCAGTCGACCGGTTCGTTCGGTATCGGTGCCGGCTACTCCGCTGGCAGCGGTGGCGGCTTCCTCGTCGAAGCCTCGATCGAGGAAAAGAACTTCCTGGGTCGCGGTCAGTACATTCGCGTCGCGGCAGGTCGCGGCGAAGAGAGTCGGACCTACAACGTTTCGTTCACCGAGCCGTATTTCCTTGGCTATCGTCTGGCTGCCGGCTTCGACGTCTTCAAGAACGAAAACGACTTCGACGACGAAGACTACAGCTATGAAGACCAGGGTTTCAGCCTGCGCATAGCGGCGCCGATCACAGAGAACCTGTCGACCACGCTGCGGTATAACTTCACGACGTTTGACTATAGCGGTAATATTGCAGATCTGTCTTCGCCTTACGTCCGAGCGGTTGAAGGCGGAAACTGGGTCCGTTCGTCGGTATCGCAATCGATCACTTACAACACGCTCGATGATGCGCAACTGCCGCACGATGGCATTCTGGCGACGTTTACGCAGGAGTTCGCCGGCCTCGGTGGCGACTCTGATTTCTACAAGATCACCGGTAAGGCCAAGTGGTATTACACGGTGAACGATGAGGCGGATATTATTGCTTCGCTTGCCGGCGGTGCGGGTCATATCTTCGAGACCGGTAGCGATCTTCAGGTCTTTGACCAGTTCCAACTGGGCAGCAACGATATTCGTGGCTTCGAGCGCAACGGGGTCGGCCCGCGTGATCAGGCAACAGGCGATGCGCTTGGTGGCACCACCTATTTCACGGCGTCGGCCGAAGCAACGTTTCCGCTGCCTGGCATCCCGCGTGACAGCGGCTTCCGCGGCGCAATCTTCGCCGATGCAGGTACGCTCTACAGCAATAAGGTCGCTACGCTGCCCAGTGAAACGGTACTGGGTAACGACTCCTCGCTGCGTGCATCGGTCGGTCTCGGCCTGATCTGGGCGTCGCCGTTCGGTCCGCTGCGTGTCGACTACGCTTGGCCGATCGCGAAGGAAGATTTCGACCGGGTTCAGAATCTGAAGTTCGGTATTTCCTCGTCGTTCTGATAAAGAAGCAGTCCAGAACTGCCAAAAGTAGATCGTTCTGGAGTGTCCATGGAACAGAATTGGTTTTTTCCGCCCCATCAAGGGATTCGTCTGGGTGACCTGGCGAACCAAATTGGGGCGGATCTGACGGATGGCGCGGTGGCAGATCGCGCTATCCACTCGGTAGCACCTGTCAATCGGGCAAAGCCCGGTGACGTCTGTTACATGCTTTCGCGCAAGTACCGTGCTGAGCTGGAAAGCTGCCAGGCTTCCGCGATTATCTGCGACAAGACGATCGCCCCACTCGTACCGTCTCACATTCCCGTTCTCTTGACTGCGCGGCCGCATACGGCCTTCGCGCTGGCAGGTACACTCTTGCACGAGGCTGCCATGCGCCCGGCGCGCAATACCAGCCTTGCCGGTGTGTCGCCGGCCGCCTTCGTTGACCCGACGGCACGCCTTGAAGAGGGCGTGGAGATCGAGCCGATGGCAGTCGTTGGGGCCGGCGCCGAAATTGGTAGCGGAACGAGAATTGCCGCAGGTGTCGTCATAGGGCCGGGCGTTCGCATTGGCCGAGACTGCACGATCGCGGCGGGCGCAAGCGTTCTCTGCGCTCTTGTCGGCAACAGTGTCATCATTCACCCAGGTGCCCGGATCGGCCAGGATGGGTTCGGCTACGCGCCGGGCCCCAAGGGTGGAATGATCAAGATCGTTCAGGTCGGACGTGTGATCATTCAGGATCATGTCGAGATCGGCGCGAACACGACGATCGATCGTGGCACCATGGACGACACCGTCATCGGCGAAGGCACGAAGATCGACAACCTTGTACAGATCGGCCACAACGTCCGCATCGGCCGTTATTGCGGCATCGTCAGTCAGGTCGGCATCGCCGGCAGCACCAGGATTGGTGACGGCGTGATGATCGGCGGCGGTAGCGGCGTCAACGGCCACATCACTGTGGGTGACGGCGTTCAGATCGCTGCCATGAGCGGCGTTGCAAGCGACGTCCCTGCGGGCGAACGCTATGGCGGTATTCCAGCGCGCCCCATGCGCGATTTCCTGCGCGATGTCGCCGAAATGGCCTTGCGCGCAAGTGACAGACAGAAAAAGAAGGATGGCACGAATGAGTGAGGCGGCAACGGTTCTGGGTACGGCTGATATTCAGGAGATCCTGAAGCTTCTTCCGCATCGTTATCCCTTCCTGCTCGTCGACCGGATCATCGAGATCGACGGCGACAATTCGGCGATCGGCATCAAGAACGTCTCGGCAAATGAGCCGCACTTTACCGGCCATTTTCCGGAGAAGCCGATCATGCCGGGCGTCCTGCTGATCGAGGGCATGGCGCAGACGGCGGGCGCGATCTGCGCGCGCAAGACTGCTTCGGGTACCAACCTCGTCTACTTCATGACCATCGACAATGCGCGCTTCCGCAAGCCGGTTGTTCCGGGTGATCGTGTTGAGTTTCATGTCGTGAAGCAGAAACAGCGCGGCAATATCTGGAAGTTTCATTGTGACGCAAAAGTTGACGGGCAACTTGTCGCGGAAGCTGATATCGGCGCGATGATAGTCAGCACGGAAGACGCTTAAACATGATTGCATCAACAGCGAAGATCCACCCGTCCTCGATCATCGAAGATGGCGCGGTCATCGGTGAGAACGTCAAAATCGGCCCGTTTTGCTACATCGGGCCGAAAGTCGTTCTCGGAGACGACATGGAACTGATGAGCCACGTCGTTGTCGCCGGCCGCACGACGGTCGGCAAGGGCACCAAGATTTTCCCGAATGCCGTCATTGGCGGAGATTCGCAAAGCGTGCATCACAGCACTGTCGACACCATTTTGCAGATCGGCGACAACTGCACGATCCGCGAAGGTGTCACGATGAATGCGGGAACCGTCGAATATGGCGGTGCGACGATCGTCGGCAATAACAATCTGTTCCTCGCCTATTCGCATGTGGCGCATGATTGCCGCCTCGGCAGCAACATCATCATGTCGAACAACGTGTTGTTGGCCGGCCATGTGACGATCGAGGACCGCGCTATCCTTGGCGGCGGCTGTGCCGTGCACCAATTCACGCGCATCGGTCGTCAGGCGTTCATCGGCGGCCTCTCCGCCGTAAGCTACGACGTCATTCCCTATGGCATGCTCAACGGCAATCCCGGTGTCCTGAGCGGGCTGAACGTTGTGGGCATGACCCGGGCGGGCATTGAGCGTGCAACGATCCACGTGGTTCGCCGCGCCTACAAGCAGATCTTCGAGGGCCCAGAATCAGTTCGCGCCAATGCCGCCGCCATTCGCGCTGATTATGCCGACTGTGCGCCTGTTGTCGAAATCCTCGATTTCATCGCAGCCGAAAGCGACAGGGCACTGTCTTCACCAAGTCGCGGCAAGGCCTGACCGTGATGTCGGCCACGGCGAGCCGCGCAGCAACTGGCGGCCGGCTCGCGATCATCGCCGGCGGCGGAGCGCTGCCGCATCATGTGGCCGAGGCCGTTCGTGCCCGTGGAGAAGATCCATTTGTGATCGCGCTCTCGCGCGAAGCGGAAGAGAGCGATTGGGTCGGTTTCGATCACTCCGTGCTCGCCATCGGCGATTTCTCCGGCATCAGCCGCACATTCAAAGAACAACGCATCGACCGCGTTGTGCTTTCGGGCTGGGTCCGTCGTAGACCGGAATGGCGCGACATTCGCCCGACGCTGAAAACGCTTGCCAGAATACCGAGCGTTTTGAAGACGCTGGTGTCTGGCGGCGATGACGCTGTCTTGCGCATGGCGATGCAACTCATCGAAGCAAGCGGCGCCCACGTGATCGGCGTGCATGAGGTGGTTCCGAACCTTCTGGCGGATCCAGGGCCGATTGGCGCTATCGCCCCATCGGACGATGACAGACGCGACGTTGAGGCCGGCATCGCTGCCGCCAACGCGCTTGGCGAACTCGACGTGGGGCAGGGCGCCATCGCTGTCGGTGGTCGCGTGGTTGCCCTGGAGGGCGCCGAGGGCACCGATGCGATGCTCGAGCGGGTGGCGACACTCAAGACGGAAGGACGCGTCTCGGCGCGTCGGCGTGGCGTTCTGGTCAAGCTTTGTAAGCCGGGGCAGGACTTGCGTGCGGATCTGCCATCGATCGGACCATCGACCGTCGCTGGCGCTGTCGCGGCCGGGCTTGCCGGAATTGCTGTCGAGGCCGGTCGCGCCCTGGTGCTCGAGCGCGCGGAGGTGATCGAAGCTGCCAACCGCGCGGGGCTGTTTGTCATTGGTGTCGAGCGGAGCGGTCACCGGGGAAAAGCATGAGCGGACAAGGCTACAAGCTGGCGGTCATTGCCGGCGAGGTATCGGGCGATCTTCTTGGCGCAGATCTGGTGCGGGCACTGCGTGCACAATGCGGGCGTGATGTCGAGCTTGTCGGCGTTGGCGGCGACGGTCTTGAGGGCGAAGGCCTGGAATCGCTGTTCGATTATTCCGAACTTTCGATCATGGGCTTCTCGCAAGTGCTCGCGCGTCTGCCAAAGTTGATTCTGCGCATCCGCCAGACGGCGAATGCCATTATTGCTGCGCGCCCCGATGCCTTGCTGATCATCGATAGTCCGGATTTCACCCATCGTGTCGCGCGTCGCGTTCGCGACGCGCTGCCGGATCTGCCTGTCATCAACTATGTCTGCCCGAGCGTATGGGCCTGGAAGCCGGAACGCGCGCCGCGCATGCGCAGCTATGTCGATCATGTTCTGGCGGTGCTGCCGTTCGAGCCCGAGACCATGCGCAAGCTTGAGGGGCCGCCGACGACCTATATCGGCCATCGGCTTGCCTCGGATGCCAATGTGCTTGCCGTCCGCGCCAGCCGACGCGAAAGACTGAACGACGTCAATGGTAGCGCGGTTTCCACCTGCCTGCTTCTGCCGGGATCGCGTTCAAGCGAAATCAAGCGGCTGCTACCGATCTTCAGGCAGATGACCGAGGAACTCGCTCGCCGGCATTCCGGCGTCCGCTTGCTGTTGCCGACGGTTCCGCGCCAGGAAAAACTGGTGCGCGAGATCACGGCCGGTTGGACGGTTCAGCCGGAAATATTGGTGGGAGCCACCGAGAAATGGGCTGCCTTCGACAAGGCGGATGCGGCAATCGCCGCGTCGGGAACGGTCATCCTAGAGCTTGCGCTAGCCGGCGTTCCCGTCGTTTCTACCTATGATGCCGACTGGCTTGTGCGGTTGCTGCACAACCGCATCCGCATCTGGAGCGGGGCGCTTCCCAATCTCATCGCCGATTTCCCGATCGTGCCGGAGTATTTCAACCAGAGCATTCGTCCGGGCGCCTTGACCCGCTGGGTCGAGCGGCTGTCCGGGCCGACGGCCCAGCGCGCGTCGATGCTCGACGGCTACGCGCTGGTACAGCAGCGCATGGCGACAAGCAGACCGCCGGGCGAATTGGGCGCCGAGATCGTCCTCTCCTATCTGCAAAATCGAAAGCCCGGTCATCTCTGACCGGGCTTTTCTCATTTCCTGATTTCCGTTTGGCGTTAACGCTTGGAGACCGGCACGTAGTCACGCTGCGGAGCGCCGACATAGAGCTGGCGCGGGCGGCCGATGCGCTGTTCCGGATCTTCGATCATTTCGTTCCACTGGGCGATCCAGCCGACGGTGCGCGCAAGCGCGAACAGCACGGTGAACATGGTGGTGGGGAAGCCCAGCGCCTTCAGCGTGATGCCGGAGTAGAAGTCGATGTTCGGGTAGAGCTTCTTCTCGACGAAGTACTCGTCGGTGAGCGCGATACGTTCGAGTTCCATCGCCACTTCGAGGAGGGGATCGTCCTTGTGGCCGAGTTCTGCAAGCACTTCATGCGTGGTCTTCTGCATGATCTTGGCGCGCGGATCGTAGTTCTTGTAGACGCGGTGGCCGAAGCCCATCAGGCGGAACGGATCATTCTTGTCCTTGGCCTTGGCGATGTATTCCGGAATGCGGTCAGCCGTGCCGATTTCGGCCAGCATGTTGAGCGCAGCTTCGTTCGCGCCGCCGTGGGCCGGGCCCCAGAGGCAGGCGATGCCAGCGGCGATGCAGGCAAAGGGATTGGCACCTGACGAACCGGCAAGGCGCACGGTCGAGGTCGAAGCATTCTGCTCGTGGTCGGCATGCAGGATGAAGATGCGATCCATGGCGCGCGACAACACCGGGTTCACTACATATTCCTCGCAAGGCACGGCAAAGCACATGCGCAGGAAGTTCGAGGCGTAGTCTAGATCGTTCTTCGGATAAACGAACGGCTGGCCGATATGGTACTTGTAGGCCATCGCGGCGATCGTCGGCATCTTGGCGATCATGCGCAGCGAAGCGACCATGCGCTGGTGCGGATCGGTGATGTCGGTCGAGTCGTGATAGAAGGCCGACAGGGCGCCGACGCAACCGCACATGACGGCCATCGGGTGGGCATCGCGACGGAAGCCGGTGAAGAAGCGCGACATCTGCTCATGCACCATGGTGTGGTGTGTGACGCGGTAGTCGAAGTCAGCCTTCTGCGCCTTCGTCGGCAGTTCGCCGTAAAGCAGGAGATAGCAGACTTCGAGGAAGTCGCCATGTTCTGCGAGCTGTTCGATCGGGTAGCCGCGGTGCAGGAGCACGCCTTCGTCACCGTCGATATAGGTGATCTTGGATTCGCACGACGCCGTCGACGTAAAGCCCGGGTCGTAGGTGAACATCTTGGTCTGCTTGTAGAGCGAGCCGATATCGACCACATCAGGACCGATGGACCCCGATCGCACTGGTAGCTCCGCCGACTTTCCATCGAATGTTACGACCGCGCTTTTTTCTGTCATGGGGACCCTCCGTCTTATGGCAACGTGGCACAGAGACCATGCCACGAAAATGAACGTTGCGAATTTGCTATATGATTTATTTTCGGCTGCCAAGCTGTACGAAAGGCAAATTGTGCGATGCGAAAATGTGCATATGGCGACGCAATAATCGCACGTTAGAGCAATATGTCCAACCGGATCAATAACTGTCAGGATAATGATGCGGTACCATTCCATATAGGTTTGCCGCTTTTTTCGGCAGATGACGTTCAGGTTGCGGTTGGGTGATGTTGGTTGCATGATCGACCTCTACCGTCTTAGGGGAGTGGTACCGTACGATGAGCGAGATCGAAGTCCGGTCTTTGATGCAGGACGCAGATCGTGTCGCTCCGGCACCACCCGCTTCGGTTTCGATCGGGAGCATGTCTGCAACGCCTGCGAATGCACGCGGCAACCTCGTTTTTCGCCTTGTCAAATCTTGCGCCGCGCTCGCGCACGCACGCCTCCGACCAGAGGCGATTGCCGCACACTGGCGCGAAGCGGTCGAAGAAGAATCGGCCTTCGGCCACGGATTGGTGCTTGTCCCCGTCCTGTTAGCCGCCGGCGTGCTGACGTGGCTCTCGCTGCCCTATGACCTCGGACTCATCAAACTTGCACTGCTGCTTTGCGTTTTCGGAATAGCCGCCTTGCTGTGCAACCTCCGTGTGCGCGCCCTGCGTGCGCCGAGGATCGCAGCGGGGCTGTTCACGGCGGGAATGATGCTTGCGGCGATCGAGGCATCGCGCATCGACACGATCGTTCTCGATGGACCGGTAACGACGAACCTGCGCGGCAAGGTATTTTCGCGCGAGAAGAATGATCGGGACCACTGGCGCTACGGAATTGTCATCGAGCAAACCACGAAGCCGACGTTGCGCCGTGCGCCGTTGAAGGCCATGGTGCTGTCGCGCAGCCCGCACGCGCCGTTGGCGATCGGGGCAACGATCGAGGGCAGGGCGCGTCTTTCGCCGCCTTCCGGCCCTGCGTTGCCAGGCCTCAACGACTTCGCATTCGATTCTTATTTCCGGCAGATCGGCGCCGTCGGTTACTTCTATGGTGCGCCACTTAGCCCGATAGCCGACGGTGCTGCGACGGTGGCGGACCGCTCGTTTTGGATGCGGATGGCGGAGTATCTGGCCGCGCTACGCGAAACGGTCGGCGAGCGGATCCGCACGGCAGTCGGTGGCGACACTGGTGCGCTCGCTGCAGCCCTGGTGACGGCGGAAGAAAGGGCGATTGGTCGCGACACCGTCGAGATGCTGCGACAGGCGGGCTTGGCGCACGTTTTGGCGATCTCCGGTCTCAACATGGTGCTTGCGGCAGGTACGTTTCTAATCGGAGCGCGTACCGTCTTGAGTGCGGTTCCCGGGTTGGCGCAGCGCGTGGCGATCAAGAAGGTTGCCGCTGCGGGCGCTCTGGCAATGGTCTTCCTTTACATCTTGATTTCCGGTGGAGCCGTATCCGCCGTCCGCGCCTGGATCATGATTTCGAACATGCTGGTTGCGGTCTTCTTCGACCGCATGTCGATCAGCCTGAGAAATATCGCGCTGGCTGCGATTGTCATCATCGTGATCACGCCATCTGCCGTTGCGGGGCCGGGCTTCCAGATGTCGTTCGCCGCCACGGCTGGCGTTGGTTGCTGGCTATGCGCGCTGGCGCGAGCGTGCGGAAGCAGAAGAGCCGGCAGTCGCCGGGCGTTGGTGGGGCAGGCGGCTCGTCACGGGTTTCGTTATCGGCGTGGTTGCGACCTCATTGATCGGCGGACTTGCAACCGCGGTTTACTCTGCCGCCTATTTCCAGCGACTGCCGGCCTATGGGTTGCTCGCCAATATTCTCGCAGCGCCACTGATCAGCATTGTGATCATGCCGTTCGGCCTCTTCGCCATGGTGTTGACGCCTTTCGGTCTCGAGCAGTACCCGCTCSCCGTCATGGCTTGGGGCCTTGACGGTATGCTGGTGATCGCCCGCTTCGTCACGTCGCTCGACGGCGAGTTTCGGACCGGCCGCGTCGGGCCGCTGGCATTCGTTCTTATCGCTGCCGGCGGCGTTATTCTGTGTGTGTTGCGCACTTGGCTGGCAGGGCTCGGAGCCGTGCTGCTGTTTTCCGGACTCGTGTGCCTCGCGTTCGAAGACAGGCAATTGCCGGCGATCGTGGTATCGGAAGATGGGCGCCTCGTCGGATTGGTCACCGACGCCGCCATTGCGACGAACCGGGATCGTCCCTCCGACTTCCTTTTCTCTCAATGGCAGCGGGCATTGGCGGTCGACGCCCACGTCGCTCCGATGCCCGCGCAAGGGGCGGTCGCTGATGGTCTTTATCCCGAGGCGAAGCTACGGCCCGCGAAGGCGCAAACGAGGACCATCGATGCCTCGACAGCCGCCGCCATCCGTCACGATATCAACTCCGCGCTCGGCCAAGTTTCGCCGAATGCTTTTTCGTGCCGCGAGAAAGAATGGTGCATCGCTCGAAGCGATGCCGGCTGGACCGTTGCTCTCGTCGAAAACCCCTACCTGTTTGAGGTGCTGTGCAATCAGGTCGATCTGCTGATCGTGCCGGGAAGCACCGAGCGGACCTGTTCATCCGGCCGGGCGCGGATCCTGAGTGGACGCCTGCTGCGATTGGTAGGTGCGATCGAGATTTTCGCCGAGCCGGTTGCGGGCGATGAGCTTCCGAAAATGCGCTTCAAGACGTCGTTCACGTCGCTGCAACGCCCTTGGGAGCGGCACCGCGCATATGACTGGAGAAGTGACGGCTTCGTCGATAACTCTCCCGCCCTTTGAGATCTCGATTGAAACGCAGGCATGAAATTATTCTTGATCTTTATACTCCACAAATCCTTGTGTTTCGTTCATAGTTTGTCGTAAAGAGCGGCCAATGCACGTTGAGGTGGCCGAAATTCCGGCTGCCCTGTGATTTTTGTGATGGCGAAACGGACCAGTACGCGAGGAACAAGATGCCCAATCGAACACGATCGAAGCTGAATTTGTTGGCCGCAGCGACATTGGTGCTGGCTTCTGGTCTTCCCTCGACGGTCGTGTTTGCACAGGCGACAACCTCAACCGAAACGACCGCTCCTGCGGTCAGCCAGGCTCAAGACGCGGGACCTGCGGGAACGGCACGGGCCAATGCCAATGCAGCGGCCCGTGGCGAGCAGCCGACTGTCGACGGTCTTCCGGCCACCGGGTCTGAAGCCGGCGCACAAACACCGGCTGTGTCGATTGAGACGCCCGCAGCAGAAGCGGCGGCCAACCCAGTCCTGCCACACGACCTTTCGCCTATCGGCATGTTCCTTGCCGCCGACATGGTGGTGAAGGCAGTGATGATCGGGCTGGCGCTCGCCTCGGTCATCACCTGGGCGATTTTCGTGGCCAAGACGTTTGAACTCTTCGCCGCAAAGGCGCGCCTCAGCCGCGCCGTCCGTCAGCTCTCCGCTGCAAACGGGTTGGCAGAGCTTAAGTCCACATTCAACGGCAAGGCGGGCCCTGCCGCGGAAATGGTTGCCGCTGCGATCGATGAGATGGTGCGTTCGGAGGCTGTGCTCGATCACGCACCGGCAGCTGGTCTCAAGGAACGCGTCGCATCGCTGCTGACGCGTATCGAGGTTCGCGCCGGCAAGCGCATGACGAGCGGAACGGGCATCCTTGCCTCGATCGGCTCCGTCGGCCCGTTCGTCGGTCTGTTCGGAACCGTCTGGGGGATCATGAACTCCTTCATTGGCATCAGCAAAGCGCAGACGACCAACCTGGCGATCGTTGCTCCCGGTATTGCCGAAGCGCTGCTGGCGACCGCAATCGGTCTCGTTGCCGCTATCCCCGCCGTTATCATCTACAACTACTTTGCCCGCGCGGTGGGTGGCTACAAGGTGATCCTCGCCGACGCGGCAGCCGCCGTCGAACGGCTTGTCAGCCGCGATCTCGATCATCGCCTGGTCCGCAAGGCGCAACCGCGTCGCCAGGATGGCTTTGCCCATCCGGCAGACGCGTCGATCGCAAGGATCGGGTGAGACATGGCCGGCAAGGTTACCGACAGCGGCGGCGATCTCGACGAGAACAGCGAGATCAACGTCACCCCATTCATCGATGTCATGCTCGTTTTGCTGATCATCTTCATGGTCGCGGCACCACTTGCGACCGTGGACATGAAGGTCGATCTGCCGCAATCGGCCTCCAAGCCGACGCCGCGCGACGATAAGCCGGTCTTCGTCACGCTCAACGCCGACCTCGGTCTGGCGATTGGCAACGAAGAAACAGCCCGTGAGGAATTTGCGGTGGAGCTTCAGCGCCTGACGGAGGGTAACACCGAGACGCGCGTTCTGCTGCGTGCGGACAAGGCCGTCGACTACGGCGAGCTGATGACGGTCATGAACCTCATCCAGAACGCCGGTTATACGAAGATTGCCCTCGTTGGGCTCGAAGGGGCGCCTGGCCGCTGACGTCAGGCTCTCTCTGTTCTGGCGGCAGCCAGCGCCGCCGCCCGTGCCGGGCCGTGCAAACGTCGCTTCGGTGTTTCTCGTTCCTTTTTCCGCTGCAAGATGTCGCTGTCGCTTGAAACCAGCGGGAGGGCGATTTATGAGCTTATATAAAGGCGCCATATTTGGCAGCCAGAAGACGACTGCGCGGTCATCCGGGATACCGGTGCCGTGCCATCCGGACACGAGGGCAGTATGATGAATTTCGAAGCGGCGCGCACCAAGATGGTGGACAACCAGATCCGGACGACGGATGTGACGTCCCATGCGATCCTGTCCGCTTTCCTCTCCGTACCGCGCGAAGAATTCGTGCCTTCGCGGATGAAGGAACTCGCCTATATCGATGCCGACATCGAACTCGACGGCGCTAAGGGCGCAAGCCCGCGGTACCTGATGGAGCCGTCGCCGCTCGCCAAGCTGCTGCAACTCGCCGAAATCTCGAAGTCAGACGTGGTGCTGGAGATCGGCTGTGGCACCGGTTACGCCTCGGCGCTGCTTTCGTTGATCGCCGGTTCGGTCGTCGCACTCGAAAGCGATGAAGCGCTTGCCGCAACTGCGACGGAAACCTTGGCACGGCTGGGCTATGACAACGTTGCCGTGGTCACCGGCGATCTTGGCAAGGGATATGCCGGCGAGGCACCCTATGATGTCATTTTCGTTCATGGTTCGGTAGAAGTGCTTCCTCCGGCCTTGTTCGAGCAGTTGCGCGACGGCGGCCGGCTTATTGCCGTTGAAGGCTTCGGTAACGCTTCGCGTGCTAAGCTTTATGTCCATGAGCATGGGAAGACGTCCGAAAGGGCGGATTTCAACACTGCGGTCAAGCCGCTTCCCGGCTTCCGCCGCGAGCAGACTTTTGTTTTTTGAGGTGCCGCTTATTGAGGTATCTCAACATTTGATTGTGCTGCTAAAATAGCAATGTTGCCAATTGGCAACGAACCACCTGTTTCTTTTTGAAATGATCGTGCGCAGTATCGGTGTACAGTTGTGATCAGGCCGAATCCGGGTTTCAAAGAGTGCTGAGGTAGTGATTTGCTCACCGGTGGGCGGTGTGAGCGCTTCATCGCCGTATTTAGGGCGGCCCGGTTTCGACGTCGGAATGGTGCCGCAGGAAATAGTGGGCTGGCTTTGCCGCCCCGATCGGAGAGGGAAGTATGGTGTCGATTGTCCGCAAAGCAGCCTTTTGGGCTGCCGTCTCGACGAGTGTACTGCTTGCGCCGCAGGCCGTGCTGGCGGAGACGATCTTCGGCGCAATGGCCAAAGCCTATGAAAATAACCCGGATCTGAACGCCGCGCGCGCTGGTCTTAGGGCGACCGACGAAGGGGTGCCGATCGCGAAGTCCGGGTTTCGTCCACAGGTTTCGGCTTTTGCAAACGGAACGCTTTCAAACGTCGACAACGAGCTTACCGGAAGCCGGGACTTTCATCAGGGGCAGATCGGTATCACCGTAACCCAGATGATTTTTGATGGCTTTCAGACGCTGAACAATGTTCGCGCCGCTGAATCGAATGTCTTCGCCAACCGCGAATCGCTTCGCGCAAACGAGATCCAGATTCTGCTCGCAGCAGCCACGTCCTACGCCAACATCGCGCGCGACCAGCAGATCGTTGTTATTCGCCGGCAGAACCTCGCCTTCCTCAGGGAACAGCTGAACGCATCCCAGGCTCGCCTTGACGTGGGTGAAGGCACCCGCACGGACGTCAGCCTTTCCGAGGCATCGCTTGCCGACGCGCAGTCGCTTCTGATTACCGCCATTGCGCAGTTGAAGCAGAGCGAATCAGTCTACGTGCAGATCGTCGGCGTTGCGCCGACGGGTATCAAGCAGCCGGGGCCGGCCACCAAGGGGCTTCCGCGTTCGCTCGATCAGGCTGTTGCCCTGGGATTGCGTCAGCACCCGACCATTCTCGCCGCCCAGTACAACGTCGATACGGCCGGCTTCCAGGTGAAGTCTGCTGAAGGCACCATGCTGCCCGGCGTGAGCATTCAGGGGCAGGTTGGACGCGTGACCGGCAACTCCGGCGACGGTCTTGACAGCAACGCGTCGAGCGTTACTGCCCGCCTGACGGTGCCGATCTACCAGGGTGGCGCGGAATACGGTCAGATTCGCCAAGCGAAGGAGACCTTGGGCCAGCAGCGCATCCTCGTCGATTCGCAGCGCGCCGCCGTTCAGCAGAACGTCGTGAGCGCACACGCCCAACTTGAGGCGGCAATTGCGCGCATCGGCGCCAACAAGACGCAGATCTCGGCGGCTAACATGGCGCTTGCCGGCGTCATCGAAGAGCGCAATGTTGGTCAGCGCACTACGCTCGACGTGCTCGATTCGCAGCAGACCGTTCTGAATGCGCAGGAACAGCTGGCTATCGCCCAGCGCGACGCCGTCGTCGCAAGCTACGGTCTGCTCGCTGCCACCGCGACACTGAGCGTCAAGAGCCAGGGCCTGCAGGTCGCGGAATATCGCGCCGAAGAGCATTACGAAGCCGTCAAGGACAAATGGTTCGGACTTCGAACCGTCGACGGCCGCTGATCAAAGAAAACGCCTCGGGAAACCGGGGCGTTTCTGCTTCTGCCGATCGAAACAAATCTGTGCAACAATCCAAGTGTCTGATTCGTGGCGTATGTTTCGTCCGCGGACTCACTTAAGGTTTGTTTGTTATCGGCACATGCGTCGTTTCGGGACACATGCTCTGCCGCGTCAAACGGGGATAGAAATGGCACAGCTCAATGTCGCGCGTGAACCTTCGATGGATGAGATTCTCGCATCCATTCGCAAGATCATCGAGAGCAATGAGCCGGGGCAGACCGATTTCTCCTCGCGTGACCAATACGAGGACGACGGCTCGGATGAGATTGAACTGACGATCGACAGCGAAATCGAGGCTGCCGCTTTCGGCAGGCGGGAGGACCATGGCGAGGCGTCCAAGCTCGCTACACCTTCGCCGGAGATCGAGGTGGCCGTCATTCCTTCGGAGCCGCATTCGAGCATCGCGCAGCCGCCGCTTTCGCTGGCGGACGTTGCAGCCCGAGTAAGGGCGGCCTCCGAGCGCCACACCATGAGCTATACCGCCAAAGAGCCGGTCAAGGATGTGCCTTCGCGCAGCGTTCAGGATAGTCCGGTCATCACGTCACGTATGGCAGCAGTGTCCGCGCCGCCGGCGCCGGTTGATCGTCTCTCGGTGAGCGCCGTACAAGAGCCCGTCAATCGGGCGGTAGCTGTTGAAGCGCTGAAGGTAGCAGACCCGGCACCCGTAGCCGTTTCGGCCGGACCGGTGGCTGTTATTGCCGAAGAGCCCGTGACCGAAAAGGCCGCGCCTGCGATCCTTTCACCCGAGGTTGGTCGTCAGGTCGCTCAGTCCTTCGACAATCTTGCCCAGGCGGTCGACCTCAGCACGCGGCGGTCGTTCGACGAAATTGCCGAAGAAATGCTGCGCCCGATGCTGCAGGAATGGCTGGACGACAACCTACCGACCTTGGTTGAACGGCTGGTGCGTGAAGAGATCGAACGCGTCGCGCGCGGCCCCCGGCGCTAGGATCTGAACCTTTCCGATACAGAGGCCGCGGAACAGTCGCGGCCTTTTTGCGTTCGTGTTGACTTGCACCGGTCGTTCCGGTTTACAAGACATAGACATCAATCTCCAAAATTGGCTTCAAAATGCTTGATAAGACCTACGATTCCGCATCCGTCGACCCACGTATCGCCAAGAAGTGGGACGAAGAAAACGCGTTTCGTGCGGGTGCGGGAGCAAAGCCCGGCGCCGACAGCTTCTGTATCGTGATCCCGCCACCGAACGTGACGGGCTCGCTGCACATGGGCCATGCGCTGAACAACACGCTGCAGGACGTGCTGGTACGGTTCGAGCGCATGCGCGGCAAGGACGTGCTGTGGCAGCCGGGCATGGACCATGCCGGTATCGCCACGCAGATGGTCGTCGAGCGCAAGCTGATGGAACAACAGCAGCACCGCCGCCAGATGGGCCGTGAAGCCTTCATCGAGAAGGTCTGGGAGTGGAAGGCCGAATCCGGCGGGTTGATTTTCAACCAGCTGAAGCGGCTTGGCGCTTCCTGCGACTGGTCGCGCGAGCGCTTCACCATGGACGATGGTCTGTCGGAGGCCGTCCTCGAAGTGTTCGTCTCGCTCTACAAGGAAGGCTTGATCTATAAGGACAAGCGTCTGGTCAATTGGGACCCGAAGCTGCTGACGGCGATTTCCGACCTGGAGGTCGAGCAGCACGAAATCAACGGAAACCTCTGGTACCTGCGCTATCCACTCGAGCCGGGTGTCACCTATCAGCATCCGGTCGCCTTCGACGAAGACGGCAAGGCGACGGAATGGGAAACTCGCGACTACCTGGTCGTTGCCACCACGCGGCCGGAAACGATGCTTGGCGACAGCGGTATTGCCGTCAATCCGGAAGACGCGCGCTACAAGCCGCTCATCGGCAAACACGTCATTCTGCCGATTGTCGGCCGCCGTATCCCCGTTGTCGGTGACGACTATGCCGATCCGACCGCCGGAACGGGCGCCGTCAAGATTACGCCCGCGCACGATTTCAACGATTTCGACGTCGGCAAACGTGCAGGCCTCGCAGCCATCAACATCCTGACCATCGAAGGTCGGATCACCATCAAGGACAATGAGGAGTTCCTCGAGGGCCTCAGCGACCCCGCGGCCCTGCATGGCGCCTGGGATGAGCTTGAGGGCAAGGACCGTTTCGAAGCGCGCAAGATCATCGTTCGGATCTTCGAGGAAGGCGGCCTGCTCGACAAGATTGAGCCGCACAAGCACATGGTCCCGCACGGCGACCGTGGCGGGGTGCCGATCGAGCCGCGCCTGACCGAGCAATGGTATGTCGATGCGAAGACGCTGGCGAAGCCCGCGATCGCATCGGTCAAGGAAGGTCGTACCAACTTCGTCCCGAAGAACTGGGAGAAGACCTATTACGAATGGATGGAGAACATCCAGCCCTGGTGCGTCTCGCGCCAACTCTGGTGGGGACACCAGATCCCGGCCTGGTATGGCCCGGACGGCCAGGTCTTCGTAGAGAAGACCGAGGAAGAGGCGCTGCACGCCGCGATCCAGCACTATCTGGCGCACGAAGGTCCAATGAAGGCCTATGTCGAAGACCTGCTTGAAAACTTCAAGCCGGGCGAGATCCTGACCCGTGACGAAGACGTGCTGGACACCTGGTTCTCGTCGGCGCTCTGGCCGTTCTCGACGCTCGGCTGGCCGAACGAAACGCCGGAACTCGAAAAATACTATCAGACCGATGTTTTGGTCACCGGCTTCGACATCATCTTCTTCTGGGTCGCCCGCATGATGATGATGGGTCTGCATTTCATGAAGGATGCGGACGGTACGCCGGTCGAGCCGTTCCACACCGTCTATGTCCACGCGCTCGTTCGCGACAAGAATGGGCAGAAGATGTCGAAGTCCAAGGGCAACGTCATCGACCCCTTGGAACTGATGGACGAATACGGTGCCGACGCGCTGCGCTTTACCCTGGCGATCATGGCCGCCCAGGGGCGCGACGTGAAGCTCGACACCGCTCGCATTGCCGGCTACCGCAATTTCGGAACGAAGCTCTGGAACGCCACGCGTTTTGCCCAGATGAACGGCGTCACCAATAGTGACGGCTTCATCCCCGAGGCATCGTCGCTGACGATCAATCGCTGGATCCTGACCGAGCTCTCACGGACGATCCGCGATGTCACCGAAGCGCTCGAAGGCTTCCGGTTCAACGAGGCCGCTGGCAGTCTCTATCGGTTCGTCTGGAACCAGTTCTGCGACTGGTACCTCGAACTGCTGAAGCCGGTCTTCAGCGGCGAGGATGAAGCGGCAAAACGCGAATCCCAAGCTTGTGTCGCCTATGTTCTCGATGAGATCTACAAGCTGCTGCACCCCTTCATGCCCTTCATGACCGAAGAGCTCTGGGATCAGACGGCGGGCGAGGGGCGTGAGCGCGCGGGCCTGCTCTGCCACGCGGAATGGCCGTCTGCCTCCTACGCCGACGATGCCGCAGCTGACGAGATCAACTGGCTGATCGATCTGGTTTCCGGCATCCGTTCGGTCCGTTCGGAAATGAACGTCCCGCCGGCAGCGACCGCACCACTCATCGTGGTCGCAGCCAACGCACTGACGCGCGAGCGGCTAGAGCGGCATGCTTCGGCCATCGGTCGCCTGGCGCGCGTCGAGCATATCGACCATGTGGCGGTGGCGCCGGGCGGCAGCGCGCAGATCGTCGTTGCGGAGGCAACGTTCTGCCTGCCGCTTGGCAACCTGATCGATCTCTCGGCCGAAAAATCGCGTCTGGAAAAAGCGATCTCCAAGGTCGAAGTCGAGCGGGAACGTATCCTCAGCAAGCTGGCCAACGAGAAGTTCGTCGCCAATGCAAAGCCGGAGCTGGTCGAAGCCGAGCGTGAACGTCTCGTTGAACTGGATCTGCAGAAGGACTCCCTCGGCATCGCCTTGGCGCGGGTTGCAGAAGCCGGGTGAGGGTACTGCAAGCTCTGATCTTGTGTCATCCGCGGCGGAAACGTCGCGGATTTCGCATTTTCTGGCGAGATCGCTAGAGGTGTCGCCAAGCCGATTCGTTCGGCCAAAACAGTGGCTTTCTGACGCACCGACCTGGGAGTTAGAGCCCCGCTTTCAAACCCAAATTCGCGTTTTTTCCTGCAAAAACCAATGCTGTTGTTGTTGAGTAACACTTTCGGGTTATGCTGGTAAAATATCCTAACATTAGTCGATAAATACCCGTATTGCGCAAAAATATTTCAAATTGTTTGGATTGTGTTCAGATGATGAGAATCTTACGTAAATTTTATGGCGCACATGAGCACAATACCCCTGGAAAGCGGCATTTGCGATTTCACACGATCGTGAGAATACTTTTCGCACAGGCGACGTGAGGTGGATTGTCGCAGATTGAAATGCAGGGGGAGGAGCTTAATGGCTCATGAGAATTTGAAGCGGGGCGTCTTTGCGTTGGCGGCCGGAATTCTGGTTGCATCGGCGGCGCACGCTGGCGGTCTTGAACGCGGCGGTTACAATATCGACCTGCTGTTCGACCCGTCGGACTATGCAGCGGAAGCGACGACAACCTATGTCAACCCGCAGCGCGAACTGAAGAACGTCAGGGATACGAATACGACGTCTGCAGCCTTCCCATTCAACGGAACCGGACCCGGTACTGGCGGTGGCAATCTGAACTCCCGTCCCAATTCTGTCGAAGACACGGAGAGCTATTGGGTGCCGCGTGTGGGCATCAAGGCCCGCTTCGGAGAGGACGTCGACTGCATGGCTGACTATTCGCAGCCATGGGGAGCTCATACAAATCCGGGCGTAAATTGGGCCGGCGCCAACAACAACATTGAGACGAAGGTCGAGAGCGACAACTACGCCGCGACTTGCTCATACAAGTTTGACATGGGGCAGGGCCAGTTCCGCGTCATCGGCGGCGTCTTTTACCAAGAGGTCGGCGGCTTCAAGGAGAGATTGGTACAGGATTTCACGGGTGTGCCGCCGGCATTCGGCGGGTTGCAATCCGGCATCGGCAGGCTGGATCTCCAAGGTGACGGTTGGGGTTGGCGCGCCGGCGTCGGCTACGAAATACCGGAGTACGCGGTACGCGCAAGCTTGGTCTATAACAGTGCCGTTGATCTGGATAATCTGGCGGGTACGATCGATCTGCGCAATGTGCGCGGACCGGCGCCGGTCAACTTCTACGATGTGGCCGGGTTCGCCTCCATGCCGGACTCGCTCGAGCTCAAAGTTCAATCCGGTATTGCACCTGGCTGGGTCGCGTTCGGTTCGGTCAAGTGGACGGACTGGAGCCAGCTTCAGGTTCTCAAGTTCTGCCCGCCTTCCGGCGGTACCCTGGAGCAGCCTTGCACCTCGCTCGACCTGCTCTATCGCGACGGCTGGACGATCTCTGGCGGCGTTGGTCACAAGTTCAATGAACAGTGGAGCGGTGCCGTCAGCCTAACGTGGGATCGTGGCACGAGCCATGGCTATGGCACACAGTCCGACACTTGGGCGCTGGGCACCGGTGTTGCCTATTCGCCCACGAAGAATGTTGAGTTCCGCCTTGCAGGTGCTGTCGGTATCCTGACGAGCGGCAGTTCTGGCGCCGTCAACTTCGACGGCCAGGTCATCGGAGACGATGTTTCCTACGACTATGGCAACGACTTCTTCGGTGCGATTTCGACAGCGATCAAAGTAAAATTCTGATCCTCCATTGATCAGGACGCGCAAGGCCCGGTTTCATCACCGGGCCTTTCTTTTTGCCTTGAGCGACATCTGTTGGTGACTGTTCCGCTCGACGCCAATGTGACGATTCAGCAACACATTTAATGCTAGAGTTTGCTAGGGTCGGACTCAAGGTCAGTATGTCCATTTCCCGCCACAAACAGGGAGCAGCGATGTTAAGGACAAACGTGCGACTTGAGGATCGGGCCCGCAATGTTTGTAACGAAATGACGTCATGTGTCGTCTTGAACGAACTGCCGCACTTCCGCGGAAATGGTTCGGTAAGGCTACACACAATGGAGTTTCATTCTGGACTGAGTGAGCCGGTGTTTTCGGCGGTTTCGGTGAACAAGTGAATGGCAAAGAGTCATTCAGGCGTTTGTGTTTGCAGCGGTGATGAGTTCGGCGTGGCCGGCTGGAACGGAAGAATTAGACTGTGATGCTTGCGGGTGAACTGAAGTCTCTGAAGGTTGCGATGCTCGGCGTGTCGCTGGTGGTCGGCGGCGCTACGGCTGGTCCGGCACGTGCCTTTGATCCGGGCACCGGTGTCAGCAAGGAATCCGGTCCGTTTGCCCTGTTCAAATTCGGCTTCTCCGCCTACAAGAACGGCCGCAAGGACGAAGCGGTCGAAGCCTACCGCTATGCCGCCGAAAAGGGGCATACCGGCTCCCGCTGGGCGCTTGCCAATATGTATGCCTACGGCGACGGCGTCGCCGAAAACGACCTCGAAGCCTTCAAGATTTACAGCGAGATTGCCCAGCAGGGTGTCGAACCTGGCTCCGAGGATACGGGCTACTTTGTCAACGCGCTGATCTCGCTTGCCGGCTACTATCGTCGCGGTATTCCGGACAGCCCCATCAAGTCCGACATGTCGCAGGCACGTCAGCTTTACTTTCAGGCTGCATCGACCTTCGGCGTATCGGAGGCGCAGTTCCAGTTGGCGCGCATGTTGCTTTCGGGCGAGGGCGGCAACGTCAACGTCCAGCAGGCCAAGAAGTGGCTGAACCGCGCACGCAAGAACGGTCATGCCGGCGCCATGGGCGTTTTCGGCAATGTCATTTTCCAGGAAGGTCAGACCATCCGCGGTCTCGCCTACATGACCGCGGCACTCGATCAATGTTCGCCGAAGGATCGGCCATGGCTGCAGTCGATGCAGGAACAGGCATTTTCTCTGGCAACCGAAGATGATCGCCGTAAGGCGATCAACCTGTCGCAGAACATGCACACGCAGGGCGACGACGACTAGGCGCTGCCCCTGGCGTCACCTCCGCTTCAAAGCGGACGTTCGAACGCGAAATAGCCCGCGACCGGTACGTGGTCGGATGGTTTTTCCCAGGCCCGCACGTGCTTCTCGATCGACGTCGAGACCAGCCTGTCCGCCGCTTCCGGCGATAGCATCAGGTGATCGATCCGTATCCCGAAATTCTTCGGCCAGCATCCGGCCTGATAGTCCCAGAATGAGTAGAGCGGAACGTCATCCGTGGTCGAGCGCACTGCGTCAGTCAGGCCGAGATTCCGCAACTGGCGAAAAGCCTGGCGTGTCTCAGGCAGGAACAGCGCATCGTTCTGCCAGACCTTGACGTCCCAGCAGTCGTGTTCCTCGGGGATGACATTGTAGTCGCCGGCAAGAATGAGCGGCTCTTCCAGTTCCAGCCGACGTTGCGCGTAGGCGGAAAGGCGCTCCATCCAGCGCAGTTTGTAAGGGTACTTCTCGCTATCGACCGGGTTGCCATTTGGCAGGTAGAGCGAGCAGACGCGGATGACGCCGCCGGAGACGGAGAAGACGCCTTCGATAAATCGAGCCTGCTCGTCCGCGTCGTCGCCCGGCAGACCGCGGTTGACTTCGTCAGGTTTCAGCTTGGAAAGCAGCGCAACGCCGTTGAAGCCTTTCTGGCCGTGCGTTTCGACGTGATAGCCGAGCGCTTCGATCTCAAGGCGCGGGAAGTTTTCATCGACCGACTTGATCTCCTGCAGGCAGACGATGTCCGGGTTCGATTCTTTCAACCACGCCAGCAGGCCGTCGATTCGCGCCTTGACGCCATTGATGTTCCAGGTGGCAATCTTCATGGCTCGAAACGCCCTTCCATGTCAGTGAATCCTTCCGGACGGCTTCTTGTAACGACTCGGGATTCGTTTGACAAATCCGATACCTGCGGTCTTTTCGCGGAGAAAGGCCCCGTACATCAATAACGGGCAGCGCTTTTCACGCACTTGCCGTATGCGGGCATGCCGTTGAATTGATTCCCACCCGCCGAAGGCTATAGTCCCCCACATGATCGACCTCATCCAGAACTATTGGCCGCATTTCCTCGTTTTCCTGTCTTTCGTCTTGGGCGTGCCGGCGGCCATCCATGCCGCCATGACCAAGGACGATGTTCGGGCGGCAGCCGGTTGGGTCGGCGTCGTGCTGCTGTCACCGATTGTTGGGGCGGTCGTCTATGGTGTTGCCGGCATTAACCGCATCCGCCGCTCGTCCATCGGCATGCAACGCTCGTTGCTGCGCGGCCGCGGCCCCGATCAGTTCGGGCGCTTCGATGTATCCGATGCCGAGATTGGCACGCGTTTCGGCCAACGATTCTCGGCAATGAAAATCCTCGGTGACCGGGTGTCGCGGCATGCGATGTCCACAGGCAACCGCATAAGCATGCTCGAGGGCGGGGATGCGGCCTATACCGCCATGCTGCATGAGATCACCCACGCGCGCCGCAGCATCCTGCTTGAAAGTTACATCTTCGATCGAGACGCGCTCGGCTTGCGCTTCGCCGATGCATTGATAGCGGCGCGTGGGCGAGGGGTCGAGGTACGGGTGCTGATCGATGCGGTGGGCGCACGCTACTCCGTACCGAGCATCGTCGGTTATCTCAAGGCTGCGAGCGTGCCCACGGCCGTCTTCAACGGCAACATCATCATGGGGCTCAGATTGCCCTATGCCAATCTGCGCACGCACCGGAAGATCCTGGTCGTCGATGGCAAGGTCGCCTTTGCCGGCGGCATGAACATCCGCGCCGGCTTCACCACCGAAATCGCCGGTCCCGAAGCGGCCTATGACACCCATTTCCGCATCACCGGGCCTGTCGTTGCCGACATCTTCCAGGTTTCTGCCGAGGATTGGCAGTTTTCGACGGGTGAACTTCTGGCAAGTGACACGTGGAAAATCGAGCCGACCTCGCCGGCGGCAAAGGCGCCCGGCATTCTGATGCGCGCTGTACCGTCGGGGCCCGACAAAACGAATGAAACCAATCACAAGATGCTGATGGGTGCGTTCTCGGTGGCGCGAAAGAACATTCGACTGATGTCGCCCTATTTTCTTCCTGACCGGGAGTTGATCAGCGCGCTTGTGACGGCCGCCCGCCGTGGCGTAGAGGTGGATATTGTCGTGCCCGCGGTCAACAATCTGCTGCTGGTCGACCGCGCCATGACAGCGCAGTTCGATCAGGTGTTGAAGGGGCATTGCCGCGTCTGGCGCGCAAAGGGTGCCTTCAATCACTCCAAGCTGCTCGCCGTTGATGAGACTTGGGCCTATGTCGGCTCGACGAACCTCGATCCGCGGTCGCTACGCCTCAACTTCGAATTCGATCTCGAAGTGCTCGATGACGGCTTCGCACGCGATGTCAGCAGCCGCATCGCCGCAATCGCGGAGTCTGCGGAAGAGGTGACGCTAAAGGATTTGAATGCCCAGCCTTTAGCTGCGCGCTTGGCAAACCGCCTGCTCTGGCTGGGATCGCCATATCTGTAGCAATGAGCGGCGCACGGGAATGCGCCCGCTTGGGTCAGATGGAAAAACTCGTTCCGCATCCGCAGCTTGCGACAGCATTCGGATTCTTTATCTGAAAGGACTGGCCGAGCAGGTTGTCGATGAAGTCGATCTCCGAGCCACCCATATAGACGAGCGACAAGCTGTCGATCAGGACCTTGGCATCGTCCTTTTCAAGCACGAGGTCGTCGTCGTTCGCATCGTCGACCAGATCAAATTTGTACGAGAAGCCCGAGCAGCCACCGCCCTCGACGGAAACCCGCATGGCATTCTTATGGCCGTCCGAATGCAGAATGGTGGCGATCCGCTTGGCGGCCGCGTCGGAAAGGGTCACTGTTTCCTGTGTCATATTTGCCTCCTGCCGGGGTCAAGAACCGGAGAGATTCGTTTTCATTGCATATTCGGCACTTGGCCGGTTTCGACATGTCTTTTAATGTCGAGCGCCAAACCGTTGCTTTGACTTCCGGAATCGGTCGATGTTTGGTCGACGCTTTCCCGTAGCTTTCACTATAGGTATGAAGGCTTGAATGTCCCGTCAATGGGGCGACCACGCAGGTGTGAAATGACGTTCGACAAAAATGCGCTCGGCTTCGGTTACGGTGAACATGCGCCATTCGCGTCGAATCCCTGGGCGACGCGCGGCAGGCTCTACCCGGAAGCGACAAGCCCGACGCGGTCCGATTTTCAACGTGACCGCGACCGCATCGTGCATACGACCGCCTTTCGCCGGCTAAAACACAAGACGCAGGTCTTCATCGCCGCCGACGGCGACCACTATCGCACCCGCCTGACCCACACGATCGAGGTGGCGCAGATTGCACGCGCGCTGGCGCGAGCGCTGAAGCTGGACGAGGACCTCGCCGAAGGCGTGGCGCTCGTCCATGATTTCGGCCACACGCCGTTCGGGCATACGGGCGAGGATGCGCTGCATGAGATGCTCAAGCCCTATGGCGGCTTCGATCACAACGCCCAATCGTTGCGTATCGTCACCAAACTCGAGCGGCGCTACGCCGAGTTTGACGGCCTGAACCTCACCTGGGAAAGCCTGGAGGGGCTGGTAAAACACAATGGGCCGCTTCTGAGCCTTGACGGGCAGGGCACCCACGGCCCGGTGCCGCAGCCGATCCTGGACTATTGCGCTATTCACGACCTTGAGCTTGCAAGCTTTGCGAGCCTCGAAGCACAGGTGGCGGCGATCGCCGATGATATCGCCTACAACACCCATGATATCGATGACGGTCTGAGGTCCGGCTACCTGACCTTCGAGATGCTGGAGGACGTGCCGTTTCTCGCCCGCCTGATGCGCGAGGTCAGCGATCGTTATCCCGGCCTTGAAGCGAGCCGCTTCACCCATGAGATTATGCGCCGCCAGATCACGGCGATGGTCGAGGACGTGATTGCGGTCGCGCAGACGCGCCTCCGGGATATCAGGCCCGAAAGTGCCATGGATGTCAGGCAGGCTGGTAGGGTCATAGCGACATTCTCGGACGAGATGGGCGAGACCGACAAACAGATCAAGAGACTGCTGATGACGCGGATCTATCGCCATCCCGAGGTGATGCGGGTGCGCGAAGGAGCTGCGTCGATCGTTTGCGATCTCTATCGCGCCTTCATGGCCGACCCTTTGCTGATGCGCGAACATTATTGGATCGACCAGATCCCTGGTATGGCCGAGCCGGCGCGGGCGCGTCATGTCGGCGACTATCTGGCCGGAATGACGGATACCTTCGCCATCAGTGTCCACCGCCGTTTGTTTGACCATACGCCCGATTTGCGGTAGGGACGCCCCGCCCGGAGGCTTTTGGTTCAACCGAACCGGGCCTCCTTTTGAGTTTTGCACCGACCATATTCTGTCGGGAAAAGCGGACGGATCAGATGAATCTCTTCACGGACTTCGAATCAAGAATTAAGGATATTCTCGAAACGCTTGATGTCGTTCGAGAAAAGCGATCCGAACTTGACTTCGCCCGTATCAATGTCGAGCCGCCGCGCGACCCCAGCCATGGCGATGTCGCGACCAATGCCGCGATGGTGCTTGCCAAACCGCTGGGCATGAATCCGCGCGCGCTTGCCGATCTGATCGTCGAGAAGCTCAAGCAGGACCCTGAGGTCACCGATGTTTCCGTTGCCGGTCCAGGCTTCATCAACGTGCGGCTTTCCGTCTCCTACTGGCAGAAGCTGTTGACCGCGATGGTTCGCACCGGTGCGGACTACGGCCGCAGCACGACCGGTGCCGGCCGCAAGGTCAACGTCGAATACGTGTCGGCCAATCCGACCGGGCCAATGCATGTCGGCCATTGCCGCGGTGCCGTCGTCGGCGACGCGCTTGCGAACCTGCTAGCCTTTGCCGGCTACGAGGTGACCAAGGAATATTACATCAACGACGCCGGCTCGCAGATCGATGTGTTGGCGCGTTCGGCCTTCCTTCGCTACCGGCAGGCGCTTGGCGAGGAGATCGGCGAGATCCCGTCGGGCCTCTATCCCGGCGATTATCTCGTACCCGTCGGCGAGGCGCTGGCCGACGAGTTCGGCACGAGCCTGCGGCTGATGCCCGAGGACAAGTGGATGCCGCTGGTCAAGGAGCGCACTATTGATGCGATGATGGTCATGATCCGCGAGGATCTTGCCGCCCTGAACGTCACCCATGATGTCTTCTTCTCGGAGCGGACCCTGCATGCCAATGGCGCTGCCAAGATCCGCACCGCGATCAACGACCTGACCTTCAAGGGCCACGTCTACAAGGGCACGCTGCCACCGCCGAAGGGCCAGCTGCCGGAGGACTGGGAAGACCGGGAGCAAACGCTGTTCCGCTCGACCGAGGTCGGCGACGATATCGACCGGCCTTTGATCAAGTCGGATGGCAGTTATACCTACTTCGCTGCCGACGTTGCTTACTTCAAGGACAAGTTTGACCGCGGCTTCGACGAAATGATCTATGTGCTCGGCGCCGACCACGGTGGTTACGTCAAGCGGCTTGAGGCGCTGGCACGCGCGGTGTCTGGCGGTGCGTCGAAGCTGACTGTACTGCTTTGCCAGTTGGTCAAGCTCTATCGCGAGGGTGAGCCGGTCAAGATGTCCAAGCGTTCCGGTGACTTCGTGACGTTGCGCGACGTCGTTGATGAAGTCGGACGCGATCCGGTCCGGTTCATGATGATCTACCGGAAGAACTCCGAGCCGTTGGATTTCGATTTTGCGAAGGTGACAGAGCAGTCCAAGGACAACCCGGTCTTCTACGTGCAGTACGCACATGCGCGTTGCCGGTCTGTCTTCCGTCAGGCTGCGGACGCTTTCCCCGAACTCGACCTGTCCACCGTCGATTTTGCCGGCGCAATCAATGGCCTGATCGTCGATCCGGCGGAGCTGCAGCTGGTCGCCAAGCTCGCAGAATATCCGCGCGTCGTGGAGGCTGCGGCACTGGCGCAAGAGCCGCATCGCATCGCGTTTTACCTTTACGATCTTGCCGCTGCCTTCCATGGACACTGGAACAAAGGTAAAGAGAATCCGGAATTACGTTTTGTTAACGATAAAAATAGAGAATTAAGTACTGCCAGACTCGGGCTGGTGCATGCTGTCGCTTCCGTACTGAAGTCGGGCCTGTCCATTACAGGCACCTCTGCACCGGAAGAAATGCGATAAGTATTGTCACCATTTTCCCACAATGCACTGGCAAGTGAATGCAGGCAATTGTGAGTGGAGAGCATGGCAGACAAACAATTCGCACGAAGCGGGCCGGCTGAATTCGATGTATTGGCAGACGATGATCCGTTGGCCGAACTCGCCCGGATCGTCGGCTACGATGCCCGGCCGGCTGTCCAGCAGTTGCAGGAATTGCAACGCCACCAGGAAGCCGTCCGGCAAGATCCGACGTTCGATCTCGAGGAAGAGCTCCTTCGAGAGTTCGATACCTATGATGCGCCGCGCGCGGCAGATGTTCAGCCGGACAACGATCCAGTTGAAACTGTAGCTGCGCCCGCAGAAGAGCTTCAGCAGGTCGAGCCGGTGCTTGAATTTGCGCCAGCCGAGTTTGCTGTGGCCGAATCGGCGCCAATCGAAGATGCGCCGGCGATTAAACCGGAGTATCAGCCGGTCGAACTCGCAGAGACATGGCCAGAGGCCGCTCTTGAAGAAGTCGACCGCGGCCACGCCGAATTCGTTGCGGTTCCCGAGGCGACGTCCACTTCGATCACTGACGTAACGGGATACGACGTGGTTTCGGAAGCGGTCGAGCCGACCTTCGATCTGGAACGCGAACTCGAGCTCTCGCTCGGTGACGTCGATCTTTCTCCGACGGCCGAGATTGCGCCGATCAAACAGCACGTTGGTGCACCTGAAGAATGGCATGCGCCGGTCGAGGACATTTCGTTCGACGTTTCCGATTTCGCCGATCAACTGGCAACAGAGCAGGCCTCGCTGTCCGTCGAGCCAGCCTTCGAAGTGGCTCCGGCCGCCGAGGCCAGCAACGCCTATGCGTCGGACAATGCCTATTCGTACGAACCGACAGTGATCGAGCAGGTCGCTCCGGTTGCCGTAGAGCCGGCTTTCGAACCGGCTCCGGCTGCCGAGGGCAGCAACGCCTATGCGTCGGACAATGCCTACTCGTACGAACCGGCAGTGATCGAGCAGGTCGCTGCGGTTGCGGCAGAGCCGACAACAGATAACGCCGTCGATGAGCTTCTTGCCGATATCGAGCGGTTTCCGGTACCGGCTGCGACCGGCCTGGTCGCCGCTGCAGTTCACACTCATCCTGCGATTCATGCGCGGGCCGAGCCGGCTGTCGTGGCTGCGCCACCTGTCAAGAAGAGCCCCTATCCCTTCACGCCGACGTTCAGTCGCGCCACCCCGGTCGCTTCGCCCTCGGGTGCCGGCCAGCAGCGCGCCTTTGCTGGTCCGATCGTCTCGTCGATCCCTGCTGCCGCAGCACCTGTAGCCGCCGCACCGGTGGCCGCAGCGGTTGCGCCAGAGGCTGTCGTCGAGCCCGCTCTTCCGGCTACCGAGCCGGAGAACGAGCCGAGCTTCGACATCGAGAACTTCGAAATGGAGCTCTCGGATGTGGCGATGGAAATGGAGCTTCCGGAATTCGACGCTTCTGAGGATATCGCCGCCGCAGTGCAGCAGCCGGTTTTCGCCGCTATCGAGCAGGAGCCGGTACAGCATGAAGAGCCCTTCGTAGCACCGTCGGTCGCAGCTGCGCCCTTAGAAATCGAAGAGCCGCCGGTTGAAAGCGTTCTGCCGTTCGATCCGTCGATGATCGCTGAAGCCGATACCGGCGTCGCACCGATCGCCGATATGGATGTACCGCAACTGCCGGTCATCGAGACAGAAAAGCCGGTCGCTTATCCCGCCGACTACGATCTCGATATCGACGCGGAAATGGCCCAGCTCTTCGGGACGCCGGCACCATCCGTCAGGGAGACGCAGGCTCGCCCCGTCGAGGCTCGTGAACCTGCACGCTCCGCGCCGGCAGCCAAGCCGGCCGCATCGCTCGGCGCAGCACCGATGGATGATTTCGACGAGTTCGAGAAGGCAATGGAAGAAGACTTCCGTCGCTCGATGGTCGAACGTCAGAACACGCCGCGCGAATCCGAGCGCGCTCAGCCTATGTCCGGCCAGGCCGACGCCGGTGTTTATAACGAATACGGCTCCGGTCGCCGCTCGCAGCGCACAATGCTGCTCGCTGCAAGCGTCGCCGGCATCATCATTCTCGGTGGTGCAGGCGTCTACGCCTGGATGGGTGGCAGCGATGCCGTTTCGTCCGGCGAGGGTCCGAAGATCATTCTCGCCGACAAGTCCCCGGTAAAGGTCGTGCCCGAGGAAAAGGGCGGGAAGACCGTGCCGAACCAGGACAAGGCCGTCTATGACCGCGTTGCCGGTGCTCAGGGCACGGGTCCTCGGCAGGAGGCACTCGTCTCCTCGACCGAGGAACCGATGGACGTCGTCCAGCGGACGCTGACACCGGAAAACCTGCCGAATGACGGCAGCGATGAAGCGGATGCTCTGGGTGCTTCACCGAATGCGGACGAGGAGTCTGCCCGCCTTCTGCCTGGTGACGGTGCTGCCGTGCCGGCTGATCAGGAAGAGGACAAGGCTCCCGCAGTCGCGCCGCGAAAAGTACGCACGATGATCGTCAAGCCGGACGGCACGCTCGTCGCCCGCGAAGAGCCGGTTGCTGAACCGGCGACGGAAGTTGCTGGCAACACCCAGCCGGTTCCGGCAACGGCTTCGGGTCAGGTTGCGGCGTCGGGCACTGAGGGCCAGGCGACAGCCACGGGCGCCGGTTCCGAACTTCGCGCAGCCGGCGAGGCACTTGCAGGTGCCGACCAGGTCGCACTTGCTGCCGCGAGCGACGCCACGGTAAACGCCGCTGGCGTTGAGGCACCGCTGCCTCAGACCCGCCCGACCGGGCAGGCTGGCAACGTGGCTGGCGCCGTACCTGAAAGCGCAAGCGCACGTCCGGCGGAAACGCAGGCCGCCGCCAACCCTGCAACGGATACCCAGCAGGTTTCGACGGCATCAGTGCCGGCTGGCACCTACTTCATCCAGGTGGCGTCGCTGCCCTCCGAGGCCGAAGCGAAGAAGTCCTACAACAGCCTTTCGAACAAGTTCGGAAGCGTTATCGGTGGTCGCGGCGTGGATATCCGCAAGGCGGAGATCGCGGGTAAGGGCACCTACTATCGTGTCCGCATCCCGGCCGGTTCGCGCGAAGAGGCCAATGCGCTTTGCTCGCGCTACAAGGGCGCTGGTGGCAGCTGCCTCGTGACCAAGTAGTCACAGCAGCAATATTATCCCCAGAGGGGCGCGGCAGAGATGCCGCGCCCTTTCACGTTTCAGTGACAGTAGTCTGTGCATGACGCGCACCGATAGCTATTCTCGCTTCGCTGTGGGCAAGCCGCGCATTATGCTTTTGGCATGAGCGAATCAAAAGCATTTATCTCCGGCTGCAAGGGTCTTTCTCTTTCGAGCGAAGAGCGCAGCTTCTTTGATGGCGAGCGGCCCTGGGGCTTCATCCTCTTTGGCCGCAACATTGGCGAGGAACAGCAGATTTCCGATCTGGTCGCGGCGCTACGTGACAGTATCGGCAATCCCGCGGCACCCGTGCTGATCGACCAGGAAGGCGGACGTGTTCAGCGCATCCGGCCGCCGCTTGTTCAGCAGTATCCGAATGGTGCGGCGATCGGCGAGATCTACCGCCGCGATGCCGAGGGCGGTTTGCGTGCGGCCTGGTTGATGGGGCGGCTGCATGCGTTCGATCTGATGCGGTTCGGCATCACCGTCGATTGCCTGCCGGTGCTCGACGTGCCGGTTCCCGGCAGTCACGATGTGATCGGCAATCGCGCCTATGGACACGATCCGCAGAGTGTCACGGCGATCGGTCGGGCGATGGCGGAAGGCCTTAAGTCCGGTGGCATGCTGCCGGTAATGAAACATATGCCCGGCCATGGCCGCACTTTCGTCGATTCCCACCACAGCCTGCCGGTGGTCGGCGAAACCTTCGACGAGCTTGCCAAGAGCGATTTCCTGCCCTTCATCGCCATGAAGGACGAGGTCATGGCGATGTCGGCGCACATGGTCTTCACGGCGATCGATCCGGACAATCCGGCAACGACCTCGGCCAAGGTTGTGCGTGAGATCATCCGCGGCCATATCGGTTTCGACGGGTTGTTGATGTCCGACGACGTTTCGATGAATGCGCTGGCCGGCGACATGTCCACCCGCGCGCGCAACATCATCGACGCCGGACTTGATCTCGTCTTGCATTGTCATGGCATAATGGACGAGATGAAGGCTGTAGCGGATGTCGTCCCGGTTCTGGCCGGAGAGACATTGCGCAGGGCAAGGGCCGCAGAGGCCGCCTTCCGCAAGCCTGATAATGCGAACGAGCAGGAACTACGTGCCGAATTCAACAGCCTGTTCGCGACGGTTTGAGGACGGGTACGGCCGGCGGGAAAGGATCAGGCTGTCGTGAGCAACGCGGGTGAAAAGCAAGGCAGGTCCGGGGCGAAAGCGCCGATGGATCCCTTGTGGCAGGACGAGACTGCGGAGCGCGGATTGCACGAAGAGGCGCTGGTCATCGACATCGCCGGCTTCGAGGGCCCGCTCGATCTGCTCCTCCATCTTGCTCGCAGCCAGCGGGTCGATCTTGCTCGCATCTCGGTGCTGGCATTGGCCGAACAATACATCGCCTTTGTCGAGCGGGCGCGCAGCATCCGCATCGAACTGGCCGCCGACTATCTCGTCATGGCGGCTTGGCTTGCCTATCTCAAGTCGCGGCTGCTGATCCCGCAGCAGGCGAAGGATGATGGTCCCTCCGGTGAGGAAATGGCATCGGCGCTGGCGTTCCGGCTGAAGCGCCTCGAAGCCATGCGCGAGGCCGCCACCCGGCTGATCAACCGAAACCGCCTCGGCCGCGATGTTTTCGTGCGTGGTGCGCCGGAGCATATCGTCACCGAGCGGAAGTCGGACTATGACGCTTCGCTTTACGATCTGCTGACCGCGTATGCGAGCTTGCGGCAACGGACAGCGATCACGCAAGTGACGATCGAAAAGCGCCACGTCTGGTCGCTCGCCGATGCGCGATTGATCCTGGCACGCATGATCGGCCATCTGGACGATTGGACCGCGCTCGATCACTTCCTGTTGCGTTACATGACGACGCCGAAGGAGCGGGCGACGGCCATCGCCAGTTCCTTTGCCGCCTCGCTGGAAATGGTACGTGAGGGGCGCTTGGAAATCCGCCAGGAAGAAGCGTTCGCGCCGATATATCTGCGGCGTGGGCCGAACCCGATCGATGCGGCGACGCTCGCCGATATGGAGGCAGCCCGTGGCTGAGCCGCAGAAATACCTCCCGGACGTGACAGACGAAGACGGCGAGAACGACGGCCTTGTGTTCGATCCGCGCATGGAGCAGGAAACCGAGCGAATTGCCGAAGCGCTGGTGTTTGCCTCCGCGCAGCCAATCTCCGAGGCTTACATCGCCACCCGCCTGCCGCGCGGTGCCGATGTCCCGCGCATCATGGCGCGATTGAAGGCGCTTTATGCAGGCCGTGGCGTCAATCTGGTGCAGGTGGCCGATCACTGGGCGTTCCGCACGGCCGCCGACCTGTCCTTCGTCGTGCAGACGGATGAGAAGGAGGTTCGCAAGTTGTCGCGCGCCGCGCTAGAGGTTCTGGCGATCATCGCCTACCACCAGCCGGTTACCCGCGCCGAAATTGAAGACATTCGCGGTGTGCAGACATCCAAGGGCACGCTCGATGTGCTGATGGAGGCGGGCTGGGTCCGCTTCCGTGGCCGCCGCCGCACGCCCGGGCGTCCGGTCACCTTCGGAACGACACGCGATTTTCTCGACCACTTCGGCCTGGAGGAACTGCGCGACCTGCCTGGCATCGAGGAGTTGAAGGGAGCGGGGCTTCTCTCCGGCCGCGTTCCGTCCAACCTGCATATTCCCGTGCCCGTCGGCGAAGATGACCTGGCGGAAAACGAGGATCCGATCACCCAGCTCGATCTGGAAGAACTGGGGCTCTTGACTCCGAAGGGCGAAGAGGCCGATTAAAAAACCTGATTGGAGATATCGGCTTTCTCCATCGAGCCTGCACCCGGCATGGTCGCCGCGGTGCCACCGGTGTCAAGGAATACGCAGCATGGTTTCAGATACGCAGGACGGGCCCGTCATGGCAACGCGACGGACGGCGGGCGTATCTTTCGCGGCGAGCCTGACATTCGAGGATATCCACCACAACTACCATTCCAAGGAGACTATCAAGGGCGTCAGCCTGGCGGCCAAGGCCGGCGAGGTCCTTTGCCTGCTCGGCCCCTCCGGTTCCGGCAAGACGACGCTGCTGCGGATCGCCGCCGGCATCGAGATGCAAAGCGCCGGCCGCCTCCTGCTTAACGGCCAGGAGATTTCTGGCCCGTCGGTCTTCTTGCCGCCGGAAAAGCGCGGTGTCGGTCTGATGTTCCAGGACTTTGCGCTGTTTCCGCACATGACGATCCGCGACAATGTTCGCTTTGGGCTGACGGCGCTTCCGAAGAAAGAAGCGCTGATCCAGGCCGACGCAGCCCTGGAACGGGTCGGTCTTTCGCATTACGGAGATCGTTATCCCCATGTGCTTTCGGGTGGCGAGCAGCAGCGTGTGGCGCTCGCCCGTGCGCTCGCGCCGCGGCCTGCTGTGCTGTTGATGGACGAACCGTTCTCCGGGCTCGACTCGCGGCTCAAGGATTCGATCCGCGCCGATACGCTCGCCATCCTCAGAGAGACGCGTGCCACCGCGATCGTCGTCACGCATGATGCCGAGGAAGCGATGCGCATGGCCGACCGGATCGCTCTGCTCAAGGATGGGCGCCTGGTCCAGGTCGGCACCGCCGACGAGCTTTATCGAGAGCCACGGGACCTGTTTGCCGCCGGTTTCTTTTCGGAAATCAACGTGTTCGACGCCCAGGTGCGCAACGGTCGCGTCGATACGCCGCTCGGCGGCGTGGATGCCTGCAAGTACCGCGATGGCCAGCGCCTTTCCGTGGCCGTGCGGCTTTCGGGGCTGCGTGTCGGCAAGGACGAAGGCGACATACAGGCGCGGATCGTCTCGCGCCGTTTCATCGGCGTTGTCGAACTGCTCGAACTGGCTGTGGCGGGCTGCGATGGAACCGTGCGCGCCCGTATCCGCGCGGACCAATTGCCGCAAGGATTGCGCGATGTAATGCTTTCAGTTAACGAGCGGGATATATTGCTGTTTGAAAAAGATGTTCCGACATCTTAGGGTCTGTGGCGAAAAGAGGCTGTGCTGGTGGCGCGCCTGAAAATTGACACGCGAATAGGGCCTAAATCGGGGAAGGCTCAGAGGGAGTAAACGCATGGGTTCCTTTAGTATCTGGCACTGGCTGATCGTTCTGGTCGTGGTGCTGTTGTTGTTCGGTCGCGGCAAGATTCCGGAACTGATGGGCGACGTTGCCAAGGGCATCAAGAGTTTCAAGAAGGGCATGAACGACGACGACGTCGCTTCCGCCGACAAGCCGCTCGACGGCAAGACTGTTGATCACAAGTCTGACGAAGTTCGCTAACGATCGAGCACCGATAGGGCCAGGCTGGGATTACCTCCCGGCCGGCCGCACCACGGGTTTGCAGGACATATCGAATGCTTGATATCGGCTGGACCGAGCTAGTCGTCATTGCCATCGTACTGATCGTTGTTGTCGGACCGAAGGATTTGCCGCCGATGTTGCGCGCCTTTGGCCGCATGACGTCGAAGCTGCGCGGCATGGCGTCGGATTTCCGCCAGCAATTCGATGAGGCGTTGCGTGAGGCGGATCTCGAAGACGTCCGTAAAACGATCAGCGACGCGCAAAGCCTCAATCCGGCAAATGCGCTACGTGACGCGATGAACCCGTTGCGCCAGATCGGCAACGAGATCAAATCCGATCTCCAGAAGGCCGCATCACCAGACAAGGCGCCCGTATCCGCTGCAGAGCCGCCAGTTTCCTCCGTGGAACCGGTTGCCGTTGGCGCGGCCGAGGCAAAGCCAGCCAACAGCATTGCGGCCGCGGCGATTGGTTCTGCCAGCCGGCAAATGCAGCGTGCCGAAGCTTCTGAGCCTGCGGCAAAGCCGAAACGGGTAACGAAGGCCAAGGCAGACGCTACGCCCGCGCCCAAGAAGGCCTCACCGGCGAAGGCGGCAACCGCCAAATCTGCACCCGCCAAGACGGCTGCAAAGAGGCCTTCCAAGGTCGAGGCAGAGCAGCCGAAAGAAAAAACACAAAAGACACGCGCGGCAACGCGCAAGAAAGGTGACGTATGAGCGGCGATATCGAGGACCGGCCGCAGCCGCTGATCGAACATCTGATCGAGCTCAGAAAGCGGCTGATGTGGGCCGTTGGCGCGTTCTTCATCGCCTTTCTCGTCTGCTTCTACTTTGCCAAGGGTCTCTTCAACCTTCTGGTGCTGCCGTTCAAATGGGCGGTCGGTTGGGCCGGGATGGATCAACGCAATGTCGAGCTGATCTACACTGCTCCGCAGGAGTTCTTTTTCACCCAGATCAAGGTGGCGATGTTCGGCGCTCTCGTGATCGCCTTTCCGGTGATCGCGTCGCAGATCTACAAGTTCGTCGCCCCCGGCCTCTACAAGAACGAGCGTGCGGCATTCCTGCCGTTCCTGATTGCCTCGCCGCTCCTGTTCCTGCTCGGTGGCGCGCTCGTCTATTTCTTCTTCACGCCGATGGTCATGTGGTTCTTCCTGGCGATGGAGCAGGGCGGTGACGAGGGGCATGTTGCAATCCAGCTTCTGCCCAAGGTCTCGGAATATCTGAGCCTGATCATGTCGCTGGTCTTTGCTTTCGGCCTCGTGTTCCAGCTGCCGGTGGTCACCACGCTTCTGGCCCGCGTTGGCTTCGTCAGCGCACAGGGACTTGCCGAGAAGCGCAAATACGCGATCGTGATTGCCTTCATTGTCGCGGCCGTCCTGACACCGCCGGACCCAGTCTCCCAGATCGGCCTTGCACTGCCCGCCATCCTTCTCTACGAAATTTCGATCTATACGGCGCGACTCGTCGAGAGACAGCGGGCAGCGGATGCGCTCAAGCGTGAGGCTGCCCAGTCGCAGGAAGAAACTTCCGAAGAGGTTGGCCCCGCAAAGGGCTGAGCATTCGACGGTTCCGCGCCGTGACCTGCAAAACGCGTGGAACGACAATGCTTGATATCAAATGGATCCGTGAGAATGCCGATGTGCTGGATGCCGCCCTGGCGAAGCGGGGCGCGGAACCATCGTCTGCGTCGCTGATCGCCATCGACGAACGTCGCCGCACAATCCTTCAGTCGCTGCAGGACATGCAGTCGCGCCGCAACGCGGCGTCGAAGGATATCGGCGCGGCCATGGCACAGAAGAACAATGAGCTCGCCGAAAAGCTCAAGGCCGAAGTTGCCGAACTGAAGAATTCAATGCCGGCGCTCGAGGAAGAGAGCCGCCAGGTCGAAGCCGAACTGAACGACGCCCTGTCGCGTCTTCCTAATATTCCGCTCGACGACGTCCCTGTTGGTTCGGACGAGGCGGGCAATGTCGTGACACGGGTTATCGGTGCCAAACCCACCTGGAACCACCAGCCGCGCGAGCATTTCGAAGTCGGCGAGGCGCTCGGGCTGATGGATTTTGAGGGAGCCGCGCGCATTGCCGGATCCCGCTTCACCATCCTGAAGGGCCAGCTCGCCCGGCTCGAACGCGCGCTCGGCCAGTTCATGCTCGACCTGCACACCCAAGAGCACGGCTATACCGAAGTACAGCCGCCGCTATTGGTGCGTGACGATGCGATGTACGGCACCGGCCAACTGCCGAAATTTGCCGAAGACCTGTTCCGCACAACCGACGATCGCTGGTTGATCCCGACGGCGGAAGTGCCATTGACCAACATCGTGCGCGAGCAGATCCTCGATGGCGAAAAGCTGCCGTTGCGCTTTACCGCGTTGACCCCGTCCTTTCGTTCGGAGGCCGGTTCTTCGGGCCGCGACACGCGTGGCATGCTGCGCCAGCACCAGTTCAACAAGGTCGAACTCGTGTCGATCACCGATGCCGAGACGTCCGTTGCCGAGCATGAGCGCATGACTGCCTGCGCCGAAGAAGTGCTGAAGCGTCTGGGTCTGCACTACCGCGTGATGACGCTTTGCACCGGCGACATGGGCTTTGGCGCCCGCAAGACCTACGATCTCGAGGTCTGGTTGCCGGGACAGGACACATATCGCGAGATTTCGTCCTGCTCGGTCTGCGGCGATTTCCAGGCGCGGCGCATGAATGCGCGTTACCGCAACAAGGAAGACAAGGGCACAAGGTTCGTTCACTCGCTGAACGGTTCCGGCGTCGCCGTCGGCCGCGCCCTGATCGCCGTTATCGAAAATTACCTGAACGCCGACGGCTCGGTTTCGGTGCCGGATGTATTGCTTCCCTATATGGGCGGCCAGAAACGTATCGAAAAAGCTGCCTGACGGGAAAGAAATCGCAATGCGGATCCTGCTGACAAACGACGATGGCATCCACGCCGAAGGCCTTGCGGTCCTCGAGCGGATAGCCAAGACGCTTTCCGACGATGTCTGGGTGGTGGCGCCCGAGGCCGATCAGAGCGGTCTTGCCCATTCGCTGACGTTGTCGGAACCGCTGCGCTTGCGTCAGATCTCCGAGAAGCGTTTTGCGCTCAGGGGCACGCCGACTGATTGCGTGATCATGGCTGTGCGCAAGGTGCTGGACAGCAAGCCGGATCTCGTCCTATCGGGCGTCAATATCGGCGCCAACATGGCTGACGACGTCACCTATTCCGGCACCGTCGCCGGTGCGATCGAGGGAACGCTACAGGGCATCCGCTCCATGGCGTTGAGCCAGGCCTACAGCCACGTCGTCGGCGAGGCGGTGGCCTGGGACGTGGTCGAGCGTCACGCGCCTGCGTTGATCCGCAGCCTGCTGGCAGTTGATCTTCCTGATGGTACGTTGCTCAACCTCAACTTCCCGAAGTGCTCCGCCGATGCCGTCGCCGGCACCGAAGTGACTTCGCAAGGCAAGCTCGACTTCGGTCTTTCCATCGACGAGCGTGCCGACGGTCGCGGCTTTCCCTACTTCTGGCTGCGTTTTGGCGAGCGCTTCGGTGATTTTCGCGCCGGTACCGATATCCACGCGCTTCGTGAAAACCGGATCTCGGTGACGCCGCTCAAGCTCGACCTGACCGACTATTCAGTGCAGGACCGTCTGGCACGGGCCTTGAGCGAAGGGACCGTCGCTTGAGCGGACGTGTTTCGGAACAGGAAGGCTTTGCGGCGATGGTCTTGCGGCTGCGCGCCGAAGGCATCAGCAACCAGGGCCTGCTGAACGCGGTCGAGCAGACGCAGCGCGGCCATTTCGCGCCGCCGCAGTTCCAGGCGGACGCTCATTCGCAGCGGACGATCCCACTCGACTGCGGCTCGTTCATGGAAGGCTATGACTTCGCCGTCCGGCTGTTGCACTGCCTTAACCTCAAGTCCGGGCAGCGCATCCTCGAGGTGGGAACCGGCAGCGGCTTTACCGCTGCAGTGATGGGCCGCATCGCCGAGCGCGTGCTGACAATCGACCGCTACCAGACACTCGTCTCCACTGCGCAGAAAAGCCTGGAAAAGTCGGGTGTGCGCAATGTCATCGTCCGCCATGCCGATGGCAGTGCCGGAGTACCGGGCGAGGGCACGTTCGATCGCATCTTGATTACCGCTGCGTTCAACAGCCTGCCGCGCATGTTCTCCGACCATCTCGTGTCCGGCGGAACGCTGGTCGTTCCGATCATGATGAGCGAAACGCATTGTCGCATCGTTCGTGTCAGCCGCACCGGCAGCCGCTTCGATCGTGAGGATCTGTTCGACGCGCCTTACCTTCCGATCGTTCCGCAACTGGCGTCTTACCTCTAGGTTAGCAACCCACTTGCGTGATCTGTGCTGTCCCGCTACGGCTTGGAGCCCAACCATGCACATTCATGTGGGGGAATTGGAGCATGGCGCGGCTCGTCAGAGCCGTGCTCACGGATCGTGAAGTCTCAGGACACTACAGCGCCGCGCGTCTTATTAGACGCGCAAAGGTCGCTGTAGCACTTTGAATTGCTGCATGTTTTTATCCTTAAATCGAATGCGATTTAAGAAAACATGCAGTAGGCATGGCGGCTCTTTTAAAAGTGCGACGCAGAGATCCTCGTCGTGGCCACGTGATGAGGGCGGGCGGATCGCCCCGATGACCGTCTATTGGTTAACAAAATCCTAATCTCTCCAGTTTCGCGCAAGCTTCGCGCCATACGCCTTCGGCTGCACGAAAGGTTTGGCCTTGCGAGTCGCTGAATTTCTATGCGGTTCGGAAAGGCGATCTGGTCGTGCGGTTGACGGAGACGGCACATGCAGATTGCGAACAGGCTGACGGCCGCGGCATCAGGCGATGGACTGGGCAACCTTGCCGGCCGTGCGGCGGGGCAATCCGGCGCAGGCGGTAAGGATGAAAATGCCGCTCAGGCGATGCAGGCCACGTTCTTCGATCCGACGCCGCGGATTTCGCTTTCCGCCGATGCGCTGCTTTATCTCAGTCAGAACAGAAGATCCTCCGACGGCCAACCGGCCCTGACGCGCGACGAGTGGAACAACCGCCTGTCGCCGCAATTGGCCTTGCGGGAATACCAGGCGTTCGGAAAGTTCCTGGAGACCGGTGATCACAGTGGCTACTACAAGGGCTTCATCGAGTACTATGATGGCCTGCGGTCCGAGGACCAGCATAGCCTGCGCTATTTCGGGACGCGTGAGGCGGCTGTCGCCGGGCTACGCTCGCTCGAATACGATCAGGCAAGCGGCCTTGATGGAGAGACGACGTTCCAGACGCTGGTGAGCGTGCTTCTCGAGGAAGACAAGACTGCGCAGTCGGAAGCTCCCGCAGCGCCGGCTGGACGCCAGATTTTTGCCTGGGATCTGACAAGCATTAGCTATGAGGGCGAGCCAACCGAGCGGCGTGCCGTCTCCGAGATCGAACGCCTCTATTCCGAACTGATCTAAGTTTGCAGCGCCGCTAAGGCGAGCCTTTGCACCGGTCTATGGTTAGCATTCTGTCAAACTAGGTCTTTGGTGGTGTCGCCCTTAACCGTGCGGTAACTCTAATACGCTTTAATCATCCCACATCGAGTTGCGTTCGGAGTGGGTAAGCGTCATGCGTCAGTTTGTATCTCCCAAGGTTGGAAAGTCCACGATCCGCCTGTGTGCAGCAGTTTTGCTGGCAGGCGTTGCCACAGGGTGCAGCTCCGACGCCAGCCGTTTCGACGGCTTGTTTTCGCGATCGGACACGCTGACGACCAGCTCAATTCAGAGAAATACCACGCCGGTGCCGCGCGGCGATGTCGACAGCGGCCAGATGGCTGTTGTCTCTCCGGCCGATACGCGCAACTCGGCTCTCGGGCAGCCTTATCCCGCGGCGAACGGTGGCTACGATCCGGTCAATACGGCGTCGACGCCGGTCTCCAGCGCCCGCGCCGCCTCGACGCCGATGAGCGTGCAGCGTTCGACCCTCGCCGATCCGACGGCGGCCTCCAGCCAGCGTATTGATCCGCAACCGTTCCCAGCCGCACGCCAGGTCGAGCAGGTCTCCACGGCCACGCGTCAGGCATTGCCCGCTGCCGTCAACGATACTGCGAGCAAGAGCGGCTGGACGACGCAGAATGCTCCCTCGATCATGGTTCGCCAGGGCGACAGTGTGTCCATTCTCTCCAAGCGTTTCGGTGTTCCTGAAAAGGAAATCCTGAAGGCCAACGGATTGAAGACCGCTGGACAGGTCGAGCCCGGTCAGCGCCTGGTGATCCCGACCTTCGGTGTTGCGAGCAGTGCCGCGAAGGCTGCCGCGTCCAACACGATGACCGATCTGGATGGCAGCAAGCGCCAGCCATCGCCCTTGCCCACCGATCAGCGCGATGTCGCAATCCTGCCCGGTCAGTCGCAGTCCCGCGATAAGAGTGCAGGCAAGACGGATGTTGCTGCAGGCAAGGTCGCTTCGACGGGCGAGGGCAGCGGCAACGGCTCGTACACCGTCAAGCCGGGTGATTCCCTCAATCGTATCGCCAAGGCAACGGGTGTTTCGGTCGGCGCCCTCAAGCAGGCCAACGGCCTGACGGCAGAATCGATCCGTGTCGGCCAGACGTTGAAGGTGCCGGGCGCAGCGACCGACCAGGTGAAGACGGCATCGGTTCCGCCCAAGAAAGCCGAAGGTCAGGTCGCCGCGCTCGACGAGAGCAAGCCCGCCGAGTACCAGCCTCCCGTTGCCAAGCAGAGCGTGTCCGAAGTCGCCAGCAAGACCCCTGACGTTGACGAGGAATCGCCGAAGTCGACGGGTATCAGCAAGTATCGCTGGCCGGTACGCGGCGCGGTCGTTGCCGGCTACGGCGCCAATGTCGATGGCAACCGCAACGACGGCATCAACATCTCCGTGCCCGAGGGCACGCCGATCAAGGCAGCTGAAAATGGTGTGGTCATCTACTCCGGCAGCAGCCTGAAGGAACTGGGCAACGCCGTTCTCATCCGTCACGACGACGGCACGGTCACCGTCTACGGCAATGCTTCCGAACTGAAAGTCCAGCGCGGCCAGAAGGTGCAGCGCGGCCAGACGCTCGCGGCATCCGGTATGACCGGCCGCGCAAGCCAGCCGCAAGTCCACTTCGAAGTGCGCAAGAACGCCAGCGCCGTGAACCCGGCCACGTTCCTGGAATAGGCGGCTTAGCCTTCCAGCCGGTGGCGCAGGCGACCGGCCAGATCCTGAATGAACTGCCAGGCGACGCGGCCGGACCTTGCTCCCCGCGTCGTCGACCATTCCAGCGCATCGGCGTGCAGAATATCCTTGTCCACCGCAAGGCCGTAGTGAGCCGCATAGCCGTCGATCATCGCCAGATAATCTTCCTGGCTGCATTTGTGGAAGCCGAGCCACAGTCCGAAGCGATCCGACAATGATACTTTCTCTTCGACTGCTTCCGATGGGTTGATGGCGGTCGATTGCTCGTTTTCCATCATGTGCCGCGGCAGAAGATGACGCCGGTTGGACGTGGCGTAGAGCAATACGTTGGTCGGACGCCCCTCGACGCCACCGTCGAGCACGGCTTTGAGCGACTTGTAGGACGTGTCGTCATGGTCGAAGGAAAGGTCGTCGCAGAAAACGATCACCGGCACCGGCGCGGATTTCAGGATTTCCATCAGCGCCGGTAGCGTCGCGATATCCTCGCGGTGAACCTCCACCAGCTTCACGGCGATGCCCGTATCGCGTGCGACCTGTGCGTGAACCGATTTGACCAGCGAGGATTTCCCCATGCCGCGCGCGCCCCACAGAAGCACGTTGTTTGCCGGATAACCTTCGGTAAAGCGCAACGTGTTGTCGACCAGGATATCACGCACGTGGTCGACGCCGGTGATCAGCGACAGTTCGATCCGGTTCGGTCTTTTGACCGGCTGCAAGTGGTGGCTTGCCGGCGCCCAGACGAAGCACTCTGCCGCGTCCCAATCGTTGGCAGCGGCAGCGGGGCCGGCGATGCGTTCGATCGCCGCGGAAAGCTTCTGCATTTCCTTGATGAGAACGTCGATCTTTGTTTCACTCATCGGTCCATCTCCGCTTGCTGAATCAGTCACTTGGCTTCGGTTTAACCGGGTAGCACGCAGGTTTGCGCTGGAAAAGGCCGCACTGGGTGGGAGAGGGGGTTCTCCTCTTGCCCAAATTATGTCAGAGGCACTGGAACGGATACGGGTGCCGTCGCTTTGCATTGCGGCTGCGCGCCCTTATATTCCGGCCGATTTGGCGCGGAGGAACCGCCGCATATTTTGAACTCAAGGAGTGATCGATGTTCATTACCGAAGCTTTTGCGCAGACAGCCGGCGCCCCGTCGACCGGCGGCGCGGACATCCTTATGTCCATTCTGCCCTTCCTGCTGATCTTTGTTGTTATGTATTTCCTCATCATTCGCCCGCAGCGTGCACAGATGAAGCGCCGCGACGAGCTGCTGAAGAACATCCGTCGCGGTGACCAGGTCGTGACCGGCGGCGGCATCGTCGGCAAGGTGACGAAGGTGGTCGACGATAGCGAGCTGGAAGTCGAAATTGCCGAAGGCATCAAGATTCGCGTCGTTCGCAGCGGCGTATCGGAAGTTCGCGTCAAGGGCGAACCCGTAAAGGAATAATCGAAGTCCAGCCACAACCGGATGTGTCCGGGAAACGGAGCGTTTGAGGCATGTCCAATCTGAAGCCGTTGAAGAGCGCTCTTGTTTGGCTGGCAGTGCTTTTGGGTGTCGCGCTCGCGATGCCGAACTTCCTGACGAAGGAACAGGCGGATGCGCTGCCTTCGTGGCTTCCGCACCGTCAGGTGGCGTTGGGGCTCGACCTCCAGGGTGGCTCGCATTTCATGCTGCAGGCCTCGCGCGAGGACATTCTCGCCGAGCGGCTTGAAGCGGTGACAAATGATGTCGGCAAAGCGCTGCGCGATGCCGACATTGCCTATTTCGGCCTGTCGGGCGAAGGTCAGTTGATCTCGCTGCGGGTTCGTGACCGAGCCAAGTTGCCGACAGCGCGTGCGGCGCTTGCTCCGCTCATGGCACCGGTGGAAACTGGTGGTCTGGTCAGCGACGAAGTTACCGAACTTGCCTTCGACAGCGCCGAGGCAGACGACTTGATCCGCCTTCGCCTGAGCGACGAAGGCATCGACTACAGGATGTCGCAGGCTCTGGCACAGACCATGGACGTCGTTCGGCGCCGGATTGCCGAAGTCGGGGTGGCAGACCCCCTGATCCAGCGCCGGGGTGATGATCGGCTTATCGTCCAGGTGCCGGGTCTGGCGGATCCGCAGCGCCTGAAGGACCTGCTTAGCCAGCGCGCCCGCGTTTCCTTCCAGATGCTGAATGTCGCCGTGCCCGTTGAGCAGGCTGTTGAAGCGCAGCCGCCGGCCGGCAGCGAAGTTCTTTATTCCTTCGACGATCCGCCGATACCCTATCTCGTCGAGAAGACCCGGCTGCTGTCGGGCGAAGACTTCACCGCCGCGCAGCCGGATATCGACGCGACAAGTGCCGAGGCGTCGGTCGCGATCAAGCTGACACCGGCGGCAACCGGCCGTGTTGCCGCACTTCAGGCAAAGGGCGCCGACCAGAAAGTCGCGATCATTCTCGACGACCAGGTCGTCGCTGCGCCGACACTTGCGGCTGCCGTCAAGGGCGATACGGCAATCATTACCGCCGATCTGCCGGAGGAGGGTGCCACCGATCTCGCAGCCCTCGTCAGAACCGGGCCACTACCGGCGACGTTGACTGTCGTCGAGGAGCGGACCGTCGGGCCGGGCGTGGGCGATGACGCGATCGGTGACGGCCTCAAGGCCGGCTTCATCGCTGCCGTTGCAGTCGCTGTTTCGATGATTTTCTTCTACGGCGTCTTCGGCATCTTCGCCGTCGCGGCTCTGGCCGTGAATCTCATTTTGATCATCGCCGCACTTTCACTCACCGGTGCGACGCTGACATTGCCGGGTATTGCCGCAATCATTCTGACCATCGGCGTGGCTGTCGATTCCAACGTTTTGATCTATGAGCGCATCCGCGAGGAAGCGCGCGGTGGTCAACCGCTGGTCCAATCGGTCAACAAGGGCTTTGCGCGCGCGTTCAGCAGCCTTTTCGATGCCAATCTAACGATGCTGATTGCCGGTGCGATCCTTTTCTACCTTGGGTCTGGTCCCGTGCGCGGCTTCGCCGTCACGCTTGCGATCGGCAGCTTCACGACCTTGTTTACCGCCTACACGATCACCCGCAGGATCGCCAAGGCCTGGCTGCGCGGCTGGAAGGCGCAGCATCTGCCGAAGGGTATTCGTACGGGACGCTTCAGCGATCTCGACATCCGCTTCATGGCGATCCGCAACCCGGTCTTCATCGTCATGGCCGCCTTGTCGGTTGCTTCCGTACTGCTGCTCGCAAGTCTCGGTCTCAATCTGGGGGTCGACTTCAAGGGTGGCTCGATCATCGAACTCGAAAGCAAGGCCGGCAATGTCGATATCGCCGATCTGCGCGTGCGGCTCGATGAGTTGAACCTCGGCGAAGTTCAGGTACAGCATCTGGGTTCTGGTAACGATGTCCTGGTGCGCGTGCCGTCACAGGAAGCCGGCGACAACGCCGAGCAGACCGCGATCGGCGTCATCCGGGCAGAGCTCAGCGACGAATATGCGTTCAAGCGCGTCGAAGTCGTCGGTCCGGTTGTCTCGGGCGAATTGACGCGCGCCGGCACTATTGGGCTTGCGGTCTCCTTTGCTGCGATCCTGCTTTACGTGTGGCTGCGCTTCGAATGGCGTTTCGCGCTCGGCGCCATCATCGCAACCCTGCACGACGTGCTGCTGACGATCGGCTTCCTGGTGATAACCGGCATCGAGTTCAATCTCGGCAGCATCGCCGCCGTTCTGACCATCGTCGGTTACTCCCTGAACGATACGGTCGTCATCTATGATCGTATCCGGGAGAACCTCGGCCGCTACAAGAAGATGCCGCTGTCGGTGTTGATCGACGCCTCGATCAACCAGACGCTGTCGCGCACGATCCTGACGGCGCTGACGACGGTGCTGGCGCTGGCGGCGCTCTACCTCTTCGGTGGCGGTCTTATCCGCTCTTTCAGCGTTACCCTCTTGTTTGGCGTCATCGTCGGCACGATCTCTTCGATCTATATCGCTGGTCCGATCCTCATTCTCTTCCGCAAGCGGACGGACCATTTCCAGGGCGGGGAGAATTCCTCCGGCCCGGGCGCCGGAGCGGCGCAAACGGCAAAGGGTTCAGTCTGAAATGCCCAAGGGTATCGAGATCCGCGAAGCGCATTTTCCGGGGCGCGCCCCGATCGATGCCTATGGCAATGGCGGCTTCCGCTTTGCCGATATGTCGCACCGCGGCTCCGTGCTGATGCTGCCATCGGGCGTCTATGCGTGGGACGTTGTTGAAGGCGATCCGTTGTTGGTCGAGAAGTTCCAGCGCGTGCTGGACGAAGCGAGTGACATCGAGGTGCTGTTGGTCGGCACCGGCCTCGATATCCGGCAACTGCCGGCCGAGCTGAAAACGGCCCTGCGTGCATTGAACATCTCGTCCGATCCGATGAGCACGGGAGCAGCTGTCAGAACCTACAACGTGATGCTGGCCGAAGCGCGTGCGGTCGCCGTCGCGCTGATTGCCGTCTGATCGCGGCCAGGGGAAGACTTGCGTGCAAGACATTGATGCCCAGATCCTGACCGACCTCAGGGACACGGATCGCGACCGTTACCTCGCCTGTCTGCTGGCGCCGGTGGCCAGCCAGCCGTCACTCGCTCCGCTCTATGCCTTCAACGCCGAGCTCGCCCGCATTCGCGAACTCGTGCACGAGCCCATCCCCGGTGAAATCCGAATGCAATGGTGGCGGGAGCTGTTGGAGAACGAAGCGGCGACGGGCGAGGGGCATCCGCTCGCGCGGGCGTTGCTCGCGTGCATTCGTAAGCATCGGCTTCCGATCGCTGTATTTCAGAACATGATCGATGCACGGATCTTCGACCTCTACGATGATCCGATGGAGGACAGGGCGGCGTTCGAAGGTTACGCCGGCGAGACCGCCTCGGCGCTCATTCAGCTGTCGTCGCTCGTCCTCGATCCGCAGAACGCCGCAAGGTCTGCGGAGGCAGCCGGTCATGCCGGCGTCGCGCAGACCGTCGCAGGCCTGCTTCTGCTCCTGCCGCAACATTCCCGCCGCGGCCAGGTCTATCTGCCGGCCGAGCTTCTGCGAGCAACCGGGCTTGACCGCGAAGCGCTGCTCGCCGGAGAAGACGGGCAAGCAATCGGGCGGGCGATCCGGGCCTTCGCCGGTTTCGGCCGCGATCATCTGGCCAAGGCGCGCGCCCGGCTCGACACGATCTCACCCGACAATTTCGCCGCCTTCGTTCCCCTGGCCCTCGCCGAGCCGATCTTCAATCGCGCGGATGCTGTCGGCGCAGAGTTGCTGCGCAATCCGATAAGGCCGGCGCAATGGCGGCGGCAGTGGTGGATGTGGTGGGCGAGCAGGCGCAAGCGGTTTTGAAGCCGGCCGCGCAAATGTGTTCAATGGCTTTGCTATAACGACCTGCACAAAAACCAGAGCTTGAAGCGAAGTCAAACGTTAGCGAAAGATGGCGGCGCGCTTTGGTGCCGAGACCTGCGCGGCATGTTGTAGGCCAGCTAGCCACGGCACGAGGCTGGTCAAATTGGCGCAAGGCTCGCATCGTATAAACACACCCCTATCGACTCATTACCGACTTAGGGGGCCTGTCTGATGCTCTGGCTGCTTTTCATCATCATCGCCATTCTCGCCGGCGCCTTCTACATGTGGATGAACGCACGGGCCGAGCGGGATTGGGACGATCCGGATGCTGGCTCGGCAATGGTCGAGTTCGGGCGCGCCTTTCCGGACGAAGCGATCCGTGCACTTCATTCGACGGCGGACCGCAAGGCAATTTTTCTGCGGCTGCATGACGGCAAGGCTGGTTTCATCCAGTCGCACGGCACGCATTATGTCTGCCACGTCATTCAGCCGGGAAAAGTCCGGGTCAACAGTTCGGACAGCGGCCGCGGTCTGATTGTCCATTTCCCTGATTTCGCCTATCTCGACAACGCGTTCGAATTTCACAACGCTGCCGAGGCGGCCGAGGTATCGTTGTGGCTGTTGGGCAGTTTCAGCCCGAAGTCCGAGTTTACGGCAGACGAGGCAAATGTGCCGTCTTCGGCGCAGGCGAGCGAATAGCCGGCGCTCCGCTAGCAAACGCTGCGGGCATTCATGACATCAGTTTAGTTCTGTAAAAGGAAAGCCCTCGCAAACCGGAGTGGATCCGGTTTGCGAGGAAATGTTTGGCTCTCAGGCGCATCCGTTCAGCCAGGCGGCGCAGTCGCCGAGCGCTCGGGCGGCCGTGGCCTGTTTCTTCGCTGCGGCCTTTTCCTTGCCGCGGAAGCGCTTGGCGCCTTCGGGCTTGATGATGGCGCCGGGTTCCAGCGGCGGGAACAGGCCGAAGTTGACGTTCATTGGCTGGAACGAACGTTTGCCCGGCTCGTCGTCGGAAACGATGTGACCGCCGGTGATGTGGTTGAGCAGCGCGCCGAAGGCCGTCGTTGCCGGCGGTGCAGCCAAAGTTTCACCCTTGCGTTCCGCCGCGGCGAACCTGCCGGCCAGCAAGCCGATGCTTGCGCTCTCGACATAACCCTCGCAGCCAGTGATCTGACCGGCAAAGCGCAGGCCTGGCCGCGACTTGAGAGTTAGTGTGCCGTCGAGCAGGGTCGGCGAGTTGATATAGGTGTTGCGGTGCAGGCCGCCGAGGCGCGCGAACTCGGCGTTCTCGAGACCGGGGATCATCCGGAAGACTTCCGCCTGCGCGCCATACTTCAGCTTCGTCTGGAAACCGACCATGTTGTAGAGCGTGCCGAGCGCATTGTCCTGACGAAGCTGGACGACGGCATAGGCCTTGACCGTCGGATTGTGGGCGTTGGTGAGCCCCATCGGTTTCATCGGTCCGTAGCGAAGCGTCTCGCGTCCGCGCTCCGCCATCACCTCGATCGGCAGGCAGCCATCGAAGTAAGGCGTGCCTTCCCACTCCTTGAAGCCGGTCTTGTCGCCGGCCACGAGTGCGTCGATGAAGGCGTTGTACTGCTCTTCGTTCATCGGGCAGTTGATATAGTCCTTGCCCGTACCGCCGGGGCCGACCTTGTCATAGCGTGATTGGTACCAGCAGATGTCCATGTCGATCGTCTCGGTATAGACGATCGGCGCGATGGCGTCGAAGAAGGCAAGCGCATCAGCGCCCGTTTCCTGGCGGATCGATTCGGCGAGATCAGGCGCTGTCAGCGGACCGGTTGCAATTACTGCAAGGTCCCATTCCTTCGGCGGCAGGCCGCGGATTTCTTCGCGTACCACGGTGATCAGCGGATGGCCGTCGATCGCCGCGGTGACGGCGTCGGAGAAGCCGTCGCGGTCGACGGCAAGCGCGCCGCCGGCCGGAACCTGGTTGGCATCGGCCGCCTTCATGATCAGCGAGCCTGCAAGGCGCATTTCGGCGTGGAGTACGCCGACGGCATTGCTGGTCGCATCATCGGAGCGGAACGAGTTGGAACAGACGAGTTCGGCAAGGCCGTCCGTCTTATGTGCATCGGTGCCGCGGACGCCGCGCATCTCGTGCAGCACGACCGGAACGCCGGCCTCGGCGATCTGCCAGGCCGCTTCGGAGCCGGCAAGGCCGCCGCCGATGACATGAATGGGAGAGTGGGAGGAGGTGTCTTTGCTCATGGTCGGCTTCCTACCATGCTCGTCCTGTCGTTCCAACCGTCGTTGCGCCGGGAACAAACGAAAACGGCGCCTGAAGGCGCCGTCTTGGAAGTCTGGTCGTTCGTTCCGATTAACGGAAGGAACGCGATGCGATGTTGCGGATATCGTAGCGGGTGATGCCGATGTCATTGAGAGCGTGGTTCGACAGGTTGCCGAGCTCGCTAACGGTGCGGCGGTAGTTAATCCAGCTTTTTGCGATACGAATCGGGTTCATGACTTTTTCCTCAAGATCGGTTTGTCGCGACAGCCATCTGTCTGCGTCGTTGAGGTTCTTATACGCTTGTCTAATTGGAAGGTGGAGTGCAAAGAAAATGCAGCTGCTATGCATTTGTGCAGTGCATCGCCAAATTGCTGGGCAACATTTGCACCCGCTCGAAAACGCGCCATCACTTAAAGATTGATTAAAGTGCGTGCGCGGCCCGTTAAGGATTTGTAATCGCGCTATTTTCTGCGCGGATGCCCGACGGTGTCGCCGCGGTTCCCAGCTTCAATCCAGGCACGATTGCTTGGCTATAAGCAGAACTCGATCGGTGACGCGCTTTCGCAATTGCGAAGGTGATTTTGCGGCAGCATTTCGACAACGAAAAACGCCCCCCGGAATGAACCGGAGGGCGTTGGTAATGTCCGGCGCGCTGCGCGAAGCAGCGCTCCTGGAATTACTTGATGGCCTGACGTGCAACGTACTGGATGTCGCCGCGGCCGATGCCGAGGTCGCTCAGTTCCCGGTCGCTCATGCGGCCGAGTTCGTTGCAGGTCTGACGATACTTGCGCCAATTGTTGAAAGAGCGTGCGAGGTTCATGATCCTATCCTTTCTAGGGTCGTGTGCCAGCGCTTATCTCTCGGCTGGCCGTCATCTGATGACCCGAAATATAATCGATTTTAGCAGAAGTTACAGAGATAATGCTGCATCGCACCCATGCAGCTATTGCAAGTCTCATTGTGGCCGGGATGTCGACGCCATACCACCAATGTGCTGCCGGATGCCGACAGAACCGTAAGAGACTGCAGAGAGAAGAGGATGGCTGAATCAAACAACGCCCGCTGGGGGAGGAGATCCAGCGAGCGTCGTTTTATTCTGATCGGCAACTGGGAGGAGGAGTGCTGCCAATCCAAATCGAGGGGCGCTGGGAGGAGGAGTGCGCCGCCCCGATCGATGAGTTGAAGGTACTTCAGTCTGCCGAATTTGGGTAGATCAGTTGCCTCATGGCACCTATGCATGCGGCGCATACCTCGATGTGAAGTCGACAGATATCTGCGCAAATATTGTGCAATTGCTTCGCTTGGTCGCGATGGATGAAAAACGGGGGGGCTGAAAAGAAATAACGCCCGCTGGGGGAGGAGGTCCAGCGAGCGTCATTGAAGGTGATTGGCAACTGGGAGGAGGAGTGTTGCCAATCGTATCGGAGGGGCGCTGGGAGGAGGAGTGCGCCGCTCCGAATTCCATCGAACTTTCGTCCGGGTCTTTCCCGGCACTCCGGGGCGGTTGACCATTGCCGCTAGCGTCCGCTTGGCTGTTTGCCTTCGTTCGCTTCTGATGATTTGAATATAGGGTGTTTAAATCGATTTGTGCAGTGCAATATCCGCATGGAAGATATGCGCATTGCGCAAGCCGTCAGATCCTGGCGGACCAACGTCTGGTCCGAGCGATCGAATGGTTGTGTTTTTCCGCCATTGCGTGATTAGGTAAGCGCCTCGGTTTTTGTCTTCAAGGGCAGGGCCGCCGAAGGAGGTGGGGCAGCATGTATCGCGGTCGTCTGGAAAAGGACTTCAAGCATTGGGTTGGCATGGGGCTTCTGCCGGAGGCTTCCGCGCGACAGATGCTTGCGGAGTATGATGGTCGCGAATCCACCTTTCGGGCGGGGCGTGTTCTGCTGGTGCTCGCCGCCCTGCTGCTGTCGGCCTCCGTCCTGCTGCTTGTCGCGGCCAATTGGGAAGCACTGCCGCGTCTTGCCCGCCTGATCGGTATTGTCGCCTTGATCTGGGGCTTTCATCTTGCCGGTGCGTTGCTTCTCCGGCGAGGCAATGGCGGCCTGGCCGCGGCGGCTCTGGTGCTGGCGGCGATGTCGTTTGGTGCCGGCATTGCCCTGGTCGGGCAGATGTATCATCTCTCGGGTGATGCAGCCGATGCGATCCTGCTCTGGATCGCCGGCGCTTGCGTGACGGCGCTCGCCTTTCGATCGGCGGCTGTCACAACAGTGTGCGGCGGGCTGGCCTGGGCCTATTTCCTGACGTTGCTGTCGGAGGGCGGTCTTGGCGATATCGTCGAATGGCAGACCTGGCTCGTCCCGGCGCTCGCCATCCTCGTGGTCATTCTGGTGCGTGTGACGGATGCAGGTCGCGCGCGGCACCTCGCCTATCTTCTCGTCACGGGATGGCTGATTTGGCTCTATATCGAGAACTCGTCCTTGGGTTTTGCCGGCACGCTGGCAGGCGGCGGCATTGTCGCCTTCCTTGCGGCAGCCATGCCGGGCTCGCCGCTTCGCCCCATCGCGCTTGAAGCCGGCTCCGCGCCCGCATTCTATTCCTTCGCCTTGGCACTCATCGGTTTCTCGGTGCTGCAGTTTGAAGCTGACGGTTTGACCAGTGAAGTGGCCGCCGGCGCGGCCGTGCTCATCGTCGCTCTGCTTGGGATCGCACTTGCCGGCGCGCAGAACGGGGCAGTGCGTTACCTCGGTTATGCGGCGTTTGCTGGTGAACTTCTCTATCTCGCATTCGAGACGCTGGGCTCAATGCTCGGAACCTCGGGCTTCTTCCTGATTTCCGGCCTGCTGGTGGCGGCGATCGCCTGGCTGGTGATCCGGATCGAAGGGCGCCTGATGCGGACGCGACGCGAGGAGGTTTCGCCATGACTGGTCTCTCGCCAAAGCGTCGCTGGTTGCCGCCGCTCATCGCCGCGCTGATTGCCGCCGTCCTTCAGACGGCAGCGCTTGGCTACATGGTCGAAAGCCGGGCTTCGATCCTGCGCAACGGCAAGGAAGTCCTGCTGAAGACCGTGCCGGTTGATCCGAGGGATCTGCTGCGCGGCGACTACGTCATCCTGAGCTATGACATTTCCTGGCTGCCGCCGGCACTTTTCAAGGACGGATTGCCGACGGCGCCGGCGGAAGCGACGGTTTTCGTGCGTCTGGCAAAACAACCGGACGGCTTCTGGGGTGCGGCGCAAGCGTCCTTCAAGCCCCTTGCGCCGACGGATGACAGTGTCGTGCTTCAATCGCAACCGTTCACCTATTACCCTTCGTCGAGTGAAAACCCGTCATCGATAAACGTCGCATATGGCATCGAGCGATTCTATGTTCCGGAGGGCGAGGGCCGGGTGCTGGAGCAAGCGCGCAATGCCGAGGCGCTTTCGGTCAATGTTCGCGTCAATAATGCGGGGCGCGCACAGATAAGGCAGATCGCCGTCGAAGGCACGCCTGTCTACGAAGAGACGCTCTATTGACCGCTTGCTGCGGGATCGGATCGATCTGTCGTGGGTAACCGCATTTTCCCTTTGATCCCGCGAAAACGAGTGATATAGAGACGCCGCGCTCGGGAAAGCCCTGAACCTCAGCATGCCCATTCTATCTGCGGTATTTCCGTTGGTTGGTCTTGCGGGAATACGATCAGGCGGTGCGATTGTCTGAACGCGGGTATGGTGAAATTGGTAGACACGCCAGATTTAGGTTCTGGTGCCGCAAGGCGTGGGAGTTCAAGTCTCTCTACCCGCACCAAGACAAGCATCGCGCCAAAAGTCCGGATTCTGCTATGATGAAGGGGGCTGGAGTGCCATTTTGCTTGCAAAACGGTTACGGAACTGCGTAAAGCCACTCCCGGCAAATGGATCGGCTCACGTGCTCGCCAGACCTTTCTAAGGGGAAGAGCACAGTCAACGTGAAATGAAGGTTTGAACATGCAGGTTATCGAAACGCTCGCTCAAGGGCTGAAGCGCGAACTCAAGGTCGTTATCCCGGCCAAGGACATGGAAGCTCGGATGAACGAGCGTCTGGCCGAAGTGAAGGACCGTGTGAAGATCAACGGCTTCCGGCCGGGCAAGGTGCCGTTCGCGCATCTGAAGAAGGTCTATGGCAAGTCGATCATGGCAGATCTCGTCAACGAGATCGTCCGCGAAAAGCCGACCGAGATCCTTTCGGGCCGTGGCGAGAAGTCGGCGACCCAGCCGGAAATCGCGATGACCGAGGACGAGTCCGAAGCCGACAAGATCCTCAACGCTGAGGCTGACCTCGAGTTCACCGTCGCTTACGAAATCATCCCGGCGATCGAACTCAAGGACGTCAGCGGCATCAAGGTGACGCGCGAAGTCGTCGAGATCGCCGAAGACGAAGTCAACGAGCAGATCCTGCGTATCGCTGAAAGCGCTCGCACCTACGAATCGAAGAAGGGCAAGGCCGCCAACGGCGACCGCGTCACCATCGACTACCTCGGCAAGGTTGACGGCGAAGCCTTCGACGGCGGCAAGGACGAAGACGCAGAACTCGTTCTCGGCTCCAACCGCTTCATCCCGGGCTTCGAAGAGCAGCTCGTCGGCGTCAAGGCTGGCGACGAGAAGACCATCACCGTGACGTTCCCGGCCGATTACCCGGCAGCGAACCTCGCTGGCAAGGAAGCCACCTTCGACATCACCGTCAAGGACGTTGCTTCGGCCCAGGACATCGAAATCAACGACGAACTGGCCACCAAGCTCGGCCTCGAATCGGCTGACAAGCTGAAGGAAATCGTTCGCGGCCAGATCGAGAGCCAGTACGGCTCGCTGACCCGCCAGAAGGTGAAGCGTCAGATCCTCGACCAGCTCGACGAACTCTACCAGTTCGATACGCCGGAGCGCCTCGTCGAAGCCGAATTCGAAAACATCTGGCGTCAGATCAACACCGATCTGCAGCAGGCCGGCAAGACCTTCGCTGACGAAGAAACCACCGAAGAAGAAGCACGCGCCGAATACCGCAAGCTCGCTGAGCGTCGCGTTCGCCTCGGCCTCGTTCTCTCGGAAATCGGCGAAAAGGCCGGCGTTCAGGTCAGCGACGACGAACTGCAGCGTTCGCTGTTCGAACAGCTCCGCCAGTTCCCGGGCCAGGAAAAGCAGATCCTCGACTACTTCAAGAACACGCCTGGTGCCGCCGCTTCGCTGCGCGCTCCGCTGTTCGAAGAAAAGGTTGTCGATCACCTGCTCTCCGAGATCTCGGTAACCGACAAGACGGTTTCCAAGGAAGAGCTGACGGCTGACGACGAAGAAACCGAAGGCAAGGCTGCCAAGAAGGCTCCGGCCAAGAAGAAGGCCGCTGCCAAGGCTGACGCCGCTGAAGGCGAAGAAGCCGCTGCTCCGAAGAAGAAGGCTCCGGCCAAGAAAAAGGCTGCTGACGACAGCGCCGAGTAATCACTTCTTCGATTGCTTACAAATTGAGGCCCTGCCGTTTACGGCGGGGCCTTTTCTGTTGGGGAAATGTTTGTCGTGCGTGGTGGGTGCACAGAGACGTTTTGCTTTACCGAAGATCGAGCAGCAACGCCCGGTGATCCGAGACTTCCGGTTGTTCGACAACGTCGAAGCTGATGACATCGACATCCGGCGTGGCCAGCATGTAATCGGCGTAACGCCCTGATTTGCCGTAGTGCGATGTGCGTGTATCCGTGTGACCTCGACCGGTGACGAGATCGGACAGGCCGAGACTGCCGAGCGCCGCAAAGGTTGCGCTTTCAGGCAGGACATTGAAATCGCCGCAGACGACGAGCCTTTCGTTTCCGGGCCAAATGCGGCCGATAAGTTGTACCAGCGCATCCGCCTGCGCCTGCCGCTCCGGCGTGTCGCCCTTGCCGTTCGTGGTCCGCAGGCCGTGCATCTGCGCGATGGTTATGGAAAAGCCATGCTCATAGTTGAAGAGGCGGAGGCAGTGGGCATTTCGGGCGCGCGGATGTTCGCCCCAACCGTCGGGCGAAAACTCGCCATGGTCGAAATCGAGCGCCTGGCCGATGACGGGAAAGGATTTGCGCACGAATGTCGCCAATCCGAATTCGGAATGGACCATACGATCGCCATCGGAAAGCTCGCCTCTCGACGTCGGGCAGAAATACCCGTCATGATCAGGCAGGGCTGCGCAGATCTCGTCGAAGAGATTGGCGCGCTGCGGCAGCTCGACATCGCGATCGCGGTAAAGGAGCCACTCTGACCTCGTCTCCGGAGAGCGCACGACCTCCTGCAGACACAGGATGTCTGCGTTGACTTCGACAAGATACGGTATCAGCGGCGCATGCAGCTTGCCGCCCCAGGCATTCAGGGAGAGGATGCGTAGTGCCATGCTCAATCGCTCGCCAAAACACGGCCCGACGATGCGCAGCATATTCGGGCCGTATGCGTGAAAACGAAGCCCAGGCCGATCACTTGATGCCGTTCTCAAGTGGCCGGATTTGGCGACGTCAGGGCGGCGAGGCTATCTGATTCGCGGCGGTTTGTTCGGGGCCGACCTGGCCGGCCTCGCGGCATTTTAAGCCGTCGGCTTGATCTCGCCCATGCGGTTCCAGGCGTCGAGGCCGGCAATCTTGTAGGCTTCGGCAAGCGTCGGATAGTTGAACGTGTTCTCGACAAAGTACTCGACGGTGCCCTTGAGGTTCAGCACGGCCTGGCCGATATGAACCAGCTCGGTCGCGCCTTCACCGAGGATGTGCACGCCGAGCAGGCGGCGCGTCTTTAGCGAAAAGATCATCTTCAAAAGACCGGAGTCGAGCCCCATGATGTGGCCGCGCGAGGTTTCGCGAAAGCGCGCAATGCCGCATTCATAGGCAATGCCGCGCTCCTTGACCTCCTCTTCTGAAAGGCCGCAGGTGGAGATTTCCGGAACGGCATAGATGCCGTAAGGGAAGTATTTTTGCGGCTCCATGGCGATGGCGCCGACTGCGACGCGAGCAGCAATGCGTCCCTGTTCCATCGAAGTCGAGGCAAGGCTCGGGAAGCCGACCACGTCGCCGGCGGCGTAGATGTTGGGCACTGAGGTCTGGAAGGTTTCGGGATTGACCTTGAGCCGACCGCGGCTGTCGGCTTCGAGCCCGGCGGCCGGAAGATTGAGCGTGTCGGTCGCGCCCATGCGGCCGGCGGCAAAGAGCACCATGTCGGTCACGATCCTGCGGCCGTTGTCGAGCGTCAGCAGAACCTTACCATCGTCGAGCCGTTCGACCTTTTCCGCCTTCTGCCCGAGATGGAGTTTCATGTTGCGGTCGCGCAATTGATAGGTGAAGTCCTCGACAATCTCCTTGTCGATGAAGTCGAGCATCGTCGTCTTCGGGTCGATCACCGTCACTTGCGTGTCTAGCGCACTGAATATCGTCGCATATTCGATGCCGACGACGCCGGCGCCGATCACCACGAGCGAGCGCGGCAACTGCGAGATATCGAGCAGCTCGTCGCTGTCGAGCACGGTCTTGCCGTCGAAGGGCATGTAGTCCGGACGGAATGGCTTCGTGCCGACGGCAAGCATGATGCTGGTCGCCGAAACGAGCAAAGTCTCGCCGTCGTCCTTGACCACTTCAAGCGTGGTCTGATCGACGAAACTTGCCTTGCCGCGCATCTGCTGCACGCGGTTGCGGGCAAACTGGTGTTCGAGAACCTCAACCTCATGATTGAGGGTGATGATCAGTCGCTGGCGCAGATCCTCGGCGCTGATCTCCTCCTTGACGCGGTAAGAGCGGCCGTAAAAGCCGCGTTCGCGCCAACCCGAGAGATTGAGCGCCGTTTCGCGCAGGGTCTTCGACGGGATCGTGCCCGTGTGCACGGAAACGCCGCCGACGCGTTTGCCCTGTTCGATGACGAGAACCTTCTTGCCGAGCTTGGCGGCCTGGATGGCGCCACGGCGGCCGGCGGGTCCGCTTCCGACGACGATGAGATCGAACTGGTTCATGGGCATTTCCGTAAAAAAGGAAGAATCGTTGTGCGCTGCGAAAAGTCTCGCTCGCATGCGTCTATATCGTCAATCGCACAGTTTGATGAAGTGGTTTTCGTCTTTGAAACCTGTTGGGTGCGAATATGACGAAATACGCGTATGCTCGATGACCCAATAGCATACCGGTGCATGGAATTCATGCGGGCATGGGAGGTCTTCTATGGCGTTCGACCTGATGAACGAGCCAAGCTCGGACTATTCGCGCACCACGGAACCGCCGCATGGGGAGGACAGGCAGGGCGTGATCGCCGCTGCGGTCTACGAAAACGGCGTGCGCATCCAGGACATTCAGGTGGAAGATGCGAGCAAATGGCGAAACCGCCCGAATGCCGTCATCTGGATCGGTCTCCATGAACCGGATGCTGCGTTGCTTCGCCAGGTGCAGCGCGAGTTCGATCTGCATGACCTGGCGATCGAAGACGCCTGCAAGGCGCATCAACGTCCTAAACTTGAGATCTATGGCGATTCGATTTTCGTCGTTGCCCGCACCGCTCATATGGTCGGAGTCGAAATCGCGTTCGGCGAAACGCATCTCTTCGTCGGGCGCGGCTACGTCGTCTCGGTTCGCCACGGCGCCTCGACCTCCTATATGGCCGTGCGGCAGCGATGCGAAGCGTCACCCGCTGCCCTTGCTCATGGTGAGAACTATATCCTGTATTCGATCCTCGATTTCATCGTCGACAATTACATGCCGGTAATCGAGGCCATTCACGAGGAAGTCGAACGGCTCGAGGATCGTCTGCTTCGCCAACGGCTGGAGAAGGCGGATATCGAACGGCTCTATCTGCTCCGGCGCAACCTGCTCAGGCTTCGCAATGCCGCCGTGCCGCTGGTCGATGTCTGCCGGCGGCACGAGCATATCGATCTGCCCGGCATGGAGGCGGCACTGCAACCGCTGTTTCGCGATGTGACCGACCATGTCCGCCGCGTGCAGGAAGATATCGATGCGTTGCGCGAGGTTCTGGCCTTCACCTTTGAAGCCAGCTTGATGATCGGCCAATCCGAGCAGACGGAGATCTCCCGCAAGCTTGCCTCCTGGGCAGCTATCCTTGCAGTGCCGACGGCAATTGCCGGTATCTACGGGATGAACTTCGACGACATGCCGGAGCTTAAATTCCGCTACGGTTATTTCGTGGTGCTGGCCGTGATCATCGGGCTCTGCCTGACGCTGTATCGCTTCTTCCGCCGCGCCCGATGGCTTTGATTGCAAAGCCCGGCGGCTAGAGCATTTCCAGGAAAAGTGCGAAGCGGTTTTCCATCAGGAAATGCGTAAAAAAGCGTTTGTGCGATTCCGTCCAAATCGGAAACGCTCTAGAAGAGGCGCAGCCCCTTCAGGCTTACATGGCCGTCCTTGCCGATGATGATGTGATCGTGCACCGCAATGCCGAGCGGCTTGGCTGTCTCGACGATCAGCTTGGTCATGTCGATATCCGCCCGCGACGGCGTGGGGTCGCCTGAGGGGTGATTGTGGACAAGGATGATCGCGGTTGCCGACAATTCGAGTGCGCGCTTGACGACCTCGCGCGGATAGACAGGCGTGTGGTCGATCGTGCCCGTCTGCTGGACCTCGTCGGCAATCAACGCATTACGCTTGTCGAGGAATAATATCCGGAATTGCTCCTTGGTCTCATAGGCCATAGCCGCGTGGCAATATTCGATCACCGCCGACCAGGACGAGAGAATGTGCTTCTTGCGCAGGTCACTCTTCAGCGTTCGGTGCCCGATCGTCGAGACGAGCTTCAGGTCGAGCGCGACCGATTCGCCAACACCCTTGACCTCCTGCAGCAACGGGAGCGGTGCGCCGAATACACCGGCAAGCGTGCCAAAGCGCGTCAGCAGCGCCTTGGCAATCGGCTTGGTATCCTTGCGCGGGATAAGCCGGAACAGCAGCATTTCGAGGAGTTCGTAGTCGGCAAGCGCGGCGTCGCCGTGCTCGCGATACCGTGTTCGCAGCCGATCACGGTGGCCAAGATAGTGCGCCTCGACCGCCTGAGCTGCCGCGTCTGAGACATGCGCGTCCTGCGGCTGCAGATCCGCAAAAAACGACCGTTCGTCCGCCGGCTGCGTCGCATCGCCTGCGGATGAGCGGGAGTTTTTCTTCATGCGGCGCCCATGGCGGCCATGTCAGGCTTGAAGAAGCCGGCCGGCGAGAGCGTGAAGATCTCGCAGCCATCAGCCGTGACGCCGACCGTATGCTCGTACTGCGCCGAGAGAGAACGGTCGCGTGTTACCGCCGTCCAGCCATCGGCAAGCACCTTCACGTGCGGGCGACCGAGATTGATCATCGGCTCGATGGTGAAGATCATGCCTTCGCGCAGTTCCGGCCCCTCGTTGGCGCGGCCGTAATGCAGGATGTTGGGAGCGTCGTGGAAAAGCCGGCCGACGCCGTGTCCGCAGAAGTCGCGTACGACCGAGCACCGTTCGGCTTCGGCATAGGCCTGGATGGCTTCGCCGATCGCGCCGGTGCGGGCGCCAGGACGCACGGCGGCAATGCCGCGCATCAGGCACTCATGCGTCACGTCGAGAAGCCGCTCGGCGGCACGTTTGATCTCGCCGACCGGATACATGCGGCTGGAATCGCCGTGCCAGCCATCGATCACATAGGTCACGTCGATATTGACGATATCGCCGTCGCGAAGCGGCTTGTCGTTCGGAATACCGTGGCAGACAACGTGGTTGATCGAGGTGCAGGACGACTTGGTATAGCCGCGGTAGTTCAGCGTTGCCGGAAGCGCGCCGTTGTCCATGCCGAACTCGAAGACGAAGCGGTCGATCTCCTCGGTCGTCACCCCGGGCCGAACGCGCGACACCAGTTCGTCGAGGCAACGCGCCGTCACCTGACAGGCCTTGCGCATACCTTCGAACCCCTCCGGTCCGTAGAGGCGGATGACGCCGGTGTTCTTATAGGGCGCGGCCCCTGCCTCGATGTAAGTCACCATTCCAGAACTTTCAGTTGTTTCCTGTCGAATTTCATAATCCAGCAGGGGCAGCCTCGTCCACTGCCGTGCACCTTGAGGGACTGATATAGGGCGCAGCGCACAGTATTTCGCAGCCGCGATCTTCCGCTAAGCAGATCGGCAAGCCTAACGCGGATCAATGCCTGCGCCTATCCGTAGAATGTTGCAGGTTGCTAAGGGTTGGCGATGCCGTGCGTGCCAAATCGGTAACTCAGGCGAAGTTGCGAATAGCGCTGGCACCTGCCTCATCGATTGCGATCAAGCCGATCGGTGCTATCTCGGAGGGCGATACCAGGCATTTCACCGCATAGGCCTCGACACCTCTGGTCATGGCACGATCGAAGGCAGCGGCATATACAGGGTCGTAGTCGCGGCAGATCTGCAGGTGATCGCAATCGCTGCGCTGCACTAGGTAGACCATGATCGCGCGATGGCCGGCTTCGACCATGTCTCCCAGTTCTTCGAGGTGCTTGGCGCCACGTGCAGTCGGGCTGTCGGGAAACTCGGCCACGCCAGGGTTGCGACTGAAATGCACATTCTTCACCTCGACATAGGCAAGACCGCGCAGGCTGTCGCTCAAGAGAATGTCGATTCGCGAATTGCGCCCGTATTTCTGCTCGCGGGCGAGGTTCTCGTAGAGATGAAGGTCGGCGACAAGTCCGAGCCGAATGGCCTCTTCCGCCAGACGGTTGGGCAGGCCGGTGTTGATGCCGACCAGCGTACCATCCGCCTCGACGATTTCGAGCATCTGCCGGTACTTGCGCGTCGGGCTATCATGCTCCGACATCCAGATGCGCGAACCCGGCGTCGTCAGTCCGCGCATCGACCCGGTGTTGGGGCATGAGCCGGTCAATGCCGTACCATCGGCGAGGAGAGCGTCGAATAGAAAGCGTTTGTAGCGCTGCACGAGCGTGGCGGGCACGAGTGGCCGATCGAAAATCAAGATCTGTTCACACTTTGGTCAGGCGCGGGCGCGCACATAGGAGCCGGGCGCCTCTTCCAGCGTGTTGAGCGTGCCGCCGGGCTTGCGCGCGGGCACGCGCTTCTTGTCCAGCTTTTCGATCCACTGATGCCAGTGCGGCCACCAGGACCCGGGGGTCTCCGTGGCCGTTTTGACCCAATCGTCGAACTCTCCCTTGGGAGGACCGCCGGTCCAGAACTGGTACTTGCCCTTGTCCGGTGGGTTCACGACGCCGGCGATGTGGCCCGAGCCGGAAAGCACGTATGTGACCTTGCCACCGAAGGAGGAACTGCCGAGGAAAACGGAGCGCGGCGGAGCGATATGGTCTTCCTTGGTTGCCAGGTTGTAGATCGGGATCTTGACGTCACCCAGCGATACCTGCTTGCCGGCCAGCATCATCTCGCCCTTCGACAGACGGTTTTCCAGGTAGCAGTTGCGCAGGTAGAACGAATGGTTGGCCGCCGGCATCCGGGTCGAATCGGAATTCCAGTAGAGCAGGTCGAAGGGCAGGGGCTCCTGCCCCTTGAGGTAGTTGTTGACGAAGTAGGGCCAGATCAGTTCGGAGGCGCGCAGCATGTTGAACGCGGTCGCCATTTTCGAGCCGTCGAGATAGCCGGCCACCCGCATGTTGGCTTCCATCTGGCTGATCTGGTCTTCGTCGACGAAGACCTTGAGATCACCGGCGTGAGTGAAGTCGACCTGGGTGGTAAACAGCGTTGCCGAGCGGATGCGCTCGTCGCCCTCTGCGGCATGGAGCGCCAGTGTTGCGGCCAATAGCGTTCCACCGACGCAATAGCCGATGGCATTCACGTCCCGTTCGCCGGTCGCCTGTTCGACGGTGTCGAGCGCAAAGCCGATGCCTTCGCGGGCATAGGCTTCCCAATCCTTGGCCGCATGCCGCTCGTCCGGATTGACCCAGGAGATGACGAACACCGTGTGTCCCTGATCGACCGCCCACTTGATGTAGGATTTCTGCGGGTTGAGGTCGAGCACGTAGAACTTGTTGATCCAGGGCGGGCAGATCAACAGCGGACGCTTGAGCACCGTTTCCGTCGAGGCCTCGTACTGGATCACCTGGCAGACGTCGCTCTGCGCGACCACCTTGCCGGGGGTGATCGCGATGTTTTCGCCGATCGCGAATTTGCTGGTATCGGTCTGGCGCATCCTGAGATCGCCGCGACCGGCCACCACGTCCTCGGCAAACATTTGCATGCCCTTGACGAGATTGGCGCCGCTCGTCGCAACCGTTTCCCGGTAGAGCTGAGGGTTGGTGGTGACGAAATTGGTCGGAGAGAGCGCACTCGAAATCTGCCTGACGTAAAAGGCAGCCTTGTGTTTGGTGTGGTCGTCCAGCCCTTCCGCGTCGCGCACCATCTTGTCAGCCCAGTCCGACGTGATGAAATAGGCCTGCCGGACGAAATCGAAGAACGGGTTTTTTACCCAGTCCTCGTCGGCGAAGCGCTTGTCGGTGCGCTGCAAGCTCACGGGATCGGTGGCGACAACATCACCGGACATGCGATGCAAGGTTCGAGACCACATCTCGAAGAAACTGCCCATCAGATGGGTCTGGGCTTCGAGCGTCCGGCGTGGATCGGAAAGCCAATACTCGGAAACCCTGGAGAGGGTTTTGACCATGTCGGTGACAGGTTCGGAGAAGACGTCGGATTTTTCGCCGGTTTCGCGCGGCGCAAGCCAGGCTGAGGCCGCCTTGCCGAGCTGCTCCATTGCGCGGGCAAGGTTGACCGCGAGGCCTTCGGGATCCTTGACGATGTAGGGTTCAACGGACTTCGGGTCGAAGCCAGCAAAGCCGTCCTTGCCTTCGGCATTCCTGTCTGCTGTCACCCGGTTTCCTCCACAGCATCTTGTTTGTTTTGTATTTTTACATTCTGCCCGAAAATGATTACAAGGGCTAGCGCATCGTCGCGCCACGAAAACAGAGGTCTTTGCCAGTATGCTCGCCGTCGGAAAACAGCGCTCCATCACCTGGGTTGCCGGGATCATTCTCCTCGGCACGCTTGCGGGCTGCAACAGCCAGAAGACCGATTTCGAAAATTATCCCTCCGTCTACGGTCAGAAGCCTGCGGCAACGCAGCAGATGACCAATCAGGAAGCCGCCGATATGCAGGCGCGGCTGTCCGCGCTCGGTGCCGCGCGCAAATCCGGCTCCATCTCCGAAGCGGAGTATCAGCGTCGCATGAAGGAAATGCGAAAGCTTGCCGAAGACCACGGCTCCGACACGTTGAAACAGATCACGAATTAGCACTTGCGTTTCAGGTGATTTGGACGCAAAGCGTTCAATGGCCGCAATGACGGCCGTTCACCAAAGCGCATGTTTTCGCGACGGCCAACCGCTGGCGGATACGTGCGCCAAACGAGGTTTGGAGATGGAAGAGTTTCACAAAGTCCGGCGTTTGCCGCCTTATGTTTTCGAACAGGTCAACCGTTTGAAAGCAAGCGCGCGAGCGGCCGGTGCTGACATCATCGACCTCGGCATGGGCAATCCGGATCTTCCCACTCCGCAGTCGATTGTCGACAAGCTCTGCGAGGCCGTTCAGGACCCGCGCACGCATCGTTATTCGTCGTCGAAGGGCATTCCCGGGCTGCGTCGTGCCCAGGCCGCCTATTACGCCCGCCGCTTCGGCGTCAAACTGAACCCGGACACGCAGGTCGTCGCCACCCTTGGCTCCAAGGAAGGCTTTGCCAACATGGCTCAGGCGATCACCGCGCCGGGCGACGTGATCCTGTGCCCTAATCCGACCTATCCGATCCATGCCTTCGGCTTTCTGATGGCCGGTGGCGTCATCCGCTCGATCTCGGTCGAGCCGGACGACACATTCTTCGGGCCGCTGGAGCGCGCCGTTCGCCATTCGATCCCGAAGCCGCTGGCGCTGATCCTCAATTACCCGTCGAACCCGACGGCGCAGGTTGCGACGCTCGATTTCTATAAGGAAGTCGTGGCATTCGCGAAGAAGCACGACATCATCGTCTTGTCGGATCTGGCCTATTCGGAAATCTACTTCAACGATGCGCCGCCACCATCCGTGCTCGAGGTGCCGGGCGCGATCGACATCGCGGTCGAGTTCACCTCGATGTCGAAGACGTTTTCCATGCCCGGTTGGCGCATGGGCTTTGCCGTCGGCAACGAGCGGTTGATCGCGGCGCTGACGCGCGTGAAGTCTTATCTCGACTATGGTGCGTTCACGCCGATCCAGGTTGCCGCCACCCAGGCACTTAACGGTGACGGCAGCGACATCGCCGAGGTCCGCAACATCTACAAGCGCCGTCGCGACGTGATGGTCGAAAGCTTCGGCAAGGCCGGCTTCGACGTGCCGCCGCCGGCAGCCACGATGTTTGCCTGGGCCAAGATCCCGGAGAAGTTCCGTCATCTCGGATCGCTCGAATTCTCAAAGCTGCTTGTAGAGAAGGCCGATGTGGCCGTAGCGCCGGGCATCGGCTTCGGCGAGCAGGGTGACGACTATGTGCGTCTGGCGCTCGTCGAAAACGAGCACCGCATTCGTCAGGCGGCACGCAATATCAAGAAGTTCCTGTCCACGGCTGACGAGACGATGCACAACGTCATCTCGCTCAACGCGCATCGGTAAAAGACGGGGGCGTGCCAGGCGCGCGCCCCTACCGCAACGGCCCCGCCGTTCTGGCGGGGACCCTCACATGTTAGGAAATGGCTATGGCAGATGCCCTCAAAATTGGCATTGCGGGCTTGGGTACCGTCGGTGCCTCGCTCGTGCGAATCCTCCAGGATCGTCACGAGATGCTGGCAACGACATGTGGCAGGGCAATCGAAATTACAGCCGTAACGGCGCGTGACCGCTCCAGGGATCGTGGAGTCGATCTGTCGAAGACCACCTGGTTCGACGATGCCGTCTCGCTCGCTGCCAATGCCGATATCGATGTCTTCATCGAATTGATGGGCGGTTCCGGCGACCCGGCCTATGCTGCGGTCAAGACGGCGCTCGGCCGTGGTATCCATGTCGTCACCGCCAACAAGGCGTTGCTGGCAGCACATGGCATCGAGCTTGCGGCCATTGCCGAGAACAACGGCGCGCTGCTCAACTACGAAGCTGCCGTTGCTGGCGGCATTCCCGTCATCAAGGCGCTGCGCGAATCCATGACCGGCAACACGATCTCGCGCGTCTACGGGATCATGAACGGCACCTGCAACTACATCCTGACGAAGATGGAGAAGGAGGGTCTGTCCTTCGAGGCCTGCCTGAAGGAAGCCCAGAGGCTCGGCTATGCTGAGGCCGACCCGGCCTTCGACATCGAAGGCAACGATACCGCCCACAAGCTATCGATCCTGACGAGCCTTGCCTTCGGCACGGCGATTGCGGCCGACGACATCTATCTCGAAGGCATCACCAATATCTCCATCGACGATATCAATGCCGCGGCCGATCTCGGATACCGGATCAAGCTTCTCGGGGTCGCCCAGCGCACCGAAAGCGGCATCGAGCAGCGCGTACATCCAACGATGGTTCCCTATGATTCGGTGATCGCTCAGGTCGATGGCGTCACCAATGCGGTCGCGATCGAATCCGATATTCTCGGCGAGCTGCTGATGGTCGGTCCGGGTGCCGGCGGCAACGCGACGGCGTCGGCCGTTCTCGGCGACGTCGCCGATATCGCCAAGAGCCGCCCTGGCGCCCAGCATGTGCCCGCATTTGGTCGTCCGACCAATGCGCTGCTGCCTTACAAGCGCGCGCAGATCCAGAGCCACGAAGGCGGCTACTTCATCCGCCTGAAGGTCGTCGATCGCACAGGCGTCTTTGCGAGCATTGCTTCGCGCATGGCCGAAAACGGCATTTCGCTGGAATCGATCATGCAGCATTCCAAGCACCCGAAGGAATCGGACGAGCCGCAGACGATCATTTTGGTGACGCACGCGACCGCCGAGCATTCGGTGCGCGATGCGATCGTCGCGATCAAGAGCGAGGGCTATCTGGTCGGCGAGCCGCAGGTGATCCGCATCGAGCGGCCGAAGGCAGCCTAGCTCAAGGTGCAAAGCTGTTGAGAACGGGCCCCATCGACCATTGGCGTCGGTGGGGCCTTTTTCATGCCGGGTTTTGCGTGCGCGCATTGTTCGCTAATAACGAAGAGATTGAGGCAGGTGGACAGCATGGAAGAACCGGTAGACCCGATACAGCGAGCTTTTCTGGGCGTCGAGCGATCGATCAGCGGTCAGCGCTGGGTCTCTCGTCTCGACCAGGCCGGGCAGAACCGCGCGCTGGCGATCAGCCAGGTTCATGGCTATTCCGATCTCATTGGACGCGTGCTGGCCGGCCGTGGCGTTTCGCTCGACGATGCCGCGACCTTCCTCGACCCGACGCTTCGCTCGCTGATGCCGGACCCCGACACCTTGACCGACTGCCGCAAAGCGGCAGAGCGCCTGTCGCTGGCAATATCCAGGCGCGAGAAGGTAGTGGTCTTCGGCGACTACGACGTCGATGGCGCTGCATCCTCGGCGCTGATGGCGCGCTTCCTCGAACATTTCGGGCTCGAGGTCGAGATCTACATCCCCGATCGCATCTTTGAAGGCTATGGCCCCAACCCACAGGCGATCGAACAGTTGATCGATAACGGGGCCAGGCTCATCGTCACCGTCGACTGTGGCTCGACCAGCCATGAATCGCTCGCTGTCGCGGCCCAACGCGGTATCGACGTCGTCGTCATCGACCATCACCAGGTCGGCTCGACGTTGCCGCCATGCCATGCACTGGTCAATCCCAACCGCGAGGACGATCTCTCCGGCCAGGGGCACCTTTGCGCTGCCGGCGTCGTCTATCTCGTTCTCGTCAATGCCGTGCGTGTGCTGCGCGCCGCTGGTGATGCGCGCGTTGGGACTTTCGATCTACTGGCGCAACTCGATCTCGTGGCACTCGCAACCGTTTGTGATGTGGTGCCGCTGAAGGGGCTCAATCGCGCCTATGTGGTCAAGGGGCTGATTGCAGCCCGGCATATGGGCAATGTCGGGCTGGCCGCGCTGTTGCGCAAGGCGGCGATCGGCGGTCCCGTGACGCCATATCATCTCGGCTTTCTGGTCGGGCCACGCATCAATGCGGGCGGGCGCATCGGGGACGCGGCGCTTGGCAGCCGCCTGTTGACGATGGACGATAGTGCTGCGGCTGAAACGATTGCGGCACGGCTCGACGAGCTCAACCGCGAGCGGCAGGCGATGGAAGCGGCGATGTTGGCCGAGGCCGAGGCCGAGGTTCTGGCTGAGTACGGCACGGGCGAGGGCGCCTCCGTCATTGTGACGGCGCGGGAGAACTGGCACCCCGGTATCGTCGGGCTGATCGCGGCGAGAATAAAAGAGAAATTCCGTCGCCCGACCTTTGCCATTGCCTTCGATCCGAATGGTCGCGGCACCGGATCGGGTCGGTCGATTGCTGGTTTCGACATGGGAAAGATGGTTCGTGCCGCCGTCGACGGCGGATTGTTGGTGAAAGGCGGCGGCCACGCCATGGCCGCAGGCCTGACGGTCGAGCGGGCAAAGCTCGGCCGGTTGCGCCAATTCTTTGAGGAGAAGGCTGAAGCAGCCGTGCGGGACCTCGTTGCGGTGCAGACGCTGAAGGTGGACGGCGCGCTCGGCGCGTCTGGCGCAACGCTGGAACTGATCGATCTGCTGGAGCAGGCCGGCCCCTACGGCTCCGCCCATCCGCAGCCGGTCTTCGCCTTCCCCCTGCATCGGCTGCGCGACTGCCGCCAGGTTGGAGCCAACCACATCAAGGTGACCCTCGAAGGGCAAGACGGCAGCCGCCTCGAAGGTATCGCCTTTCGGGCCGTGGAGACGCCGCTCGGCGACTTCCTGTTCGCCAGCCGTGGCGCATCCATTCATGTTGCGGGTTCGGTTTCGGCCGATCTTTGGCAAGGCCAGCGGCGCGTGCAGTTGCGTGTAAGCGACGCTGCCAAGGCAATGTAGCCGGCAGCCTGAATCTATATTCCGTCAAGCTCTGCGGTGCCGCTTGGAATGCATGACTATCTGCCGGGATCGAGTCCAGTCATCTCCTGTGAACCTGCGTCAGAGACGGGGCAGAAGTACTCCGCGCCACGGGACGGAGCATGACTATTTTTGGTCCTGCGAAGACGTGCAGGCCGAACATCAACAATGTCGAGGGGAAGGTCACAGTGGCACGCCCTAGGGGAGTCGAACCCCTCTTCCCAGAATGAAAATCTGGTGTCCTAACCGATAGACGAAGGGCGCACTTGCTGTGTGGGCGTACGCCCTAGGGGAGTCGAACCCCTCTTCCCAGAATGAAAATCTGGTGTCCTAACCGATAGACGAAGGGCGCACTTGCTGTGTGGGCGTCTTATAGTCAGCGCTTTTGCCGGCTGCAAGCGCTAATGTCAGGATTTTTGAGGTTTTTCTGGGGAAAATGCAGGAAAAATCAACGGCTAAGAACATGGCGCAGATGCCTGAAGCCGAGGGGCATGGGTCGATGCAATCGGCGCCAAAACGGAAACGAATGTGCTGGGGAGGGGATCACAGTGGCACGCCCTAGGGGAGTCGAACCCCTCTTCCCAGAATGAAAATCTGGTGTCCTAACCGATAGACGAAGGGCGCACTTGCTGTGTGGGCGCCTTATAGGCAGCGCTTTTGCCGGCTGCAAGCGCTAATGTCAGGATTTTTGAGGTTTTTCTGGGGAAAANATCACAGTGGCACGCCCTAGGGGAGTCGAACCCCTCTTCCCAGAATGAAAATCTGGTGTCCTAACCGATAGACGAAGGGCGCACTTGCTGTGTGGGCGCCTTATAGGCAGCGCCTTTGCAGACTGCAAGCGTGAATCTGAAAATTCGTGTGCTTTTCCCGTGAAAAAGAAACGGAAAAATCTGCACCCGTTCGGCGTGCATGTGCGCATCGCATATTCGAGCGCACGCTGAATTCTCGGCAAGAAACTGCCGATCACCAATAACAAAATCATCTGAAGGGGAGGGTCACAGTGGCACGCCCTAGGGGAGTCGAACCCCTCTTCCCAGAATGAAAATCTGGTGTCCTAACCGATAGACGAAGGGCGCACTTGCTGTGTGGGCNGGGTCACAGTGGCACGCCCTAGGGGAGTCGAACCCCTCTTCCCAGAATGAAAATCTGGTGTCCTAACCGATAGACGAAGGGCGCACTTGCTGTGTGGGCGTCTTATAGTCAGGCGATTTGATTACCGCAAGCGGCAATTTTCATTTTTCTGTAAAAAATGCAAAAGCCGGAAAAGATGGACGGATCCTGCGGATTAGCTCATGGAAACAAGGGCTTGCCTTCAGCCCTTGCCGCGGCGGCAGCGCCAGTTCCAATCGCGCTGGGCGCCGATGTCGATATGAACCGATTCCGTGTGGCAGTAGGTTCCAACGCCACCGCGCCCGGGAATGCTGCGCAGGAAATCTGCCAACTCCCACTTGCTGACGCCCTTCACCTGGATGTCTGCCGCCTCGCAGCGCGTATGGAGGGATTGCTTTGCGCGGTTGACCTTGATCGGGCGCAGGCCCGAAGTCACCATCACTTGGCGGCCGTAATGCGTTTCAACCTGTTTGAGCATCTGCATCAGCTCCGGCTTGAAGCAGCCGGCCTCGACCTTTTCGGTCTGCAGGATAAGGCCGCTTGGTGCCAGACGGGCCAAGCCGGAAAGGGAGGCGACCTGAACCGGTGCGTCCTCTTCGTCCGCCGCGTGGTCTTCATGCGCCACGCTGAACAGCGGGCTCATCTTGACGCCGGGCAGGCCCTGATAGGCGAGCGAGGCCATCTGCGGCTGGCTGGCGTTGCTGGTGGTGATGGTTTTTTTCTCAGCCGGCTGCGCTGCGCGCGCCGTTTCCTGCTGCTGTTTCTCCTTGCGTTTTCCCGCAAACAGGCTCGCAAGCGTCCAGGTCTTCGGTACTTCCTTGGAGCCGCTTTCGCTGGCCTTGGCGTTCGGCGTGGCCGTGGCGGCCTGGGTCGCCACGTCTGTTGCAGCCTGCGCCTGCTCAACAGCTTGTACGGGCTGAAGCACGCGCGATGTCTTGCCGCCGAGGGCGGCTTGCGCGCTCAAGGGCAGCGGTACCGAGGCGGGAAGAGTAGCGCCTTCCGGGGCGGCATAGGCCATCACTGCTGTATCGGACGGGGCGCCGGAAGTCTCATTCGATGCGCCTTGCTGCGGCTGGATGATCGGCTGGGGTTGCGGCTGAGGCTGAGGCTGGATTTGCCCCTGTCCTTGGCTGCCGCTGAAGAGGCTGTTCGTCGTTGCGTTCATGCTCGGCTGGGCAGCGCCTGTGGCCGGGACGGAGCCCGTCGCCTGCGGCTGTGCGCCCGCCATCGCCGCTTGACCGGCCGCGGCCGGAGCCTGGCCATAGATGCTCGATGAGGCCGCACGCAGGCCCGTGCTCTGCATGGTCAGCGGCCCACCCTGTTGCGCGGGGGCCTGACCCGGCGCGAGAGCGCTATTGCCTTGGGCTGCCTGCGGGTTGCTGCCAACCGCCGACACTTGAGCGTCGCGAACGGTCGCGCCGGTCTGGGGCGAATCGGCGACCTGCAGAGCGTCTTGCGCTTCCTCTACCTTCAACGCATTTGCTGCTTCGCTATCAGCGACGGCAGACACGCAGCCGCTCAACGCGAACAGCGAAACGGATATCGCGGCTGCGCGGCTGAAAGTTGCCAGCAGCGCTCCCCTTGTTTCCCGATGTTGCAACGTCCTATCCCCGCTCTCCGTGCATGATCGGCGAGATCGTCGCCTTTCCATGCATTAAGTCTCAGTTCCGAAACATCGCCCAGAACAAACAAACACGAATTTCGCGCGGCGACCAATCGGATCGCCGCGGGAAGGATTAGGCCAAATACAGTTAGGGGCGTCGCCACGAGACATCGCGGATAGAACCCCGTATCAACGTTTCGCGCGGAAAGTTACTGAACGATACGTGATTTGTAAACTGGCGCTAACCTTGAGCCCACATGCGCCAAGCATGCGAAGGCCCGGTGTCGATGCCGGGCCCAGGATCATTCGTCAATTCAACGGATCCGCGACTCGACTGTGCCAAGCCGAAACTCCCGGCTGCAGACGTCAATCATCGGCGGCCAGAATTGCGCGAGGCTTACCAGGCGCCGGTGTTGGCCATGGACGCCCAGGGCTCCTGCGCCGCCAGGTTCTCGCCCTTCTGCAGGATCTCGATCGAAATACCGTCGGGTGAGCGCACAAAGGCCATGTGCCCATCGCGTGGCGGGCGGTTAATGGTTACGCCGTTGTCCATCAGGTGCTGGCAGAAGCCATAAATGTCATCCACCTCATAGGCCAGGTGACCGAAGTTGCGACCGCCTGTATAATCTTCGCTGTCCCAATTGTAGGTGAGTTCGAGGCACGGCGAGAGTTCGCCCTTTGCCCGGTCGAGATCGCCTGGGGCGGCCAGGAAGACAAGCGTGAAGCGGCCCTTCTCGTTCTCGTAGCGACGGATTTCGCTGAGGCCGAAAAGCGTGCAATAGAAGTTCAAGGCCTCGTCCAGATTTTTGACGCGAACCATCGTGTGCAGATAACGCATTGCAATGTCCCTGTTTCGAAGAAGATGGCGTATACTTATCTGCCAGCAAGCCAGAGGCAAGGCTGCGTCCCTACATTGGATCCAGGCCAAAATACGCCGAGGGTCTTGCGCACCAGCGGCGGGACGATGTTATTCTGGTCAATAAGAATCAGTTAACCGTAGTCGGTAGTCGCGCGTAAACGAGGGGCTGGGAGAGAATGGCGGATAGGACATCTTCAAAAGACGTCATGCATGATGACGACTTTGGCAGCGACGCCCTCGACCTCGTCGAAATCACCGGCGTGATCAAATGGTTCGATGTCGCCAAGGGGTTTGGCTTCATCGTGCCTGATAACGGCATGCAGGATGTGCTGGTGCACGTGACCTGCCTGCGGCGCGACGGCTATCAGACGGTGCTCGAAGGGGCCCGCGTCGTGGCTCTCATCCAGAAGCGCGACCGTGGCTACCAGGCCTTCCGCATTCTGTCGATGGATCAGTCGACGGCCATTCATCCCTCGCAACTGCCGCCGATCAGAACCCACGTGCAGGTAACGCCGACGAGCGGCCTCGAACGTGTCTTGGTCAAGTGGTTCAACCGGACCAAGGGCTTCGGCTTCTTGACGCGCGGCGAGGGCACGGAGGATATCTTCGTTCATATGGAAACGTTGCGCCGTTTCGGTCTGACGGAACTGCGCCCCGGCCAAGTGGTTCTCGTGCGCTTCGGCGACGGTGAAAAGGGCTTGATGGCGGCCGAGATCCATCCCGATGGCCCAACACCGACAAGCCGTTCGCACTGATGTCGATGGCTCGAACCTTTTCTGCAAGAAGCGCCGCCACGGCGCTTTTTTTGTCGGCGCTACTGTTTGCAGCCTTTGCGCTAGCGGAAGCGCAATTCACCAGCGACCGGATGCGGCTGGTGACGGCCGACAACAAGATCCATGAGTTCACGGTCGAGCTTGCCATCGATGCCGATCAGCGGGAGCAGGGGCTGATGTTTCGGCGCTCAATGGCACCCGATCACGGAATGTTGTTCGATTTCGGTGATACCCGTCGGGTGATGATGTGGATGAAGAACACCTATCTGGCGCTCGACATGCTGTTCATCGACAAGAGCGGTACTGTGCGGACGATCCATCAGGATGCCGTGCCGTTTTCCGAGGCGATCATCGATTCGCGTGAGCCGGTGGCCTATGTGCTGGAACTCAATGCCGGAACCGTCAAACGGCTCGGCATCAAGCCGGGTGATCGGCTGGAAGGCGCTCGTATCGTCGGTAACTGATGATGCAGGGCACGGTGTCCGACGTGGCCCGGTTAACGGTTTCCAACCAGCTGATTTAAAAGCGCAATTCATTATTCTTGCACTGCAGCGAGCCTTTTCGGCAGACGCGCCCTACATAAGTTGGTAGTCTTTCTATCGGACCAACAGGAGGCATCTGTGATGATCAGGCATGTGCTTGTTGCAATCATTGCTGCGGCCGCCTTCGCGCCCGCGGCATCGGCCGCCGATCTGACCGAAAACCTCGAGCCGGCGCCCCTCGTGGAAGCAGCGCCTACCTTTGTCTGGACCGGCGGTTATGTCGGTCTACAGGGTGGTGGCGGCTGGCTTAATGGCGATTTCAGTACGCCGGGCGGAAGCGCTTCACAGGATTTCAATGGCGGCCTTCTCGGTGCCTTCGCCGGCTTCAACTACCAACAAGGCGATTGGGTCTACGGTATCGAAGGCGATGTCAGCTATAACTGGAACGACAAGACCTTCGATATCTTCGGCGCCTCTCCGGAAGCCGGAACCGATGTATCCGGTTCCGTCCGCGGCCGTCTGGGTTACGTCGTCAACGACAAGGCACTTGTCTATGCGACCAGCGGCTGGGCGATTACGCGCGGCTTTGTCGATGTGCCTGGGGCTTCCAAGGAAAAGGAAACCTTCAATGGCTGGACGATCGGTGCCGGTGTCGACTACGCCTTCACCGACAGCCTGTTCGGTCGGGCCGAATATCGCTACAACGACTATGGCGACAAGGATGTCGGCGGCTACAACGTCGATTTCGACCAGCATCAATTCACCGTCGGCATCGGCGTAAAGTTCTAAAGATTGTGAATGCGAGGAGAGGGCGCCGATGGCACGGAGCCCTCTTTGCTGTCGTCATCGTGCTCTTCACGCTTTGATCGGGGCCGAGACCCCAGCCAATCTTCGGCTAAGGCCCGGCGCGGCTGAGGATTGCATTACGATCGGCTTCGCCTGCAAGATCGATGGTGATGCGCATTTCATCCTTCACCGGTCGCCGTAGAGCGTTCTTGCCCGATGGTGCTGTGGAGAGGCGGCCTGCCTCTTCAAGTATGGCGATACGCTTGCGTGATAGGCCGAGTTCCATGGATAGCAACCGCTCCGTTCGCAGCGATGTTTTCATCGCCAGGTCAAGAACGATCTCCAGAGGCGGGGATGATTCGGCGGCCGGGTTCAGAATCGTCTTTTGCACATGAACCTCGGAAAACTCCTCGATCTGCCCCGCATCCCGGCGCAACCCGTCGAGATCGAAAGAGACCTTCTCGATCCAGGCTTCGTCATTGGTCTGAAGCGCGTTGAGCGTGTGCGGATCGATATCGCGGATGTGGCGGCGTTCGAAGATGGGGCGGTTCCAGGTGCTGTCGCAACTGCAGCAGCGATAGATCAGCCAGGCATCCAGCCGCCGACCATTGGCATTGAGCCGTGTCTTGCCGCTCGGCTCGAATGGACGTGCTGCTCGGCAACGGTTGCAGGCGAGCCAGGGACGCGGCGCGATTTTGGGTTTGATGGTCCACTGGACCAGGTATGTGTGAGACATGTCGTCTGGTTCTTCCGATTGGAAGTCCATCAAGACGACGGTTTGAGCACCCGTTCAGGGGACGCGGTCTGGCAGCGTTGTTGGTGATGGTTCGATCCGCACAAGCAATTGTGCGGCGACAGGTCGGCAATGCCATTCCGGTCTCGAACCGTCACCTCGACGAACGCATTGAGTTGCGATCCGACAGCGACGATCGCTATCGGGCGTACGTGGTGAAACAAGCGAGACCGGGGTTTACAAAGGCAAAGCGGAACTCCAGGAAAAGGCAGCGCAATTTGTTGCGCAACCGTCCTAGCCGAATATTGTTGCTACGGGAAGTAGTAGTATTTGTGATAGTCGCGTTTTTGGATTTGTCGTGGGCGTGTGAGGACGAGTTTCTCTGATTGAGTTTTTCTATGTGCCGTCGGACACCGGATGACCCAGTCGGGAAGGCCGGGCTGTCGTGCCGGCATAGAAATTCTTGTTAAGAGGTACTAGGCGCTCAAAGTTCGAAGAACGCGTTGACTCGTATCCATATATCCAATAGGTTGGATATATGGATAACTTGGAAGCCATCACTGCGCTGGGCGCACTCGCACAGAGCACTCGTCTGGACACGTTCCGGCTGCTCGTCAAACATGAGCCTGACGGGCTGCCCGTTGGCGAGTTGGCGAAGATCGTCGACGTGCCGCAAAACACCATGTCTGCGCATCTCAAAACGCTGACACAGGCTGGCTTGATCTCCGGTGAGCGCCACAGCCGTTCAATCATCTACCGTGCAAAGCTCGATGTGTTCCGCGAACTGACACTGTTCCTGATCAAGGACTGCTGTGGCGGCAATGCGGAGATTTGCACCCCTTTGATTGCCGAACTCATGCCGTGCTGCCCACCCGTGGGAGTGAGCGCATGACTGGCTTTATTTTTCTAAAGTCGGACCAACACCACTAGGGACAACTCCAATGTCTGAACGTGTTTATAACGTGCTCTTCTTGTGCACGGGCAATTCCGCTCGCTCTATTCTTGCCGAGTCCATCCTCAACGCCGAGGGCAAGGGCAGCTTCCGCGCCTACTCCGCGGGCAGCAATCCAAAGGGCGAGGTCAATCCTCACGCCATCAGGGAGCTAGACGCACTCGGTTATCCGTCCACGGGGTTTTCCTCGAAAAGCTGGGACGTCTTCGCTGAGCCAGGCGCACCGCAGATGGACTTCATCTTCACCGTCTGCGACAGCGCAGCAGGCGAAGCGTGCCCTGTGTGGATTGGCCATCCCATGACCGCACATTGGGGTGTCGAAGACCCGGCAGTCGTCGAAGGGACAGAAGTCGAGGTGCAAAAGGCCTTCGCTCAAGCTGCAAGGTTCGTCAAGAACCGCATATCGGCGTTTCTCAGCCTGCCGCATTCCTCCATCGACAAGCTCGCCCTCGAACAGCACCTGCGCCAGATCGGCAGGATGGAAGGCTCCACGCAGCCTCAGGAAAAGGCAAGCTGATGTCGACGTTTGAACGTTACCTTACCGTCTGGGTGTTTCTCTGCATTGTTGTCGGCATCGCGCTTGGTCATCTGATGCCAGGCGTCTTCCTGGTCGTCGGGGCAGCGGAAATCGCCAAGGTGAACATCCCCGTCGCCGTCCTGATATGGTTGATGGTTATCCCCATGCTGCTGAGGATCGACTTCGGATCATTGTCTAAGGTCGGCAGCTACTGGCGCGGGATCGGCGTCACCCTGTTCATCAACTGGGCGGTCAAGCCGTTCTCAATGGCGCTGCTCGGTTGGCTGTTCGTAGGCTACCTGTTTCGTTCGTGGCTGCCCGAAGACCAGATCGACTCCTATATCGCGGGCCTGATCATTCTCGCCGCAGCGCCGTGCACGGCCATGGTCTTCGTCTGGTCGAACCTGACAAAGGGTGAGCCGCATTTCACGCTTTCCCAGGTCGCACTCAACGACGCCATCATGATTGTCGCGTTCGCGCCGATTGTCGGCCTACTCCTCGGACTGTCGGCAATCACGGTCCCTTGGGACACGCTGACGATCTCGGTCGCGCTCTACATCCTGATCCCTGTGGCGATCTCGCAGGTCCTTCGCAAGATGTTGATGGCCGACGGCACGACGAGGGCTCTCGATGGGCTTCTCACCAAGCTGCAGCCTCTGTCGCTCTTGGCGCTTCTGGCAACCTTGGTCCTGCTGTTCGGCTTCCAGGGTGAACAGATTACCGCCCAGCCGACGATTATCGCACTGCTTGCAGTTCCGATCCTGATTCAGGTCTACTTCAATTCCGGCCTGGCATACCTTTTGAACCGGATGACTGGCGAACAGCATTGCGTTGCGGGACCGTCCGCACTGATTGGGGCATCAAACTTCTTCGAACTCGCGGTCGCGGCGGCCATCAGCCTGTTCGGCTTCCAGTCGGGTGCTGCGCTGGCAACCGTCGTTGGGGTCCTCATCGAGGTCCCGGTGATGCTGTCCGTCGTCTGGATCGTGAACCGCTCGAAGGGCTGGTACGAAGCAGGCACTGCCGTCGCCAAGAACACCATCGTCGAAAAAGCCGTTGCCGAAAGGGCATGATCATGGACGTCACTATCTATCACAACCCGGCCTGCGGCACGTCGCGCAACACGCTGGAAATGATCCGCAACGCGGGTATCGAGCCGACTGTCATCGACTACGTGAACACGCCTCCAACACGCGACCGGCTCGCGCAGACGATCACCGATGCGGGGCTTACGGTCCGTGAGGCGATCCGCGAGAAAGGCACGCCCTATGCGGAACTGGGCCTCGATAATCCGGAGCTGACCGATGATCAGTTGCTCGATGCCATGCTGAAGGACCCGATCCTGATCAACCGTCCGTTCGTCATCACGCCGATGGGTACCCGTCTTTCCCGTCCGTCCGAACTCGTCCTCGATATCCTTCCAGACACTCACAAGGGTGCGTTCACGAAGGAGGATGGCGAGCGCGTCCTCGATGAGAAGGGACGGCGCATTGTCTGAAACACTTCCTGCCGCCGCCAGTGAACACTTGTGTATGCTCGATCTCGATGCGCTGCATCCCGCGTTCTCGACACGCAAGCCGCGCATCCTGATCCTGTACGGTTCACTCCGGGAAATCTCCTACAGCCGTCTTCTGGCACACGAAGCTCGCCGCCTGCTGGAGCGCTTCGGCTGCGAGGTACAGGTGTTCGATCCCAAGGGCTTACCACTCCCCGATGAAGCGCCGATCAGCCATCCCAAGGTGAAAGAACTGCGCGACCTTTCCGAGTGGTCCGAGGGCCAGGTCTGGGTCAGCCCGGAGCGACATGGCGCGATGACCGGCATCATGAAGGCCCAGATTGACTGGATCCCGCTTTCCCTCGGCTCCGTTCGACCGACTCAGGGCAAGACGCTGGCGGTCATGGAAGTGTCCGGCGGCAGCCAGTCGTTCAATGCGGTCAACCAGATGCGCATTCTCGGTCGCTGGATGCGGATGATCACGATCCCGAACCAGTCTTCATTTGCCAAGGCCTACCAGGAGTTTGACGGCGATGGCCGGATGAGGCCGTCGTCCTACTACGACCGCGTCGTCGACGTCTGCGAAGAGCTGGTGAAGTTTACGTGGCTTACCCGAGATGCGTCGTCGTACCTCACTGACCGCTACAGTGAGCGGAAAGAGGATGCGGAGAAGCTGGAGAAGCGGGTTCAGCTCAAGGCCATCTGAACAAACGCCTTGTTCGAAGCTCCACCAGGGGATGAAGACCTATCAGGAGGCGGAGCAACACGATCCTGTTCTATTTTGCCTGTCTTCTTGGACCGGCGGGCAAGGTACGTCACCGTAGGAGCAGAACACACAACAGTCACCAGCTTTTGGCCGGAGCATCGTGCCACATCCGATACATTCATAGAAAAACTGGCAAGCGTCGACGGGCATCGTTTCCGTTGCCGTTTGCCCGCAGTGCGGACAGGTAAGGGTCGATTGAAGCTGCACCATCGTTCCTTGCTTTAGTAGACAGGGTGATTCTACTTGGCACGGCACGTGAGCCCAACAACTAAAAACATCATGCCCGGTGCGGGCGGTACGAGCACCCAGATTGACGGTATACTTCTACGCGCACCGTATTTCCACAAATGCCGAAATACTCTTTGACCGGAGGCGGTTTTCGCCATAGCTTATTTCCATGATTATCGAAAAAGCAGCATCGCAGCTCGAAGCGATTGGCAACGTTACCCGCCTTCAGATTTACCGTGCGCTTGTGCGTGCCGGTGAAGATGGCCTGCCGGTCGGGAAGCTGCAGGAGAAGCTGGAAATTCCGGCATCGACCCTTTCACACCACCTCAAGCGGCTCGTCGATACAGGCCTTGTTATCCAGGATCGTCAGGCGACGACACTGATTTGTACCGCGAACTACAAGCACATGAACGCGCTGATTGGCTACCTTGCCGATGAGTGCTGCGCCGACGCAGCTTGCTCAAAGCAGACCGACGAAACCGTAGCCTGAGGGCTTTTTTTCGTACTCTAATTTCGAAACTTCCAGAAATACGAAAGGATATGCAGATGGCTTTAGATAGTAACCTTCCTGTGGCAGTGATTGGTGCTGGTCCTGTTGGCCTCGCAGCTGCCGCGAGACTGGTCGAGGCAGGCATCACACCGCTTATCCTGGAACGGGGGGCTTCCGTCGGCTCAGCACTTGTTGACTGGGGCCATGTCCGCGTGTTCTCACCCTGGAAATACAACATCGACGATGCCGCGCGGCGATTGCTCGATGACCACGGCTGGAGCGCTCCACGAGCAGATGGTGTGCCGACGGGTCGGGAGATCGTTCAAAACTATCTGCTTCCACTATCTGCTATCCCTCAGATCGCTGACAACCTGAAACTCAGTGCTACGGTCAAGGCGATTACGCGTGCGGGGTTTGACAAGGTCTCATCAAATGGTCGTGAGGCTGCGCCCTTCGTGGTCCGCTACAACGATGCAACGGGTGAGCACGACGTCCAGGCACAGGCCGTTATCGACGCATCCGGCACATGGACGCAACCGAACCCGATGGGGATCAACGGGCTGCCTGTTGTTGGTGAAATTGCCTCCGGCAGGCTCTCCTATGGCATTCCAGATGTTGCCGGGACCAGGCGGGCTGACTTCGTTGGCAAGCGAACATTGGTCGTCGGAAGTGGTCACTCCGCAATCAATGTCGCCTTGGCCTTATTGGAACTTCAGGAAAGTGATCCTGCGACTGAAATCTTCTGGGCGCTCCGTCACCATGGTGTAGCTCGCCTTCTTGGCGGCGGTCTCAATGACCAGCTACCCGAGCGCGGTGCCCTCGGGTTGGCTGCGAAGAAGGCCATGGACGAGGGTCGCCTCAAAATGCTGACGTCCTTTGCTGCCAGAAGTGTGAAATCAGAAGGCGAAGGGGTGGTGGTCGAAGCCGTGTCAAATGGAGAGCCTATCACACTGGCGCTCGACCATGTGGTGGTCACGACTGGTTTCCGGCCTGACCTATCGTTTCTTCGAGAACTCCGCATTGATCTCGATCCTGCCGTGGAGGCCCCGCCAGCCCTGGCTCCACTGATCGATCCGAACCTTCATTCCTGCGGTACCGTCCCGCCCCACAGCGTCGATGAATTGGCCCATCCGGAGAAGGATTTCTACATCGTCGGCTCGAAGTCCTATGGCCGCGCTCCAACATTCCTGATGAAGACCGGCTACGAACAGGTTCGTTCCGTGGTCGCCGAGCTTGCAGGGGATCATCTCGCCGCCAGACGGGTCGAACTTGTCCTTCCCGAGACAGGAGTGTGCTCTGTCGACCTCGCAGTGAATGCCACATCATCCGGATGCTGTGGGGGACCTGCGCCCTTAGAAACGGATGCCTGTTGTGTCGCCGACGCGACCGCCAAATCCGAGGGAAAGTCCGGATGTGGTTGCTCGGCGTCGGTCGTTGAAGAAGAGCGAGCGTGATCATGGAAGGACGGAAGCTTCCTACATGGGCGCTGGCGGGCCTCGGCGCATCACAAATTATCGGATACGGCACGCTCTATTATGCCTTCAGCATCCTGGTGCCAGAAATCGCCGAAGACATCGGCAAATCGCAGCAATGGGTCTTCGGAGCCTTTTCGGTGGCTCTGCTCGTTGGCAGCCTTGCCGCACCCCTCTCAGGCTACCTTGCCGACCGGATCGGTGCGGGGCGATTGATGGCGGCAGGATCGCTGTTAGCCTCCGCGACACTCGTCTTGATGGCGGTATCCACCGGGCCAATCACCTTCGCTGTCGCACTGGCGCTGACCGAAATCGTCTCTGTCGCTGTCCTCTATGCCACTGCCTTCACGGCTATCGTTCAGACTGGAGGACACAAAGCCCAGAAGTCGATTGTTCACCTGACACTGATCGCTGGTTTCGCCTCTTCGCTGTTCTGGCCGCTGACATCCTGGCTGCATGGTTTTCTGTCTTGGAGAGAAGTCTACCTGCTCTTTGCCGCGTTGAACCTCCTCGTCTGTCTTCCAGTGCATTTGGCGCTGGCGCGGCTGACGACGACTGCGGTGTTCGCTTCCAGGGGTACCGTCGCGGCCGTTGGCGAACACCGGCCACTTGCGAACGGAACGCTTGTATTCTCCCTCATGCTGCTTGGCTTTGCCATCGAAGGCTATGCGCTGTCGGCGATCCTGGTTCATATGGTTCCGCTCACACAGGCGCTCGGGTTTGGTGCCGCAGGTCTCCTGGTAGCCTCGCTGTTCGGTCCGGCTCAGGTCGCAAGTCGCTTGATCAACCTGCTCTTCGGCCGTGAACTGTCGCAGAAATGGCTGGCTGTTATCGCGACCGGGCTCCTGCCAATCGGTTTGACGATCCTCCTGATGACGACACCGTGGGTGCCCGGAGCGGTAATGTTCGCTATCTGCTTCGGATTAGGCTCCGGTCTGACAAGCATTGTCGGCGGGACATTGCCGCTCGAACTGTTCGGACCAAAGGGATACGGCAGTCGTCTCGGCTGGGCCACGTCGGCCAAACAGATGATGTCGGCGATTGCGCCGCTCGCCATGTCCATGTCGATGGCCGGGATCGGCGTCGTGCCGTCCATCTGGATGACTGTGGCTATTGGCATAGCCGGGGTGGTGGCATTCTTAGCCATCGTTGCAGTCGTGCAGGGTCCTGCCGGACTGCCCCGACCGGCTTAACGCTTCACGTTCGTTCTTTCGTCACGGTTTGCCGCTGATACTGGACGACCTCATGCCCAGTCAGCCTAAGGTCGTCCAGGGAGCAATTGGGTCGTGCGTCGGTCGCCTTTATTCGGCCGCTTCGTCTAGAGCATTTCCAGGAAAAGTGCGAAGCGGGTTTTCCGTCAGGATATGCGTAAAAACAAAGAGATAGAGCGTTTGTGCGGTTCCGCATAAATCGGAAACGCTCTAGGATCGCCGATCCAGGCTTCAAGTCGACCGACTGCGTGTCGAAACCGACTGCCTGGTGGAACGGTTGCAGCGATCAAGCGTTATTCTTACCAGGCAGCGTAAGCCCGCAGGCAGAGGCTGCCTGGTATCTCGTCAGGTGGGACTGAATCCCGACCGGAGATAGGAGCAGCGCCATGAGAATTTCTACGAAAATGTCATGCGTCGCATTTGTCGTCACCTTGGCCGGGAACACCGCACCGGCTTTTGCCGACAACTACTATTACGAGCCTGCACCCGGCGGCGTCTATGTTGATCCCATGCCGACGGGCAATGTGTATGTGGAGCCGATGCCGATGTACGGCGCTTACGGTTACTACCGTCCGCCGGCCCGGACGTTGGGTGACGAACGCGAACGCTATACGAATGAGTTCATGGGGCCCGGTGAAGGTGATTACTACCAGGGGATCGCGCACCCGCCACCAGTTCCCTGAGCGCCCGATCGTTCAGCATGAGGAAACGAGCAGCTGCGGCTCAGCGCCAGCCGAGAGTCGGTGCGACGCGATGTAGGGTCGCCTCGATAACGTGTGCGCTGTAGTCGACGCCCAGCTGATTGGGACGGCCGTGTCGGCCTCATCGATTGTCTCGCCTGGCGGCGCGCCAGCTTAGCCCTATGCCGACAGCATGCGGCGAGGTGAGAACAGTTGGCGCACAGTCTTTGGTCGCACCCAATTTCAGGTAAGACCAAGAGTATCAACTAGATGGAAAAGTGGTGGCGACCCCTGCAGGATTCGAACCTGCGACAACCTGCTTAGAAGGCAGGTGCTCTATCCAACTGAGCTAAGGGGCCGTTCCGGGCAGGGCCCGTCGAAAACGGCAGGACCTCAATGGGTCCAGGGCTGCATCCGGCTGAAACGGAAATTGTCCGGGTAGGATACAGTCTTGCGCGTCGCCTCTTTCGGCGCGATCACGCGGTATTCGATGCCGTTGCGTTCAGCGTAGGCGATTGCCTGTTCCGCACTTTCGAAAGTCAGTCGCAGTTGCTGCAACGTGTCGCCGGAGCTGGTGTAGCCCATGATCGGATCGATGGTGCGCGGCTTTTCCTGATCGAACTCCAGCAACCACAGATTCGTCTTGGCTTTACCAGACTGCATGGCGGTCTTTGCTGGACGATAGATCTTTGCGGACATTGTCTCGAACGGCTCCGTTATTTCGCTGGTGGAGCATTTTGCGGCCCCGACATGCGTCTTCCCATAGCGCAGAATGATTTAAAACGGAATGACTTTCAGACGGATAAATCTGGCTTTTCGTCCGTATTTTGTCAGTGCAAGGTGAGTGGTCGATTTACCATGAGGTGGCAATGGCATCACCGCATCCTGCGATCCGGGGCACAAAATGCCCGATATGCCCACATATTGGCGGCAACCAACATCGAGGGCAACTAATAACATAAGATTTTCAAGGGATTTCGTTGGTCGGAGTGGAGAGATTCGAACTCCCGACCCTCTGGTCCCAAACCAGATGCGCTACCAGGCTGCGCTACACTCCGTGCCAACGGCGCCGGAGATACACGCTTCACCCACGCCCTGCAACATGAAATTTCACGTTGACCGACACGGGAGGCCAAATGTGATGCGATGAGAGGGCGCCTTGGCGGCCAATATGCCGGAATTTCAGGCTCTGGTGCCGATTTCTCATTTTCATTTAGTACTCCCTAAACTCCATGCGATAGAGGCGCAGCGACAAACAAACACGCCGAGCCGGATCGATGACCGCCCAACTTGACCTCGCAACTGTGCTGCTGCTTCACAAATCGTCGTTTCTGGTCGGTGCGTTGTGCTTTCTTTATCTCCGGTGGCAGTCACCCCGGAACGAGGGGCTCGGCATTCTGGCAGCCGGGTTTCTTTTTCTCGCTCTGGCCTCGACGCTCTCAGGGTATGGCGAGCAGAAGCTGCTACCCGCTATTCTATGGACGCTTTCCAGTTTTACACTTGGTCTTGGCGGCTACGCCCTGTTCTGGATCGGTTTGCGCCGGCTGAGCGGCCAAAGGCGCCACCGGGCGGATTGGTTGGCGCTTGCCATTCCTTTGACCGGCGCGATTGCCGGCCTGATCACGCACTTCCACGTCATCAATTCTATACGCGCAAGTGCATTCAATACCGGTGCCTTCCTGTTTCTCGCCGCGTCCGCCTTTGCAGTCGTCGCAGATCGGAAAAGCGAGCCGCTGCGGGTCAGGACCATCTTCGCGGCTTCACTCGCAATCGGCGCCACGCTCTGCCTTGCCGTCGTGGTTGGCCTGCTCAAGCCGGATATCCTGCCGATCACCACGACCTACGCCTTCTTCCTGCTGATCATCAGCCACTTCGCCATTGCGCTCTTTGCACTGGTGCTGGTCAAGGAGCGGGCGGAGGCGGCATTGCGGCGAACGGCCGACACGGACATGCTGACCGGTGTGGGAAACCGTCGGTGGTTCCTGTCGCAACTGCCGCGTTTCGGCTGGAAGGGCGACGCCCTTGCAGTCATGGATCTCGATTTCTTCAAACGCATCAATGATCGCTACGGCCATCAGGCGGGCGACCAGGTGCTGATCGCCTTTGCCGAACTGGTGCGGGCAAACCTGCGCGCGACCGATTGTTTCGCAAGGCTCGGCGGCGAGGAGTTCGGGCTCTACCTTCCGAAAACGAACAAGGTGCAGGCGCGAGCGATCGTCGAGCGGTTGCGGCTTGCCACCGAACAATTGCACATCCATTGCGACGGCCAGCGCATTGCCGTCAGTGTCAGCATCGGGTTTGTCGTCGGACAGGATGCGAAAAGCAGCTGGGAAGAGCTCTTCAGTATGGCAGATGCCGCACTCTATCAGGCCAAGGATGCTGGCCGTAACTGCATAGTCGCCTATGCCCCGCCACCGGCTTCGTTCGCAATTGGCATACCAATCGCACGGACAGGTTGAGTTTGACGCGAGGCAGTCGATGATCCGGCTGTCCGCCCTTGCGCGTCGCTATTTCGGGAGCCGGCACATCGCTGGCCTTTTGTCTCCTTAAGAACCTTGGATAAAAAAACGGGCCGGTCGGATCTAGGTCCGGCCGGCCCGTTCCGGCAATATCGCGGAAAGGGGAACGTCTCTGCGCGGGGCTGCAGCACCGCGCGAAGGGAGATCGATTGCCACCTGATAATGCCTGAATGCGGTCCGCCCAATTGACATTTTACGCCAGAAATTTGACATTTCTCGCATGTCTGGCACTGAGAAAATACAATCTATGATCGATGTCGTGGTGGTCGTGCTGCCGGAATCGTCGATCATGTCGCTGGCCTCCGTGCTGGATCCGATGCGCGCTGCCAACCGCGTCTCGGGCCGCCAGGTCTTTCGTTGGCGGTTGCTTTCGGCCGACGGTGAGCCGGTCATCCTGACATGCGGTATACCGATCGCGGTCGACGGCACGTTCTCGCTGCCGCTTGAAGGCGATGTCCTGCTGGCGATCGGTGGCTTCAATCTCGATCGGCATGTCGGGCGCCGGTTCATCGCCACGCTTCAGGAATGCGCCCGCCATTTTGGCATCGTGGCCGGCATCGAATCGGGCTGCTGGCTGCTCGGCCGCAGCGGTCTGCTCAACGGCCGCAAGGCAACCGCCCACTGGGAGGAGCTGGAGGATTTCAGCCAGGCATTTCCAGCATTGACGGTGCTGGGGGATCGGTTCGTCACCGATGGAAAGTTCTGGACCTCCGGTGGTGCGTCACCGACCTTCGACATGATGCTGCACCTCATCACCCAGCGCCTCGGCTCGGCGCTGGCGCTCGATGTCGCCAGCATCTTCGTCTACGACCAGACCCACAGCGCGACGGACATCCAGCCCGTGGTGTCTCTCGGGCGGATCGAGACCCGCGATCCCGGTTTGGCTGAGGCGATCCGCCTGATGGAGCGAACGCTCGAACGGCCGCTGACGGTGTCGGCGCTTGCACGCCGGCTGTCCATTTCGCAGCGGAAGCTGGAACTGCTGTTTACAAAGGGATTATCGACCAGCCCCGGCGCCTATTACCTGCGCCTGCGCCTGCAGGTGGCGCATCGACTGGTGCGCGATTCGGGCAGCCCGATCCGCGAGATCGCGCTGCGCTGTGGCTTCGACAGCCTGTCGGCTTTTTCCCGCGCCTATAGCCGCGAATATGGGACGAGCCCGCTGAAGATGCGTAGCAGGCACCGCGGCGCGGGTGCGACGTCGGAAGGTGGCGAGGGGATCTGAAGGTTGTGAGCGCACCGAACCTTTGCCAGCCATTATTATGTTTGGCGGTCGCGCTATCGGACGCCTGGGCTGCTGCTATTGGCAGCGTGCTTCGAAGCGGCGGCCATAGCGATCCCGATAGATACAATAGCCGTCACGCTCCCGGGAACGACCAATCAGGTTGCCCATAATGCCGCCGGCCACAGCGCCGATAGCCGCGCCGCCCCAGCTGTCGCTCACCACGCCTCCGATGATTGCGCCGGTTCCTGCACCGATTGCAGTCCCTCGCTCTGTCTGAGTGCAGGACGCGAGGGTACCAATCATTCCAACCGCAATGACAAGCTTTCTCATGCTTTCATCCCTTTGCTCGATATCAACCCGGGGCCTGGTGCACGTCTTTGCATCCACGGCGTGAGGTTCAGCATCTACGCAATGCTTGCAATTGTCGATAGTGCCGATTCTCAAAGGCGGCCGGCGCGCTGCTTGGCCTCTCATCCGCGCGGCCGCTGGGAAAGCTCCAACTACGCCGGCAAGAAAGTTGCATTTCTGACCAATGCACCGATCCCGCCTGTCGGCGGACGTACAGCCAGTTCAGAAGATCCACGAGGTTGTCGACTTTCCTGCCCGCTACCGAATGCCAATGGCTGGCACGGTCACCACCTGCGTCTGTACAAGCAGCGCCGGCCGGTACGGTGACCTGTGTTTCTGGCGAAGCATTCCCATATCTTAGCAACGCGGAAGGCAAGGGCGTTCCAGTTAGGGCACGGCGATTTTGAGGGATTTCGATGTACGGTGGCGACTCACTAAGGAGCAGCGATCAAGTGATTTTTAGCTAAGCGCTTGAATTTAAGTGGTGAGCGCGCAGGGATTCGAACCCTGGACCTACTGATTAAAAGTCAGTTGCTCTACCGGCTGAGCTACGCGCTCCCTGGCCGCGGCGGTGAAGCCCGGCGGAAGTGGGCGGACATATGCACTTGAGCTTCCCGCCGGTCAACCCAAAAATTACGGCTTTCGTGAAGAAATGGTGCATGGCGCAATGATCGCCAAAAGGTGATTGGTATCGTCACGGTCATGCGGCTAAGGAATGGCCCAAATACCGCATGCCGGAGTTCTTGCCGTTGTCGATTGCCGATATTTCGATCTGGACCGCCATTCTCGCTGGCGCTCTGTCCTTTCTTTCGCCCTGTGTTCTGCCGCTTGTCCCGCCCTATCTCTGCTATATGGCCGGGGTGTCGGTCGACCAGTTCCGCAGCGGCGAGGTGGTTTCTGCCCGCAGCACCCGGCGCGCCGTTCTGCCGGCGGCGCTTCTGTTTACGCTCGGCTTTGCGACCGTGTTCGTGTCGCTCGGTGCCGGCGCATCCTCGATCGGCCTGCTGTTGCGCCAGCACATGGATCTCCTGTCGCGTATCGGCGGCGTGGTGATCATCATCATGGGCCTGCATTTCCTTGGCGTGTTCAAGATCGGCCTGCTTGCCCGCGAGGCGCGGTTTCAAGGCGGCGGCAAGCCGGCGACGCTGTCGGGCGCCTATATCATGGGCCTTGCCTTCGCCTTTGGCTGGACGCCGTGTATTGGTCCGGTGCTCGGCACGATTCTCGGCGTTGCAGCTGCGCGCGATACGGTCACGGACGGCGCCATGCTTCTGGCCGTCTATTCGCTCGGGCTTGCGATCCCGTTCTGGATCGCCGCCGGTTTTTCCGGTGCGTTCATGCGCTTTCTCCTGCGGTTCCGTCGCCATCTCGGTCTCGTCGAAAAGCTGATGGGCGCGCTTCTGGTGCTGGCCGGCCTTGCCTTCCTCTTCGGCTTCATCAGCTCCGTCGCCATCTGGTTCCAGCAGACCTTCCCGATTCTGATGAAAATCGGCTAGGTCATCAGCGGGTCAATGGACGGGGTTGGCCCTAGCCAAGTGCGCCTCAACCTATTGGAATCGATCGGGTTGATGATATTGGGTTGAACAGGCCCGATTGCGTGAGGGGCGTGTGCATCGTGCCCAACGCGTGGGTACCGCGACAGCGACCGGGTTATGAGCGGGGATTACGTGCCCGCTCAATGTGTCGCATGAGCATGGTCGGGGAGAGGCATGACGGAAATTGCTGGCCTGGTATTGCCGTTCTTCGGGTTGATCTTTCTCGGCTATCTCACCGCCCGCTTCGTCGAGCATCCAGGCGAAGCGATGGGGTGGCTGAACACCTTCATCATCTATCTCGCCTTGCCGGCGCTGTTCTTCAAGCTGGTGTCGCGAACGCCGATCGAGCAACTGACACGAGCAGATTTTATTCTGACGAGCGTCGGTGCGACCTATGTGGTCTTTTCGCTGATCTTCATCATCGGGCTCTACGTCCGGCGCAATACCGTTGGCGAAGCGACGATCCAGGGTTTTGCCGCGGCCTATGGCAATATCGGCTATATGGGGCCGGGCCTCGCCTTGCTGGCGCTGGGTGACGCGGCGGCGGTGCCGGTCGCACTGATTTTCTGCTTCGAGAATGCGGCGCACTTTACCGTGGCGCCGGCGATGATGGCGCTTTCCGGTGGGCGAAAGGAAAAGCCTGCGGTTCTGGCCCTTGGCATCGCCCGCAAGATCATCCTGCATCCGTTCATTCTGTCGACCCTTGCCGGCGTCATCGCGGCGTTTTTCGCGGTCCAGCCTCCGCTGCCGGCGCAGCGGTTGATCGACTATCTGGCGCAGGCCGCCGCTCCTTGCGCGTTGTTTGCGATGGGTGTGACGCTGGCGCTCCGGCCGATCAAACGCATCCCGGTCGAGATCGGCTATATCGTGCCGGCCAAGCTTATCCTGCATCCGGTGCTGGTGTTCACGGCGCTCGGCCTGACGGGCAACTATGATCCGGTGTGGGTGCAGACGGCCGTGCTGCTGGCGGCGCTGCCGACAGCGACCAATGTCTTTGTCATCGGCCACCAATATGGCGTCTGGCAGGAGCGGGCCTCTGCGACGATCCTGATCACGACGCTGCTTTCGGTCGCAACCGTGACCGGGCTGCTCTATCTGATCCGCTCAGGCGCTCTTCCGGCCGATCTTTTCCCGTAAGCTGTCCTTCAACGCGTGAAACGCGCTGCCGGGGTGCACGCCTTCGCGCATCAGCAGGCTGCGCAGCGGTCCGGCAGCCGAGAGGATGTGCAGGCCGACGGCGCGCAGCGCCTGAACCGGCAGGAAACTCGACAGCAGCGATCGGTTCAACAGATCGACGCTCGCCGTGCGGCTAACGATATCGAGGCGGCGCCGACTGTCGAACCGGTCGCCGATGTCGCCCGCGAGATTGTCGTCCGTCTTTGCGCCGATCAGATCGACCAGCGTCATCGCGTCGCGAAGGCTCAAGTTGAGACCCTGGGCGCCGATTGGCGGAAAGGCGTGCGCCGCTTCGCCGACGAGCGCGACCCGGCCCTTGCCGAAGCGATGAGCGCTCATGCCCGACAGCGGGAAGGACTGTGGGCTGCCTTCGACCGTGACCTTGCCGAGGATCGACTGCATCCGGTCTTCGACGGCGCGCGAGAGTGCGGCGAGATCGAGCGCCAGCGTGGCTGCGGCATCGTCGGGCTTGCGCACCCAGACGAGGCTCGAGCGGTTGCCGGGCAGGGGCACCTGGGTGAAGGGCCCGCTCTCGGTGTGAAACTCCGTCGAGGTGTCCTGGTGGGAAAGCTCGTGCGAAAAGTTGAGGACGACGGCCGTCTGCGGATAGGACCAGGTGCTGACCGAAATCTTGGCGGCTTCCCGCACCGGCGACCGACGGCCGTCGGCACCGACGACCAGATCGGCGGTGATGTCGCGCCCGTCATCGAGCGAGATCCGCACCTTGTCGCCGGAGAGGTCGAAATCGGACGCTGACATCGTCATGCGATCGAGCGTCTCCGTCTCGGATGCCCGCTCCCGCAGAATGTCGAGGAAGGGGGCGTTCGGAATGTTGTAGCCGAAGGCCGCAAGGCCGACTTCCGACGCGCGGAAGTTCACTGTCGGCGCGCGCAGCAGGCGGTTTGTCCCATCCAGAATGCGCATCGTTGATAGCGGCGCCGTCAGCGGCTGCACCTTCTCCCAGAGGTTCAATTTCTTCAGATAGTCGATCGACTGGTCCATCAACGCGGTCGTCCGTCCGTCTGATGATGCCGGTTCCGGTCCGATCAGCGCGACGCGGTAGCCGCTCTCCGCGAGAGCGATCACTGCCAGAGAACCCGCGAGGCCAGCGCCGACGACGGCGATGTCGTAATGATCCATGATGGAAAGAACCCTTTCGCTCGCGCCATCAAGCGCCTGCTGCTTTCATCTCATCTTACTTCTAGTCTTGGGCAGAGGCGAAATAAATGGGTTGAATCAGCGCAGAAGCAATTTGAAAGTGTCCACAGAACAATCTTCGCCGGATAAAGTCGTGCTTGAATTTTGCTGGCGATGCGTTGCAAAGGGTGCATATTACGCGCAATGCGCCGCCACAGCGGTTGAGGCAGAGAGTAAAACTCTGTCTGGGGAAATGCAGAAGGGGATAGGCGGCGTCCGCAGATGAAGTTTTTCAACTACAAACGAGTCCCCTACGCCGAGATCCGCGCCTTCTCCGTGCACATATTGACCGCCTCCGGGTCATTCCTCGCTTTTCTTGGCGTCGTCGCCGCGGCCGAACACCGCTTCGTCGATATGTTCTGGTGGCTCGGCCTGGCCTTGCTGGTGGATGGCATCGATGGTCCGATCGCCCGCAAGGTGCGGGTCAAGGAAGTGCTTCCCAATTGGTCGGGCGACACGCTCGACAACGTCATCGACTATGTGACTTACGTGCTCCTGCCGGCGTTTGCGCTCTACCAGAGCGGCATGATCGGCGAGCCATGGTCCTTCGTTGCGGCCGGCGCCATCGTTGTCTCAAGCGCGATCTACTATGCCGACATGGGCATGAAGACCGACGAATACTTTTTCTCGGGCTTTCCCGTCGTCTGGAACATGGTCGTCTTTACGCTGTTCGTCATCCAGGCGAGCGAGCTGACCGCCTCGATCGTCGTCTTCGTATCGGTAGTGTTGACCTTCCTGCCGATCAACTTCCTGCATCCGGTGCGCGTCCAGCGGTTAAGACCGCTCAACCTCGGTGTCTTTTTCCTCTGGTCGGCGCTCAGCATGTACGCCCTGCTTCTGCATTTCGTGACACCGGCCTGGGTGGTGACCGGTGTTCTTGCAACAGGCATCTATCTCTACGTGATTGGTTTCGTCCTGCAGATCCTCCCCAAGCTCGGCCGGACCTAGGAGCTCTTCGATGGCACAGGCAATTGTCGTACGCGAACTCGGTGGACCTGAAGTCCTGAAGCTGGAGGGCGTTACGCTCTCGCCGCCGGGGCCGGGTGAGGTGCAGATCCGCCAGGTGGCTGTCGGGTTGAATTTCATCGACGTCTATTTCCGCACCGGGCTCTACAAGTCCGCCTCGGGCCTGCCCTTTGTCCCGGGCAAGGAAGGTGCGGGGATCGTGACGGCTGTCGGTGATGGCGTCAGCCTCTTCGGTGTTGGCGACCGGGTGGCCTACGCCTCGTCGGATGGCGCCTATGCCAGCGAGCGAAACGTCGAAGCCTCGCAACTGGTCAAGGTGCCGGACGGCATCTCGCTTGAGACGGCGGCGGCGATGATGCTGAAAGGTATGACCGCGCAATATCTGCTCAATCAGACATTCCAGGTTGGGCCTGAAACGACGCTGCTCTTCCATGCTGCTGCCGGCGGCGTCGGCTTGATTGCCGGCCAATGGGCAAAGGCTCTGGGTGCAACCGTCATTGGTACGGCCGGATCGCAGGACAAGATCGATCTGGCGCTTGCCCATGGCTATGACCACGTCATCAACTACCGCACGGACGATTTCGTTGCCCGGGTCAAGGAACTGACCGACGGCAAGGGTGTTGATGTCGTTTATGATTCGGTCGGCAAGGACACCTATCCGGCCTCGCTCGATTGCCTGAAATCGCGCGGCCTCTGGGTGAGCTTCGGCAATTCGTCCGGTCCTGTCGATGCCTTCAGCATCGGCATTCTGGCACAGAAGGGTTCGCTGTTTGCGACGCGTCCGACACTCTTCGGGTATGTGCAGACGCGGCCTGCGCTTGAAGCGTGTGCAAATTCCCTCTTTGATATTGTGCAAAGCAACAAAGTGCGTATCAATATCAATCAGACTTATCCGCTTGCCGACGCCGGTCGCGCGCATACGGATCTTGAGACAAGAAAAACGAGTGGAACAACACTGCTGATTCCTTGATCGAAGCCTTAAGGCGGACGGGGATCGACAGAGGGGAAAAGAGGGCAGCGTGCCTGTTGAGGGAGCAACTGCGAACGGTCCGTTGTTGACTGTGAGCAACCTGACGAAATTGTTTGGCTCGTTTGCGGCCTGCAATGAAATCAACCTGCAGATAGACCAAGGCGAAATCCACGCCCTTCTCGGCGAAAACGGTGCCGGAAAATCGACGCTGGTGAAAATGCTGTTCGGCGTTCTCGCGCCGACGGTAGGCGAGATCGTGTGGCAAGGGCGCAGCGTGCGCATCGCCAGCCCGGCCGCGGCCCGCAAGCTCGGCATCGGCATGGTTTTCCAGCACTTTTCGCTGTTCGAGGCGCTGACGGTAGCGGAAAACATAGCGCTGTCGATGGACGGCAACATTTCGCTGGCCGAGGTCGCGGAGGAAGCTTCACGCCTGTCGCACGCCTATGGCCTGCCGCTCGATCCGAAGGCGCATGTGGCCGACCTTTCCGTCGGCGAACGCCAGCGCATCGAGATCGTCCGCGCCCTCTTGCAGAACCCGCGTCTGATCATTCTTGACGAACCGACATCGGTGCTGACGCCGCAGGAGGCCGATCGACTGTTCGAGACGCTCAACAAGCTCAAGGCGGAGGGACGTTCGGTTCTCTATATCAGCCACCGGCTGGAGGAAGTGCAGCGCATCTGCGACCGCGCCACCGTGCTGCGCCACGGCAAGGTCACGGGCGCCTGTGACCCCAAGGTGGAAACGCCGGCGTCGCTGGCGCGTATGATGGTCGGAAGCGACGTTGCGGCGGTGACCGCCGAGGGCACCAGCACCAAGGGCGAGGTGCAGCTGGAAGCGCGCCACCTTTCCGTTTCCGCACGCACGCCGTTTGCCGTTTCGCTGAAGAACATCTGTCTCAAGGTGCGTGCCGGCGAAGTGCTGGCGATCGCCGGTGTGGCCGGCAACGGCCAGGGCGAACTCTTCGACGCGCTGTCCGGCGAGTATCCGGTTGCAGACGATGCTGCGGTGCAGATCAGGCAAAGGCCGGTCGGCAACAGGAACATCAACGCGCGACGGCTGATGGGCGCCGGCTTCGTTCCGGAAGAGCGCCATGGCCACGCTGCGGTTTCGGCGATGCCGCTCTCGGACAATCTCGTGCTGGCCAGAAGCCGGTCCGACGCCAGGGCCTTCCTCGGCGGCGGCTTTCTCAAGATCATCCGCCGGGACGCGGTGACCACGGCGACCATGCGCATCTCCGAAGCGATGGACGTGCGCAAGAGCGGGGAAGATCCTCCGGCCGGATCGCTTTCCGGCGGAAATTTGCAGAAATTCATCGTCGGTCGCGAGCTCGACCGCCAGCCCGCCGTCCTGGTCGTCAACCAGCCGACCTGGGGCGTCGACGCGGGCGCTGCGAGCCGGATCCGTCAAGCGCTTGTCGATCTCGCCAAGGCGGGCTCCGCGGTGCTGGTGATCAGCCAGGACCTTGACGAGATCTTCGAGGTGGCGACCGAGATCGCGGTGATCAGTGAAGGACGGCTTTCCGATCCATATCCGGCGCGCGAGCTTTCGCGCGAGAAGATCGGCCTGCTGATGGGTGGCATGTACGGCAAGACGGAAGACACGGGGGCTGTGCATGCGCATTGAACTGGAAAAGCGCGCCAAGATATCGGCGCTGTTCTCGATCCTGTCCCCATTCATCGCCTTTCTACTGACGATCATCTTCGGCGGCATCATGTTTGCACTACTGGGCAAGAACCCGGTCATGGCGCTCTACAGCTTCTTCGTCGAGCCGCTGAGCGAGGTCTGGTCGCTGCACGAACTGGCGATCAAGGCCGCGCCGCTGATCCTGATCGCCGTCGGCCTTTCGGTCTGTTTCCGCTCGAACAACTGGAACATCGGCGCCGAGGGGCAGTTCATCATGGGAGCGATCGCCGGCTCGATCCTGCCGGTGGTGTTTTACGAGTGGCAGTCGCCGCTCGTGCTGCCGCTGATGATGCTGATGGGCATGCTCGGTGGCGCGCTGTTTGCCGCCATTCCCGCCTTCCTCAAGGCGCACATGAACACCAACGAGATCCTGACGAGCTTGATGCTGGTCTACGTCGCCCAGCTCTTTCTCGACTGGATCGTGCGCGGCCCCTGGCGCAATCCGCAGGGCATGAACTTCCCGGAGACGCGCAGCTTTGCGGCTGACGCCATCCTGCCGGAACTGATCGCGTCGGGGCGCACCCACTGGGGTTTTGCCTTCGCCATCATCGCGGCGATCCTCGTCTGGTTCATGATGCGTTATACGCTGAAGGGCTTCGAGATCGCGGTTCTCGGTCAGTCGGAGCGGGCAGGACGCTTTGCCGGTTTCTCGTCGCGGCGGATGATCTGGTTTTCGATGCTGCTCTCGGGTGCGCTTGCCGGTCTGGCCGGGATCTCCGAGGTCAGCGGCGCGATCCAGCAGCTGCGCCCGGTGATTTCGCCCGGCTATGGCTTCACCGCGATCATCGTCGCGTTTCTCGGGCGGCTCAATCCGCTCGGCATCATCGCCGCCGGCCTCGTTCTGGCGCTGACCTATCTCGGCGGCGAAGCGGCGCAGCTCTCGATTGGCGTGTCGGACAAGGTCACGCGCGTCTTCCAGGGCCTGCTGCTGTTCTTCGTGCTCTCCTGCGACACGCTCATTCATTATCGCATCCGGCTGGTCTGGTATCGGTTTGCCGAGACAAACACGGACGGGAGCCGTTGATGGGGATCGTCGAAGCCATACTGTTGAGCGTCATCACCGCCGCAACACCGCTTGTCATTGCCGCCCTCGGCGAACTGGTGACGGAGCGCTCTGGCGTGCTCAATCTCGGTGTTGAGGGCATGCTGGTCATGGGCGCCGTCTGCGCCTTTGCCGCAACCCGGATCACCGGGTCGCCCTACCTCGGGATTCTGGCCGGGGTCGTCTGCGGCGCTGTGTTCTCACAGCTCTTCGCATTCCTGACGTTGACGCTGGTTGCCAACCAGGTGGCGACCGGCCTGGCGTTGACGCTGCTTGGTCTTGGCGTTTCCGGTATGCTCGGAGAGAGCTTTCTCGGCATGCAGGGCATCAAGCTGCAACCCATCGTCATCCCGGTGCTGGCTGATATTCCGGTCCTCGGGCCGCTGTTGTTCCGGCAGGACATCATCTTCTATCTGTCGATTGCCCTGGTCGCGGGCGTTCACTGGTTCCTGTTCAGGAGCCGCGCGGGTTTGAAGCTGCGCGCGGTCGGCGACAGCCATGCCTCCGCCCATGCCCTTGGCGTCAACGTCATCAGGACGCGCTATCTCGCGGTGATGTTCGGCGGTGCCTGCGCGGGCCTTGCCGGCGCGCAGTTGTCGCTGGTCTACACTCCGCAATGGGTGGAAAACATGTCTGCCGGCCGTGGCTGGATCGCGCTTGCGCTGGTGGTGTTTTCGTCCTGGCGTCCGTGGCGTCTCGTTGCCGGCGGCTATCTGTTCGGTGCCGTTTCCATCAGCCAGCTTCATGCGCAGGCCTTCGGCATCGGCATTCCGTCGCAATTCCTGTCGTCGCTTCCCTATCTCGCGACGATCGTCGTGCTCATCCTCATTTCACATAACCGGCGCACGACCCTGATCAATACGCCGGCATCGCTCGGTAAGCCGTTTGTGCCAGATCGGTGACAATAACAACCCAGACGGACGTTTCTCAAACCGACAGAGGTCAAGAAAATGAAAAAACTACTGCTCGCTCTCGCAAGTACCGCTGCCGTCATCGGCTTTGCCAGCGCCGCTGCCGCTCAGGACAAGGCGAAGGTCTGCTTCGTCTATGTCGGTTCCAAGACCGACGGCGGCTGGACCCAGGCACACGATATCGGTCGCCTGGAACTGGAAAAGAAGCTCGGTGACAAGATCGAGACGCAATTCCTCGAAAGTGTGCCGGAAGGCCCGGATGCCGAGCGCGCGATCGAGCGCATGGCACGTTCCGGCTGCGGCCTGATTTTCACGACGTCCTTCGGCTTTATGGATGCGACGATCAAGATCGCCCAGAAGTTCCCGGACGTGAAGTTCGAGCACGCCACCGGCTACAAGACCGCCCCGAATGTGGCGACCTATAACAGCCGCTTCTACGAGGGCCGCTACATCCAGGGCGTGATCGCTGCCAAGATGTCCGAGAAGGGGGTTGCCGGTTACATCGCCTCGTTCCCGATCCCCGAAGTGGTGATGGGCATCAACGCTTTCGTCGTCGGCGCGCGCTCGGTCAACCCGGACTTCAAGATCAAGGTCGTATGGGCCAACACCTGGTTTGACCCGGGCAAGGAAGCCGATGCCGCCAAGGCGCTCGTCGACCAGGGCGTCGATATCCTGACCCAGCACACCGATACGACGGCGCCGATGCAGGTGGCCGCAGAACGCGGCATCAAGGCCTTTGGCCAGGCATCCGACATGATCGCTGCCGGCCCGAAGACCCAGCTGACCGCGATCGTCGACACCTGGGGCGCCTACTACATCAAGCGCACCGAGGCTTTCCTCGACGGCAAATGGGAAACAACGTCGAGCTGGGACGGCCTGAAGGACGGCATCCTGACTATGGCGCCCTACACCAACATGCCTGACGACGTGAAGAAGCTGGCCGAAGAAGCGGAAGCCAAGATCAAGTCGGGCGAGCTGAAGCCGTTCACCGGTCCGCTGAAGAAGCAGGATGGCAGCGAGTGGCTGGCCGCAGGCGCATCGTCGGATGACGGCACACTGCTCGGCATGAACTTCTACGTCGAAGGCGTCGACGACCAGCTGCCGAAGTAAGCACAACGGAAGAACGCAGAAAATGTTCAAACCCCGCCGTTACGGCGGGGTTTGTCGTTATCGATATATTGGGCCGAGGCTTGGTGGCGCATTATTGCGGCATGACCCAATCAGCCGAGATTGATGCAATCAACGGTCGTGCGGGCCGGTTTCAGCCATAGTGCAGCTTGGCTGCATTTCGTGTAATGCTTGAGGAATCGGTTGGCCATTCCTGGGCCTGCTCATCCTGTTCGTGGGGATGGGTGGACCGGCGAGATATGGCATTTTGAGGCGCTGCATTTGGCGCTGTCAGGCAAGGGAGTGCCTGGAGGAGGTGGGTTGAACAGGAGCTTGCTGGAGACTGTCCTTTCCGGGACGCGGAAGCGCACCAGTCATGCGCATGTGGTCGACCAGCTTGGCAAGGCGATCGTTTCAGGCGAGTTCCCGATCGGGTCGATCCTGCCCGGCGATCCGGAGCTTGCAGCGCGCTTTAAGGTGTCGCGCACGGTTCTTCGCGAAGCGATGAAGACGCTTGCCGCAAAGGGTCTGGTCGTGCCACGGGCTCGCATTGGCACGCGCGTCACGCCCAGAAATGATTGGAACCTCTTCGACAACGACATCCTGACCTGGCATTTTGAATGTGGTGTGGACGAGGAGTTCCTCTACCACCTCTCCGAAGTGCGTCTCGCCTTCGAGCCGCACGCTGCGGCTCTTGCTGCGCGCAACGCTTCTGAGGCCGAGATCAGCCGCATGATGCGCCTCGCGGTCGCCATGGGTGAGGCCGGCCATACTGCCGAGAGCCTCGCCTTTGCCGATCTGAAATTCCATCTGTCGATTGCGGAAGCTTCGGGCAACCCGTTCATGCGGACGGTCGGTGGGCTGATCGAGGCGGCGCTGGTCGGCATTTTCAAACTGAGTTCACCCGTCGAAGAAAAGGGCGGCGTCGACGAGGTCGCCCGCAATCACATCCGCATCGTCGAGGAAATCGGCAGGCGCGACGAAGCGGGCGCGCGCGCAGCGATGGAAAATGTCATCAAGATCGGGCGCGAGCGCGTGCGCGGCGCCCTCAGGTCGGGCGAAAACTGAGCCACCTTCGTCGGACGTGTCCGAGTTTCGGTCCGCTCTCGCCTCGCGAAATACGGGCGAAGCGCATTTGGTGACACGGATTTCGAGAACTGCGCTTGCTCGGATCGCCTGCTGGCCTTATCTGGTGAACGGTCGCTCTCGATTGGGCGACTTTTCGTCAACGGTGACTTGGAGACCATGTCCGAATTTTTTGTCATTTTCGTCCTGCTTTTGATCAACGCATTTTTTGCTCTTTCGGAAATGGCAATCGTCTCGGCAAGCAAGCCATTGCTTCGCCAGATGGCAAGACAGGGAAATCTCCGCGCCGAAGCGGCACTGAAGCTGGCGGAAGACCCCGGCAAGTTTCTTTCCACCGTTCAGGTTGGCATCACGCTGGTCGGCACGCTCGCCGGCGCCTATGGTGGCGCAACGATCGCGGCCAAGTTCGCCCCCTTCTTCGACAGCATCGCCTGGATCAGCCCCTACGGTCATCCGGTGGCGGTGGCGATCGTGGTAACGCTCATCACCTTCCTCTCCGTCGTTATCGGCGAGTTGATCCCCAAGCAGCTGGCGTTGAAGAACTCCGAGGGCTTCGCGATGTTCGTGGCGCGGCCGATGACGCTTCTTTCGCGCATCGTGGCGCCGGTCGTCTATCTCTTCGAGACCTCGGCCGCGTTGATGATGCGGCTGCTGGGCATACGTCCGGATGATCCGGACCATGTTACCGAAGAGGAAGTGCACGCGATCATGGCGGAAGGCGTCGAGAGCGGCGCGATCGAAAAGTCGGAGCACGAGATGCTTCGTCGCATCATCCGCCTCGGTGACCGCAACGTGAAATCGATCATGACGCATCGTACCGAAATGAGCTTCATCGATATCAACGACAGCCTGGAGACCATCGGCGAGAAGATCCGCCAATACGGCCACTCCCGTTATCCCGTGGTCGACGGGCCGAGCGGCGATGTGCTTGGCGCGGTTCTGGCGAAGGAAATCCTCAATGCCCCGACGTCCGTTCCGCTCGACGTTCGCAAGTATGTGCGCGAGATCCATACCTTGCCGGAAACCGCGTCCTGCCTGAAGGCGCTCGATGCTTTCAAGTCGTCGAGTATCAACATGGCGATGATCGTCGACGAATACGGCAGCACCGAAGGCATCATCACCATCGCCGATATTCTAGAGGCGATCGTCGGCGTGCTGCCGTCGAACTATGACGATCTCGAGCACGCACTGATCCGCCAGCGCGAGGATGGAACCTACCTGGTCGACGGACGCACGCCGATCGATGAGATCCACCTGACCATCGGTATCGAAGGCATCGATGCCGACGGAAATTTTGAAACGATCGCGGGCTTTCTCGTTCAGCAGTTGCGCAAGACGCCGGAAGAGGGCGACATCGCGATCGCCCACGGTTACCGTTTCGAGGTCATCGATATGGATTCCCGCCGCATCGACAAGATCCTCGTCAGCCGTTGCGAGAACACTGCCGCCTGAAACCTTGCTGGGGACGCGACGCTGCCTACAGGGCCGCGCGTCTTACTAGGCGCGCAAAGGTCGCTGTAGCACTTTGAATTGCGTCATGTTTTATCCTTAAATCGAATACGATTTAGGAAACATGCAGTAGGCGTCGCTGATCGCCCCCTCTGCCACCGTCGCAGCAGCAACGATGATCGTTCCGGAAAGCAAATAACCGTAGAAAAGCAAAAGGTCGGGCAATACCCGACCTTTCCCTCAAATCATCACGGCGCCTGCTAGTACATCCGTAGTCATCCGCCTTGAGCGATGATTGAATGATCCTGTTATTAATGGGTCTCCATGTCGGGCATATGACAATGGAACAGCAAATATTCTTTGTTTCTGCTGACGCCGGGTCCGGTCGACCAAAAGGGGTGCCTGTTTTATCCCGATGATTTCGCCGGAAGCTATCTGAGCCGGACGATTTCGCAGGGTGTACCGGCGGGCGCCTCTTCAGCGTTCGGCGCGCGAACGATCAGACAATCGGACTGCGCGAACACCTTCATCATCGACGAGTCCTGCCGCGGGAAGGGGTGGGCGACGAGCGAACCGTCCGCATCGCTCGAAAGCCGTGCACGCACATAATCCTGGCGCTTGTCGTTGGCAGGCAGCGGCGAGGCGAGGCAGGCCGTCGTCAGCCGATCTCTATCAGGTAGTCTCGCCAGTTTGCGGACCAGCGGCTCAAGGAACAAGAGTGCACAGACGAGGCTCGATACAGGATTGCCAGGCAGGCCGAGCACCGCCATGTCGCCGAGCTGTCCGACCATGAGTGGTTTTCCGGGCCGCATGGCGATCCGCCAGAAATCGAGCGTCATCCCGCTCGCAAGCAATGTCGACTGCACAAGGTCATGATCGCCGACCGAGGCGCCACCGAGCGTCACGAGCACATCGGCTCTCGCTGCCCTTGCACGCTCGACGGCCGCCGAGATCGCCTGGCGGTTGTCCGGGACGATGCCGAGGTCGAGGATGTCGGCACCGTTGTCACGCGCAATGGCAGCAACACCGAATGTGTTGGAGGCAATGATCTGGTCAGCACCGGGTATGCTTCCGGGTGTCAGCAGTTCATCGCCGGTTGCAAGGATCGCGACCGTCGGTTTCTTGAACACTGGCAGCACCGCATGGTTCATGCCGGCGGCGACCGTCAGGCGACCGGCATCCAGAACGTCTCCCGCGCGCAGCACCGTTTCGCCGGCTGCAAAATCCTGGCCGGAAAGTCTGATATGCCGCCCTTTGCCCGGCGCGAACGAGGTGCGGATCTTGTTGTCGGCAAGCCGTTCGGTGTCTTCTTGGATGATGACGGTATCGGCGCCCGCGGGAAGCGGGGCTCCGGTAAAGATGCGGACAGCCTGCCCGGACTTTACCTCGCCATCGAAGCCATGCCCGGCCGCGGACTGGCCGATGACCGTAAGTTCGGCACCGATGGCGTGGACATCCTCATGGCGAACCGCATAGCCATCCATCGCTGAATTGTCGAAGGCGGGATGGGTGACGCGTGCAGTTACATCTTGCGCCAGCACACGGTCGAGGCCTTCATGCAGGCTCACATGTTCGATTGCGTGGCGGGGTCTGGCGCTGCCGAGGATCCTGTTGAGCGCGTCTTCAACGGAAAGCAACGACATCGTCGGTCAGTCTCCCTGGCGCCGATAATCGCCGGAGCGTCCACCGGATTTGCTGACGAGCTGGATGCCGCCGATTTCCATTTCTCGATCCGCAGCCTTCGCCATGTCGTAGATCGTCAGGCAGGCGATGCTGACGGCCGTCAGCGCTTCCATCTCGACGCCGGTCTTGCCGGTCAGTTTGGCAAGCGCTTCGACCCGCAAGCCCGGCAATGCTGGATCGGGTGTGATGTCGACCGACACCTTGGTCAGCATCAACGGATGACAAAGGGGGATCAGATTCGACGTCTGCTTGGCGGCCATGATGCCGGCCAGCCGCGCCGTACCGATAACGTCGCCCTTCTTGGCATCGCCCTCCAGGATCAGCGCAAGTGTCTCCGGACGCATGCGGACATGACCCTCCGCAGTGGCGATGCGGACGGTTTCGGTCTTGGCGCCGACGTCGACCATGTTCGCTTCGCCGCTGTTGTCGAGATGCGTGAGTGTGGTCTTGCCCATCACTCGGCCGCCAGCACGCTTTCGGAGCCGGTGAGGAGCACACGTGTTGCCGTCTCGACATCGCTCTTGCGCATCAGGCTCTCGCCGACCAGGAAAGTGGTGATGCCGCTCCTTTCCAGACGCTGGCAATCGTCATGGGTAAAGATACCGCTCTCGCCGACGAGCAGCCGATCAGACGGAACCATCGACGCCAGTTGCTCGGATACGGCGAGATCGACGTCGAATGTTCTCAGGTTGCGATTGTTGATGCCAACAAGTGGCGAGGCAAGCTTGAGCGCCCGCTCCATCTCTTCAGCGTCATGCACTTCGATCAGTACATCCATTCCGAGAGAAAAGGCAGAATCTTCCAGACGCCGGGCATCGTCGTCGCTGAGCGATGCCATGATCAGCAGGATGCAGTCTGCACCCCAGGCGCGGGCCTCGAACACCTGGTAGGTGTCGAACATGAAGTCCTTGCGCAAAGCCGGAAGCACGCAGGCTGCGCGGGCCGCCTCAAGAAACGCCGGCGCGCCCTGGAAGCTCGGTCCATCCGTCAGCACGGAAAGACAGGCCGCACCGCCGGCCTCGTAGGCCTTGGCCAGCGCCGGTGGATCGAAGTCGGGTCGAATCAGGCCTTTCGACGGGCTCGCCTTCTTGATCTCGGCGATCAGGCCGAAGCGGCCTTGCTGTTGGCGCGCTGCCAACGCCGCATGGAAACCGCGCGGAGCGGATTGATCGGCGATGCGAGCCTTCAGCTCATCGATTGACGTTTGCGATTTGGCCGCAGCGATCTCGTCGCGCTTGTAGGCTTCGATCTTGCGCAGGATATCGGTCATGGCGCGGTTCCTTGTCTCAAGCAGCGTTGTCTCAGGCAGCGTTCGAAACGCTGATCAGGCGCTGCAGTGCCGCCTTGGCGCCACCGCTGGAAAGCGACTGGCGGGCGAGCGTCATGCCCTGACCAAGATCTGCGGCCTTGCCGGCAATCATCAGCGATGCAGCCGCATTGGCAAGCGAAATGTCCCGGTAGGCGTTTTCTGCACCGTCGAGGACGGCCAAGAGCGCAACGGCATTGTGTGCGCCATCGCCGCCCTTCAGGGCGTCGAGGGTGACCGTTGGCAGGCCGAAATCTTCAGGCGTCAAGGTGAAAGCGGTGATCTTGCCGTTATCGAGAGCGGCGACCTGCGTCGTGCCGGTCGTCGTGATCTCGTCGAGGCCTTCGCCATGCACGACCCAGACATTCTCGGAGCCGAGGTCGCGCAATACTTCCGCCAGCGGCTGGACCCACTGCGGTGCGTAGACGCCGACAAGTTGCCGCTTGACGCCGGCAGGATTGGATAGCGGGCCGAGCAGGTTGAAGATCGTGCGGGTGCCGAGCTCGACACGCGTCGGGCCGACGTGGCGCATGGCGGAATGGTGCTGCTGGGCGAACATGAAGCCGACACCGGCTTCCCTGATGCAGCGTGAAATCGCCTCGGGGCCGATATCGAGCTTGACGCCGAGGCAGGACAGGGCATCGGCCGTGCCGGACTTGGAGCTCAGCGCACGGTTGCCATGCTTGGCGACCGGGACACCCGCGCCCGCAACGATCAGCGAGGCGAGTGTCGAGATATTGTAGGTACCGGCGCCATCACCGCCGGTCCCGACGATGTCGACAGCATCGGCCGGCGCGTCGACGGGGAGCATGCGGCCGCGCATGGCGGCAACGGCGCCGACGATCTCGTCGACAGTTTCGCCACGGACGCGCAGGGCCATCAGGAAGCCGCCGATCTGCGATGGCGTGGCCGCACCCGACATGATGATCTCGAAAGCCGCTCGTGCGTCTTCGCGGTTGAGAGCCTCGCCGGCGGCGACTTTGGCGACGAACGGTTTCAGATCACTCATCGGTTGCTTTCCTTGCCGCTTATCTCTGTGCCAAAGCCGTTTCGGCAAGCGTCTGATTGATCGAAACACCGTAGGCCGACTGCAGGGTCGATACCATTTGGTCGAGAATGTCGTCGCCGCTGGCACGGGCCATGGCCTGGATCTGACGGCTGTCGTCTTCCAGGGCATCGGTCGGGCCGTTGTTCTCGATCGAGGTGACCCGCAGCAGGATCTGACCATCGCCACCGATACCGGCGGCATTGGCGACGTGGCCGTCCGGGCCGCTGAAGGCAGCAGCGACGGCGGCCGGGCTCAGCGCCGCATCAGACGTCGACCGGGTCAATCCCGTCTTTGTTTCGACGGCAAGGCCAAGCTCGGTTGCGATATCGGCGAGCGTCGCGCCTTTTTCGATCCGCTGCTTCAGTTCGGTCGCCTTGGTGGCGAGAGCCGTGCGCTGCTGTTCTGCAGTCCAGTCTGCGGCGACTTCGTCACGTGCTTCGTCGAGCGTGCGGTCGCGAGCCGGAACCACTTCGTCGAGGTCGAACCAGACGTAGCCGTCGCGGCCGATGTTAACAGGCAGGGTTTCTCCGCCTACTTCAGCCTTGAAGGCGTCCGGCAGCAGAGCCTTCGGCTCCGGCAGGCCGGCGACTTCATCGCCATTCATGTCCTTGCCGGTCGCATCGATGCCGTCGACGGTCGCGACCTTCAGCTTGAGCAGTTCGGCGATGTCCTTGAGCGAAGCACCGGTCGCGCGCTCGTCCTCGATCTTGTCATGAAGGCCGATGATCTCGTTCTGCGCGTTGGAGAGGGCAATCTCCTTGCGGAGTTCTTCCTTGACCTCGTCGAAGCTGCGAACCGTCTCCGGGCGGATGTTCGTCACGCGCAGGATCACCGGTCCGAAGGCACCATCGATAACGGGCGACGTGCCGCCATCGGCAGCAATCGCAAACGCGGCTTCGCCGATCTTTGCGTCCGGAGCGCTTGCGGTGGTGAAGTCACCCAGCAGAACGTCGGCAGACGTCTTGCCTTCGGCTTTCACGATGTCGTCGTAGGACGTGCCGGCTGCGAGCTTGGCTGCCGCGGCGTCTGCCGCCTCACGCGAGGAGAAGGCGAGCTGTTCGATCGTGCGCGTCGCCTCGGTGCGGAAGCTGTCCTTGCGCTTGTCGTAGTCGGCACGAACGTCCGCATCGACCACCGCCGTCGCATCGGCAAGATCCTCGGGTGCAAGCTTCAGGTAGGTGATCTTGCGGTATTCCGGCGCGCGGTAGTTTGCCTTGCGGCTGTCGTACCAGGGGGCGAGAACGTCGTCGCCCGGTGCCTTTACCGGATCGATGTTGGCGTTCGACAGCAGGACGTAGTCGATCGAGCGCTTTTCGTGGCGATAGGAGCCGATCGCGTCGCTCAGCACCTTTGGCGCGATATAACCGTCAGACAGGGCATCGACGATCTGCGAGCGCACGGCGACCTGGCTGCGGTTGTTGATGTAATCCTGTTCGCGAAGGCCGGCATTGCGCAGCACGCTCGAGAACGTCAGGCGGTCGAACTGACCGTTGACGCTGTGGAAAGCCGGGTCTTCGGCGATGAGCTTGGCCAGCCGGTCTTCCGAAAGGCCAAGGTTCATATCGCCGGCTAGCTGATCGAGGGCAGCACCCGCGACGAGCTGGGAATAAACCTGCTGCTCGATGCCGAATGCCTTGGCCTGCTGCGGCGTCAGGCGCGTGCCGAGCTGGCGGGAAACGAGCGCAAGTTGGCGCTCGTAGGCGAGCCGGAAGTCCGGAGCCTTGACCTTGACGTCACCGACGACGACCACGGCATCCGACTGGTTCGCGATCATCGATGTCGATGCGCCCCACACCATGAAAGACAGCACGAGAATGACGAGCAGGCCTTTGACGACCCAGGTCTGGGCGGCTTTTCTCAGGAATTCGAGCATGGGGCAGAAACCTCGTTGCAGTGCGGTGGCTGTGAGCCAAACGAGTTCGTTCCTTAAAACAAACGAAACAGGAAATGAAGGGCGCAATGCCGCAAATTGCGCGCCAGCCGAAGATCGCGGGCAATCATGTGATTCGCAGGGACTTCGGGCCGCTGACGAATTTGAGAGCCGAGATCGCTGTCTGCGACGTCGATGGCCATCGACGGGAAGACGTTGCTGACAAAACGGATGTCGGATTTATTAGCCGGCAACAGAAATTTGACCGAAAAAACGACGAATTTGCCGGTGTTGGATTGAGATCGAAAACACTTAGGAACTATGGTTGCGCGTATCGGGGCGAGGCGATTCATGCGGCCCTGCGGAAAGACATGCCATGCAATCGACAATCGTGATGGTCAACCTGTTCGGAGCGGTAGCACTGCTGCTGTTCGGCCTTTCCCTGGTCAAGGAAGGGGTCACGCGCGCCTTCGGGGCGAAGCTGCGGGCTGGCCTCGCACAGGGAACGAGCGGCCCGACCCGATCGTTCCTGACCGGTCTCGTCGCCACGATTGCTCTGCAAAGCTCGACTGCGACGGCATTGATGACCTCATCCTTCGTGGAAAAGGGGCTCATTCGCTCGCGCATGGCGCAGATCGTGTTGCTTGGCGCCAATGTCGGCACGGCGATCACCGCCTGGATCGTCGCCACCGGCATCGAATGGCTGTCGCCGATGATCATTCTGGTGGGCGTCGTGCTGCATCGCGTCAGCCGCTCGAACGCCCGGCAGGGTCTTGGTGCGGCCTTTGTCGGGATTGGCCTGATGTTGCTGTCGCTGCATCTGCTTGGCCTGGCGACCGAGCCGATGCGCGAATCCGAGGCGCTGGCCGCGTTTCTCGGCATGCTCGATAGCGCCTGGCCTGTGGCATTGATCATCTCCGCGGGCCTTGCCTTCGCCTCGTCCTCCAGCCTTGCCGTGGTGATGCTGGTGCTTTCCCTTTCTACGGCCGGCATTCTCTCCGTCGGCTTGACGGTTGCGCTGGTGCTCGGCGCCAATCTTGGCGGGGCGATCCCGCCTGTCATGGCGACGCTGTCTTCGGCGCCGTCAGCACGACGGGTCACGCTCGGCAATCTCGTGGTCCGCGCCATCGGATGTCTGATCGCGCTGCCTCTGACCGGTGTCAGCGTCGAGCTCTTGCAAAGCCTGCCTTTGCCGAAGCAGAACCTGCCGGTGGACATCCACCTGGCATTCAATCTAGCCGTGGCGATCCTTGCCTGGCCGTTTGCCGGCCTGCTGTCGCGGCTGATGATCCGCTTCATCCCCGATAACGAAACGGACGAAACCGGGCCGCGCTACCTCGACGAGAACGTGCTCCATACGCCGGTCATGGCGCTTTCAGGCGCGACGCGTGAAGTGCTGCGGGTCGGCGACCTGATCGAGATGATGCTGATCCGCGCCCAGACCGCCTTCAACAACAACGATCTGTCCGAGATCCGCGATGTCGGCAAGTTCGAAAAGCAGGTCGATCTGCTGCAGCAGGAAGTGAAGATTTTCCTATCGCGCCTGGGGCGCGATGGCCTGAGCCCGGAAGATGGCCGCCGCTCGATCGTTATCATCGACTACGCCATCAACCTCGAGCATATGGGCGATATCATCGAGAAGGGGCTCTGTGAGCAAATCGGCAAGAAGGTCAACAACGGCCTGAAATTCTCCGATGACGGCTATCAGGAGCTGAAGAGCCTCTTCAACCTGACGATCGACAATCTCAGGGTTGCTCAGACCATTTTCGTCACCCGCAACGCCGATCTCGCCCGGCAATTGATCGAGGTAAAGGTCAATGTCCGCCACATGGAGAAGCGGTCGGCCGAACGGCATATCGAGCGGCTGCGGGACGGACTGCTGGAAAGTCTTCAGACTAGCTCGCTGCATCTCGACATGCTGCGTGATTTGAAGCGCATCAACGCCCATATAGCCTCGGTCGCCTATCCCATCCTGGAGGAAAGCGGGCTTCTGACCGAGAGCAGACTGAGGCCGCAGGCGTGATCGTTATGAACCGGCGGCCGTTTCGCCGGGGCGCAGGCCGTTGCGGACGAATGCGTCGTAGCATGGCGTCAGCGTGATGCGCGTGTGGCCAGCCTCGAGGCTCGGCAGGTAGAGCGACAGCAGCGTCCTGTTGACGTTTGTGCTCGGGCAGGTCGGCACGAGTGCGATGTCCACGGCAGCGACTGCCGCGCGCACCTCCAAGTCCGGTGGCGGGATTGCGCGGAACGGATCTGCGCCGATGGCGACGCGTTTCGGCGCGTGGCGATCCATCAGCCACGGAAACGGATTGGCGAAATCGATATTGAGGATCGTGTCGAAGCGAACGCCATTGGCGTGCTCATAGGTACGCAATACATCGATGGCATCATCGACATTCGTCAGCCAGCCGGTCTGGAAGTCGAAATCGCTGTAAAGCAGGAATGACGGCAATTCGCCCATGTCGGCCAGTGCCTCAAAGGCGCCTGGCTCGGCAAGATAGGTGTCTCGCATCCGTTCGGCCCGCAGCGAGAGGATCGGGCGGACATTGACAGCCCCCATGGTTTTCAGATTGCGGCTCTCGATCCGGATATTGTTGACGGCGCCGATCCACGCGCGCGCGCTCTTCTGGACGACAGTTGTCATAGGTGGCAGCGCCGCCGCGATGGCGAGGATAAAAACCGCAATGGTCTGCCGCCTGGATGAGCCATTCGCGACACAATCGAGTGTGATCTTGAGAAGCAGCGGGTAGAGGAAGATGAAGGCCTGGCTGCCGGTGTTCTGGCTCTCAAACAGGATGCCGGCAACGACAAAGGCACCGAGCCACAAGAAATTCTGATCGAAGACTTTGCGAATGGCAGCGATCGAAGGCCGTCGGCAAGCGTCCCGCATTGACATGGAATAGGCCGGCAACGCGGAAAAGAAGAGGGCGAGGCAGAGAATGCCTGCGGGCAGAAGCAGTCCGGCGTTGAGCGATGCAGCCTGAAGCAGGCGCGCCAACAGGATCCCGTCATTGACGTCGACCAAAGCCAGAATGTCGGCGACATAGGCCGATACCGCGCCGAGCGACAGTTCGATAGCGGCAAGAATGCCGAAGAAGATCAGGGCCGCGGTGACCGCCGAGCGCAGGCCGAGCCGTCCGGCCGCGAATGCCATCAAGCACAGGATGACACCGGCGATTGCGCCGGTGATCTTCACGAAAAAAAGTGCGATCATCGCTCCCGCGGCAACAACAGCGAGGGTACGTGGATTGCGGACATAGATCAGCGCCGCTGCGAGCACGTAAAGCAGTTGGCAGACCTGACGGTTGTAGATGCCGAAGCCGTCGGATCCCGGATAGGGGTAGAAGTCGCCGGTGTTGAACGGGAGAATGGAAAAGAGAAGGAACGGCAACAGGATGGTGTAGGCCAGCGCGCGCGAACGCTTTTGGATGTCGAGCACCACCAGGCCGATCAATGGCCCGGTGACGATGAGAAGGCACCAGCTGGCCAGCAGCAAGGGATGGCCGTTCGGGAAAACCGACAGCAAGATTGCAAAGAGATAGTAGCCGAGCGCCCCGACCGGTGCGAAGAAGTCGACCGAGGGGATCTGCGCGTCAGCAAGGCGATTGGCGGCGTCGAGATAAAGATAATGATCCCAGAACATCGGGCCGATCGGCTGCGGGATCGTGACCGTGAGAAGCAGCGACAGGAGGATGAGCGCCAGAACGAGCGCTGCAAGCGGCGACCGGATTGCAGCCCGAGCAATGTTGAACGGCTTTGCCGCTGCGTCGAGATCGGTGCTGGCATGCATTACTGCTTCTCTCCCCGGGGGAGCGAGGCACGCGCATGGGTTGCCGAGGCAGGCTCCGCTTCTCCTTATGCCATCATCGGGTTTTAAGCGGGTTAACGTGACGTGATTGTGTGAATTATGCTTCCCGCAATATGTTGCTGATAGGAAGGGGCCGAATCGGGCGACCGGATCTGGTTCTCAAGAAAAAGACCAAGGAGATCATTGGATGGAACGGAGTTGCCTGGCGATTGTTCTGGCTGCGGGTGAAAGCACGCGGATGAAATCGTCGATGTCGAAGGTGCTGCATCCGGTGGCCGGCCGGCCGATGATCGCCCATGTGGTTGCCGCCCTGTCGAGTGCATCGATCTCCGACGTCGCTCTCGTCGTCGGGCGCGACGCCGAAACTGTTTCAGGTGCTGCCGGCATCGACGGCGTATCGATCGCTTCGTTCCTGCAAAAGGAGCGGCTCGGAACGGGACATGCGGTTTTGGCGGCGCGCGAGGCGATATCAAAGGGGTTTGATGACATCCTGGTGGTTTTTGGCGATACGCCGCTGATCACGCCTGAGCCTCTCAAGGCGGCGCGCGACGGCCTGGCCGCCGGCAACGATGTGGTGGTCATCGGCTTTGAGGCCGCCGATCCTTCGGGCTATGGCCGGCTGATCGTCGAGGACGGCGCGCTGATCGCGATCCGCGAGCACAAGGACGCAACCGAAGAAGAACGCCGCATCACCTATTGCAATGGCGGCCTGATGGCGATCGATGGGCACAAGGCGCTCGATCTGCTCGATCGTATTGGCAATGCCAACGTCAAGGGCGAGTACTACCTGACCGACCTCGTCGAGATCGTGCGGGCGATCGGCGGCCGCGCCATCGCCGTCGAGGCGCCAGAGGAAGAGCTGACCGGCTGCAACACCCGGGCGGAACTCGCCTATATCGAGCGGCTCTGGCAGCAGCGCCGCCGGCATGAGCTGATGCTGTCCGGTGTGTCGATGATCGCGCCGGAGACCGTTTTCCTCGCCTGGGACACGGAACTGCAGCAGGACGTGCTGATCGAGCCGAATGTCGTGTTTGGCCCGGGCGTTCGCGTCGAGAGCGGCGCCATCATCCATGCGTTCTCGCATATCGAGGGAGCGACGGTGCGCGCCGGCGCAACGGTCGGACCCTATGCACGTCTGCGCCCCGGGGCTGATCTCGGCGAAAAGTCGAAGGTCGGCAATTTCTGCGAGGTCAAGAAGGCGGAAATCGGCGCCGGCGCCAAGGTCAACCATCTGACCTATATCGGCGATGCCTTCGTCGGGGCCGGGTCCAACATCGGTGCAGGCACGATCACCTGCAATTATGATGGCGTGAACAAGCACGAGACCCGCATCGGCGAGAATGCCTTCGTCGGCTCGAATTCCTCGCTGGTTGCACCGGTGACGATCGGTGACGGAGCGCTGGTTGCTTCCGGCAGTGTCATCACCGAGGATGTGCCGGCCGATGCCGTGGCCTTCGGCCGCGCACGACAGGAGATCAAGCCGGGCAGGGCGCGTATCCTGCGCGAACGCTACGAGGCACAGAAGGCCGCGAAAAAGGCGGCCAAGGCAGCCGAGTAGGTTCGCGTTAAATACTGAAACCGAAAGTGAAATCGGGGGCGGATTGCCTCGTCCGGCAAATGCGTTACCAAGGCAACGCGCCGGGCGGGACTTCCGCGCTGTCGATTGGGGCGTCGAAACGGCGCGGGACGAATTTGGAGACGACTATGTGCGGAATTGTTGGCATCGTTGGAAACCAGCCGGTCTCGGAGCGACTTGTCGATGCGTTGAAGCGCCTGGAGTACCGTGGCTACGATTCGGCCGGCGTTGCGACCATCAATGCCGGTACGCTTGAGCGCCGCCGGGCGGAAGGCAAGCTGGTCAATCTGGAGGCCCGGCTGCGCGAGGAGCCGCTGGCCGGCATGATCGGCATCGCCCACACCCGCTGGGCGACGCACGGCGCCCCGACCGAGCGCAATGCCCATCCGCATTTCACCGATGGCGTTGCCGTGGTCCACAACGGCATCATCGAGAACTTCTCCGAGCTGAAGGACGAACTGATCGCCGACGGTGCGACATTCGAGACGCAGACCGACACGGAAGTCGTGGCGCATCTTCTGGCAAAGTTCCGTCGCGACGGCCTCGGCCGGCGTGAAGCCATGCATGCGATGCTAAAGCGTGTAACAGGTGCCTATGCGCTTGCCATTCTGTTTCAGGACGACCCGTCTACCATCATGGCGGCCCGCAACGGCCCGCCGCTGGCGATCGGCCACGGCAAGGGCGAGATGTTCCTGGGTTCCGACGCCATCGCGCTCTCGCCGTTTACCAATGAGATCACCTATCTGATCGATGGCGACTGGGCCGTGATCGGCGCCAACGGCGCCCATATCTTCGATCTCGCCGGCAATGCCGTCGACCGCCCGCGGCAGGTCTCGATGGCTGCCGCCTACATGATCGACAAGGGCAACCACCGGCACTTCATGGAAAAGGAAATCTATGAGCAGCCGGAGGTGATCTCGCATGCGCTCGGCCACTATATCGATTTTGCCGCAAACCGGGTGAAGGCCACAACGGCTTCAATCGATTTTGCCGGTGTACCAAGTTTGGCGATCTCCGCCTGTGGCACCGCCTATCTCGCCGGCCTCGTCGGCAAATACTGGTTCGAGCGTTACGCCCGCCTGCCGGTCGAAATCGACGTCGCCTCCGAGTTCCGCTACCGGGAAATCCCGCTGTCGCCGCAGTCGGCCGCGCTGTTCATCTCGCAGTCCGGCGAAACCGCCGATACGTTGGCATCGCTTCGGTACTGCAAGGACCATGGCCTGACGATCGGCGCGGTCGTCAACACCCGCGAATCGACCATTGCGCGCGAATCCGATGCCGTGTTCCCGATCCTGGCCGGTCCTGAGATCGGTGTTGCCTCGACCAAGGCCTTTACCTGCCAGCTGGCGGTGCTCGCCGCCCTTTCGATCGGCGCCGGCCGCGCCCGTGGCACTGTCTCGGCCGATGAAGAACAGACACTCGTTCGCCACCTCGCGGAAATGCCGCGCATCATGGGCCAGGTGCTGAACGCCATCCAGCCAAAGATCGAGATGCTGTCGCGCGAACTGTCGAAGTGCCGCGACGTGCTCTATCTCGGTCGCGGCACCAGCTTCCCGCTGGCGATGGAAGGCGCGCTGAAGCTCAAGGAAATCTCCTATATCCACGCCGAGGGGTATGCCGCCGGTGAATTGAAGCATGGTCCGATCGCGCTCATCGACGAAAACATGCCTGTTATCGTCATCGCCCCGCACGACCGCTTCTATGAAAAGACCGTGTCGAACATGCAGGAGGTGGCAGCCCGCGGTGGACGCATCATCCTGATCACCGACGAAAAGGGGGCGGCCGCCTCGAAGCTCGAGACGATGGCGACGATCGTTCTGCCGAATGTCGACGAGATCATTGCGCCGATGATCTTCTCGCTGCCGATCCAGCTGCTCGCCTATCACACGGCCGTGTTCATGGGCACCGACGTCGACCAGCCGCGCAACCTGGCAAAATCGGTGACGGTCGAATGATCATCATACGGCCGGAGCGAGCGGGCGACGAACAGGCGATCCACGACGTGACGGCCGCCGCATTCGAGGGGCACCCGCACAGCGACCAGAGCGAACCCTTCATCATCGAACGCCTTCGGGGCGAGGGCGCGTTGATGCTCTCGCTCGTCGCCGAAGAGGAAGGTCAGATCGTCGGCCACGTTGCCTTCTCGCCGGTGACCCTTACGCCGCCGGCAGCAGGCTGGTTTGGGCTTGGCCCGGTGGCCGTCATGCGGGAGCGCCAGGCAAACGGGATTGGCAGTCGGCTCATCCGCGAAGGGCTAGCGATGCTTGCCGCTGACGGCGCCTTGGGCTGTGTGGTCGTGGGCGATCCCGACTATTACCAAAAGTTCAGATTCCGACACGAATCTTCACTTGTATTCCCAGGTTGTGCGCCGCAATACTTCATGGCGCTGGCCTTCTCCGGCGCGGTACCGACAGGTACGGTTGCCTATCATCCGGCTTTCGGCACTGAGTGAGGTTTAAACGGAAGAGGCATGGGCGAAAATTCGAAGAGCGGCTATATTGCGACCCGGTTGCGGAACTATTTCCTGACGGGGCTGATTATCTGCGCGCCGCTGGCCATCACCGTCTGGTTGGTGCGCACCTTCATCGAGTGGGCCGATGGATGGGTGAAGCCCTACCTGCCGAATTTCTATAATCCGGATACCTATTCGCCTGTGGCTATTCCCGGATTCGGGCTTCTGGTCGCACTCATCGTCATCACCTTGGTGGGCTTCCTCACAGCCAATCTGGTCGGTCGCTCGATCGTTGCCTTCGGCGAATCGCTCGTCAGCCGGACGCCGCTCGTTCGCACCATCTACAAGTCGTTGAAGCAGATCTTCCAGACGGTGCTGCAGGAGCAGTCGTCCTCGTTCAAGAAGGCGGGCTTGATCGAATATCCGAGCCCCGGCCTCTGGTCGCTGGTCTTCATCGCCACGGATGTCAAAGGCGAAGTCGCCGCCAAATTCTCCGAGCGTGGCATGGATATGGTGACCGTGTTCCTGCCACCGACACCGATCCCGACCGCTGGCTTCCTTTTGTTCGTACCCCGCGACAAGATCATTCCGCTTGAAATGAGCGCCGAGGATGCGGCCAAGCTCTTGATTTCTGGCGGTCTCGTCGCACCGGACTACAAGCCGCTCGCCAACGCTCCACCGCTCCAGATCGCCCAGCAGAAGAGCGCCTGAGGCTTCAGCCGGCGCGCAGGAAGCGGATCGCTTCGTCGCGGCGGTGGAGATAGAGCAGGGTTCGAAGCGCCTCCCCACGGGGCGATGTAAGATCAGGATCCCGCTCGATCAGATAGGCCGCGTCCTTGCGGGCGATTTCGAGCAGATCGCCATGCGCTTCGAGGCTGGCGATACGAAAGCCGGGCGTGCCGGATTGGCGCGTTCCCAGCAGTTCGCCTTCGCCGCGCAGCTTCAGATCTTCCTCGGCGATCAGAAAGCCATCTTCGCTGTCGCGCAGGATCGAAAGCCTTGCCCGGCCGGTTTCACCCAGCGGGCTCTTGTAGAGCAGGATACAGGTCGATGCTTCGTCGCCACGGCCGACGCGGCCGCGCAACTGATGCAATTGCGCCAGGCCGAAGCGTTCCGCATGTTCAATCACCATGATGGTGGCATCCGGCACGTCGACGCCGACTTCAACGACGGTCGTGGCCACGAGCAGGCGGATTTCACCGTTCTTGAAGGCGAGCATGACGGTGTCTTTTTCCGCGCCGTTCATCCGGCCGTGCACGAGACCGACATCCCGGCCGAAGCGCTTGGAGAGACCCTGATAACGTTCATCCGCTGACATGACGTCGATCGCTTCGGATTCTTCGACGAGTGGGCAGATCCAATAGGCTTTCTTGCCCTCCTTGAGGGCTGCAGCGAGGCGGTCGACGATCTCGTCGGTCCGCTCGGTCGGGATGGTAACCGTCTGAATGGGTTTTCGACCCGCCGGCTTCTCCGTCAGCTTGGAGACATCCATGTCGCCGAAGGCCGCTAGCACCAACGTGCGGGGGATCGGCGTGGCCGTCATCACCAGCATATGGGGTGAGATGCCTTTGGCGGTCAGGCGCAGGCGCTGGTGGACGCCGAAGCGGTGCTGTTCGTCGACGACCGCAAGCGTCAGCCGGTCGTAGTTGACCGTATCCTGGAACAGGGCGTGTGTGCCGACCACGATCCGCGTCTCGCCGGAGGCAATGCGCTCCAGGATCGCGTCGCGCTCCTTGCCTTTGGTGCGTCCCGTCAGAACATCCATCGTAATGCCTGCGGGTGCAGCCATTTTCGACAGCGTCGCGAAATGCTGCCGGGCGAGGATTTCCGTCGGAGCCATCAACACGGCCTGGCCGCCCGATTCGACCGCCGCCAGCATCGCCATCAGTGCAACCATGGTCTTGCCGGAGCCGACGTCGCCCTGCAGCAGCCGCAACATCCGGTCGTTTCCGGCCATGTCCTTGAGGATATCGTCAATCGCAGTCGATTGGCTCGTGGTCAGCGAGAAGGGCAGTGCGGCGGTGACAGGGCCTGACAGCTTGCCTGTCGCATGCACCGGCGTCCCGGTAACCTTGCGCAGGCGCTGGCGAACAAGGGCCAGGGAGAGTTGGCCGGCCAGGAATTCGTCATAGGCGAGCCGTCGGCGCGCCGGCGCCTGCGGGTCGATATCGGTGGCGTCGCGAGGTTCATGCAGAGCGCGGAAGCTGTCGGCGGCACTTTGAAAGCCCTGCTTGTCCGCAAGCGCACCGTCGATCCACTCGGGCATGTCAGGCACGCGGGCGACGGCCGCCTCGATCGACTTGCGCAAGATGCGGGCGGAGAGACCGGCCGTCAGGCCATAAACCGGTTCGACCAGCGGCAGGTTGTCCGCCTCGCTGGCCTTTACCATATAGTCCGGGTGAACCATCGACGGCCGCCCATTGAACCAGTCGACCTTGCCGCTGACAATCACGGTTTCGTCGACCGGCAGCGATTTTTCCAGCCAGTTGCCTTTGACGCGGAAAAAGGTGAGCGCCAGTTCACCGGTGTCGTCATGCAGGAAGATACGGTAGGGCAGGTTTTGCTTGCCCGGCGGTGGAGGCTGATGGCGATCGACGCGGCCGGTGATCGTGACGACGACGCCTTGCGGCGCATTGGCGATTCCTGGCTGCTGCCGTCGATCGATCAGCGAGTGCGGCGCATGGAAAACCAGGTCGACGACGCGGCAGTCTTCGATGCTTTCGCGGCCGAGAAGTCGGGCATATAGCTCGCCGATCTTCGGGCCGATGCCGGGTAGGGTGTTGAGCGGTGAAAAGAGCGGGTCGAGCAGGGCAGGGCGCATGGCAATGAAATTGCGACGACAATTCGGGGTTTTGCAAGGCTGACAATCATCTATTCAGCGTTTATAGAGCCCAATGACGACAAACCGTACCTCCGCGGACGGCAGGAAGGAATCTCCATGACTGGCATTTCACGCACCAGCGCCGATCTCGATCCGCGTCGCCGCCGGATCCTGTTTCGTGCCTGGCATCGCGGCATACGCGAAATGGACCTGATCCTCGGGCAGTTTGCAGAAGCCGAGCTTTCCGCCTTGTCCGACATTGAACTGGACGAGCTTGAGATCATCATGGGCGAGGAAGACAACGATCTCGTTAGGTGGATCATCGGCGAAAAGCCGGTGCCCGAACGCTACCAGACGCCGATGTTTACGCGCATCGCGGCCTACCGCCCCAATTTCGAGCGGCTCCCCGAAGAGATGAAGTAGATCGATGCTGGCTGGCCTTGACCCGAAGAAGATTGTCGCCGCGACCCGTGAAGTCACGATTGGCCCGGTTCCATCCGGCGCCGAAGCGCTGGTGCTTGCCGATCTGGCCCGCGCCGGTGCGCCGATCGCCTACATTCTTTCCGATGGCCAGCGCATAGCCGACCTGGAGCAGGTCCTCGGGTTCGTTGCCCCCGATATACCGGTCCTGACCCTGCCTGGGTGGGACTGCCTTCCCTATGACCGGGTATCTCCTAGTGCCGATACCTCGGCGCGCAGGCTTGCGGCCCTCAGCGCTCTGATCGCCCACCGCAAGAAGCCGCATGCGGCGATCGTGCTGGTGACGGTCAATGCCGCGCTGCAGAAGATTTCGCCGCAGGATGTGATCGAAAGCCTCGCTTTCTCCGCGCGTCCCGGCAACCAGGTGCGCATGGACGATGTCGCGGCGCGTCTGGAACGCAACGGCTTCGAGCGCGTGGCGACCGTTCGCGAAGTCGGCGAATATGCCGTGCGCGGCGGCATTCTCGACGTCTTCGTTCCCGGCAGTGGCGATCCGCTGCGGCTCGATTTCTTCGGCGACACGCTCGAAACCATCCGCTCCTTCGATCCGGCCAGCCAGCGCACGACCGGCCAGGTCCGCTCCCTCGACCTCAACCCGATGAGCGAGGTGTCGCTGACGCCGGAAACCATCAGCCATTTCCGCAAGCAATATCTGTCGCTCTTCGGTGCCACGACCCGCGATGATGCGCTCTACCAGGCCGTTTCCGAGGGGCGTCGTTACGCCGGCATGGAGCATTGGCTGCCGCTCTTCTACGATCGCCTCGAGACCGTCTTCGATTATCTCGAAGGCTTTCGCATCGTCACCGACCATGTGGCGCGGGAAGCCGCAGCCGAACGGTCGAAGCTCATTCTCGACTACTACGATGCCCGCCACACGGCAGCGTCGCCGGGCAGGTCGCTGGCCACTCAGGGCACGCCCTACAAGCCGGTGCCGCCTGAGTTCCTCTATCTGAACGCGGAAGGATTTACGGCGGCGCTAGTCGAGCGCAGCGCCGTCCGGCTCACGCCCTTCAACGAGCAGGAAGGCGAGGTCCGCCAGGTCGTCACCGTCGATGCGCGGCAAGGTGCGCGCTGGCCAAAGAGCGCCGGCGAAGGCGAGGCGGAGAGCGATCGCGTCAACGTCTTCGACCAGGCGGTGAAATACATCGCTGAGAAGCGCTCCAAAGGCTTCAAGGTCGTCGTATCAGGCTGGAGCGAGGGGTCTCTCGACCGCCTGCTGCAGGTTCTCGTGGAACATGGCCTTGGCAATATTCGCCAGATCAAGGCGCTGGCCGACGTCAACACGCTGAAGTCAGGCGAAGCCGCAGCGGCGGTCCTCAGCCTTGAAGCGGGTTTTGAAACGGGTGATCTCGTTGTTATCGGCGAGCAGGACATTCTCGGCGATCGCATGGTCCGCCGCTCCAAGCGGCGCAAGCGCGGTGCCGACTTCATTGCCGAGGTCGCGGGCCTTGATGAAGGCAGCTACGTGGTGCACGCCGAACACGGTATCGGCCGTTTCGTCGGACTGCGCACGATCGAAGCGGTCGGCGCGCCGCACGATTGCCTCGAACTCCTCTATGCCGACAACGCCAAGCTCTTTCTCCCGGTCGAAAACATCGAGCTCCTGTCCCGCTACGGGTCCGAAGGGACCGATGCGATTCTCGACAAGCTCGGTGGCGTCGCTTGGCAGGCTCGCAAGGCGAAGCTCAAGAAGCGTCTGCTCGATATGGCGGGCGGTCTCATCCGCATCGCCGCCGAGCGCCACACCCGGCATGCGCACGTGCTGGTGGCCCAGGATGGAGCCTATGACGAATTCGTCGCGCGCTTCCCCTATGACGAAACCGAGGACCAGCTGAGTTCGATCGATGCCGTGCGCGAGGATCTTGGCAGCGGGCGGCCGATGGACCGCCTTGTCTGCGGCGACGTCGGCTTTGGCAAGACGGAGGTTGCGCTGCGGGCGGCCTTCATCGCGGCAATGAATGGGGTTCAAGTTGCTGTCGTCGTGCCGACGACGCTGCTTGCGCGGCAGCATTTCAAGACATTCACCGAACGTTTTCGCGGCCTGCCGATCCGCATCCAGCAGGCGTCGCGCCTTGTTGGCTCCAAGGAACTGGCGCTGACCAAGAAGGAAGTAGCTGATGGCAAGACCGATGTCGTGGTCGGCACCCATGCCCTGCTCGGAACGACGGTCAATTTCGCCAACCTTGGCTTGCTGATCATCGACGAGGAGCAGCATTTCGGCGTCAAGCACAAGGAACGGCTGAAGGAGCTGAAGTCGGACGTGCATGTGCTGACGCTGTCGGCGACACCGATCCCGCGCACGCTGCAACTGGCATTGACCGGGGTGCGCGAACTGTCGCTCATTACCACGGCGCCTGTCGACCGCATGGCGGTGCGCACCTTCATTTCGCCGTTCGACGCGCTGGTGATCCGTGAGACCTTGATGCGCGAGCATTATCGCGGCGGCCAGAGCTTCTATGTCTGCCCACGCCTCAGCGATCTCTCGGAGATCCATGACTTCCTGAAATCCGATGTACCGGAGCTGAAGGTCGCCGTCGCCCACGGCCAGATGCCGGCAACCGAACTCGAAGACATCATGAACGCCTTCTATGAAGGGCAGTATGACGTTCTGCTGTCGACGACCATCGTCGAATCCGGCCTCGATGTGCCAACGGCCAATACCTTGATCGTGCATCGTGCCGACATGTTCGGCCTGGCGCAGCTCTACCAGCTTCGCGGCCGCGTCGGTCGTTCGAAGGTGCGCGCCTTCGCGCTGTTCACGCTACCGGTCAACAAGACGCTGACGGCAACGGCCGAGCGGCGGTTGAAGGTGTTGCAGTCGCTGGACACGCTCGGCGCCGGCTTCCAGCTGGCAAGCCACGACCTCGACATTCGCGGCGCCGGCAACCTGCTCGGCGAAGAACAGTCCGGCCATATCAAGGAAGTTGGCTTCGAACTCTATCAGCAGATGCTCGAGGAAGCGGTCGCTGAGCTCAAGGGTGAGGAAGAGGTCCACGATACCGGCTGGTCGCCGCAAATCTCTGTTGGCACGCCGGTGATGATCCCGGAACATTATGTGCCGGATCTGCATCTGCGGCTTGGCCTTTACCGCCGCCTTGGCGAGCTGACGGACCTCAAGGAGATCGACGGTTTCGGCGCGGAGATGATCGACCGCTTCGGCCCGCTGCCGATCGAGGTGCAGCACCTCCTGAAGATCGTCTATATCAAGTCGCTCTGCCGCACGGCCAATGTCGAAAAGCTCGATGCCGGCCCGAAGGGCGTCGTCGTGCAGCTCCGCAACAAGGAATTCCCGAACCCGGCAGCGCTGGTCGGCTACATCGCCAAGCAGGGCACGCTGGCGAAGATCAGGCCGGATCACAGCATCTTCTTCCAGCGCGAGCTGGTTACGCCGGAAAAGCGCCTCTCGGGCGCGGCGATGGTGATGACGCAGCTCGCAGGGTTGGCGAAACAGGTTTAATCGCCTTCGCGCCGCTGTTCCTTTGGCGGCGCGAGAGGACTTGCCATTGCTTTAGCTTTTCTGCGTACTTCCTTGAATCGCTTCCGATTTAAGGGAATCAAGCGGTAGCCTTCATCTGCGCGATTTCGCGAAGCGCGTTGCTGAGCACTTCGACCGATTGCGCACCCATGACGGCATATTGCCCGTCGAGGATGAAGCAGGGGACGCCGGTGACGCCCATCTCGCGTGCCATGCCGATCTCTTCTTTGACTGCATCCTTGTCGGCATCCGAGTTGAGGAGCGCTGCGATAACGGGCCGGTCGAGGCCGGCCTCAGCGGCGATATCGAGCAGAACAGCCTGATCGCCGACATTGCGGCCGTCCTCGAAGTTCGCCTTGAAGAGCAGGCTGACGACGGCCGATTGCGCCACTTCGCCATTGGTCGCCGCCCAGCGAATGAGCCGGTGCGCGTCGAGCGTATTGGGGCTGATCTTCACCGCATCGAAATCGAAGGCGATGCCATCGGCATTGCCGAGTGCTTTCAACGTCTCATGCGCCTTGTCGACCGCTGCCTGGCCACCGAGCTTGGCGGCAAGATGCTGCTTGTGATCGACGCCTTCAGGCGGAAGGTCGGGATTGAGCTGATAGGGACGCCACTGCACTGCGACCTGCAACTCCGAGGCGACATCGGCGATCGCCTGGTCGAGCCTAGCCTTGCCGAGATAGCACCACGGGCAGACGACGTCGGAGACGATATCGATGCTGACGGTTTGCATGATGTGAGATGCCTTTCCTCTTGGACAAAGCTGCGAGATAAGCCGGTTCCATCGGGCTTTCAATGCGTTCCTGCTGCATGTTTTATCCTTAAATCGCATTCGATTTAAGGATAAAACATGCAGCAATTCAAAGTGCCGCAGCGACCCTGGCGCGTCTGAGAAGACGCGCGGCGCTGTAGAGGGAAGCGACCCTTTTATTGGGCGTTCGCGTCCCACCAGGCGGGCAACTGGTAGCCATAGAGCGGCACGGTGGCCGGCCGGGCAATATGCTTGCGCCGTGCAACCCACTGGGCATCCAAGTGGTAGAGCGGCACGAGGTAGGAATTGTTGACCAGCAACCTGTCATGGGCACGAACGGCCGCGGTGAAATCTTCTGTCGTTCTGGCCTGCAGGATGTTCTCGACCATCCGGTCGACGTCCTTGTCGGCAACGCCGGCAAAGTTGTCGCTTCCTTGGCGATCGCGCGACTGCGAGGTCCAGCGCCCCACCTGCTCGATGCCCGGCGAGAGCGTGGACGGGAAGGACTTGATAATGACGTCGTAGTCGAACGACTGGCTGCGTTGCTGATACTGCGAATCGTCGACCGTGCGCACGGAGGCCTTGATGCCGAGCGGCGCCAGGAAGCGCTGGTAGGCAAGGGCGATCTTCTCCTGGCCGGCATTCTGGCTCATGATTTCGAAGGCAAGCGGTGCGCCCTTGGCGTCGACCATCTTGCCGTCCTTGATCTGATAGCCGGCCTCGCGCAGCAGCGAGACGGCAACGCGCAGCACATTGCGGTCGCGGCCGGAGGCATCCGTCACCGGCAGGCGGTAGGTGCCGTCGAGGATCGCCGGGTTGATCTGTTCGCGCGCATCGCCGATCAGCCCGAGTTCGCGGTCATCGGCTGCCGCGCCTAGGAACGAAAGCGTCGAGTTCTGCCAGTAGCTCTGGGTGCGGGTGTATGCGCTGTCGAACAGGTTCTTGTTGACCCACTCGAAGTCGAAGACGAGCGCCAAGCCTTGGCGGAGCTTGAGGTTGTCGAACATCGGCTTGCGGGTGTTGAAGACGATGCCCAGCATGCCCGAAGGCGTCTTCGGTGTGAACTTCTCCTTGACGACATCGCCAGAGCGCACGGCCGGAAAATCGTAGCCGCGCGCCCATTTTGTGGCGCTGCCTTCCGGGTAGATGTCGATTTCGCCCTTCTTGAAGGCTTCGAAGAGGGAATTTTCCTGCAGGAAATACTCGACGGAGATCTCGTCGTAATTGTCGAATCCGACCTTGGAAGGAAGGTTCTTGGCCCAATAATCCGGGTTGCGGCGATAGACGATCCGTTCGCCCGGCTTGACTTCAGCAACGCGATAGGGGCCCGAGCCAAGCGGGGCCTTGAGCGTTGTCTGGTCGAAGGTCGCCACATCGGTTGCATGTTTCGGCAGAACCGGAGAAAGCCCGAGCAGCAGCGGCAGCTCGCGGTCAGCATCTTCGGTGAAGGTGAAGCGGACGCTGAGGTCGCCGACCTTCTCTAGTTTCGCCACCTTCGCCATTCGGTTGCTGAAGGGAACGCGGCCCTTGTCGCGCATCAGTTCGAAGGTGAAGATGACATCATCAGCCGTTACGGGCTGCCCGTCCGCCCAGCGGGCATCCGGGTTGATGTTAAATTGAATGAACGTCCGGTCGTCGTCCCATTCCACCGTCTGGGCGAGCAAGCCGTACATCGTGAACGGCTCGTCGCGGGAGCGTTGCATCAGCGATTCGTAGACGAGATTGCCGTATTCTGGATCCCACATGCCGCGCGCTGTCGTGCGCATGCTCTTCAGGATGAAGGGATTGACGCTGTCGAAGGTCCCGACCACGCCGTAGGAAATCTTGCCGCCCTTCTTTACATCGGGGTTGACGTAGGGGAAACTTTTGAAGTCCGCGGGCAGGGCAGGCTCGCCGTGCATTGAGATGGCATGCACGGGAGCGGCCGTCGCGGCGCCACCGAATGCGGTTGCGGCCAGCAGGATGGCCAGACCGGAAAGAATTGTGCGCAACGTTATCTCCAGTGAAGTGGCATTAGGCCGATTCCCGGCACGTTACCAATGCCGGTCGACAATTCCAACCGAAGCTATACGCAAATTCCGGCGGGCAAGAGGTCAAAAAAAAGCAAGAAACACTGGATAAACCGCACGAGCCAATGTAACAGGTGTTTCCGGAAACGGGGTCATGCATTTGCCTTATTTGGCCAACAGGACAACGGCGGCTGACGATACTCACCTGCGGAACGAATTGTTCCGTTACCGGATTTCAGGAGACGGAATCACAATGATCTTCAAGTCGAACTTCACCAAACGTGCGGGACTGGCAACGCTGGCGCTTTCTGTAGCAGCTGCGGGCGTTCCGGGCGTTGCATCTGCCCAGCAGGCAGGTGGCAAGCCCCCGCAGGGTTGGTTCAAGGTCTGCACCAAGCAGGAAGACAACGATGTCTGCATCGTTCAGAATCTGCTGACAGCAAACAACGGTCAGCTCGTCACCGCAGTTGGCCTCATCACCGTAACCGGCAAGGTCAACCGCAAGGTCCTGCAGATTTCGGTGCCGTCAGCGCGACTGATCCCGACCGGCGTCCAGATGCAGATCGACGGCGGCAAGCCGGTGAAGCTCGACTACGCCATCTGCATGCCCGACAAGTGCGTGGCTGAAGCCCCGCTGTCCGACCAGCTGATCGCAAGCCTGAAGAAGGGCAACGAGGTGGTCTTCACCTCCGTCAACTTCCAGCGCGCACCGAACCCGATCAAGATGGGTCTCGAAGGCTTTACCGGCATTTTCGACGGCGAGCCGATCGAACAGTCGCAGCTCGAAGAGCGCCAGCGCCTGCTGCAGGAAGAAATGCAGAAGAAGGCTGAAGACGCGCGCAAGAAGCTTGAAGACGCCCAGAAGGCGGCCAAGCAGAACTAAGCGCTTCGGCCCACGCCAGGAATAAAGAAACGCCCGGACGAAATCCGGGCGTTTTTCATTTGGGCGAGGCGGCAGTATCGGCCGCTAGTGGCGGAACGTCATCTTGGGCTTGTAATGCCCGATGTCATCCTTCTCGAACAGGGCGTCGACCTGAGCGTGGCGTATCGGCCGATCGCTCTCGTCGGAAACCAGGTTCTGTTCGGACACGTAGGCGACATACTCGCTGTCGTCGTTTTCGGCGAACAGGTGGTAGAAGGGTTGATCCTTGCTTGGGCGGATCTCCTGCGGGATGGCATTCCACCATTCCTCGGTGTTTGCGTATTCCGGGTCGACGTCGAAGACGACGCCGCGGAACGGGAAAACCCGATGGCGAACCACCTGTCCGATCTCGAATTTCGCGTTTCTCTGTTTCATGACGCAACACATCCTTTCAAGGGATTATCTGGGTTGCCAAACCCAAAACATCAATAGGGTGCCATGCACGGCTTCGTGTACGTCTTCCCTGCCTTCTTACACCTCCGCGGCAGGTTGCCCCTAAAAAACAAGCCGACGGGGTCCCTTGAACCCCGCCGGCTTGCCACGTCGTTTCGGGCCGGGTGCGGCATCCGCCGTCCGACCCGTCGGTCTTAGACCGAGTAGTACATGTCGTACTCAACCGGGTGCGGGGTCATTTCGTAACGCATGACTTCCTGCATCTTCAGTTCGATGAAGGAATCGATCTGATCGTCGTCGAAGACGCCGCCGGCGGTCAGGTACTTGCGATCCTTGTCGAGGCTTTCGAGCGCTTCGCGCAGCGAGCCGCAAACGGTCGGGATCTTCTTCAGTTCCTTCGGCGGCAGGTCATAGAGGTCCTTGTCCATGGCCTTGCCCGGATGCAGCTTGTTCTTGATGCCGTCGAGGCCGGCCATCAGCATCGCTGCGAAGGCGAGGTAGGGGTTGGCGGTCGGATCCGGGAAGCGGACTTCGACGCGCTTGGCCTTCGGGTTGGTGCCGAACGGAATGCGGCACGATGCCGAGCGGTTGCGGGCGGAATAGGCAAGCAGAACCGGGGCTTCGTAGCCGGGGACGAGACGCTTGTAGGAATTCGTCGACGGGTTGGTGAAGGCGTTCAGCGATTTTGCATGCTTGATGATGCCGCCGATGAAGTAGAGGCAGCTTTCCGACAGGCCGGCATATTCGTCGCCTGCGAAGGTCGGCTTGCCGTCCTTCCAGATCGACAGGTGCACGTGCATGCCCGAGCCGTTGTCGCCGAAGATCGGCTTCGGCATGAAGGTTGCGGTCTTGCCATAGGCGTTTGCGACCTGATGCACGACGTACTTGTAGATCTGCATCTTGTCGGCGTTGCGAACCAGAGCATCGAACTTGACGCCGAGTTCGTGCTGCGCAGCGGCCACCTCATGGTGATGCTTTTCGACGGTGACGCCCATTTCGGACAGAACCGTCAGCATTTCGGAGCGCATGTCCTGGCAGCTGTCGATCGGCGGGACCGGGAAATAGCCGCCCTTGACGCGCGGACGGTGGCCGAGGTTGCCGGTCTCGTAGTCGGTGTCGTCGTTGGACGGCAGTTCCGAGGAGTCGAGCTTGAAGCCGGTGTTATAAGGATCGGCCTTGTACTTGACGTCGTCGAAGACGAAGAATTCGGCTTCCGGGCCAACGAAGACGGTGTCGCCGATACCGGAGGCCTTCAGGTAGGCTTCGGCCTTCTTTGCCGTGCCGCGCGGGTCGCGGTTGTAGGCTTCGCCCGAAACCGGATCGAGAATGTCGCAGATGATGACCATCGTCGACTGCGCGAAGAACGGGTCCATATGCGCTGTTTCCGGATCGGGCATCAGCACCATGTCGGACTCGTTGATGGCCTTCCAGCCGCCAATCGAGGAACCGTCGAACATGACGCCGTCGGCGAACATGTCTTCGTCGACGCAGACGACATCCATCGTTACATGCTGCAGCTTGCCCTTGGGGTCGGTAAAGCGCAGGTCGACGAACTTGACGTCGTTGTCCTTGATTTGCTTCAGAATATCGCTTGCAGTCGTCATTGTCAGTAATTCCCTGTGTGAGATGACGAGGTTTGAAAAGTGCAGGGCCGAGTGGCCCCTGAGGATCAGATGGCGTCGAGGCCGGTTTCGCCGGTACGAATTCGGATGACTTCCTCAATGTTGGAAACGAAAATCTTTCCGTCGCCAATCCGGCCGGTTTGTGCAGCATTGCGGATTGCCTCGATGACAGCCTCCGCGTTTTCGTCCGCCAGCACCACTTCGACCTTTACCTTCGGCAGGAAGTCCACGACGTATTCGGCGCCGCGATACAGCTCCGTGTGACCCTTCTGTCGACCGAAGCCCTTTGCTTCCGTGACGGTAATGCCCTGCAGGCCGACTTCCTGAAGGGCTTCCTTCACTTCGTCGAGCTTGAAGGGTTTTATGATCGCTTCGATCTTTTTCATGAGAAAATGTCTCTCCGCTTCTCCCTTTAAAGCAGGATCATGCCCGCTCGCCGCTCAATATGCACGTTGCATGCCAGTTTTTCTGCAAAATGATTGCCGAGGGGCAAAATTTCTTTTGGGTGACGAGCGGTGGCTGCTTTCCATGCCTTTGCCGCCAGGAGGTCTGCCTATTTTTTATAAGTTTTCCACCGGTGTCCTCGGATTTGCGACGATGGTCTGGTCGTGGAAGGCATCAAAGCACGTTATTTAAGCAATAAATATGTGCAGATGCATCAAAGATGAGCAGATAGCATTTTGTGCGTGCCACTTGCCGTTGGCCGGCGCAGAGCGTTAAGTCTGAGGCATGCACTCTTCGCTTCATGACGTGTTGATTACGCCGGCCGAAATGGCGGCTATAGACCTGGCAGCCGCGCAATCGGGGATCGACAGCTTCCTGCTGATGCGCAGCGCCGGGTTGGCAGTGGCTGCCGCAGTGCTCAGGTTGTTTCCGCAGGCACAACGCTATGTCGTGCTGTGCGGCCCCGGCAACAATGGTGGCGACGGCTATGTCGCGGCATCAGCGCTTGCCGAGTGCGGTGCGAACGTTGCCGTTTTCGCCTTCGGCGACCCGGCCGCCGCCCTTTCTGGCGATGCGGACCGTGCACGGCAACTGTGGGATGGCGCGATAGATCCGCTTGCTTCGCTCGTGCCGCATCTTGGAGATGTTGTCGTCGATGCACTCTTCGGCGCAGGGCTCTCGCGCGATCTGCCGGAACAGGTGGTGCAAGTAATTGAAAGGATCAACGCTAAGGGCGTGCCCGTCATTGCCGTCGACCTGCCGAGCGGCGTTGACGGTCGAACCGGGCAAATCCGGGGGGCGGCATTCGCGGCAAGCCACACGATCACCTTCATGGCGAGGAAGCCGGGTCATCTGCTGCTTCCCGGCCGCTCCCTGTCCGGCGCGCTTGACGTAGTCGATATCGGCATACCGGCTCGCATCGTGCAGGCGCAAGGCGGCGGCTGGCGCCTCAACACGCCGGCGCTCTGGTCAGATCAGGCGTCAAGGTTTGACGCGTCGACCCACAAGTTCCGCCGTGGCCATCTGGTTGTCTTCTCGGGAGGAGCTCAGGCGACTGGTGCCGCGCGGCTGTCGGCAGCGGCCGGTCTTGCCGCCGGGGCCGGTCTGGTGACGGTGGCGTCACCGAAATCGGCTCTTGATATCAATGCGGCACAACTGACGGCGGTGATGCTGAGGGAGATCGATGATCGGCAGGACCTGGAGCATTGGTTGCGGGACACAAGGCTCGGCGCTTTTGTTCTCGGGCCCGGGTTCGGCGTTGGCGACCGAGCGTGCGACTTTGCGCTACAACTTTGCGACCGCGCGCTGGTTCTCGATGCGGACGGCATCACGTCGTTTCAGGAGCGCAGGTCAGAATTGTTCGAGCGGCTGGCGGTTGCGGCCGGCAGGGTGGTGATGACTCCGCATGAGGGCGAGTTTGCCAGGCTCTTCCCCGAGATCGCTCGCAACGAAAAGCTGTCGAAGATCGAGAAGGCCCAGGCGGCGGCGCGGATCAGCCACGCCACAATTGTCTACAAGGGAGCCGATACCGTCATCGCGGGGGCGGATGGGAAGGTTGCCGTGAACGCCAACGCCCCGCCGTCACTGGCAACGGCGGGATCCGGCGATGTTCTCGCAGGCATTGTCGGTGCGCATCTGGCGCAGGGCATGCCGGCCTTCGAGGCTGCCGCGGCCGGTGTCTGGCGCCATGGTGCTGCCGGTGCGCGTGCCGGACCGGGGTTGACGGCCGAAACCTTGGTGACGTCGATCCCGCCGCTTGGCTGAAGCGTTCGGCGTTGTAAAAAAAGCCCTCGGTTCGCTGGCGCGAGCCGAGGGCGTACATGTTGGCATTAGCTGATTATTAGCCGCGCGTTCCCTTGGCGATCGGCTCCTGATAGGTGAAGCCCAGATCCCACGGAAAGTAGATCCACGTGTCCTGGCTCACTTCGGTCACGAACGTGTCAACCATCGGCCGGCCCTTGGGCTTGGCGTAAACGGCGGCAAAATGTGCCTTCGGCAGCATGGCTCGAACTTCGGCTGCCGTCTTGCCGGTATCGGTCAGGTCGTCGATGATCAGCACGCCTTCGCCGCCATCCTTGGCAATCTCAGGCGCGATGCCCTTCAGCACCTTCATCTGTCCCTGCGTGTCGTAGTCGTGGTAGGAAGCGATGCACACCGTCTCGATCATGCGGATATTGAGCTCACGGCAGATAATGGCCGCCGGCACGAGTCCGCCGCGCGTGATGCAGACCATGGCACGCCATTCCTGCCCCTGGTCGGCCAGCCGCCAGGCAAGCGCGCGCGCGTCGCGGTGGAACTGATCCCAGGAAACGGGGAAGGCTTTATCGGGCAGGGACATTTCTGGGCTCCGGCTTGTCTGGACGAGGTAAAGGCGAAGCATCCGGCAGATCGGGCAGGCGCTGACGCTTCATCCTGATTTGCCGACATGCAATAGCGGCAATGACGGCCGGTGCGCAAGAGCTTCGCATCCTTCCACATCTGCCGGCTCCTCCCGCCGGCCGTCAGACTTTGGCGCGGGAGGCGGTGATCGTATCGATCATTGCCTGCGCATCGGCAGCGGCCGCCGACAAAGCCTGCGGATCGCGCGCCCGCACGACGATGTCGGTGGAGAAGACCTTGCCGTCGAATTTGGGGTAGGAGCCGATGCTCGTCTCCGGATGGTTCTTCTGCACTTCGGTCAGCGGCGTGCCGATGTCGCCTTCCCCATAGGGCGAGCGGACCGATTGCGAGAGCAACGGCGTACCGGTCTGCAGATCCGGCATGATCGCGTCGAGCATCGCCTGGAACACCTGTGGCACGCCGGCCATCACGTGCACGTTGCCAATGGCAAAGCCCGGTGCGGTGGAGACCGGGTTGGGGATCAATCGGGAACCCTCCGGCATGCGCGCCATGCGCTTGCGCGCGTCCGAGAATTCCATGCCGCGGCGTTCGTACATCGCGCCGAGCAGTGTCATGGCTCGTTCGTCATAGATGCAGTCTACAGCGAAAGCCTTCGAGACCGCGTCGGCCGTGATGTCGTCATGGGTCGGCCCGATCCCACCAGACGTAAAGACGTAGTCATAGCGCTCGCGCACGGCGTTGATGGCGTCGACGATCGAGGCTTCCTCGTCGGGAACGATGCGGACCTCGCGCAGATCGATCCCGACCATCGTCATCATGTCGGCGAGATGGCCGATGTTCTTGTCCTTGGTCCTGCCGGACAGCAGCTCGTCGCCAATGGCGACCATGGCGGCAGTAACGATCTTAGGGCTGCTCATTGGCGATCCTGCTTATGTGAGATGATTGTTCAGTAGCATCAGGTGATTGTTCGAGAATTGAGGACGCTCTGTTGACCGTACGGCTCCTGGCAACCGGACGCATTTTGATAAATCCTGCAGGCGACGGTAATCAAGCGGAATTGCCTGAATCCAAAGGAGCATTTATGGCCAAGGTTCTCGTTCTCTACTATTCGGCATATGGACACATCGAAACGATGGCCAACGCGGTTGCGGAAGGCGCCAAATCGGCAGGTGCCGACGTCGTCGTCAAGCGCGTTCCCGAACTGGTCTCGGAAGACGTTGCCAAGGCATCGTACTACAAGGTGGATCAGGCCGCACCGATCGCAACTATCGACGAACTGGCGGACTATGACGCCATCATCTTTGGCGCCGGCACACGCTACGGCACCGTTGCCTCGCAGATGCGCAACTTCATCGACCAGACCGGGTCTCTCTGGGCGCAGGGCAAGCTGGTCGGCAAGGTAGGCTCGGCCTTCACGTCATCGGCAACGCAGCATGGCGGCCAGGAAACAACCATTCTCGGCTTCATTCCGACCCTGATGCACCACGGCATGGTCGTCGTCGGCCTTCCCTATGCCTTCCAGGGACAGATGGGTCTTGAAGAGATCAAGGGCGGTTCGCCCTACGGCGCTTCGACCATCACCGGCGCTGACGGCGCGCGCCAGCCTTCGGCGGTCGAGCTCGATGCCGCTCGCTATCAGGGTGCGCATGTCGCCAAGATTGCGACGAAGCTGTCAGCCTAAGCCACGGAAAAGACTTGAAAGATCACAAGGAAAGCGGCCCCCGCAAAGGGCCGCTTTTTCGTTGTTGCACGGCCTGTCACATTCTGATTCGCGAAAGTGGCCTATCGGCCTATTCCTGTGTTAATATCCGCCCCGTTCGGCATGAGAATGCCATTGACGAGGAGGAATATTGGGCCGGGCGGTAACGGCCCGCGAAAGGCGGGATTGCCTTTCGGAGTGCAGGGAGAGAAGCATGGCGCGCATCACGTACTCCATCGTTCCCCACGACGGCGGTTGGGCCTACAAGGCAGCCGACGCTTTTTCGGAACCCTTTCCCAGCCGAGAAATGGCGCTGGCGGCCGCCAAGGCCGCAGCGGCTGAACAGCAGGTCGGCGGCGACGACGAGGATATCAGTTTCCAGGACGAAAAAGGCGACTGGCACTTCGAGCATACCGATGGCGGTGACCGACCCGAGGCAACCGTCGAAGACGGTTGACAGACTTTTCGGACAATTTGATCGGTCCGTTCCACGTAAGCTTCTGCAAGAGTATTGCGTCCACTGCATCTGCATAGCGGAGGATTTTCAATGCAACACTACAGCGTTCAGATCTTCACCTGGACCGCCCGCAATGGCGTGCAACAGGTAGGGTCGGCAATTGAAGTCGATGCACTCAACCCTAAGGCGGCAGCGGTTTCCCTGCTTGGCCTGCGGTTAGAGGACAAGGGAGCCTGCACGAAACTGGCGGTCAGGGTCTGGCACGATGATGCTCAGCGGGCCGAATGCGATTGCTTCTACTACCACTAAGCGGCACACCAACTAAAGGCGGACTTACGTAGGGCCATCCGGTGAGCGGGTAGGCGCGCTGTGTTGCGCGTGAAGCACTTTCCGCAACAGCCATCTGGTGCGGGCGGCGGGGATCGAACCCGCACAGCCGAGGCCGAGAGATTTTAAGTCTCTTGCGTCTACCAGTTTCGCCACGCCCGCACTGGGCGTTTTCAGTACCTTGGGCGTTATCGTTTTGGAAGGGCTAACAGCGGATTTTTCGTTGCCCAGTTCATGTGCCCGTGTTGCCCTCACTGGTTTGAAACAACGCCCGCGGAACGCGCGCCGGTGTTCGATGCGCTACATAGGGTTTCGGGCCAGGGCAAATACGCCAAGGGCGTGCGCCCGACCATGGGTGAAAATATCCGGAAATCAGGGCGACCGAGGCCGCCCTTTCCTAAAAATCAGTTGCCGTTGTAAAAAGACTTACCGTTACTCGATGCAGCCCCACGTTTATCCTGTGCCTTTTTTTCCGAGGCTGGAGGTCCATCACGACTTATAGCGTTCATGCGATTCCGGCCATAGGCCAGTTCAAGACCGATGTGGGTCTTGACGGCTGTCTGCTTTTCGACAGGCGCGGACGACACAGCGGCGAAGGCCGAGCCGGCAAACGCGAGCGATGCCACTGCGGCAATGATGATCTTCATTGATAGTCTCCTTGGTTCGAACCCGGCGCACTACGGTTAGCAAACGGGGAACCTTGGCGTAGATCGGCAGGGAGATCAGTGACATACGGCAGATGCCGTATTTCGACCGCGGTCGAGGTGGCGAAACCTAGGAATGGTTACGGCAAGCTTTAGGAGATGTGCGCCGGGGCGTGTTGCAGACCTGCGGCGTCAGTTTAGAAGTTCGTGGCGATGCTGTGGCTGTAAATCCGGCCCTCTTCAGCCTTCTTGGCCGCAAGAGGTACCACGACGATGAAGGCGACGAGAGCGAGAATGAAAGCCGGTCCGGGAAGCGCCACCACAGATTTCCTCGATTTATGATCGTCCCCACTATTTGGGAGTTAGGCTTAATTGAAGCTGAACGGCAGCTGTCGAATGGCTGTCGAGAAACGAAAAATGGCGTCTTCAGAAGTCTTTATTGTTGCGGATCGTCCGAAGGCGAAGCGGTTCTGCATCCAAACTTGATTGTCGCGTTCTTGCTGGCCGATAGCGTGAGCCTCACGGTGAGTTTGGAGCAGCCGGACGACCTCAGCCGCTGCCGGCGCTTTCACCAATTGTTCCTCCCTCAAATGGGTTATTGGGGAAGGGTAGGCCGGGTTCGTACTGTGGATGTTCGCGCCTCGTTCGGCATGTTTTAGGCGTCGCTTTATATTGGGCGCGACCAATTTGCCTTTGAAGCCGGTAGTGCCGATCCACCGGAGGGCGACCTACTTTCCTTAAATCGTATTCGATTTAAGGAAACCTGCAGTAATTCAAAGTGCTACAGCGACCTTGCGCGTCTAATAAGACGCGCGTCGCTTTAGGTACATTTGTAACAGGGGTAAGCCGGGCTCTATGCCGGGGCGCAAGGTTACTCCCGGACGGGAATGCCCGCTTCGCGCGCAGCATCGATGAAGGCTTTGCGGGCGGCCTCTGCCGGTTGCTTGCCCTCGATCACGGCAGCACACGTATCGAGTGCCAGTGTCAGCAGCGCGCTGTCTTCGAGCGGCCAGTCCTCGATCATCGCCCAGGACGCTTCGGTCGTGTTCGTAATGGTCGTGTATTTCTCCGGTCCCTCCAGGGCCAAAGCTACGGGCTTTTCCCAATTTTCGGCCATGTCGATCACCTCGATTTCGATTGATGGCGGCACATAACACAGATCTGGCCGATTCCGCGAGCGGTGCGATGGCTGCCAGCGTCTCTGCGATACCCGGTCGTCTGCACGCGCACATACGCTCTGCATTGCAATTTCGGGCCCGCTGCCGGGCCGTGGATCGGGCTATTTCGACGGCCGCAAAGCGGAAGGCGCTTTGGATCGGGCGGAGTTTATGCGTCCTTTTCCTTCTGGCGCAGACAATAGAAGATCGCGCCAGCAAGCAGTGCTCCAAGGCTATAGGCGAAGAATGCCTGGAAATACGGGCCGCCTGACGCGAAAATGTAGATCGGCGGTGCGATGAACAGCATTATTGCCAAGCCGACAAGGCGAGATGCAAAGACGCCCGTGGAGGAAAGCTTCCTGACAATCCACCCGATCAGCATGCTGGTGAACGCCATGGCGACAGTGGCCCCGAATAGCTCCGCCAAACTGTTTCTCCCTCAACGTGCCTTTCGGTTTCCCGCAGCTTTCTCCGATTCGTTCGGATTTCATAGCTCTTTTCGGGTCGCCCTAAAGCGCAGGACCACAAGCCTCGTCATCGCAACTTACGATGTCAAAGCCGCTCTGGTCCAGGCGAGAGCCCTACTGCATGGTTCCTTAAATCCTATTCGATTTAAGGATAAAAACAGGCAGCAATTCAAAGGGCTACAGCGACCTTAGCGCGTCTTATTTAGACGCGCGGCGCTGTCGTCGGGCAACGTTTGCAGTGCATCCGACAGACCACCGAGATCGGCGATCTCGCGGAAGCGCGGATGGCTGTCGGGTTTGTCGTGATGCTCGAATGCCCAGGTGAGGGCATGCGGCACATAGATGCCCCAACTGCCGGCCTCGAGGGCAGGGACGATGTCGGACTTCAACGAGTTGCCGACCATCAGGCTTTTCGCCGGGCCGTCGCCTTGGCGTGTGAAGATGCGATCGTATGTGGCGGCCGTTTTGTCGCTGACGATTTCGACGGCGTTGAAGTAATCGCCCAATCCAGAGGCGGCGAGCTTGCGCTCCTGGTCGAAGAGGTCGCCCTTGGTAATCATCACCAACCGGAAGGTGCCATGAAGCGTCTCGAGCGTTTCCTTGACATGTGGCAGCGGCTCGACCGGGTGGACCAGCATCTCGCGTCCGGCCGCAAGGATTTCTGCGATCACCGATGACGGGACGCGCCCGTCCGTCACGTCGACAGCGGTCTCCACCATCGACAGCACGAAGCCCTTGATGCCAAAACCGTACAGGCCGAGGTTGCGCTTTTCGGCGGCCAGCAGCCGTGCGGGCAGGCTTTCCGTGTCGGCATGGTCCTTGAGCAGTTCGGCGAAGCGCGCCTCGGTCAGGCGATAGAACTGTTCGTTTTGCCAAAGCGTATCATCGGCATCGAAGCCGATCGTCGTAATCATGTCAGGCATTGTCTCACGGTCCGGCTATCTTGAACGGCTGATCGATCGTCGCTGTCTTGCCGCTGTTGATATCGTTGAAATGGAAGCGCAGCACGTAGTCACCGACCGGAGCCCCGGAAACGTCGATCGTCAGGGTCGAATAGATCTCCTGGTTCTTGAGGTAACCGGTGAAGGTGAAGTCGCCAAATGCCTTCTGCCCGGCAAGGATATCGCCCTTGGGATTGAGGATGTCGAAATCGACGGTGAAGTGCGTTTCCAACTTGCCCTTGGTGGCCGCGTCCTTCCAGGTGAGGCCGACCGGTTCGACGTAGGATACGAGCGCTTCCCCGGTCTTGAAGACGGTCCCGTCCTTGGGCTCGTACATGGCATAGCCAGCCGGTTCCTTGGTGATGAAGACGGCCTTGCCGATGGAGAACGGCAGGGTTTGCGAAAAATCACCGACCGCTTGCCGCAGGAGTTCCCGTGCTTTGGCCGGGTCGCCGGAGGTCGCCAATTGTTCCGCCTTGGTCGCGGCGTCGACGAGCGGCCCGGCCTTTGCCTCGACGCTTATGCAGAGCATGCTTGCGGCGGTTAGCACCGCCAGCAGTGACCGATGTTTCGCCATGACGTTCCCCTTTGTCCCTTGGATGCGACTTTCGGCATTTGCCGCATCGAGTCAAGACGATAGGGCCGGCGCGGCAATGGTCAATGTTTCCAGAAGATCGGCGTCAGAATCACCAGAACGGTCAGCACTTCCAGACGACCCAGCAACATCATCAGCGACAGGAGATAAAGCTCCGGGTCCTGGAGTGTCGAGAAGTTGCCCGCCGGGCCAATGAGACTGCCGAGGCCGGGACCGACATTGGAAAGGCAGGTGATGACCGCTGAGGTCGCGGTTATGAAATCATAGCCGAGCGCGCCCATGCCGAGGCTGCCCAGCACCCACAGCAGGATATAGGTGGTGAAGAACAGGAAGATCGCGCGCTGCGTATCGGCATCAACAGTGTTGTTACCGTAACGTACGGCATAGATCGCATTGGGGTAGATGAGCTTGTTGAGGCCCGAGCGGATGGCGTTGAAGAGCACCACGAAGCGATAGGCCTTGATGCCGCCGGCAGTCGATCCGGAACAGCCGCCCATGAAGGTTGCGATGAAAGCGACCATCACCACGAAGGGACCCCACAGGCTGTAGTCCTCGCTCGCATAGCCGCTGGTCGAAAGGATCGAGGTGATGTTGAAGAAGGAATGTGCAAGCGCCAGGTGAAACTCGACGCCACTGACGAGGCGATGATAGATCGCCACGGCGATCGAGAAGGCCGAGAGATAGCCGAGGAAGACGATGATCTGCGGGTCGCGAAGCGCGTCGAGGCGGCCGCGCACGACAAGCACGATCAGGATCGAGAACGGCAGGCTGCAGAGCGCCATGAAGAAGGTCGCCGTCCAGAGCAGCGGGATACTGCCGAAATAGCCGAATGACGCATCATGCGTCGAGAAACCGCCCGTCGCCACCGTCGACATCGCATGATTGATCGCGTCGAACCGGTTCATGCCCGTCATGTTGTACCCGATCGTGCAGAGAACCGTGATCGAGATATAGATGAGAAGGAATGCGCGGCTGAAGCTTGCGACGCGAGCGAACGGCTTGTCGCTCGTATCGGAGGATTCCATCTTGAAGAACGACATGCCGCCAACCCGGAGATAGGGGATGATGAACAGGCCAAGGACGACGATGCCGATGCCGCCGAGCCAGCACAAGAGCGAGCGCCAGACGAGCAGTCCCGGCGGCGCATCGTCGAGCCCGACGATGACGGTCGATCCGGTTGTCGTGATGGCGGAGACGGATTCGAACAGCGCCTGCGCGAAGTCGAGCTTCAATGAAGACAGCCACAGCGGGATGGCGCCGACGACTGAAAATACCGCCCAGAGCAGGTTGACCAGCAGAAAGCCGAACTTCTTCGAAAACGGCGGCGGTCCCATGCGCGTCGCCATGAACGTCGCTGCCGAAAGGCCGCCGATCATGAAGGCGGATACAGCAAAGATCTGCCAATCGCGATGGCCGTAATAGAGGTCGACCATCGCCGGCACGAGCATCGCCACCGACAGGTAGAGGCCGAGGATCGCTGCGATGTGCACAGCATGCCGGATCAGGGTTGCGTTCAAACGTTCGATTTCCTGGAAATGAAACTACGTGATCTGGCGAGGCGCGAAGCGGTTACATTGTCCACCGCCGGTCGATTCGAGTCAAAGCGATGGCCTCGAGCGCTGCAATGTGCAATAGCGGCTGCCATCGGCAAACTCAATGGATGACCTCACGTGACGAAGCAGGATGTTGACAACGCAACCACGGCGATGCGTGATATTTTTCCGGCCACGCCGCTGCAATTGAACGAACATCTGAGCGCCAGGTACGGCGCCAACATCTTCCTCAAGCGCGAGGACCTTTCGCCGGTTCGCTCCTACAAGATCAGAGGCGCGTTCAATTTCTTCCGCAAGGTGCTTGGTGCCGGCGCGACGGGCAAGACCTTCGTGTGCGCCTCGGCAGGCAACCACGCGCAGGGCTTCGCCTTCGTCTGCCGGCATTTCAGTGTTCCTGGCGTCGTCTTCATGCCGGTGACCACGCCGCAGCAGAAGATTGACAAGACCCGCATGTTCGGCGGCGAGTTCATCACGATCCGCCTTGTCGGCGACATCTTCGACCAATGCTACAAGGCTGCGCGCGAGCATGTGGAAACGATCGATGGCGTCATGGTGCCGCCGTTCGATCATCTCGACATCATCGAAGGGCAGGCGACTGTTGCCGCTGAAATCGCCGAGCAATTGCCCGAGGGCGTCAGGCCCGATCTCGTCGTGCTTCCGGTCGGTGGCGGTGGCCTGTCGGCCGGCGTCACCGGCTATCTGAAGGATGATGTCGCCGCCGACCATTTCGTCTTCTGCGAACCATCAGGCGCGCCGAGCCTCCGGCAGAGCCTCGAGACCGGCAGTCTTGTCACGCTCGACCAAGTCGACAACTTCGTCGATGGCGCAGCTGTCGGGCGGATCGGCGATCTGAATTTTGCGGCTCTTCGCCGCTTCTCTGCCGACCAGGTCATGCTGCTTCCGGAAAACGCGATCTGCATGACGATCATCGACATGTTGAATGTCGAGGGCGTTGTGCTCGAGCCCGCAGGCGCATTGTCGATCACGGCGCTGGACGCGATCGGTCGCGAAAAGCTTGAAGGCAAGACCGTCATCGCCGTCGTCTCCGGCGGCAACTTCGACTTCGAGCGTCTTCCTGACGTCAAGGAGCGGGCGATGCGGCATGCGGGGCTCAAGAAGTATTTCATCCTGCGCATGGCGCAGCGCCCTGGTGCCTTGCGCGACTTCCTCAACCTGCTCGGCGACGAGGACGATATCTCGCGCTTCGAATATTTGAAGAAGTCCGCGCGCAATTTCGGTTCGATCCTCATCGGCATAGAGACCAAGCACGCGGAGAATTTCCCGATCCTGAAGTCGCGGTTCGACGCTGCCGGCCTGCGGTATCAGGACATCACCGAGAACGAGATCCTGTCCAATCTGATCATCTGACGGCTGGTGGGCGGAGACGTAATGGCAGAGGGTCGACATCGACACTTTGGCTTTGACAGCTTTCGCCGTCGCGTCTAAGTCTTGCTCATGGCATCATTTTTCTCAAAACTGTTCGGCCGCTCCGGCTCCACCGAAAACGAGGCTCAAGGCGCATCGGGAAAAACCGAAGCCTATGCAGAGTGCACGATCCGCGCGACACCGATGCGCGAAGGCTCGCAGTTCCGTCTGGCTGGCAGCATCGAGAAGACGATCGCCGAAGGCGACGTGCGGGTGCGCAGCTTCATCCGGGCCGATCTGTTCACGTCCGAACAAGACGCGATCGATGCCGCTTTCCGCAAGGGCCGCCAGATCATCGACCAGACCGGACCGTCGTTGTTTTCTGACGACGCCCCGTCGCGGCAAGTCTGATTGTTGGCGGCAAGCCGCGACGTCCGATTTATAAAAATATTGCAGTGACTTGGCGTCAAGAGCTCGTGTCCATCGTAAGCGCAAGCGGCTCACTCACGTCCAGATTGATGGCTGCTTCAGCATCCGCATTGCCGCTTTTGGCATTTGCTGGTAGCGGCACTTCCGTTCTCCACGCCAGGGGACGTACCCCCGCCTTGCGGGGGCACTCGGCATCACAGCTTGATGCGGAAACGGGCGAATCCTTCTGCGGCTTCACCCGCATCCTCGATCGTCACGCCTTTGACCTGCGACAGGAACTGCCTTGCCTTCGGGCCGCTGTCGAACGTGACGCTGGTGTTCGCGAGTGGCGCGAAGGTCCAGTTGGCATCGGCCGCCGGATTTATGGTTCCCTGGTCAATGATGTAGCGAACCACTACGTCGCGGTTGGTGTCGGGTGCCACGAAGACCACCTTGTCGGCAGCGATATCAGGGAAATGGCCGCCGCCACCGGCGCGGTAGTTGTTCGTCGCGACGACAAATTTCTGCGCCGGGTCAATCGGTTGTCCATTGAAGTTCAGGTTCTTGATACGATTGGCTGACGGGTTGATGGCATTGCCGTCCTTGTCGAACTTCGGCGGCTCGGACAGGTCGATCTGGTAAGTGACGCCGTCGATGACATCGAAGTTGTAGGACGGAAAGTCACCGTTGATCAGGGCTGCATCCGAGGCTCCAGCCTTCACCTGGTTGAAGATGCCTGCGGACATTTCCAGCCAGTTGCGCACCTGCTCGCCGGTGATGACGACGGCCTGGACCGTGTTGGGGTAGAGATAGAGATCGGCGACGTTCTTGATGGCGATGTCGCCGGCCGGAACGTCGGTGTAGTAGTCGGCGCCGCCGCGACCGCCGGCCTTGAATGGAGCCGCAGCGGAGAGCACAGGCAGATCCTTGTGCTCCGTATCCTTCAGCATGTCCTTGATGTACCAGGTCTGCGCCTGGCTGACGATCTGGACAGACGGATCGTCGGCGACCAGGGCGAAGTAGGAATAGAGCGGCACCGCGCTTTTGCCGACCGGCGTGCGAACATAGGCAAGTGTTGCCTCGTGTTCCTTTTGTGCCGCCGCCAGCACTTCCGGCTTTTCGGCGACCTCGGCGATCACCTTCTTGTCCTCGCGCCGGTAGATCGGCCGCGCTTCGCTGGTGGAGCTGATGACGCGCCAGGCGCCGCCTTCGCGTTCGATCAGCAGATCGATCAGGCCGAGATGCGAACCCCAGAACCCGCCCATGACGCCGGGCTTGCCCGAAATCAGCCCCTTGGCATTGTCGACGCCGGCGATTTTGGCGAACTTCGGACCGGGGAAATCGAGATGGCTATGCCCGGTCACGATGGCGTCGATGCCTTCGACCGCGGCCAGCGGAACCGATGCGTTTTCGAGGTTTTCGGCGTAGTCCTGCTGACCGATGCCGGAGTGGGAAAGCGCGATGACGATATCGGCACCTTCCTCGCGCATCTGCGGAACCCAGGCTTGGGCCGCCGTGACGATATCGCGGGCATTGGCCTTGCCCTCAAGGTGCTTTGCGTCCCAGGACATGATCTGCGGAGGCACGAAACCGATGAGCCCGACCCGGATCGCATGCTCGGCGCCGGCACCGTCCTTCACCTTGCGGTCGAGAATGACGTAGGGCTTGAGGAACAGCTGGTCCTGTCGGGCATCGGCGGCGAGCGCGCCCTTGGTCAGATTGGCGCAGACCAGCGGGAAGTTGGCGCCGTTCAGCACCTTGAACATGAAATCAAGGCCATAGTTGAATTCGTGGTTGCCGAGCGTGCCGCAATCGTAGCCAAGCACGTTCATTGCAGCGATAACAGGATGGATGTCACCATCCTTCATGCCACGCTGATAGGCGATGTAGTCGCCCATCGGGTTTCCCTGCAGGAAGTCGCCGTTATCGACGAGGATCGAGTTGGTTGCCTCCGCCCGGATGGCGTCGACGATCGAGGCCGTGCGTGCTAGCCCCAGCGTGTCGTTCGGCTTGTCGCCGTAGTAGTCGTAGGGAAAGACGTGAACGTGCAGGTCGGTCGTTTCCATGATGCGCAGATGCGCCTGGTTGGCGGCAGCACGTGCGGAGAAGGGGTGAAGCATTACCAGCGCCGAGGCGGCGGCGACGCCGGACAGAAGCGAGCGGCGCGAGAGGTGGAACGGGGATGTCGTCGATTGCATGCTTGCCCTCCATTGATGAATGCCATTGCGTGTGCAATCCGCGGTTTCTGATTTGACATGCGAACCACGGTGGGTTGGTCGCGACTATGCCGGAAAGGCAACACTTCGCAAAGCAGTTGATTCTCGCATTGCAATTCCGGTCCGTCTGCAACCGAGCTAAAGTTTTCTTTAAGCTTTCCACCTAACGGTTTGTCTGGCGAAACCGGAACCTTTTCAACAGCATGCCCAACGCCAATCTCATTATTTTCGTCGGCGAAGCACTGGTCTACGTCACGGCGATGATCTGGTTGTTGCAGCTTCGTGCCCGGCTGGGTCTCGGCGTTTTTGTCGCGGCCCTGGGCGTGATGCATTTCATCGAAACCTATCTGGCGGCGGTCTTTTACGTGCAATTGCCGTTCGGGATCGTCTCTCCGGGATCGGTCGTGCTTTTCTCCGGCAAGCTGATGATCATCCTCTTGCTTTACGTGAAGGAGGATGCCGCGACCGTCCGTCAGCCGATCTATGGTCTGCTCGCGGGAAACTTGCTCACGGTCATCCTCAGCCTGCTGCTGCGCCAGCACGAGACTGTTTCGATTGTTCCGGGCCGTTCGGCCGACATCGCCTTCATCGATGAAATGGGCGGGCTGATGGTGTGGGGGACGTTGGTTCTCTACCTCGATACGCTCCTGATCATCCTGCTCTACGAGCGTCTCGGCAAATGGTTGCGCCGCTTCGTAACCGTCCGCTTCCTGATCTGCGGTGTCGTGATCCTGAGCTTCGATCAATTGGCATTTTACGCGGCTCTGCACTGGCTGAACGATGCGCCTATGGAGGTGCTGTGGGGCGGATGGATCGCGAAAATGCTGGCCGCGACTTTCTACGCCATCGCTATCGGCCTCTATCTCAATGTTTCGCGCCATCCGTTCCTGGCGATGTCGGACCGGCCTCTCGGCGACATCTTCAACGACCTGACTTTCCGCGAACGCTATGAAGACCTGCTTTCACGGTCCGGCCAGGACACGCTGACGGGATGTCTCGACCGCAGCCGCTTCGATATCGAAGGGCCGCAGATGCTGCGCGCTGCCGTAGCCTCAAAAGCTGCGGTCAGTCTGTTGATCATCGACGTCGATCACTTCAAGGGCGTCAACGATCGCTTCGGCCACCAGGAGGGTGACCGCATCCTGCAGAAGCTTGTGGAAGTGATGAAAGCACGCTTGCGCCAGGGAGATCGGCTCTTTCGTTATGGCGGTGAAGAGTTCGTCGTGCTGTGCCCGGGATTGTCGCATGCCGATGCGCTGAGGCATGCCGAGACCATCCGGCTAGCGGTGTCCGCTGGTGTTTTCACCCCCGATGGCAAAGCCGTGACCGTCAGCATCGGATTGTCGTCCACGCCTGACGATGGTGTCGCGATTGCGCATCTGCTGTCTGAGGCTGATCTCAGGCTCTATTCAGCGAAAGCGCGTGGTCGCGATTGCGTCGTCGGCCGCTAACGCTATCGCAGCTCGTTATATGCCGACGTTCGGCCGGTCGATCACTTCCCGCAAGGAAAAGCTCGAGTTGATCTTGACCACATGGGGCAGGGCGGAAAGCCAGTCTCGGTGGATGCGTTCGTAGTCCTGCAGGTCCTTGGCCGCGACCCGCAGAATGTAGTCGTATTCGCCCGACATCAGGTAACAGACGAGAACATTGGGGCAGAGCTTTACCGCTGCCTCGAACTCGGCCAGCGTCTTGGCGAACTGCCCGGACAGGGAAATATGCACGATCACCATGATCTGGTAGTCGAGCGCCTTGTGGGCGAGGCGGGCGTGGTAGCCGCTGATGGTGCCTGATTTCTCCAGGATATCGACCCGGCGCGAACAGGCCGATGGCGACAGCCCTACCTTGGCCGCCAGATCGGCGTTCGAAATCCTGCCGTTCTGCTGAAGAATGCGCAGAATCGCATGATCGATGGCATCAAGTTCACTCATTCGCGATTTCCACCAATAGCTCGGACAATGACGCAATATTCTTCGAAATTGATGCCTCCGCGGAGACATCTTTGCAAGGACATTCGTTTCGCCGCGTGTTTTGCTGAGGGCGTGTCAATGAGGCAAAATTGCCCACAACAGGAGAGGAACGCGCGATGCGTGTCGGTTGCCCGAAGGAAATCAAAAACCATGAATACCGAGTCGGCCTGACCCCCGGGTCGGTACGTGAATATGTCGCTCACGGCCACGAGGTTATCATTGAAACCAAGGCAGGAGCGGGGATCGGCGCGGATGACGATACCTACCGTGCCGCTGGCGCGAAGATAGTCGCGACGGCAAAGGATGTGTTCGAAAAATCGGACATGATCGTCAAGGTCAAGGAGCCGCAGCCTTCCGAATGGGCACAGCTGCGCGAGGGCCAAATTCTCTATACCTACCTGCATCTCGCGCCGGATCCGGAACAGACCAAGGGTCTGCTCAATTCGGGCGTCACGGCCATCGCCTATGAAACCGTCACGGACGAGCGCGGCGGCTTGCCGCTTCTGGCGCCGATGTCGGAAGTCGCGGGTCGCCTGGCCATTCAGGCCGGTGCGACATCGCTGCAGAAGGCCAACGGTGGCCGCGGCATTCTGCTCGGCGGTGTGCCCGGTGTGCTTCCCGCCAAGGTCGCGATTATCGGCGGCGGCGTCGTCGGCCTCCATGCCGCCAGAATGGCAGCTGGACTTGGCGCTGATGTCAGCATCCTCGATCGCTCTATTCCTCGTCTGCGCCAGCTCGACGACATCTTCGGCGGTCGTATACACACGCGCTACTCCACCATCGATGCCCTCGAGGATGAGGTTTTCTCTGCCGATCTGGTCATCGGAGCCGTTCTCATTCCAGGCGCTGCCGCACCTAAGCTTGTGACGCGGGAAATGCTGACCGGGATGAAGAAGGGTGCCGTCATCGTCGATGTCGCCATCGACCAGGGCGGCTGCTTCGAGACATCGCACGCGACCACCCATTCGGACCCGACTTACGAGGTCGACGGGATCGTCCACTATTGCGTCGCGAATATGCCTGGCGCCGTCCCGGTGACTTCAGCCCATGCGCTCAACAACGCCACGCTGCACTACGGTCTGCAACTGGCTGATCGTGGTCTGAAGGCAGTCGCGGAAGATCGGCACCTGCGTGCCGGTCTCAACGTTCACCGCGGACGGGTGACCAACGCCCCCGTTGCCGAGGCACTCGGTTACGACGCCTACGCGCCGGAAGCGGTGCTCAACGTCGCCTGAACCCTAACGAAGTCGGTCCGGCCATGGCCGGACCGACGCTTCAGGGGCGCTCTATCCTGCATTGATAACAATTGTTCTTGGCCGATCGGACATGCACACTTGCGACCTCAGGCATGGAGAGCAGAGCTTCAGCGCGAGATTCGAGCTGCTCGGCGGGAACCACGCCGCCGGTCCCATAGATGATGCGCTCATTGCTGCCGTAGCCGCGCAGCAGATAGTCTTTGCTCGACGTCAGGATGGGCGGCCGAACTTCGTCGCTATATGCCGGGCATTCGTCGGCATGCATGAAAACCGGACCGGTCTCGGCATAGGGCTGCAGCGACGTAAAAGGCCGCAGCGCGAAGATCAGATAGGTGTCGCCGGCATCGACGTTGCCAAGGCAATGCCGACAGGGAACGCCGTCGCCATCGGATATCTGGCGTTCCGGCGGGTTGCCATAAGCATCGTTGCCACCCTGTCTTAGGCGCTCGGCCTGATCGGTGGACATCGGTATGTAGCGCAGGGCCATCGTGCATCTCCAGATCAATAGGGATCATTTGATGCGCACTGTGCCCCGCCTGGTGCGGCGGCGACACCCGAAACTTGCGGCCGTGCGGACGTCAGAGATTCTTAGCGAAGGCCAGCAGTTCTTCGTCCGTCAGCGGCTCGATGGTCGCTTCGCGGGTGGCGACGGGCGAGAAGCCGAATTGCTGATAGAGCTGGAGCGCCCGTGGGTGGTCGAGATTGTTGGTCGTGACCGTAACCTTGCTCGGGTTCAAGGTCCACGCAGCAAACAGCGTTTGCAGCAGGAACCATTTGCCGAGGCCAAGCCCGAGCGCGTGCTCCATCAAGCCGAAATGCGTCAGCTCGACGACGTTGTCATCGGCCTGGTGAAGCTCGAAGAAGCCGGCAGGTGCGCCGTTGACATAGAGCACGGTAACGCTCGTGCGTTTGTCGGCGAGTAGCGCAGCCAGCTTTTCGTCGCTCATGCGGATACGATCGGCCCAGTGCCAGCGTTTGCCAACCCGCAGATAGAGGAACCGATAGTAATTCAGCGGGATGTCGGACACGCGCAGGATTGCCGTCTGGATGTTGACCGGCATCGGCAAGCTCTGCTTGGGCGGTGCCGTCATTTCCAGTTCGGTGACGTGGGCAGTCAGTGAGGCGAGCTTGGGAGGGCGCATGATGTCACTCGCTGCCGGTCACAACGGAGGTATCCGCGCGGCCACCCCATTCGGACCAGGAGCCGTCGTAAAGCGTATTGTCGGTGTGGCCGAGGGATTGCAGCGCCAGCGTGATGATGGCTGCCGTGACGCCTGAGCCGCAGGTTGTCACCACGGGCTTGGAAAGGTCGACGCCCGCCTCGGCAAATGTCTTGCGCAGCGTGTCGAGATCTTTGAACTTGCCGTTCTCGGAAAAGGTGGTGGAAGGCAGGCTGTGCGCGCCCGGCATGTGGCCGGAGCGCATTCCGGCACGCGGCTCTGGCTCTTCGCCGAGGAAGCGCCCGGCGCCCCGCGCATCGGCAATTTGGACCTTGCCTGATTGCACGATGTCCTTCATGCGCTCAAGCGAGGTTACCGCCGAAGGCGTGAAAGTAACGTTGAACGTGACGGGCGTGGGCGAGGGAACGTCCGTCGTCACCGGGCGTCCGTCCTTCTTCCAGCCGTCCATGCCGCCATCGAGCACATAGACGTCCTTTGCGCCCATGATGCGCAGCATCCACCACACGCGCGGCGCGGTCATGATGCCCGGGCCGTCATAGACGACGATCGTATCGGTCTCGCTGACACCGAGCGCACCAACGGCCGTGGCGAAGGCTTCCGGCGTCGGCAGCGTATGCGGCAGTCCGCTCGTGTGATCGGCGATCGCATCCTGGTCGAAGAACACGGCACCGGGAATGTGGCCCACGTCGTACTCCGCTTTCGGGTCTCTGTTCTGGGCTGGCAGATACCAGGCGGCATCGAGAATGCGAATGGTGGGATTGTTGAGCCGCTGCTGCAACCAGTCCGGAGAAACGACGTAAGCGCTTTTGTTGTTGGTCATGGTCGTATCTCCTGTTCAGATTGTCTGGCGGTCGTCTGCCGTGCCGAAGCGGATGCGGAAACGGCGGTTTTCCTTGCCCTTCTTCTCGATCTTGGCGATGTGGATCGCGCCGACTTCCTGGGTTTCCGACACATGTGTACCGCCGCAGGGCTGGCTGTCGATCGCCGAGTTTTCACCGATGCAGACAAGGCTGACGCGACCAAGCCCGACGGGCGGGCGTACATTCTTGGATTTGACGATACCGGGGTTGGCTGCGAGTTCCTCGTCGGTGATCCACTGCAGATAGACCGGGTGGTTCTCGTCGACGAGCTTCCTCAGCGCTGCCGTCACCTCGTCCTTATCGATCGTTTCGCTCATGTCGAAATCGACCCGGCTTTCATCTTCGCCTACGGCTGCGCCCGTGATCGGGAAGGGACAAACGACGGAGAGCAGATGGCAAGCCGTGTGCATGCGCATCAGCCGGTAGCGGCGCGGCCAGTCGATATGCACGACCAGCTTCTCGCCGATATCAGGCGCTGGCTGTCCTTCCGCCGGGACATGGATGATGATGTCCTTCGTCGCGCCATGACGGGCAACGGCAACGTCGATGCGGCTGCCGTCGCTGCGCTCCAGGAAGCCGCTATCGCCCGGCTGTCCGCCTGACGTGGCGTAGAAGCAGGTCTGATCAAGCTCGATCCCGCCATCCTCCAGAATTCCGGTGACACTTGCTTCGCAAGTCGAGAGATAGAAATCTTCGCGGAAGAGGGCAGTCACGGTCTTTGTCATCGCAAATCTTATCCGACTGATTCGTATGGAACGGTGATGCTTGAGGGGCCCTTCAACCAGGCCGGAACAGGCAGGCCCTTCGAGGCCAGGAAGTCCGGGTTGAAGAGTTTCGATTGATAGCGGTTACCATAGTCGCAAAGGATCGTCACGATCGTATGTCCCGGACCGAGCTCCTTGGCGAGCCGGACGGCGCCGGCAATATTGATGCCCGTTGATCCGCCGACGCAAATGCCTTCGCGTTCGATCAGGTCGAAGACCAGCGGCACGGCCTCGGCATCGGAGATCTGGTAGGAAAAGTCTGGACTGAAGCCTTCGAGGTTGGCGGTGATGCGGCCCTGGCCGATGCCCTCGGTGATGGAGCTTCCGCTCGCCTTCAACTCCCCGTGCGCGTAGTAATTGTAGAGCGCCGCACCATCAGGGTCGGCAAGGCCGATCTTGATCGCAGGGTTCTTGGCGCGCAGGCCCTCTGCAACGCCCGCAAGCGTACCGCCGGAGCCGACAGAGCAGATGAAGCCGTCGACCTTGCCGTCCGTATCGCGCCAGATTTCAGGCGCCGTGGTGGCGACATGGGCGTCACGATTGGCGACATTGTCGAACTGGTTTGCCCAGATGGCGCCGTTCGGTTCGGTCTTTGCGAGTTCAGCGGCCAGGCGACCGGAGATCTTCACGTAGTTGTTCGGGTTCTTGTACGGCACAGCCGGCACTTCGACGAGCTCTGCTCCAAGAAGACGCAGCGCATCCTTCTTTTCCTGGCTCTGGGTTTCCGGAATGACGATGACGGTCCGATAGCCGAGTGCCTGCCCGACGAGGGCAAGGCCAATGCCGGTATTGCCGGCAGTCCCTTCGACGATCACGCCCCCCGGCTTCAACTGCCCGGCCTTCTCCGCCTCCCGGATGATCCAGAGCGCGGCGCGATCCTTCACCGACTGTCCCGGATTGAGAAACTCCGCCTTGCCGAGGATCGTGCAGCCGGTTGCCTCGGATACGGATTTCAGCCGGATCAGGGGCGTGTTGCCGATTGCTTCAAGAACGGACGGAAGAATGGCCATTTGCAGAACCTCGTGCTTGAGAACGGCCGCTGAAGCGAGCCGCGTTACCGAAGAAAAACGCCGAGTGGCCGGCGAACGTTGAGAACGACACCGGATCGCCGAAATATTGGCGTGTTTTCGGCTCAGCCTGTTTCCCAGGCAAGAAATAGCGTTTCACCGCTGCCCTGTCCCGAACAAAAAACGTCTTCGAGGGGAAAGCTTAGGGTCGAGGCCGCTCTGGGTGCGCGCCGGATATTGGAGGGGGATTGGTCTGGGCCGGGCGTGTCATTCGCCGGCCCCTTGAGTTGAGCGTGCACCGGGCGGGTGCGTGCCGAGGTATGGGCAATGAGTATGCACAAGACGAATTCCGAGCATGGGTTGGCATGGGTAACGGGAGCGAGTTCGGGAATAGGCCGAGCGCTGGCATTGCGGCTGGTGCGAGACGGCTATTCGGTGGTCGTCACCTCCAGAAATCACGAAAAACTGGTGGCCCTGCAACAGGAAGCTGCCGCCGACGGCCGCATCATCGTTCTCGATGGCGATGTCACCGACCCTCAGGATATGGAACGTGTGTTGGCATCGATCGAATATGATCACGGCGACCTGTCTCTGGCCGTGTTCAATGCGGGGGTGACAATCCCGGTGAGGGGCGACGATCTGCATCGCGACGCTTTTGAGCGGAGCTTTGCGGTCAATGTGAACGGTGTCGTCAATTGTCTGCTGCCGGCAGTGGCCCACATGAAGGCAAGGGGGCAGGGCCACATCGCCATCGTGTCGGGGGCTGCAGGTTATGGCGGTTTGCCGGGCAACGCCGCCCATGGCGCCACGAAGGCGGCCCTGATCAATCTGGCCGAGAGCTTGAAGCTCGATCTGGACCGGATCGGCATTCGCCTGCAGTTGATCAATCCGGGGCCTGTCGACACGACCGGTTCGCCGCGGCTTGGATTTGCAAGGTCCGGCATGGTCAGTGCAGACGAGGCCGCTCAGCACGTCGTCGAGGGCCTGAAGTCGAAGCATTTCGAAGTCAGCTTCCCGAAGCGCTCTATCACTATCGCAAAGTTGTCACGCCTGCTGCCATATGGTGCCTACTTCGCGCTCGTTGACCGGCTGACCCGGCAAGGCGCGACGCCGCCAAAAGCGACGAACACCCGCACGAGCGCCAAGGGGCGGCCACATCAGGCCGTGTGAAGCACCAGTACTGCGCCGAAGATCAGGGCGAGGCCGACCCAGCCGATCGGCTTGAGCTTCTGGCCGAAGAGCAGGCGGCCGCAAATGGCCGTGCCGAAAATCCCGGTCGCGCCGAGAACCGCGTAGGCGATCGCAAGTTCCATGCCCTTGACCGCTTCGGCAAGGAAGGCAAAGGCGGCGAGCACGAGAACGATGGAAAGCGCGCCCCAGCCGCGGCGCGCGAAGCCATTCGATTTGGTCGAAGCGAGATTGGCAGCGATGTCGAGGATGCCGGCGATGACGGCAAAGACGAAATAGAGACTAGGTGCGCTCATCGATGGCTCCCTCCGTGGCCGGAGCGTCCTCTTCGCGGTGTTCGCCTGCATTGACGAGCAGGATACCGGCCACCGCCATCGACAGGCCCAGCATTTCCCGGCCGGTCAGCACATGGCCGAACACGAACACCGAAACGAGCGTAATGATCGCGACCCCGGACCCCTCCCAGATGGCATAGGCAACGCCGACGGAAATGGTCTTCACGGCCTTTGCCAGGAAGACGTAGGAAAGCGCAATGGAGACATACATCACTACGTGGCCGAGATAGGAGCCATTGGCGGATGCGGCCTTCATCGCCGTCAGGCCCGCCACCTCAGTCGCGATGGCGAGCGCCAGGAAAAACCATGCAAGCCGCATGAGGAACCTTCAAGAAAAGATCTGGATCGGTTGCCTCATAGGCGTTGTCGGACGATCGGTAAAGCCTACTGCATGTTTCCTTAAATCCTATTCGATTTAAGGATAAAAACTTGCAGCCATTCAAAGTGCTACAGCGACCTTTGCGCGTCTAATAAGACGCGCGGCGCTGTAGCGGCGGCGAGCCTCATTCGAAGACGATCTGACGGACATCGATGTTGCGGGCGCGGAAACCGGCTTCGCAGTAGTAGAAATAGAACTCCCACAGGCGCTTGAAGCGCAGATCGAAACCGAGCGGCTCGATCCGGCTCCACACCGACCAGAAGCGCTGCCGCCACTCGCCGAGCGTTCGGGCGTAGTCGCCACCGAAGCCGAAATCGTTGATCATTCGCAGACCGACGTTGCGCCCGAGATCGACCAGATGCTCGCGCGTCGGCAGCATGCCGCCGGGGAAAACGTACTTTTGGATGAAGTCCGGATTGGAGCGGTACTCCTCGTAGGCTTCCGGCTTGATCGTGATGATCTGCAGGCCGGCCTTGCCGCCGGGTTTCAGGCAGCGCTTCAGCTGCGAGAAATAGGTCGACCAGAATTTTTCCCCGACCGCCTCGAACATTTCGATCGAGACGATTCGGTCATAGAGGCCCTTCTCCTCGCGATAGTCCTGGAATTTCAGCTCGACGCGGTCGGCGACGCCGGCCCTGTGCATGCGTTCCCGGGCAAACGCGAGTTGTTCGCGACTGATGGTCAGGCCGGTGACCTTGCAGCCGATCTCGGTCGCCGCAAATTCTGCAAAACCGCCCCAGCCGCAGCCGATCTCAAGCACATGGTCACCGGGCCGTAGATTCGTCGCCTCGGCCAGTGCCCGGTATTTGGCAGTCTGGGCCGACTGCAGATCGTTGGCGCCGCTAGCGTAAAGTGCCGACGAATAGGTCATGCTCGGATCGAGCCATTCACGGTAGAAGGCGTTGCCGAGGTCGTAGTGGGCAGAGATATTGCGCTGTGCGCCCGTCCTGGTGTTGGCATTGCGCCAGTGGAGGAATTTTTCCACCAGCCGCATCAACCCGCGCGCCCGGTTAGGGAATCTGTTGCCGATGTCTGCGTTGACAAGGAAAAGCTCGAGAAAGGCGCCGACATCGGGGCTGTCCCAATCGCCGTCTATATAACTTTCCGCGGCGCCGATGGTGCCACCGGTGATTGCGCGGTGCGGAAGATTCCAGTTGTGAAGTGTCACGGCGGCGCATGGCCCCGGCACCTTTCCCTTGACCAGCAGCCGCCGACCGTTGGGCAAAGCGAGCGCCAGCGCGCCGGCCTCAAGGTGAACGAGGCCGCGCAGGACCATCTGGGCCTTGAGCGGAAAGTCCTTCAGCACCTGCGAGAGATTTTCAGTCGAAAGGTGCTCGGCGTTGTCGAATTCGGCAAAGCAGGCTTCTGTATCATGCATAAACCACCCTCCGGCAATCGTTGCATCCGTAACGTGAGCCTAGCGATAATCCTGCGAGAGGCCAACCATGGATTTGTACCGGTGGCGGCGCGGTTGTAGCGATTTTTTAGGTTCTGATTTCCTGAAACGCGGCCAACGCGCGGTCGCGCGCGAAGGCGTGGTCGACGATGGGGGTGGGGTAGGAGACTCCAAGCTCGATGCCGGCGGCAGCCAGTACTGCCGAGGGGGCCGAGAATGGTCGATGGATATAACGCGCCTCGAGATCAGCGAGCTCCGGAACGAAACGCTTCACATAAAGCCCCTCCGGATCGAATTTCTCGCCCTGGAGCACCGGGTTGAAAATGCGGAAGAAAGGCGAGGCATCGGCGCCGGACCCCGCCACCCATTGCCAGCTTGCTGCGTTCGAGGCCGGATCTGCATCGACCAGCGTGTCGCGGAACCACGCCTCTCCGCGTCGCCAGTCGATCAGCAGGTCCTTGATCAGGAAGGAGGCGACGATCATCCTGACGCGATTGTGCATGTAGCCGTGGCGCCAGAGCTGCCGCATGCCGGCGTCGACAATCGGATAGCCGGTCAGGCCCCTTGTCCAGCGGTGGAACTGTTCGTCATTGTCCAGCCAGCGAAAGCCATCAAAACGACGATCGAGGTTTTGACGGCCGAGATCCGGATTGTGAAACAGCAGATTGTAGGAGAACTCGCGCCAGGCGAGTTCCTTGCGGAAAGTGACGACATCGTCCACCGGCGTTTCCGTCAGGCCACGCGTGACCTGCCAGATCTGCGCCGGAGAGATTTCGCCGAAGGCAAGATGCGCAGAGAGCATGGACGTACCTTGCGCTGCAGGGACGTCCCGCTCAGCCTTGTAGCCGGCAAGGGCATGTTCAACGAATTTGTGCAGGCGTTCGGCAGCGGCCTGCTCGCCCGGCGTCCAGATTTCGGCGAACGTCGATGCCCAGTCCGGCCGCGTCGGCAAGAGCTTCCACCGTTCAAGCTCCTCGGATGCCGGCCACCTCACAGGCGCTCTGATCATTTCCGGCGTCTCAATCGGCGCCGCCGGCTCGCCGCTGGCCTCAAGCGCACGCCAGAACGGCGTGAACACGCGATAAGGGCCGCCACCCTTCGTGAGGAGCCGTGTCGGCTCATGCAACAGTTGCCCTGCAAAGCTGCTGACGGTGAAGCCGCGTTCAACGAGCGCTTTCTTCAACGGCGCATCGGTTCCTATTCCGCTCGGGTCGTAGCGGCGATTCCAGAACACGGTCGTCGCGCCCGATTCCCGCGCTATCTCGGCGATCACATCCAACGGCGCACCGGTCCGCAGGATAAAGTCGGAGCCGTGTGCCCGCAGCGATGCCCGCAATGCCTGGAGCGAATGGTGCAGCCACCAACGCTGCGCGCCACCAAGCGGCCCATTGCCGCTTTCCTCCGGTTCATTGATGTAGATCGGAATCACCGGTCCACCCGTCTGCGCCGCGGTGGCAAGTGCCTGATTGTCTTGAAGGCGCAAATCTCGACGAAACCAGACCAGAATCGGCGTTGTGGGATTTGCGCTCATGACATTCCCGGGGGCGAGGAAGGAGGAAGGCGTCGCCGGCACCATAGCCGCAAAATGAAAAAGAGCCATTCGGGCGTTACCGCGAATGGCTCTTTAAAAACTGGCTCCCCGGGCCGGATTCGAACCGGCGACCTGTCGATTAACAGTCGAATGCTCTACCGCTGAGCTACCAGGGATCATCTGCGCGGCGTGTCCTGCAGAAGTGAGGCTGCTAATACAAATGCTTTTCCGATTTGCCAAGCTGTTTTTTTAAAAAAAGTGAGAAGTTTTGTTGCGAGCCTGTGGAGAAGCCCCCAATTGTGGGAAAGGCAGCCGGATAGGGAATGATGCATAAAAACAGAAAACAGACGCATTTCGGCATAGACCCGCACACACGGCAGATCGTGCTTGGCAAATGGCGCCTGAGGCTGCCGGAATCACCACTGCTGCGCATGCTGGTTGGCGGGCTGCTGATATTCGGCGGCTTTCTCGGCTTTCTGCCCGTGCTCGGATTCTGGATGGTGCCCTTGGGCTTACTCATCCTCTCGCACGATATTCCTTCAGTACGCCGCCGCCGCCGAAGGTTCGCAGTCTGGTGGGCGCGCCGACGCAACGGGACGGGGTCTTCGAAGGAACGATGATTCTTTCGCGAGGGCGATCCTCGCTTCGACAGGGCGCCACAAGCTCACGCTACACGGAAGCCGAGCCTATTCGGCTCCTTCGTCGGCGACGATGTGGCGGCGGCTCCAATCGAATAAAAGTCATGGACCGCCGCGTCCTCCCGACCGACTTGTGCGCAAACTCCCGCATTCGGGCTGTCGTTGAAAACCATTCGGCAACGGATCGGCAGCATAATGCCGCCCGGATTAAGGATGGGGCGGAATGGCTAAGACCACGACAAGCCGCGGGCGTCGCCGCGGCAGCCGGACAAAGAAAAAGGGCGGAATGCTGCCCTGGTATCTCGCCGCGGTGCTGACAGTCGGCGGCGTTGTTGCGTACGACCACCGTGGACAGTTGCGGGATCTGCCGGGCGTTTCGGATGTGTTCGCATCGGCGCCCAAGTCGACATCCACATCCAGGTCGGACGATCGGCCGAAGGCGCAGGCCCGTGTCGCCATGCCCTCGGCTACGCACAAGACGAAGCCTGTCGACGGACCGATACCCGCAGTCAATGTCGGGTTGGCCGCACCGACACCCGTCGAGCGCCCGATCGCGCAGCCCACGGCCGTCGAGCCCCAGGCGAATCAGTTCTATTTCTGCGGTACCCGCAACGACAATTGCGTCGTCGACGGCGGAACATTCCGCTACCAGGGCGAGGAGATCCGTGTCGCCGACGTCGATGCACCGCGAATCAAGCAGGCGAGTTGCGATAGCGAACGTGCCCGCGGCTTCTACGCCAAGCAGCGATTGCGCGAGTTGCTGAACGCCGGCGAGTTCAGGCTGATCGAGGCCATCGGCAGGAGCGACGACAAGAACAGCGAAAAGCTGCGCGTGGTGATGCGCGACGGCCGCTCTCTCGGCGCCGTGCTCGTATCGGAGGGCTTGGTTCGGCCCTGGAAGGGACAGCCCAAGCCCTGGTGTTAGACGGTGCTCGGCGTCATCAGAGAGAATGATGAGGGCCGGAAGCGTGTAGCCGTCTAAGTTATCCACCGAGCGCGATATCAATACCGATTATCAACCCCAGAGCCGATAGTGCCAGAAAGAACACAACAAGAGAGCTTGCTAGAAGCAGCTTGATGGGATTGGCTCGGAAATCTGCCTTAAGGTTCGGGAAAATTGGCGACATGTCCAATCGGCCGGTCACCGCGAGCTGGAATAGACGCCAGATTGCGACCGCAATGCACATTCCACAGAAAACTACCGTCAGTATGAGCTTGGGTAGATGATCAACTCTGGATTCAACGTCCAATTCCCTGAAGAATCTTGGTGCAAGGTAGCTTTACCGTGAAACGGTGTACAAGGTAGCAGCGCCCCGCGACGTCGGAAGAAGGGTTGGACGGAAGATTCGGGCCGTCTGTCGAAATGGTAAATCCATCCAATTGCCTCGTGTCGGACGCTGCCGTATAGCGCCCGCCGCCTGTCGTCGAAGGGGTTCGCGGCGATCCGTTATGGGGCCGGATCGGTAAGCCTGTGGAAGAGTTGGAGAAAGATGGAATTTCAGAAATGCCTGAGGACGTTTTTCAGAAATCCCCTCTTGCGCTCTTTCTATATTCATTCTAAACGCTCGCCACGACTTGATAATCTCAGTCGATGAGGCCTCGTGGCGGAGTGGTGACGCAGAGGACTGCAAATCCTTGTACCCCGGTTCAATTCCGGGCGAGGCCTCCAAAGCCACTCCTAAGTAGTTGAATTAGTTTCGCTATTTGGACTGCAGGATTTCATCTGCTGCCACACATTCCTCTTGGTGTGGCAATTGGTTCCCGTTATCTCCCTCTTCGACGTTCGATCCAAGCAGCAGATTGCCGATTCCATCCCCATTGCTTCTGGCAACACTCTGCCTCGTCAAGCGCGCCCGTTCGCGTTCCGCGAGTAGATCTTCGACGTCTTGGCGGCGCAACGAACGCCCCCCTCATTCAGGGTGCAGCAGTTTGAACGGCTGCGGCCGGCGTCCTGCCAGCCGCGCCTGTCGTCACTCCGCCGGGATAAACTTGAGCGTTCCTGCGAGCCTTGGGCCGGTCGATCCCTTCGTGTCCATCGGGTGGTTGATGCCGTCGTTCACCGGTAGCTCCTCGAAATCGAATGGGCTTATGCCTTCAAGGCACGCGGCGTTGACGCCGTAGAAATCCGGGTTCGCGCGCGGCTTGTGGAATGTGTAGATGCCGCACTTCGAGCAGAAGTAATGCTCTGCAGCCTTCGTGTTGAACTGATATTTGGTGAGTGCCTCGCCGCCGGAGAGAACCGTGACCCCGTCCTTGGCGGCAGAGACGGCAACCGCGCCCTTCAACTGGCAATAGGAGCAAGTGCAACGGCGGGCGGTGCGGAGGCCGCTCTTCAGTTTCACATTGAAGCGAACCGTTCCGCAGTGGCAGGCTCCGTCAAGGTTCTGAACATCGAGATTCATCCAATCATCCATCTGATTTTGAAGCGCATTTGATGAGCTTTCTTATGAGGTGGGTTGCTTGTGCTCAAGCGCATTCGGGGGCAGTCTCAATCCAGAGGACCGCACTCCCGTTGAGGCCGTTCGTTGTAGGGCCATCAGCCGATTGGGCTCAGGCGCGGGGTACGAGGCGTCTCGTCGCGCATCGGGCACATATTCAGACCAAGTGCCCGATACGTGCGCCAGCACGCTTTCGTGCTCCACGTCGGGGACGTTCCGCGGCCCGAGCCGATGCGTCGCAAGAGCGCTCGGCCAACGGATCGTGCGGAGAAAAAGCCTACGGCCGTTCGCATCCGTCCTGCATCATCCGCGCGAGGAGCGAACAGTCCGCGTCGCACCGTTGCCTTTCTTGGGTACGAACCTAGTTACCCATACCGTACCCAAGCGAGGAATTGCTGAATGAACCGTAATGGGCTCTATCTGATCATTGCCATGCTCGCCGTCGCCGTCATTGGTCTCGGCGCCTATGTCTACCGCGAGGAAACAAAACCGACCGGCGTAGAGATCAAGATTGGCCAGGACGGGGTTTCCGTTCAGGAGAATTGAGCGCCATCGGCCACACGCTCAACAGGTTTGGCAGCGGCGAATGCCGCTGGCGGTCGACGCCCCACGCGAGGTTCAAGGCGAACGCAGATCCGAAGGCGGTCGAAATACCGGCCATCGGTGGCGTAAGCGGCCGCGTGCTCGTTGCGAGCGTCAACGAAAGTGTGACGTAGATAGGGCGGGCGAGCGCGTGATTCAGCCCCTCGCACGATGAAAGCAACAAGTCACCCAGCGCCTGCGCGATTGGCTAAAGCGGTTCTCCGTCAATAGCAGCCCGATTGTCGAAAGTGAAACGCTGTGCGTGCCTGCGCAAAGGACATGCTGCCGGCACGCAGGTACGGTTTTCGGGGGGCAAGGAACATGGGCCAATGCGGCGCGTCCAACACGCGCAGCGAGGCTGCCCGCCTCGCAGCCAACCACTGTTTTCAAAGCGCAATTCGACCGGGCTGCGCTTGCCCGCCAGTTTGCGAACGTCCGCAGTCGCCAACGACATGGCCTTGCGAGGACGCGCCCCGAAATGGTGATTCGGTCACTATTGTCAGTGCTGAAAATATTGTCTCTAGACAGAACTGGGAATGAATATCCCAACAGCGCGACCCGTATAGGTAGTGTCAAACAAAGCCAACAATGGAGGAAAAGACATAAAATGAAATATAAGATCGCCCTGACTGCTCTTGCCATTCTTGCCGTAACGACGGCCACCGCAAGCGCTGAGGATCTCGTCTTTCAGCTTAAGAACAAGACGAATGCCGTTTTGACGAACTTCTACACATCGCCGGTCGGTGTTGATCAGTGGGAAGACGACGTCTTCGGGCGGCAGGTGCTTAATCCGGGCGAAAGCATGGAAATTACCATCGCCGACGGACGTGATGTCTGCAAATACGACATGCGCTTTGAATTCGAAGAAGGTTCCGGTCTCGACACGACTGAAGACAAGCAGGATCTCTGCGAGTTGGGCGAGTACTCGATTCACGAGTAAAATCCGTCGAGCGTGAAAAACACTCGATCCGAAAATCTCCGTCTCGCTACCCTATGTGGCGAGACGTTGAAGTAAGAGAGCGGCTGGCCGGCATGAAGGCGGCTAGAGCGTTTCCGGTTTAAACGGAGTCACTAGGCGCTCTATCTATTTGTTTTTACGCATTTCCTGGCGGAAAGCCGCTCCGCACTTTTCCTCGAATTGCGCTGGCGTGAGACGGGCTTAGTGGTAGCGGCGGATCAAGCCGACGAGCTTGCCCTGAATCTTGACCCGGTCAGGCCCGAAGATGCGCGTCTCATAGGCCGGGTTGGCGGCCTCTAGAGCAATTGAAGCGCCCTTGCGCCGGAAGCGTTTCAACGTTGCTTCCTCGTCATCGACTAGTGCCACGATGATATCGCCGGGATTGGCCGTGGTGGCATTGCGGATGATCACCGTATCGCCATCGAAAATGCCGGCCTCGATCATCGAATCACCCTTCACTTCAAGGGCGTAGTGCTCGCCGCTGCCGATCATATCGAGCGGCACGGTAATGTCGTGGGTGTTGTTCTGTATCGCCGAGATCGGCACGCCGGCGGCAATGCGGCCCATCACTGGAACCGACACGGAGCTGTTGTCGGCAACCGGCAGCGTTTTCGCCGCGGGGGCAGGGGCGGGCGGTTTGCCAAGGCTACCCTCGATGACGCTCGGCGAAAACCCGCGACGGGGCTGCGCGCTCGCAGCATAGGCTTCCGGCAGTTTGATGACTTCGAGCGCTCGGGCGCGGTTGGGAAGCCGGCGTATGAAGCCGCGTTCCTCGAGCGCTGTGATCAGCCGGTGAATGCCCGACTTGGATGCCAGGTCGAGTGCATCCTTCATCTCGTCGAAGGACGGCGGTACACCGGACTCCTTCATTCGTTCATGGATGAAAAGAAGCAATTCCTGTTGCTTGCGGGTCAGCATGGCAAGTCGCTCCAGAGGCGTGAAACAAATCAAGAACAGACACTATCTGTTCCATATGTGTTCCGCAAGTGCCTAAAATTCTGTGAATGTTGGTTCAATCAAGCGCAGATTGACCAACTCGTCGCTGCACGCGCCGCGCGAGGCTGATATGCCTCCTTCCGTTTATGGAATGAGGGTTTAATGACGAAGCTGATTCAAATCTTGCTGACCATCGTTGTCGCCGCGACCGCGATCCTTGGGTTTCGCTGGTATCAATACGTGGATAACAAGCAGAGCCCGTTTGACGAAGTTGGTATCGCGTTGAATGCGGCGATGCCCGGGCCGCTCAATCAATGGGGTTGTGACCGGCTGAAGCTGACATTTGGCAACGGACACCCGCCGCACGGTTGCGCCGCGGCCGATGGGACGCAGTGGAAATAGCCTGCCATCAAGGGATCAGCAGAAATATCGATGGGCGATCTGCTAGAGGAGGCCTGAATCAGGCCGGCTGCGTCGCGGAGCAGGCGTCCTCGAATTCCTTGACGGTTTCCGCGGAGTTGTCCTCCGGCAGCACAGCGTCGGCCGCTTCGGTCGCGACCGGCGTGTCGCCTTGATAGACGAAGGACTGGATGTAGTAGGCGATCGTTCCCTTCCAAACGTTCCGGCCGTCTATCTGCTGGCAGGGCACGGCCGTTTCGAAGTCGGCTTGCAGGTCGTCGACCGTGGCAGCGCTGAGGGCGATGTTAGGCGATGCGATAATCGAGGCGATAAGCAAGGCTGCAAGCACGGTGAACGTCCACTAGATCAGAGGTGGCGGCGATGGTTTGGTTAACGATGTGAACCGTGCTTTCGTTCCGAAGTCCAGCAAGCATGCCGGGCACTGTGCCGTGTTCAACAGTTCTTTGCGAAAGGCGAGCACTGGTGCTCAAGCTGTGGCAATGAAGGCACAAAGATTGGCGTGAGGTGCGTTGGCGTTTTCGATTTTCCGGCGCCCGCCTCAAAGCGTGGCGCTGGCAGCTGATCAACAATACCCGCCGCAAATGCTTCCGATGATGTTGGACGCCGTAATGGAGTGCGAGTGGCCAGCGGCATCCGCCTGTAGCGATCTTCGCATCTCCAGCCAAATACATACGACGTTCAAACGCGCTACGAAACCGGCATCTGACCGCGGGTGCTCGACCAGTCGCGCCGGGATGTCGCGGAGACGTTGCGCACCCCAGTTCGACTGGCCACTGACGGATATCTCTCTCGTGTCGTTAGTTCGAGAGGTTAAAGCCGACCGTCTTACTTCTTGTCTTTCTTGCCCAGGGAGAAACTGCTGCCGGCCAGCTTCACCTGTGAGCCTTCCGTCACAACGGCGGCTTTGACAGTCTTGTCCTTCTTTGGCTTTCTAACCTCGCGGTTACTTCGCACTTGACCTTTTGCCATGATCGTCTCCTTGGAAGGTGTGCCGGGGAACCCTGCATGGGCGCCGAATGCCGGCAAACCAGCCTGCATTGATACCGCCGTAAGTCAATGACGGTGCCGGTGGATCACTGTTTTGCCGGCGTTGCGTCGCGCATTCGTGCCCGGTGTCCGGGCACTGCGATGATAACGTCGCTTCGGTCACTTACCGTTGCGCCCCTGGGATGCTGTCGCAGGCCCTATGACGGCAGCAACTTCGGTTATCTTGTTCGCCGGAAATCCGGCGCGTTCCGAATGTTCGCGAATGACGTCGGCGCTTGATGCCTCGTGGACGCAGTAAATCTTGTCGCCGGCGACATAACTGGTGATCCATGTATATGGTACGCCAAGATCGGCGACGACAGCATTGGATTTTGCCGATAATGCGCAAAGGTCGTCCTGGTTGAGCTTGTCGGCCCCTGGGACGTCGCGTTCAATGATGTAGGTGGGCATCGTTCAGTTCCTCGGTTGTTGGAGGACTGAATATCAAGAATATCTAATATAATTGAAGTCAATACTTTCCACCGGTGATGCGGCGATTCACGACGATTTCCCTGGAAGTATAGGATCAAGCAGCGGAAGGGGCTCCACCGGGACTGGCGTCCGATCAAACGATGGGCGCCTGTATCGCCCCGCGATCACAATATCTCGCGGCCAATAGCTCTATGCGACTGAAATCGCGCGGCCGGGGATGGGAGCGCGCGATGCGCTCCGTCCGACACGCGTATACTAGCGCAAGTTAGTAGCTGAGCCGGAAACCGCCGGGACTCGCCGCAGACGGATCGGGTACAGGTGTTGGACCTTGCCACTGCGCATAGGTCGTGTTGCTGCCGCCGGTGCTTGCGCATCCGGCAAGCGCAAGAAGCGCGAGAAAAGCGGCTGTCGTCAAATATTTAAGAGGCATGGTTTTCTCTAGTTCTGGGAGATCGCCCAGGGCTCGATGGGCCGGAATCAGACTTTCCCTCAAATTATCTGGGATGGCAAGCGGGTCGAGCCACCGCCTTGCAAGCGCCGTCAATGCTGCGGCTATGATCGGGGAATACTCGCAAAACTTGTATGTGTTCGCCGCCAAAGCATTCACTTGGCGACCGAGCGCAATAATGGGTGGCGAAAAATGAGACAGCCATGGCGGAGGAGGTGGGATTCGAACCCACGGTGCGCTTTCACGCACGCCGGTTTTCAAGACCGGTGCCTTAAACCGCTCGGCCACTCCTCCGGGCAGGGCGTTATTGCGCGAAGCCTTGCTGCTTTGCAAGATTTAACATGCGTGGGCGGAAAGATTTTCTTGGCGCATCCGCTGCCCATTTTGTCCGGGTAACCATTCGTAAACCATAACTGGAGATTTCGAGCCGTCAGCCATTCGTCGGTTCGCAATTTTGCCTTGTTGCTGTCATGATTAATCGACTGTTCCGTTTCGGGACGCCGAGATTTCCGCTGGGGGCACGAGTGGAAGGTTTCGAGTACGGCTTATTCGAATGATGTTGTGGGACAGATGACATCCAGTAAAAATGCGGCATATCTGATCAAGGGACTGCGCCTTGCGGCGGTCCCTGTGCTTTGCGCAACGCTTGCGGCTTGCGGATCGACGTCCAGTATCAAGAAGAGCAAGTCGAGAAGCAAAGAATACTTTGCTGAGTCCGTTTATGGCGTGAAGGCGAGCCCCCGTGTCGCTACCGGCAAGAATATTCCGAAGGGCGGCGGCCGCTTTCAGGTCGGCAAAGCCTATCAGGTCAAGGGCAAGTGGTACCAGCCGAAGGAAGATTTCGGTTACAACAAGACCGGTGTCGCGTCCTGGTACGGCTCGGCCTTTCATGGTCGCCTGACGGCCAATGGCGAAGTCTACGACAAGCTTCATCTGTCCGCCGCGCATCCGACCTTTCCGCTGCCGAGCTATGCGCGTGTCACCAACACCGAAAACGGCACTTCCGTCATCGTTCGTGTGAACGATCGCGGTCCCTATGAATATGGCCGCATCATCGACGTTTCGTCGAAGACAGCCGATTTGCTCGATATCAAGCAGAAGGGCAGTGCCAAGGTTCGGGTGCAATATGTCGGCCGCGCACCGCTTGAAGGCAACGACATGCCCTATCTCATGGCGTCCTATGTCACGAAGGGCGACCGCAGTCCGGGCGTCATGCCGGAGGGCCAGATCGCAACCGGCGTGATGGTCGCCTCGAATGAGCCGATGCGCAACCAGTTGGGAACGCTGGTCATTCCGCCGAAATCGTCCCTTGATACCGCCGGTACGGTAACGGCGTTGGCTGCACCTGTCCCGCAATTTGCAGCACCGCCGTCGCTGAGCGAGTTCGTCATGCTTCCGGAAATCGGGCCGATCCCGCGCGAGCGACCGGAATACATTCCGATGCCTGACGGCAACATGGCCTATGCGGCCGCCTATGTGGAAGTGCGGGTAAGCGATGCGGAATCGCCGTTTGAAGCGATCATGGTCGAGACCAATCCGCTTACGCCTGAATCCATCGTTGCCCATGCGAAGCGCCAAGGCAGAACCGGTTCGCTCAGGTAACCTGGGGCGTTGTACCATTCTGATGACGCTGCTATGCCCAATGGGAAACCGGAGTTTCCCATGCGCTTGATGATGCTTACGGTCACGTTCGGCCTTGCGGCGTTGCTCGCGAGTGCGGCAGCGGCTCAGACGCCGCCGGTGGCGTTTGACACCAAGGCAAAGCAGATCCTGCTGGTGGATGCCGAAACCGGCACCGTTCTGTTTTCCCGCGCCGAGAACGAACCGGTTCCGCCCGCCTCTCTTGCCAAGTTGATGACGATGGAAGTGGTGGCCGAGGCCATCGCCAAGGGTGAGCTTTCGGCCGAAACGGCCTTCGACGTTTCCGAACACGCGTGGCGCACGGGCGGCGCCCCATCCGGCACTTCGACGATGTTTGCTGCGCTGAAGTCGCGCATTCGCGTGGCCGATCTGTTGCAAGGGGTGGCCGTTCAGCTTGCCAATGATGCCTGCATCATCCTCGGAGAGGGGATGGCCGGTAGCGAAACCGCCTTTGCCGAAAAGATGACGGCCCGCGCTCGCGAACTCGGCATGCCTATCGCCACGTTCGGTAACGCCACAGGTCTGCCGGATCCCCAGAACCGGATCACTATGACCGAACTGGTGACGCTGACCCGTCATCTGCACGAGGCGCACCCCGATCTCTATCGGCTCTACGCCCAGCCTGAGTTCGAGTGGAACAAGATCCTTCAGCGCAACAAGAACCCGTTGATCGCGGCCAAACTCGGGGTCGATGGTGTCGCCACGGGTTTTGCCGAAGGCTACGGTTTTTCGCTGGCCGCATCGATGCCGCGTGGCGACCGGCGTGTCTATCTCGCGATGGGCGGGCTCGATACCGATAAGGAGCGTACGGAGGAAAGCCGCAAGGTGCTTGACTGGGCGATGACGGCGTTCGAAAAGCGGCGAATTTTTGCTGATGGCGAGGCGATCGGCGAGGCCAGTATCTACGGCGGTGCGGCCTCCCATGTCGCGCTTGTCGCTGGTGGGCCGGTTGATGTGCTGCTGCCGGTCAACAACCCGGAACGCCTGACGGCCCGTGTCGTCTACAAATGGCCGTTGCGCGCTCCCGTGGAAGCCGGCGCCGAGGTCGGTGTCGTCCGACTGTGGAACGGCGAAAAGCTGCTACGCGAGGTTCCGGTCAAGACGGCGGGAGCAGTGGGCCAAGGGACACTGGCGAGCCGCGCGCTCGACGCTCTGCAGGAACTCTTCTTCTTCTGGCTGTAACAAAACCGGTTCTGGCGGTTTCATCGGGTGGGCCAATCGGCTAAACAGAGCCAAATCGCATGCCGATATAGGAAAGCATTGTGCCGCTGGCAAAAGGTCTGTTTGTAACATTCGAGGGCGGGGAAGGGGCCGGCAAATCGACCCAGTTGCGCCTGCTCGCCGATTCTCTGCGCGCGCTCGGCCACAAGGTGCTGACGACGCGCGAGCCGGGCGGATCGGTCGGGGCCGAAGCGGTGCGCCATGTGCTGCTTTCGGGGGCGGCCGAAGCCTTCGGCGTCCGAATGGAAGCCATTCTGTTTGCTGCGGCGCGCAGCGATCATGTCGAAGAGGTCATCCGGCCGGCGCTGACTGGGGGAACGATCGTGCTTTGCGACCGTTTCATGGACTCGTCGCGCGTCTACCAGGGCATCACCGGCAATCTGGAGCCGGCCTTTGTCGAGACGCTGGAGCGGGTTGCCATCAATGGCGTAGTCCCGGACCGGACCGTGATTTTCGATCTGCCGGCGACTATCGGTCTCGAGCGCGCCCAACGCCGCGCCGGCGATGACAGCCCGGATCGTTTCGAGAAGGAAGAGCTTGAGACGCATGAAAAGCGCCGCGAGGCCTTCCTCGATATCGCACGGGCGGATCCGGACAGGTGCCGGGTTATCGATGCGACGCAATCCGCCGAGGCGATTGCCGCAGAGGTGCTCGGCCTGCTAGAGAGCTTGCTTGCGAACGCTGAAGTCTCCGGGCCTTCGAATGCGGGGTCCGCACCATGACGTCGGAAGCGCCAGGTGTACTTGAAGGGGCAATCGCGCCGGTCCAGAACGACCGGCTGTTTGGTCATGAGCAGGCGGAAGCGTTTCTGGCCCAGAGCTACCGTTCGGGCAAGGGACACCACGCCATTCTGATCGAAGGGCCGGAGGGTATCGGTAAGGCGACGCTTGCGTTTCGCTTCGCCAGCCACATCCTCAATCACCCGGATCCCGCGACTGCGCCCGAAAGGCTTGAGGATCCCGACCCGGCCTCGATCGTCGGCCGGCAATTGGCCTCCGGCGCATCGCACAATCTTCTGCATCTGACGCGGCCGGTCGACGAGAAGACGGGCAGGGTCAAGGGTGCCATCACCGTCGACGAGGTGCGAAGGGCCGGCAAGTTCTTTTCGCAGACATCCGGCACCGGCAACTGGCGCATCGTCATCATCGACCCGGCCGACGATCTCAACCGGAACGCCGCCAACGCCATCCTGAAAATTCTCGAGGAACCGCCGCGTCGGTCGCTGTTCCTGGTGCTGACCCACGCGCCGGGTAAGCTATTACCAACCATCCGTTCGCGCTGCCTGCCGCTGCGGCTGAAGCCGTTGGAGCCTTTGGCGCTGCGCCAGGCGCTCGGTCATCTCGGCTTCGATCTTGAGAGCGAAAATGCCGCGCGCGTTCTGGCCGCTGCCAATGGCAGCGTGGCGGAGGCGCTGAAGCTCATCAACTACGGCGGTCTGGAAATCACCGCGACCTTCGAGGCGATCCTCGCGGGGCAAGGGCCGGGGATCCGCAAGGACATGCACAAACTTGCCGACGTGCTTTCGGCCAAGGACAGCGAAACGATCTTCGATTTCTTCACGTCGCTGCTGACAGGCCGGCTGATGCGCGAAGCCCGCGATGCGGCCGTTGCCGGCGACATCATGCGCGCCGAGCGTTTCGCCCGGCTTTCGGCCACGACCGGGGAACGCCTCACCATCAGCGACGCCTATAATCTCGATCGCAAGCAAACCATTCTTTCGCTGCTGGACGACGTCAAGGCGGCGCTATAGCTGGACCTGAAACTTCCATTTGCGCTTGATCGCAGCGACCAGATCCAGGTCGTGATGGTGGGCGAAAAGCAGCACGTGACCCAGCAGATCTGCGGCCTCGTCCGCCATATCGGTCTGGATCTCGTCCTCTGATTTTCCATGCCGCCTGCCGCGGCCGGTGTGCTTGTTCCAGGCCTGGGTCAGTTCGCCGATTTCCTCCTGCATCTTGAGCATGAACCAATCTGCATCCCGCTCGATGCCGTTGTCTTCGGCGTAGTGGGCCGATGCCGCTTCGAATTGACGTTCAAGCTGGCGCAACATGACGATCCCTTCGCGTTTGTTTCCTATTTGTTCTATTGTTTCGTTTGCGTCCACACAAGCGGGAATGGATGTCGATCAGCGGCTTCGGTGCGGGCTTTTCTGCCATCTCCCGGTTCCTTCCGCGCGGCGTATGCGCTAAGAGCGTCGGTAGCTTTATCCGAGATAGATTGAATCCGCTTATGAGAGACACGTCCCCCTTTTACATCACCACCGCGATTTCCTACCCGAACGGCAAGCCGCATATCGGCCACGCCTATGAGTTGATCGCAACGGATGCAATGGCGCGCTACCAGCGCCTGGACGGACGCGACGTATTCTTCCTGACGGGCACGGACGAACACGGCCAGAAGATGCAGCAGACGGCGCGCCGCGAAGGCGTGACGCCTCAGGAACTCGCCGACCGGAACTCCTCGGAATTCCAGAAGATGGCGGTTCTCCTGAACGCGTCGAATGACGACTTCATCCGCACCACCGAGAAGCGCCACCACGAGGCGTCGCAGGACATCTGGAACCGCATGGGCGAGGCGGGCGACCTCTACAAGGATTCCTACGCCGGCTGGTACTCCGTGCGCGACGAAGCCTATTACCAGGAGAACGAGACCGAGCTGCGCGCCGACGGCGTGCGTTACGGTCCGCAGGGCACGCCGGTCGAATGGGTCGAGGAGCAGAGCTACTTCTTCAAGCTGTCGGAGTATCAGGACAAGCTGCTGAAGCACTACGAAGAGAACCCTGACTTCATCGGCCCGGCTGAGCGCCGCAACGAAGTGATCTCCTTCGTGAAGTCAGGCCTCAAGGACCTGTCTGTTTCGCGCACCACCTTCGATTGGGGCATCAAGGTGCCGAACGATCCTGGTCATGTCATGTATGTCTGGGTCGACGCGCTCACCAACTACATCACCGCGACCGGCTATCTCGACAATCCGCAGGGACCGCGGGCGAAATTCTGGCCGGCGAACATCCATATCATCGGCAAGGACATCATCCGCTTTCACGCGGTCTACTGGCCCGCTTTCCTGATGTCGGCCGGCCTGCCGCTGCCCAAGCGCGTCTTCGCCCACGGCTTCCTGCTCAACAAGGGCGAGAAGATGTCGAAGTCGCTCGGCAACGTCGTCGATCCGTTCAATCTCGTCGAGCATTTCGGTCTCGACCAGATCCGCTACTTCTTCCTGCGCGAGGTTTCCTTCGGCCAGGACGGAAGCTACAGCGAGGAGGGGATTGCAACCCGCATCAACTCCGACCTTGCCAATGGCATCGGCAACTTGGCGAGCCGTTCGTTGTCGATGATCGTCAAGAATTGCGATGGCCATATTCCTGTCTGCGGTGCGTTGACCGACGAAGACAAGGCGATGTTGGCGGCCGCCGATGCGCTGCTCGAGATCACCCGCGACGAGATGGGCAAGCAGATGATCCACCGCGCGCTTGCGGCGATCATTGCGGTCGTTTCGGAGACCGATCGCTATTTCGCCGGCCAGGAGCCTTGGGCCCTGAAAAAGACCGATCCGGCGCGTATGGCAACCGTGCTCTACGTCACCGCCGAGGTCGTTCGCCAGATTGCCGTCCTGTTGCAGCCCTTCATGCCGGAATCGTCAGGAAAACTGCTCGACCTGGTGGCAGCCCCAGCCGACAAGCGCGACTTTGCGGCACTCGGCGAGACCGGCCGTCTTGTCTCCGGAACGCCGCTTGAAGCGCCGAAGCCGGTCTTCCCACGCTATGTCGCCCCGGAAGCGTAATAAGGCACGATCAGCATGCTTATCGATACGCATTGCCATCTGGATTTTCCCGACTTCGAGGCTGAGCGCGACGCTATCATCGAGCGCGCGCGCGCAGCAGGCGTCGGCCAGATGATCACGATCTCGACACGCGTGAAGCGGTTCGACACGATCCTTGCGATTGCGGAAGCTTATCCGAACGTCTTCTGTTCCGTCGGCACCCATCCGCACAACGCGGATGAAGAGCTTGATATCACTGCAGACGATCTCATCCGGCTTTCGGCCCACCCGAAGGTGGTGGCGATCGGCGAGGCGGGTCTCGATTATTTCTACGACAACGCGCCGCGCGACGCTCAGGCCGAGGGTCTGCGCCGGCATATCGCTGCGGCGCGCGAAACCGGTTTGCCGCTCGTCATTCATAGCCGTTCGGCAGACGACGACATGGCGGCGATCCTGACCGAAGAGACAGGGAAGGGCGCCTTCCCCTTCCTTCTGCATTGCTTCTCGTCGGGTCCGGATCTGGCGCGAATTGGCGTCGAGCTCGGCGGCTACGTGTCGTTCTCCGGCATCCTGACCTTCCCGAAATCGGAAGAACTGCGCGAGATCGCGAAGACGGTTCCGCATGATCGCATGATTGTTGAGACCGACGCACCTTATCTTGCGCCCAAGCCGTTTCGCGGCAAGCGCAACGAGCCTGCCTATGTGGCGCACACGGCCGATGTTCTGGCCGATACGATCGGTGTGACGAAGGACGAGATTGCAACGCATACGACGGAAAACGCTTTCCGCATCTTCTCCAAGATGCCGAGGCTCTAACGTGGCATTCAGGCGCGCTTTCACCATTCTCGGCTGTGGTTCGTCGCCTGGCGTGCCGCGTATCACCGGGGACTGGGGCGCCTGCGATCCCAAAAATCCGAAGAACCGCCGCATGCGCGCCGCTCTGCTGGTGGAGCAGATCGCGCCGGATGGCGGCAAGACGACTGTGGTCATCGATACCGGTCCGGATTTTCGCGCCCAGATGGTGGCGGCAAATGTCCGCCACATCGACGCGGTGCTCTATACCCATGCCCATGCGGACCATCTGCATGGCATCGATGACTTGCGCGGCTATGTCATTGAAAATAAGAAGAGAGTACCGATCTGGGCGGACGCTTTCACTATGGGCCGGATTCGCGAAGGGTTTCATTACTGCCTGGAATCGCCGCCCGGAAGCGGCTATCCGCCCATCGTCGACGCACATATCATCGCCGACGATCTTTCATCCGTGATCATAACAGGGGCAGGTGGCCCGATCACCTTCCAGCCCTTGATGCAGTTTCACGGCAATATCCACTCGCTCGGATTTCGCGTCGGCGATTTCGCCTATTGCAGCGATGTCAGCGACTTTCCGCCGGAAACGATCGCAAACCTTTATGGTCTCGAGCTTCTGGTGCTCGATACCCTCCAGTACAAATTTCATCCGAGCCATCTGTCGCTGGTGCAGTCACTTGGCTGGATCGATCGGCTTCGTCCGAAGAAAGCCGTTCTGACGCATATGCATGTGCCGCTCGACTACGACACCGTCCAAGGTGAAACGCCTGATCATGTCGAGCCGGCTTATGACCTGATGCGTCTCGAATTCGAAGTCGACGTCCCCGTGCTCGGAGACGCCTGAACTTCACGTGTTCGAAATATCTAATATTCAGGCCTATTTCGAAAAATACGGCGCCAGGTTCTTGCGGATGCGCTCCAGCACGGTGCCACCCGAAAGATTCGGAACGAAGGTGCGCCCGGTGATCTTCTCATAGGCTTCGATATAGACAGCTGACGTTTGCTCGACCAGTTCTCTCGGGATTTCCGGGACCGGATCCCTGTAGGGATCGCAGCGCTCGGTGACCCAGGCGCGCACGAAATCCTTGTCGAAGCTTTTCGGCCGCTCGCCGTTTTCAAAGCTCTGCTGATAGCTGTCGGCGATCCAGTATCGACTGCTGTCGGGCGTGTGGATCTCGTCGGCAAGGATGATGGTTCCATCCTTGTCGGTGCCGAACTCGTACTTCGTATCGACAAGGATCAGGCCACGTTCGGCGGCTCGCGCCTGGCCCCGCGCAAACAGCGCCAGCGCATAGCTCCACACGGTATCGAGCTGTTGCTTCGTCAGGAGGCCTTGCTCTAGAATTTCGTCTTCCGACAGCGGTTCATCATGGCCTCCGTCGAAGGCCTTGCTGGTGGGCGTGATGATTGCTTGCGGAAGCTTTTGATTGTCGCGCAGACCGTCGGGCAAACGAATGCCATACATGTCGCGCTCGCCGTTGCGATATTTCGTCAGGATCGACGTGCTGGTGGTGCCGGCGAGATAGCCGCGGACGACGATTTCGACCGGCAGGATGTCGAGCCGCTTGCCGATGACGACATTCGGGTCGGGATAACTGATCACATGGTTCGGGCAGATGTCGGCGGTTTCCTCGAACCAGTAGCGCGCCGTCTGCGTCAGCACGTGACCCTTGTGCGGAATGGACGTCAGGATGATGTCGAAGGCGCTCAGCCGGTCGGTCGCGATGATGATGCGTTCGCCGCCGGGCAGATCATAGTTTTCGCGCACTTTGCCATTGTAGCGGTTTGGCAGTTCTGGAATGAAAGCATCTGAAAGAACGCGCAATTCGCTCATCGCATCGGGCCTTGCAAAACGAGGTTTCGTGGCGAACGAATAAGCAGCCGCGAACGGCTGGGTCAAGCCAAGAGTAGGTGCAATACGCCCGGAAACGGGCATTTCGGCACATCTATATGTTCCATAATCTATCTTATCTGATTTTCTCGTGTAGCCGCAAAGTTAAAGTGTCCTGATCCTGCAAAGTAAGAATGTCACTCTCCCCGGGTTTTGATGACCTGGGAGATTGCGGATGGGATTGATTGCGATGAGCGAGCGTGAC